>CAYZGO010000016.1:8553-80856 GCA_964478075.1 uncultured Anaerolineales bacterium | reverse complement strand
GGCGAGGCTCTTAATCAGCGGGTTACAGGTTCGAGTCCTGTGCGGCTCACTAGAAAAGGTCCGCTCCTCGCGAGGAGCGGATCGTTCTTTTCAGTCATTCTGGAAGTAGCCGAAGCACGGATTACCTTGCCGCTGAATATCCGTATGCTCAACTTGCGGTCAGTTATGCGCCGTGTTATAATCTCGACTCACCAATGGCCCTTTGCAGATTCGATGCATCCAGTGCCCATTCCGGATAGGAGGAACACGATGACAAAACCACAAGCAGCACCGTATGGCTCTTGGAAATCACCGATTACGCCGAACATGATCGCCTCTGGCACCATTCGCTTTGGGCAGATCGCGCTTGATGGCGAGGACGTCTACTGGATTGAGATGCGCCCAGCGGAGGGCGGACGGAACGTCATTGTGCGGCGGACGCCCGACGGGCGAACGACCGACGTGACGCCCTCACCGTTCAACGCGCGGACGCGCGTCCACGAGTACGGGGGTGGTGCCTTCGTCGTGATGGACGGCACGGTGTACTTCTCGAACTTTCGCGATCAGCGCCTCTACTGCCAGGAACGCGGCGCCCAGCCGCAGGCGATCACGCCCGAAGAGGCTCTCCGCTACGCCGATGGCGTGATTGACCGCCGCCGGGGCCGCATAATCTGCGTGCGCGAGGATCACACTGCTGCCGGGCGCGAGGCGGTGAACACTCTGGTGAGCCTCAAGTTTGACGGTGGCGGCCAGGTGCTTGTCTCTGGCAACGACTTCTACTCGTCGCCGCGCCTCAGTCCCGATGGGTCTCGCCTGGCGTGGCTCACCTGGAACCATCCGAGCATGCCCTGGGATGGAACTGAGCTGTGGGTCGGCGAGCTAAAGGCAGATGGCTCACTGGGTCCAAGCGAGCGAGTGGCAGGCGGCGTTGATGAATCCATATTTCAGCCAGAGTGGTCGCCGGACGGGGTGCTGTACTTTGTCTCTGACCGGACTGGCTGGTGGAACCTGTATCGTTGGCGTGATGGGCGCATCGAGCCGCTGTGCGAGATGGCGGCCGAGTTCGGAACGCCGCAGTGGGTCTTTGGCATGTCCAGCTATGCCTTCGAGGCTGCCGATTGCATCATCTGCACCTATACCCAGCGGGGAACGTGGCACTTGGCGCGCCTGGATACGGAGACGGGCAAGCTCGAACTTATCGAGACCCCATATACTGAGATAGGGGGACTGCGTGCAGCACCTGGGCGCGTTGTGTTTGGTGCCGGATCGCCGACAGAATCAGTGTCCATCGTCCGCCTGGATCTGAACACAGGGCAATTCGAGGTACTGCGCCGCTCTAGCGATGTAGCGATTGACGCCGGGCACATCTCAATTCCCCAAGCGATAGAGTTCCCGACAGAGAACGGGCTGACGGCGCACGCCTTCTTCTATGCGCCGCAAAACTGTGACTACATCGCTCCACCAGGCGAGCGGCCTCCGCTGCTGGTCAGGAGCCACGGTGGGCCAACCGCGGCCACCTCGACCACACTTGCGTGGGAGATACAGTACTGGACCAGCCGCGGCATCGCCGTGCTCGATGTGAACTATGGGGGGAGCACCGGCTATGGCCGCGCATACCGGCAGCGGCTCAACGACCAGTGGGGTATCGTTGACGTTGACGACTGCGTGAATGCCACACGCTACCTTGTGCAGCGCGGCGAGGTTGATGGCAAACGGCTCGCTATCCGTGGCGGCAGCGCGGGCGGCTACACGACGCTCTGCGCGCTCACCTTCCGCGACATCTTCCAGGCCGGCGCGAGCTACTTTGGAGTCGGCGATTTGGAAGCGTTGACCAAGGATACTCACAAGTTCGAGTCGCGCTACCTGGATCGCTTGGTCGGTCCCTATCCAGAGCGGCGCGATCTCTATCAGGAACGTTCGCCGATTCACTTTGCCGATCGCCTCTCATGTCCGGTGATCCTCTTCCAGGGGCTGGAGGACAAGGTCGTTCCGCCCAGTCAGGCGGAGCTGATGGTCGAGGCGCTGCAGGCAAAGGGGGTGCCCGTCGCCTACATCCCGTTCGAGGGCGAGCAGCATGGCTTCCGCCGAGCTGAGAGCATCAAGCGGGCTCTCGAAGCCGAGCTCTACTTCTACTCACAAGTCTTTAGCTTCGAGCTCGCTGACCCGGTGGAGGCGGTGCCGATTGAGAACCTTGATAGGAAGTGAGAATGGAGTACCGCAACTACGACCCCAAGAGAGACAAGAAGGCTGTCCAGCGCATGTAGCTTGAGATTGGCTGGCTGGAACAGGGGAAGGAAAAGACGATGGGCCTCGTCTCTCGCTTGACCTTAAGGTGGGAGATTCGGCAGCGCATATCAGAGAACAGTTGTAGGACAAGGCCGCTGATGATCAGGCATGGGCAGCCTTGCCCCTAACACCAGGGCACCGTTTGCCGTACGTTATCAGATCGTCGCCCATGGCGTAGAAATCAGGGATGACAGCCAACTGTTTGAAGCCATGTCGAGAGTAGAAGCGTCGCGCTGGCGCGTAATCGGCCGTAGATGAGGTCTCCACTAGGAGCAGCCGAGCACCTTGCCGGGCGATTCTGGTCTCCACGTCGGCCAGGAGGGCGCTGCCCACGCTGTGGCGTTGGTAACTCCCGCCCGTGCATATCCAGTAAAGGCTGAAGGTGGCTTCGGTCAGTGGGGTAGGGCCATAGCAGACGAAGGCGATCATCCGGCCACCATCTTCACAGGAGAGAAAAACGTAGTCCTTTTGCCCTGGCTTGTAGAGATAGGTCTCCAATAGCTCCTGGATACAGGCGATTTCCAACTCCCTGAAGAAATCCGCTGCCAGGGAAAGTACTTCCGAGAGATCATCCTCCTCGGTAAGTCTGATCATCGCAAACCATTCCTCAGCGTGGCGAGCTTAACGATGCAATGGGCCATCTCAGAGTAGGAGAAGCCAGCGGCAGCAGACGCCCTGGCGAAGCCAGCATCCGGGGAAAGATCGGGGTTGGGGTTCACCTCCAGGACAAGGGGGATGCCATCCCTCATACGGATATCCACTCGCGCGTAATCCCAGCACCCAAGGGCCTGGTAAGCTTCTAAAGCCACCTCCTCGATTCTCCCTCGCAGATTCCTGTCCACCTCGGCTGGGCAGACAGGAGGGGTCTGACGGTATTCTCCGGAATCCCTTATCCACTTGGCCTCGTAGGACAAGATGCGGTGCAAGGGATTGGGGATCTGGCTATAGTCTATCTCCGAGAGGGACAGCATCTGCGGTTTGCCGTTCCCCCAGATGGCCACATTGAATTCCCGCCCCCCGATGAACTCCTCCACCAGGGCCGGCTGGCGGTATTTTCGCAGGATGTAGCCCACCCGCCGCCGCAATTCCTCTGGGAAGAGCACCACCGACTCCCGCGAGATGCCCAGGCTGGCATCCTCAGCCAAGGGCTTGACTATGGCCGGAAAGCTTAGCCCGCACTCCTGGTCGGGAGACTTGAAGATCTGAAAGGGAGCCGTGGGGATGTGGTGGGCGATGAGGATCTCCTTGGTCCTGGCCTTGTTCAGGCACGTAGCGAGGGTCCGTCCATTGGAGCCGGTGTAGCGGAACCCCATGGCCTCTAGGACTGTAGGGACGTAGGCCTCGAGGAAGGCTTTGCCTTGGAGGCTCTCGCAGAGGTTGAAGATCAAGCACTCGTTGGGGTCGTGCCCCCGAAGGGCGCCAGATATCTGGTCCCTGACAGGGAGCTGGGTCGCCTGGCGTTCGACGGAGGTGAAGGCCCCCATTATCGCTTGGGTATCATCTCTGATAGGGAGCGGGATCACCTCGTCCCCAGCGGAGCTCAGGGCCGCTCCTATCATCTCGGTGACGTGCAGCACCTCCTGCTCGGCCAGGAGGTCCTTGGGTTCGCCCTTGGCCAACTCGTCCACAACGTTGAAAAGGACCAGAATCTTCAACTGAATCGCCCCTTCGGCCTCACCGCAACCCATAGCGGGAGAGTGCCTCGTTCAAGATGGCGTTGACCAGCTCGGTATGGTTCATGCCATCGGCCTCGGCGATCATCACCAAGTCGCTTATCCCTGGGGTCAGGCCCGGCAGGGGGTTGAGTTCCAAGATCCAAGGTCGCCCCTGGCGGTCGAGGCGAAAGTCAACGCGGGCCATATCCAAACAGCTTGTGACCCGGAAGGCAGCCACGGCCAGGTCGCGCAATTCCCTGGCTACAGCCTCCTCCAATGGTGCCGGGCAGAGGTAACGGGGCAAATCGTACAGCTCTGTCTTGACCCGCAGGGTGTAGATTCCCGCCTCCTCCGGCGGGCAAGGGCTAAAGTCCACCTCCAGGATGGGGAGAACGTGCAACTCCTCATTGCCCAACATCCCCACCGTAAACTCGCGGCCATCCACGAACCCTTCCACCAGGGCCGGCTGGTGGTAGGTGGCGACGATCCTCGCTACCTGCTGCCTCAAAGCATCTTCATCGTGTACGATGGAATCGCGTGTGATACCCATCCCCGTCCCTTCTCGGGTTGGCTTAACGAAGAGGGGGAAGCACAGGTTTGCATCCAGAGGCTCATCGGGGCGAGCGAAAACCTGGAAGGGCGGGGTGGGCAGCCCTTCGGCGACGAGCACACGCTTGCACATCGCCTTGTCCAGGGTCAAGGCCAGGGTCAGCACTTTGGACCCGGTGTAGGGAATGCCCAGCATCTCCAGGATGGCGGGAACCTGGGCCTCGCGACTGTCGCCTTGGTGACCCTCGCAGATGTTGAAAGCGATGTCTGGCCGGATCTCCCGCAGCGTATCGTATAGCTCAATATCCCCCTCCAGGGGGATGACTTCATGGCCGCCCTGCCGCAGTGCTTGGGCCAGGGCTTCCACCGTCTGCTCGGAATCCAGATCGGCCCAGATGTCGGCGGGCGCCCCGGGGATTTTTGGGGCATTAGAGCGCAAATTGAATAGAAGCGCTACCCTAAGCCGCATCTACTCATACCTCCTCAAGCGTAGCAGGCAGGGGCCTGCCAATAGCATCCCGCTCTCAGCCGCTTCCAGCCCCTCGGTCTCCGGTGCCTGGCCAGCCAGGAGCTCAGCCACCCCCTCTCCCCCGCCTCTGGCTGCGGCAGCACGGCAGTAGGGACACTCCTCAGGCCTATGGCCGGTGTACGCCGCCGGTTGGGGATAAGTGGCGAGGGCTCCTTCGTAGTTGCGAAGGACTACCCTCTCAGCCGATTGAGAGACGAGATACTGAGGGCCTATGGGCACCTTGCCACCACCGCCAGGGGCATCTATGACAAAAGTCGGCACGGCGAGGCCGCTGGTGTGGCCCCGCAGGGCCTCGATGATGGCTATGCCCGTGCTGACTGGGGTGCGGAAGTGACCTATCCCCTCGGAGAGGTCGCATTGGAAGATGTAGTAGGGCCGCACCCGAATCTGAAGAAGTCTGTGCATCAAGGCCTTCATGACGTTGGGACAATCGTTGATGCCGGCCAGGAGGACTGTTTGGCTGGCCAGAGGTATGCCAGCGTCAGCTAAAAGCCCGCAAGCCCGCTCGGTCTCCACAGTGATCTCCTTGGGGTGGTCGAAGTGGATGTTGATGTACAGCGGGTGATAGCGCCGCAACATGGCCGTCAGCTCCGGGGTGATGCGCTGAGGCAGATACACCGGCGTTCGCGTGTCAATGCGCACGATTTCCACGTGAGGGATGGTGCGCAGGCAACGCAGGATATACTCCAGGTCATTCTCTGGCAGGAGAAGCGGATCGCCGCCGGAGATGATGACATCGCGCACAGCGGGAGTCCGGGCGATGTAGGCCAGGGCCCGATCTACCTGGGCGCGGTTCATCTGCCAGAGCGTCGCCCCCACCAAGCGGCGGCGGGTGCAGTGACGACAATAGCTGGCACATTGATCGGTCACTACCAGGAGGACCCGGTCGGGGTAACGGTGTACCAAGCCGGGCACAGGGGATTGCGCATCCTCATTCAGAGGGTCGGCCAGATCATAGGGCGATTTCTCCAGCTCGTGAACGGTGGGTACCACCTGACGCCGCAGGGGGCAGTTTGGATTCCTGGGGTCCATCAAGGAGGCAAAATAGGGGGTGATAGCCATGCACATCCTGTTGGTAGCCAGGATGCCTTGTTCTTCATCAGGAGTGAGTTGCAGTAGCTGCCGCAATTCCTCCAGAGTAGTAAGGCGGTGGCGCAGTTGCCACCGCCAGTCGTTCCATTCTGCCTGCCCTACGCTCTGCCAAATCGGAGGACGACTGTGGCTAGAGGGGGGAGGCTTATCTCCAACGCCTTCTTCGGTCTCCATTTCACTCATCTCAGATTGCTTTTCCTACTCCTTTCAATTTCCACCGAGAGTTGCTGTCCTCTACGGCGTCGTCGAATAGACCTTCTACGACAAAGATATGCCAAGGGTATCCGTCGTCCATACTTACGCCTTTGCGATTGCACCCGTAAGCGCAGTGGGTACGCACCTCTTAACAACGTTGCCCCTCTGACTGGTTCCTCCCAATGTGGACATTTCTCTATGTCATTATAATTCTCAACTCATACTCATATCACAAAGCAAAGGAAACATCGGTAAAAAACCGGTGAGGTTTTGGGTGAGATTCGGTAGAGATACACTGCGTCCTGTAGCCGGAGGGGCCAGAAAAAGGCGAGGATGTCCGCGGCTCGGTCTCCTACCTTAGGGGCTCCGAGTGCGCCCCGCGACCGGCCTGGCTGTGACCGACGAGCTCTGCGGACCGCAGGAGCTGCTGGAGGAACTGGACTGGGTGCTCCGCCTTCCCGAGCCCAAGCCGGACTGGGATTTCTAGTTATTTACCCCCGTCCGGTCAACCGCCGTTCGTCGCCTCTGTCTCAGTCTCTGGCGATCCTGAGACAGAGACTGAGGCGAGCGACGCCGCCGAAGGGCCCCGCAGGGGGGCGACCTCTCGTCTTCCACGTCTTTGTCAGACGTGACAAAGGTGTCGAGAGACAAAGGAGACACCCTGACGGGGAAGATGCTACGCGAGGATGAGCGATCGGGCGGGGTGAACGACGCTGAGCACGCTGTGTCTTGGCACCTTCGGTAGCCAAGAGACACGGAGGGCGCAGAGGGAATCAAAGAACTCTCCGCGTTCTCTGCGAAGCGTCCCGTCATCGCCTGGACGGGGCTGCGAAGCGTCCCCCGTCAAGCGGGGCGAACGGCCGTCATCGCCTGGACGGGGCTGCGAAGCGTCCCGCCCTCTTTTTGGCGAGGCGGCGTGCTCCCTCGCCTTGGCGTCGAGACAAGGTGCCGTAGAATTGCCTTTATGAAAGGCAAGCACGTAACTTCTGTTACGTGAACTGTTCTTCTCGATAACAGGCCAGAAAGTCACCCGGTGTGCCGATGGGAAATGGCACGGCTGTTCTCAAAGCTACATTGTGCAGAAAGTGCTTCTGGTCCAGGGTGACGAAATAGTCACCCTTGACCGCCCAGGCAGCAGCCAGTACCTGTGCGTCGCCCGCGTGGCCGGTGAGAGTCTCGCTCTCCTGTACGGCTTCTGCTGTGGGCGAGGGCACGACCCCGGTGCCGCTGCGGTCCAGCAGCAGGGCCAGCAGGCCCAGGGCATCAGTCGCCTTGCGCCGCAGCGCACCGTCGGCCTCGTCGAGTACCTGGGGACTGACCAGCAACCGGATCGCTCCGGCCTCGCCCAGTTTCAGGATCATGCGGGCTCCCCCCTTGGCCGACAGAATACCGGCGAACAGGGCACTGGTGTCGAGAAACACCCTAACCCTGGCTGGCATACCGCTCCCGTTCCTCGCGCAAGGCTTGCAGCACGGTCTCGAGCGTTTCGTCCCGTTCGGCGAGGGCCTGGGTGATGCGCGTGGCCAAGGAATCAATCTCCGAACGGCGCGGGCTGAGGACGAATACGCCCCCCAGGTCGAGCAAGGTGAAGCTGTCGCCGGGCCGCAGGTTGTAGCTCTCGCGCAGGGCCTTGGGCAGGGTCAGCACTCCCCGCTGGGCCATCCGTACCATCATTGTGTCGGACATGGCGATCCTCCTGACGTTCTGCATTTCTGATGGACAGTGTAACAGAAGAACGGTTTGTCGTCAAGTCGGTTGGTCGAGCTGCCGTGTCCGGCCGTTCCGCCAGCCCATCTTCCAGTTCCGGAGCACTGGGGCCACGCGAGATTTGAGGCAGAGACCGAGCGGCATCTGAGGGCCGTGGATTGGAAATCCATGGCTGAACCCGAAAAGCGTCTCCACCTGTGCCTGCGCTATCTTGCCTGTCCCGGGTGTGCCGACACAGACGGGGTCGCCAGGACAAGGCGTCGGCGAAGCCGGGGCAGGCAGGCGGGACAGGCAGGTGCAGGCAGACGCTAGAAACCAGACCGTGCGGGGCCCTTCCTGACCTGACGAATGCCCGTGATGGCCATTGGTCCCCGAGCTTGACGTATACCTTGAGCACTGCCCGGCTTGCGCTCAGCCTGACTTTGGGTTACAATGGAAACAAGAAGATGAAGCAGGAGGCATAATGAACAACCCAACGACGAAAGAAGTGGAATACGACCTCAAATCGGTCAAGCTGCCGTATCTGTCCGGACTGCCGCTGCGTCTGTTCGTGGCACTGGTGGAAGGCCCGCTGCGTGGGCTGCTGATTCCCACTCTGTTTCGCAACGCCGGCATCACCGGGCTGCGGGAGCGGGAGTTCGATGAACCACCGACTCTGGAACCCATCACTTTCACGGGCAGGCTGGCCTCCGAGGCAGAGCGCATACCAAAGGATGAATGGCCCGGCCCGCCTGCTAAGCCTGTACCGGGCTTCCGCTTCGCCACGGTGCACGACTACTCCAGGGCCTACCGGGAAGGCAAAACCACGCCGGATGAGGTGGCACACAGGGTGCTGGAAGCGATTGAAGCCAGCGACGCTGCCGAGCCGCCTCTCCGCGCCATCATCGCTGTGGATCGCGAGGACGTGCTGCAGCAAGCCAGGGCGGCCACGAAGCGCATCAAGGACGGACAAGCATTGAGCGCTTTCGACGGTGTGCCGGTGGCGGTGAAAGACGAGGTGGATATGGTGCCCTACCCGACCACGGTGGGCACTGCGTTCCTGGGGACTTGCCCAGCGGAAGAGGACGCCACTGTGGTGGCCCGCATGCGAGCGGCGGGTGCGCTGCTGATCGGCAAGGCCAACATGCACGAGATTGGCATTGGGGTGACCGGCCTGAACCCCCACCACGGCACGCCGCGCAACCCGTATGACCCCGGCCACTACACTGGGGGCAGTTCGAGCGGTCCGGCCGCGGCAGTGGCTGCGGGCCTTTGCCCGGTTGCCATTGGAGCGGATGGCGGCGGTTCAATCCGCATCCCATCGTCATTCTGTGGCCTGGTAGGGCTAAAGGCCACCTTCGGTCGGGTGAGCGAGTTTGGAGCCGCGCCGTTGGCCTGGAGCGTGGCCCACCTGGGGCCGCTGGCGGCTACCGCTGCCGATGCAGCCCTGGCCTACGCCGTGATAGCGGGCCCCGATTCCAAAGACCCCCACTCCTTGCACCAACCGGCGCCGACCCTGGAGGGCTGGGATGATCTGGACCTGAGCGACCTGACCCTGGGGGTGTACTGGCCGTGGTTCCGTCACGCCAGCGCTGACACCGTGTCAGCCTGCGAGGCGCTGCTGAAAGAGTTTGAGCGCATGGGAGCCAAGGTGCACGAGGTCGCAATCCCCGATCTGGAGGCAGCGCGGGTAGCGCATACAATCACGATCGCGGCGGAGATGAGCGCGGCGCTGGCCCACACCTACGCCGAGCATCACCACGAGCACGGTCTAGACGTGCGGCTAAACCTGGCGCTGGCGCGGGAGTTCACCGCCCGCGACTACATCAAGTGCCAGCGCGTGCGCACAGGGATGATTCGCAATTTCAATCGTGCCTTGGAGCAGGTAGACGTGATCATCACGCCAACCACGGCGCTGCCTGCACCTGCCATTCCACAGGGCGCTCTGCCGGACGGCGAGTCCGATCTGAGCACACTCGTCGAAATCATGCGTTTCACAACGCCCGCGAACATGACCGGACAGCCGGCCATTTCCTTCCCGGCTGGCTACAACGACGCCGGACTTCCCATCGGCATGCAGGCCATGGGCCGTGCGTGGCAGGAGCAGACCCTGCTTCGTCTGGCACTGGCCGCCGGGCAGGTGGTGGAACGGAGAGGACCTCAGGTGCATTACGAGATGCTTCAAGACCCTAAGGGTTTCTAAAACCCTTAGGGTCTGAGGCTACGCGCGTGGCCCGCGTGGCCGGCGAGAGCGTGGCGCTCCTCACGCCGCTCTTCAATATAGCGCTGAATTGTTGGTTGCATTTCGCTTCCACATCGTCCTCACTGGTAGTAGGGCCTTCCAGTGGGTCCTTGTCTACCTGCAGAGGTTTGTCTCCCGTGGCGGAAGGTCATGGGCTGCCACATGGGCTAGTAGCGCCATGCGGGACCGCGCACTGGGTCCGGTCGGGATGGCCCCAGCTCGTCCAGAAAGGTGGAGGTCATGGTGTTGGCGCGGTAGTCGGTGCGATCTTTGACCCTTGCCAGCATCTTGTAGGCCAGGTCGCGCGGCAGATGCAGCACACTGGATAGCACCAGGGTGCTTCTACCACGAGTGATTGCCACATAGAACAGACGTCGTTGTTCCTCCAAGCTTCTTGCCCTTTCTCTCGGCGAGAGATTGTCGCGCAGGCTGGGTATGAGGCCCTGAATGAAGCCTGCGATAATTACATGGTCGGCGGTCAATCCCTTGGCCTTGTGCAAGCTCATAACACGGACGTAGTCGACATCGGTGGGCAGCTCTGGCTGAGTGATGCTGGTGCGAAGAGTGTCGAGTATCTCAGACGGTGTCGATTCCTGAGAGAGCTCCTGACTCAGCACCAAGAACGGTTCGGCCCAGTCTTGATCTTCTGGGAACAGCGCATTACAAAGCTCAATCCCCGTGATGTTGGCTAGTTGTTGCAGTCGTGTGTTGAGTACTCCATAGCGAGTCACGAGGTAGTCGGTGTAAGGAACTGAAAGGCTGCCCGCGCACAAGCCATCAAGAACTTGCCGTGGGCTCGCACCTTCGTTGACGCAATAATCCCGGAGGCGTCGGTACTGGTCCCGTCCAAGGTTGCGATGCCCGAAACCCAGCCAAGAGCGAAGGGCGACTCTGTCCTGTGGATCAGCAAGTAATGTCAGAAGTGTAAACGCCTGCTGGTTCGTGGTCTCGTCCAGTTTCTTGGGATTGCCCTCCAGGGCCTCTGAGTGAAAGAAGCTATGAGCGGGGATGCCCCGGTCCCGCAGTGCATCGCGAATCATGTAGCCCATTTGCCTGCGAGGACATAGTACGAGCGTCTTGCTTGCGTCAAATTGACCAGACTCGATTCTCTTGCGAATGAAATCCGACAGGCCGACAGCTTCCTGAGGTAGGTCTCGCCACTGAACGACATGAATCTCGCCCTGGGGCGCGCTGGGCTTCGGCGTCAGTAACTGATCAGTTCGGAGCGTATTGTGTTGTATCAGTGAATTAGCCATCTCCACAATGCGACGCGGGCAGCGCCCGCATTGCTCAAGAGGAATGTCGTGTGTGTCAGGATGTGTAGCGTCGAATTCCTTGATACCTTCTGGACGAGCATACTTGAGGGACTCATATATTGACTGGTTGGGATCGCCGGCGATGGTCAGCGACGCATTCTCACTGAGGAGGTCTATCAGAGTCTGCTCAGCGCGGTTGAGATCCTGATACTCGTCAACAAGCACATGGTCAAACATAAGGCGCTCCGGGCAGAGGGGATTGCCGCGGAGATAGCTCAACGTTCTTGGGACAAGCTCGCTCAGCAATATCCCCTGGTGGAAGCGCAGCCACGAATTGAGCAGTCTCTCAAAGGCCTGATCCTCAGCTGTGCCTGGCCACCCAGGATCTTGGTCCTGCTCGCGCGCCCACGCGGCTTCAAACGCCTTCAGTTGGTCTTTCCGGTTAGGGTAGTTTCCAAGTTCGGGCGAGTGGAGATCTTCCAGCAGGAAGCGCTTTTCGAACTCGAGAAGGGGTCGAGCAGTTCTTCCGGTCAGGTCGAAGACGTGCGCTTTCTTCAAGGCCGATAGGCAGAATGAGTGAAGGGTGCCGGCCCGTACCTGGCGGGCACCCGGGGTGCCTAACTTGTCCAGTTTCCTCTGAAGGTCGCGGGCAGCAACCCTCGTGAAGGTAACAAGCCAGACGCGCTTCGGATCGACCCCTGCGTTCAGCAACCAGGCTACGCGGTTCATCAGCCATCTGGTCTTGCCGGTGCCAGGCCCGGCCATCACACGCAGCGGTCGCTTTGGACCAGCCGTATCAAATGTTGCGCGTATTGGTGAATCATGCCTGGGCATCGCAATCGCTCCTTTTCAAAGCGGCGTGTCAGAAGGCTATCGACTCCATGGCGTGGCAACCAGCACAAGCGGAAGCCACCAAAGTCAGAGTGGCTCGCGAGCCTGCGCGCGGCTCTGGCGTCGCGGCGATCAATGAGCACCCGCTATTGTCGCTGCAGGTCCTCTTATATGCTGCTGCATTGTTCCAATGCGGCCTCGAAGTCCTCAGTCACAATCTCGTGGTAGAAGTTGTTGCATTGATTGTGGCATTCCTTCAAGATGTTCTTGGTGCCGGTGCCAATTCCCCGATCTGTGCAAATCTGCCCCACATAGGCTTGGTGGTGGCCCTGTTCGGGCTTGAAGTCGGGATTTTGAGAGCGCAGGTAGGCCAACGGCAGCAACTCGATAGCGTTGTCCACCAACAGGTGGGCCAGGCGCAGGTCCCCCTCGGTGCCGCAGTAGTAGTGGAATAGCGCGCCTTCCAGCACCTGCGCTGGGGCGATGAGGTGCGGTGGTGTCTCCAAAGACGTGCAAACCATCCCTCACTCCTGACCCAGGATCATCGCCTCCACTTTGCCTTTTGCTTGCTCCACGATCTCGTGCGCCTCTTGGACGAGTCTATCGATTCCGCTTCGCATACTTGTCACTTGCTGAGCAAGTCTCCCCTGTTCTTCAAGAGGTGGCATGGGAATTCTGATAGACAGTACTGTGGGGTAATCTAGGGCTATGCGGGTAGTTCCAGTCGTACCTCGTTCCGTCTGATAATGCCCTATAGGCGAATTGAGCACTTCGCTTATAAAGTGCGGGTTGACACCTGGGCGAACGGCCATTCGCACGATATGTTGATTGATATTGCCCTCACCAAAATCAGGCGGCACCACGGCGCACGTGCCCACTCTACCCGTTATGGTCATCAGAACGTCCAGTGGCTGCAGCTTCGATCTGGACATGGCCGCGTGGGTCTCTTCTGATATGAATTTGACTTCGCTCAGGTCAATTCCGCCGGGCCGAATGTTCTGGATGCGAAGAAATGGCACTCCCTCACTTGGATAGTCGGCACCTAGAGGGGTGGCTCCACCACTAATCGACTTTATGAAGCTGCGCAGTGGCTTTGGTGGATACGTTGCCTGTTCTATTGCTGTGATCGCCTGTGTAAACCGGGGCAAATAAAAGACGGGATCAAGCCTTCCCCGAAATTCCGAGTAGGATGCTACGTAAGTGCGCTTACGCCGAAGCGCCGGTACACTTACTCCTAGAGACTTCATTATTAGCGTATCAATTTCATCGAGTGTTCTGTCTGCGTCCTGCAACTTCATGTCGCGCTGCGCACAGACCGCCTGCATCACGGTTACTATCTCCCGCTGCCGTTGCAGCGGGGGAACTGAGATCTCTAGCGCTTTGATCGTCGGTATAGTGATATTGCGCTGGAGAGCACCGATTGTATTTCGCTCAAAGTAGCTCTGGCCGTATGGTAGATTACAAATGATGCTGGTGTAGTGAGGATCTAGCAGCTCTGTATTTACTCGAAAACGTATCATAAACGAGCCATAGGCGAACCCGTCAGCTTCTCTTGGTACAACGGCTACAATGCCTATAGTTCCACTTCGTGAAATCAGTAAATCCCCTTCTCGAACATAGGCTATCCCAATTTCCTCTCTCAGTGCCGGATCGAGCTTTGCAACATCTGACAGATCAATTTCGTTTCGCTTAAGATCGGTTATACGCAGCAATGGAACACCATGAGGGCTATCGACGTAGCTGTTCTCTACAGATGCTCCATATCTAATGTCCGTGATATGCTTTCCCAATCGCTCAAGGTCATACACACTCTTTGCAAATGTCTGCCCAATCGTCACGAAATCAGGCCGATAATAGTTTGGGTCAAATCTTCCCTCAATTTGGTCGTACTCACGTACCATACAGAACATCGCTACACCCCTTCATAGCGCGATGGATGGGCCAGGAAGCGCTTGTACTGACCGAGGATGCCCTGTGCTTCATGGATGCGGCCTTCCTCGTCTACCACAAACAGCTCGTTCTCGTCGGGCCGATCGGTGGCGTCATAGCCCACGTGCTCGGCAATCGCCATAAAGATGGGATAGTTCAGTCGCTCGCGGATGCGCCGCCAGGTTTCCTCTTCCATCTGCGCTTCCACTTCTCGCCGGTAAGCCCGTAACTTTTGCTGCAACTGCTTTTTCAGTTCCCGATCTGCCTGCTTCTGCACCTCGGCTTCGATCTGGGCATCGATTTCAGCCTTCAGTGCTGCTTGCATCTGCCTGTCGTTGACCTCGGCAGCGCCACTCTTGGCTTCTTGCTCCAATCCCCGCCGTACCTGGCTCTCGATGCGCCCCGCCTTACCTCGGACCTTTTTCTCGATCTTTGCTATCCATTCGTCGTCAGCGCGCAGATCGGTCTCCACTGTCTCTCGCTCCGCCATCACATCTTGCTCAATTTGCTTTTCTCGTTCGGCCATGACTGGCTCGTACTCGGTGCGCACCTCCTGCCGCGTCTTGCGAGCCGTGCTGTCAAACCTGGCCTTTTCCCTCTTGCTGAACTTCTGCAAGAACAGCAAGCTGGCCTTTACGCCGGCTCCGGCCGGGACAAAGGCGTGTTGAGGCAACGAGACCACAGCCAGGATGCGGCCGTTCTCTTCAATGAACTTACGCACGTAATCCAACGACGAGTTGGTCAGGATACCGTCGGGCAGAACAATGCCCAATTTGCCACCTGGCTTGAGCAGTTGCAGACAGCGTTCAATAAAGAGGATTTCAGTCTTCTGTGAAGCTCGTTTGTGCCGCTTGGAACCCAACTCAAACTCTCTCAGCGTCGCCTGGCGCTTCACCACTCCCCCGAAAGGGGGATTGGTCAGGCACATGCCGAAGCGCCCCTCGCCGATTTTGTCCCGAGGAAAGCTACCCCATGAGCCCAGTGCATCGTCGCAGACGATGTTGGATGAACCGTCCTCGTGGATGACCATATCCATCATCGCAATGCGGGCGATGCGGTCGTTGATCTCGATACCGAAGATGTGTTCGTTGGCGAACCTGATATCTAGTGTTTTGATCGTGTCCCGATCGCCGGCAAAGTCACGAATCAACCGCGTGCGCACGTGATCCCAGGCGTAGAGCAGAAAACCACCGGAACCACAAGCTGGATCAACGATAGAATCCCTGAACTCCGGATCCAGCATTTTCACCATAAAGGTGACAAGTTCCCGCTTGGTAAAGAACTGCCCCATCTTTCCCCGGAAGATATCGCTCAGGAAGGTCTCAAAGGCCCGGCCCTTAGCGTCCAGATCGGTCTTCTTCAGCGAAATGTCTTCCAATATATCGACCACAAGGTAGATTACGTGCTCAGGTATCTTCAAGCCCTCGCCAAAAACATCGGCCTTTTGTTCCCGAGCGTCCTGGTACACCTCCCGCACCCGGTCAGCCACGACCTTCTGGCCCTCTTTGGTGCCAATCTGAAAGCCGTAGGGTTCACCATTCTTGGTGTAGAGCAACTCATCCCAATACTTGGCGAACATCAGCTTGCTCATCTCGTCGAACGCCTGAGCCGGGTCTAGTTTGCCCCCTTGCCAGATAGCGTCGTGGCAACGTTGGAAGCGGCGGGTCAGATCGTCGAAGGTTGCCGCCGCCAGGTCCCAGTCAGGGTCGCCCTTCATGTACTTGTACTCCGGCACATTGCCGTAAGCGACCGGCATGTCGCGCACGATGTTCTTCTTCCGCTCTCCTGGTGGGTAGTTCGCGTAGTCGAAGACTACTCGCCGCGTGCCGCAATCCACAACCACGAACTTGACGCCCCCAACTAGATGCGCATTCTCGAATGCTTGCTCGATAGCGTTTTTGAATTTCTGCTCTGGTTCCCAATCTGGGGGCTTTGTCTCGATGAGTATGTAAGGCTGTTTTAGCCCATCATCTTGATAGACAACGAGATCGCCAGGGAAGTCAGGCCGCCGGTCTGAGATATGTTTCTCCACCCAGATACGCTCAGGTGGATACTTGTATTTCTCGACCAGTTCGACGAACAACGAGGCTCGCACTTTTTCTTCGCGATCAGTGTAGCTATCGGTGTATCTCTGCCCCTCATTGCCACAATGGTAAGTGACACGCCCACCATCGGCACTAATGCTGATCAGCCCCTTGCGCAGCCCGCGTTCGGTCCAGGTTTCCTCAGAACGTTCGATAATCTGTTCGGTGAGTGGCTGATACTTGCTCGCTTGTTTTGCCATTGATCCCTCTTCACAGCCAGCCGAGTTCTTTCGAGCTGGTGTATCCATTGTGAGTGACGATCACGTGATCCAAGACCTCGATGCCCATCAACTTGCCCGCTCGAGCCAGACGCTCAGTCAGGCGGCGGTCCTCATCCCCCGGCGTCGCATCGCCCGATGGGTGGTTGTGAACCAACACAATGCCCGCTGCCGAGTGGCGCACGGCTGGCTCAAATACCTCACGCGGATGCACCACCGCCATCGTCAACGTGCCCACAGAAATGGTCTCTTCGGCGATGAGCGCGTTCCGTGCGTCCAGCAGATAGGCCAGAAAGTGCTCTTTCTTCAATCGGTGAATGCGCTTGGACAGAGCGTACACATCCTCTGGTGTTTCCACTGTGATGGCATCCTCTTGCTGGCCCAACAGTATGCGCTTGCCCAACTCGAAAGCGGCGATGAGTTGAGTCGCTTTCACTCTGCCAATGCCCGGCACCTGGCGCAGTGCATCGAAGCTAGCCTCGAACAATCCTTTGCTCCCGAACTTGCGAAGCAGATGCTCGGCGACCTCCAGCACATTCTTGCCTGGCATGCCGGAGCCAAGTAGGATAGCCAGCAACTCGGAGTTGTTCAAAGCCCCTGGCCCTTTGCGTTGCAATCGCTCTCGGGGCCGGTCTACTTTGGGCAAGTCACGGATGCGATAACCTTTTGGCATCTGACGCCTTCACACTAACGTCTGGGGGCGGCCGTCATCAGTGGTTTCCCGGCGTGGCAACTGGACCGCTTCGAAGGCAGGTGACCTCGACAGGTCGGCGTAGGTCTCCCACAGTTCGCGTGTTCGTCTCTTAGCTTTCCTGAGTGTTGTCATAAATTGCATTGCAACGGGATTATAGCACAGTGTTATTGACTAATCAAATGCGCCGAGCGCTGCTTGAGCCTACCCGTTGTTGCTGTTCCGGAGGCGTCGCCTCATCGCGCCGAAACAAGAAACCCACTCCAAACTAGGAGCGGGTTTCTGCTTACCATCGTTTTGATCTATCCTGGCAAACGCGCCTACCCTTCCAGCACACAAATAGCCTTGGGTTGGCGGACGCGCAGTGCCAGGCTATAGGCCCCGTGAAAACCGCTGCTGCCTAGCGCAGTCAGCGCCCTCCGCTGGATGCTGCCTTCTACCCCAGCTTGGCGGCCTCGGCATCCACTTCTGCCGCGCCCTTGGCGAGCAACTCAGCTTCGTCGTCCAGGAGCAGGGTGAGCAGGCGCTGCAGTTCACCAACGTGGACGCGCTCTTCATTGGCGATATCCAGCAGTACTTCCTTGACCAGTTCGTTGTCGGTCGCTTCGGCGTGCGCCGTATAGAGGTGAATCGCCTCCAGTTCGCCAGCGACGTCGAGACGAATGGCTCTGATTAGCTCGTTAAAGTTCATCTTGCGCTCTGGCACGTTGCCGCTAAATGGGTTCGGAAAGTCTGGCATTTCATTCCTCCTGTGGAATATGCTCTGTACACCCAACTACGACAATTATACACCAAGAGTTGTGTTGGTGCAACCGAAGTCAGGGTGAGGTGGAGTGGGGCGGGGGTGATGGTTCTGAAACAGCTGGCCGGGCTCCCATGCCCGGCGGCGTGGGAGCCCCCTCTGCTAACCTTCCGGATAGATCCTCACCAGGAAAATGACCGAGAATCCCGTTCAGTTTTCATCTATGGTAGTGTACGCCAGGCGCATAGAAAACCTATCGGGTGGTCAGCTCGAACCAGGTCTTGATGGCATCCTCGTAGTGGGCGTCCGTCTTGAGCAGGCCAGCGTGTCCACCCTGCGGGTCTTCGATGAAGCGCTCGACGGTTCCGCCGTACTTGATCACGGTCTGCTCCGCGTTGTGCATGTACTCACACATCGCAGTGCCCCACTGCTCGTCCTTCATCCCGCAATACATGAAGAAATGCTGACCCCCGAAGGCATCGTCACCCAGGTTTCCTGCTCTGAGGCTCTGCATGAACGGAGGGCCGGGGTCGTGCATCCCGCCCGACTGGCAAATGAACAAGGCAAAGTAGTTGCTTGCCAACGACCGGTCGAGATAGGCGATTTGATAGGCAATGGCCGAGCCTCGACTGAATCCCTCGTAGGCCGCTTTGTGTATGTCCGCTCCATACTCTTGGCCAACGTATTCCAGCGCAGCGGCCAGCAGTTGATACACAGCATCAGTCGGCAGATAGATCTCGCCCTCACCCATCCACCATTGCACTGCAACGA
Organism: uncultured Anaerolineales bacterium; assembly: GCA_964478075.1. Taxonomy (GTDB): domain Bacteria; phylum Chloroflexota; class Anaerolineae; order UBA2200; family UBA2200; genus DAOUEX01. The sequence goes on along the minus strand of CAYZGO010000016.1, from coordinate 62,121 downwards.
GGGCATAGTTATGATGCTGGGCTCGCCTCAGTTGTCCGGCGATCGTGGAATAGGCATTGTCGCTCGTTCCATGGACCAGCGCCATCACGCGCTGCACCTCTTGCTCAGCATAGCTATCTGGAATCCACAGAGCGAAGAACGAACCCAACTCTGGGACGTTGACGACGCGCACGCCAGCGTCAATAACTGCCTGATACGCTGGAGAGGTCTTGTAGAATCCTAGCATATCCCGGGTGGACTCCTGCAAGTTGGAGACCGCTGGCTCGTCCGTCGGCTGGGCAGTTGGCACTGACTCGATGCGCTGCTCCGTTGGCTGAGCAGTCGGCACTGGCTCCGTAGCGGGTGGGGCCGCTGGTTCTGCTGCCCGGCAGCCAAAGATGGCGAGGCTGGCCAGCAGGAGCAGCACTGTCGTGACCTGTCGTTTCTTCATCAGCCGCGCCTCCATGCTGCTGCTTCTGTCATTTGGTTTCGACCAAGAATACCAGGAGAAGTCGTTTGTTCATGTGCTAATGATACTACAACTTGTCAAGGCTGCATAGTTCTGCAGTTGATTGCTGAGTCCATTGTGGCTTGCAGATGTCACCAGGATGTGGTGAAGATGTAAACTGTGTGTAACAAGCTGGTCCAGTGGTTTCCCCGTATAATGTTGCTGGGCTAATCACTGCCGAAGCCGCACTGAAGAGCCGGTGCTGGACGACCTTGTTGATTAGGAAGATCGCCCAGCACCGCCTGTTTACGGCGGTGCTTACTTATTTGCCGAAGCCGCACCGGCCTGAAGAGCCGGTGCTGGACGACCTTGCTCATTAGGAAGATCGCCCAGCACCGCCTGTTTACGGCGGTGCTTACTTACTTATTTGCCGAAGCCGCACCGGCCTGAAGAGCCGGTGCTGGACGACCTTGCTCATTAGGAAGATCGCCCACCCCGCCTGTCTACGGCGGTGGGCCGAATCTTCTCGGCGGTCTCAGCGAACTCTGCGGTTCAAAAAGGCTCCGTCCTCTTCCGCAGCATTCAACAGGGCGGCCACTGACCAACGCTGCCAATGCTAAACACGGCGACTGCGCTCTTTTACAATTCTGCTTATTTCTCCTAAAATACCCATGTGCATGAAGGTCGCGCGTGCCGCAGGAGGTGAGATGAGCGTGGCGCACAACCCGTTCTACCATCGTGGACCAATACGCGAAGCCAGCCACTTTTATGACCGCCAGCATGAGACGGACCAGATTGCGAATCTGGTCCGCGCATCGCAGAGCGTGTCCATTGTTGGGCCCAGGCGCATTGGCAAGACGTCTCTGCTCTATCACTTGCAGGATCAGGAAGTACGTGCTGCCCACGGTTTGCTGCCGCCAGAGCACGTATTCATTTCTATTGGCACAGAGGGGATGGGACAGGCATCTCCGCCACAAGTCTGCGCTCTCTTTCTCGATGGCCTCCGGGAGGCGCTGCGTGAGTCGTCTATCAATGCGGAATGGGGGGAGGGAGCGCGCCCCGTTGACTATCGCCTGCTGGACAGTGCCATCAAGGCTGTCACCAGACAAGGCACGAAGGTAGCCTTCTTCATTGACGAGTTCGAGCTATTGGCGGCCAATCAGAACCTGGACCCCACCTTTTTCTCTGGCCTGCGCGGATTGGCGACACGATGTGCCGTGTCCTACATCCTGGTTTCTCAGCGGCCTCTTATCTCGCTGGTCTACGCAGATGACAGCGTGTTGAGTTCTCCCTTCTTCAACATCTTTGCCACCGTGCCCCTGGGGCTGTTCGATGAGCCTACTGCGCGTGGCATGGTGCTTGCTTTCCTGGACAGGGCGGAAGCCACCCTGCCGCAGCCAGCTCTGAGCGCGATTGCGGACCTGGCAGGGCCTCACCCCTTCTTTGTGCAGGTGGCGGCCTATCATGCCTGGGACCTGGCGCAGTCCACAGAGGAGTGGGATGAGCGGGCCACAACGCTGCTCTCCGACTTGTTCTACGAGGAGGCGCAGCAGCACTATCTATACTGCTGGTACAACCTGAACGAAGCCGAGCGCTATGCTCTGGCGAGCCTGGCTGTCGCGCCGCACGACCCTGGCGCTCGCCAGGCGCTCCATCAACTGCAGCAGCAGTGTCTCATCATCCCCTCGGATTCCGGTTACTGCTACGTCTCTTCTGCTCTCAGGCGTTTTGTCCGCAGTCAGAGGGTGACAAACTTGCTGCAGGCAGAGCCCTTTGTCATTGACTTGCGGCGTCGCATGGCCACAGTCGCCGATGAACCACTCAAGCTGACCAAGACGCAATTCAAGGTACTGGCCCATCTGGCTCAGCGCCCCGGGCAGGTGGTTACCAATCGCGAGCTGGAGGAGAGCGTCTGGCAGGACGAGTACGTGGAGGACCCTGAGCGTCTCAAGGCGGCGATCAAGTATCTGCGGCGTGCCTTGGGCCTGTGGGCCAGGTGCATCGTAAATGAGCGCGGAGTCGGCTATGCCTTGAGAGTGAAGAGGCAATAGAGGTAACAGTCCCCAATTTACCCCTCTTTTGCCGTTGTGCAGAGGGGCGTTTTGGCTTATGATTGTGATACGGTAGCCACCCGCACGGCCGTCAAACAGGCGGTGCTGGAATGCTGTCACGCAAATCATTGCCAGCACCAGCTGTTCACGCTGGTGCTGGCGGCTCGACAGTAGACGCCTCACATAGTGGAGGGATATGAGCAAGCAGGGTTGGCACTGGGGCAGAGTGGCGTCGTTTCTCCTGGCGTTGCTTCTCTGTCTGCAGGTGCTGCTGGCACAACCAGAGTCCCTGGTCAGAGCAGAGCAGGCTGTCACTGCTGTTGCGCACTGGACGCTTCCTCTGCCCAAGCCGCCGCGCGATGTGCTGACCGGCGACATGGACGGCGACGGGCAGCGTGAGATAGTCGTTGTGTGTCACGATGGATACCTGGCGCTGCTTGAGGGGGATGGCACGGTCGTATGGCAGGCTCAGCACAGCGAGGAAGTGAGTGCCGCTTGCCTGGCTGACCTGGACGGCGACGCGCGCTTCGATCTGCTCATCGGCAGCCCGCGTGGTGTGACGGCGATGCGCGGAGATGGCAGTGAGATGTGGTTCTATCGTACGGCCTACCCCGTAGATACCCTGTCTGCTGCAGATGTGGACAATGATGGCAATGCCGAAGTCATAGTCGCCACCACCTACGAGCACGTCTACGAATTGGATGATGACGGTACAACCATCTGGCACTACTGGCCCCAGCGACGAGGATTCGGGGGTACTGTGCGTGGCCTGGCCGTAGCCGACTTTGATGACGACGGCAGACAGGAAGTGGCTGTGGCCTTTGATTTCCCGGGATACAAGGACATGGCACCCGCCGGGCACATCCGGCTGCTAGACGACGATGGCAAGGAGATGTGGTATCGCAAGCTGAAGAGTCCCGTGATGGCTATTGCCGCCGTTGATCCAGACGGCTGGGGCAAGTTCCTGATCGCCGCTGGCACAGAAGCGGGTGAGTTCATGGTATTGTTTGGTGACTCGACAATGCGCTGGTACCACGAGCTTGGCTCTCCTGTACTGTGCCTGCTGAGCGGGGACGTTGACGATGATCAGCGAGACGAAGTCGTAGCCGTGGCCGAACGTCGTTTGCTGGCGCTGGACGACGACGGCTCTTTGCTTTGGGAGCGCAGCAGCCCAGGGCGTGTGGTGGATGCAGCACTGGGGGATTTCGAGGGCATCGTTGGCCGGCCCGTGGCTGTGCTCAGCTTGCAGACAGGGCTGCAGAGGAGTATTGTCGAACTGATTGACATTCGCGGTGGCAGCGCCGAGTCCTATCTAATGCCCGCTGCTGGTTCGTTGGTATGCCTGTCTGATCTGAACATGGACGGTTGGGGTGAGTTGCTCTTCTCCTCAGAAGAGGCAGTGCAATTGCTGTCGCGAGCCCGTGGCGTGGCTCACAGCCGGGTTGGCTGGCGGTACAAGGCGCAGGGAGAAATCACCGCGCTGGACGCCGCAGACGTGGACGGCGACGGGCGCTTCGAAATCCTGGTCGGTTCTCAAGACAGCAACCTCTGTGTCTTGAAGGACGATGGTTCGCTGTCCTGGCGCTACCACGCCCACGGGGCAGTGAGGACGGTGGGCACTGGCGACGTAGATGGTGATGGACAGCAGGAGGTCATTGTCAGCTACAACAACTTTGACCGGCCTGGCGGTCCCCCGGAGTCGGGCCTCTCAATTCTGAAGGGCGACGGGCGCGTGTTGTGGCACTATGAAACTGACAATTGGGTCTGGAACGTCTGCGCCGCTGACCTTGATGGCGATGGCAGCGATGAGTTGATTGCCGGTACGGGCAGCAACCGGGTGTTGGCCATCTCTGCGGATGGGCAAGCAATGTGGTCGCATCTCACCGCTGGCAGTATCATGAGCCTGTATGCGGCTGACCTGGATGGTGATGGACGAGCGGAAGTGGTGGCGGGGTCTGAGGACAATCGGGCCTACTTGCTGTCAGGCGATGGGTCTTTGCGCTGGTACTATGACACGGGGCGAGATGTATCAGCGGTGTGCGGCGCGGATTTGGATGGTGATGGGCTGGGGGAGGTGGTTATCGCCTCGGAGCAAGGAATGCTGTATGCTCTGCGTCTGGACGGCACCATATTGTGGGAGTATGACCTGCATGACATGCCGTTTGCCCTCTACGCTGGGGAATTCCACGATGGAGGTCGCGCCTATGTGACCGCAGCGACTAGTGGGGGAGGGCTGTATGTCTTGAATGGAGATGGCGTCCTCATCTGGCTCTATTCAGTACAGGGCGGGCTGCGGTCCGCCTGCGCGGGGGACGTGGATGGTGACCGCCGCTCTGAGATTGTGGCTGGTTCTGCTGAAGGTATGCTCTATGTCGTCACCTACGGGGGCAGGCTGGAACGTCGTCACGAACTAGGCGAGGGCATCAGCGCTCTGTATGTCGGCGACATTGATGATGATGGGCGGGCGGAGATCCTGGCCGGGGCGCGGGACGGGCAGCTCTGGATGTACGAACACACGCCGAATCGCCCGCCTCTAGCGGCCAATCCTGGCGTTACACGCGGCGAGGCAGGGTACGTATACTCGGTCAGCATTAATGACCCTGATGGTGACAGTGTAGAAGTCACGCTCGAGGTTCTGGACCCCTTCAGTGGTGCATGGCGCTCCGCAGGCACCAAGCATGCATTGGAGCCTGGTGTGCTGTACTGGTTTGTGGACCCATTTCCACTGTTGGCTTCCGGCCGCACAGCAGCCTATTGCTTCGCCTACAGCGATGGCCTCAACACAGGCACGCTCGGTCCTGTGTTTGGCCCGCGCGTGCCAGGGCTCCCCTGGTATACCTACGCCGAATTGGCTGCAATCATTGGCCTGCTCGTGTTTGCCTATCGCGCCTGGTACAGGTCGCCGACGCGGCATGCCCGCTTGCTCTACGCCCGGCTGGCGAGCAGTCCCCAGGACGTACTGGCCGCCATGCGCAACCTGGCAGTCAGTGGGGCTGACCCCGCAGAAGCTCTCATCCGCCTGTCGAAGCGTGCGCGGGCTGTGGGTGATCGAACGGTGGCCGGCCTCGCTGAGGGCTACCTGCTATTCTCCAGCCGTCCTGCAACTGGACTGCAAATCATTGCCTCTACCTTGGCCCACAGCACTGCGTCTGCTGGGCCTGAGCAATCCTGGGTCGCAGCACTCGTCCAGGTGTACCAGTTGTTGGCAGACCTGCTGGGGGCCAACTCTATGGCACGCGTCACTGTCTTGCGTCCGAGGATGCAGCGGGTTCTCCGTCTCCTGGAAGAACGTGTAGCAGATGACGGCGCAGCGCGCGTCACGCTGGCCAACGCGCGTGACGCGTTGGGCCAGTTCTTGCGCGTGGCCAGCTTGATGCGCAGCAGTGAGCGCATTGAAGCTGCAGAGGGTAAGCTGGACTACCTGGCACAAGCCGCTGAGGTGTTGGCCGCTTTGGAGGATATGCAAGGCGGGCCAGAGGCACAGGTGATGGCCCAGATTGCTGCCAATTGGCGACGGGTTGTGGCTGCCGTACGTGAGGAATGGCGTGGGCGTGCACAACTGCGCTGCCGGCTGCGGACCAGGCGCATAGTGGCAACGGGCGAGGCCCTGCTGGTGTTGGAAGTGCAAAACAGGGGGCGCAGTCCAGCTTTGCGCACGACAGTGGAGTTCGCCGCAGATGGCAACTACAAAGTGCTTGGTGTTCCAGTAGTGCTTGGCACCTTGCAACCCGGACATACTCGCGAAGCAGAGTTGCGTTTGGCCCCGCCAGCAGAGGATCGTTTCCGCGTCGAGTTCTTACTGCGCTACGACGATCGCGAAGCGCGCGGCAAGTCACAGCTTTTTGCTGATATGGTGGAGGTGCTGGCGCCATCCGAGTTCCGGCTCGTTCCTAATCCCTACGTGCCAGGCAGACCTCTGCGACCTGCCAGCCCGCTGTTCTACGGTCGTGAAGACGTGTTCGATTTCATTTCCAAGAATGCCAAGGGCCTCCTGCAGCGGAACATTCTGATCCTGATTGGGCAGCGGCGTACCGGCAAGACGTCAATGTTGTTGCAGTTGCCGCTGCGCCTGAGCGAGCACTACGTTCCGGTATACCTCGATTGCCAGTCCCTGGGGATGACGCCGGGATTGCCCGCCTTGCTCTACGACGTAGCCATGACCATTACAGATGCTTTGGCGGAGCGCGGTATGCACGTGCCAGTGCCCGAGCTGGCAGCGTTTCAGGAGCAGACCGCACGGGCTTTTGAACACGGCTTTCTAAAAGTTGTGCAAGATGGGCTTGCTGATCGCACTCTCCTCCTGGTTCTGGACGAGTTCGAGGAACTGGAAATGCGCGTGCGTGCCGGCCATCTTGAGCCTACATTGTTCTCCTATCTGCGGCATTTGATGCAGCATAGCCGCAAAGTCGCCTTCGTCTTTGTGGGCACGCATCGTCTGGAAGAGATGACCACAGATTACTGGTCAGTGCTTTTCAACATCGCGCTGTACCGTCACATAGGTTATCTGGACGAGAGTTCGGCACGGCATTTGATCACCGAACCGGTGCGGCCTTTCAACATGGTCTATGACGACCTGGCCCTCAACAGAATGCTGCAGGTCACCACTGGCCATCCGTATTTCCTGCAATTGCTTTGCTATTCGTTGGTGAATGCGCACAATCGCAGCAAGCGGAGCTACACGACCATTGATGACGTTGATCAGGCGTTAGAGGAGATACTGACTCTCGGTGAGGCACATTTCTCATTTCTGTGGGAAACGTCTGCTGAACGGGAGCGTGCGACGTTGGTAGCTTTGACTCGGCTCCTGCCGCGACTGGGGCAGGCATCGTGGCCGCAACTGGGAGTGACGGCCAGCGACGTGGCGCTCTTGCTGGCCGAGCACGGCCTGACGGTGGATCCGAGGCAGGTGTCCGTCGCACTGCGCAGCTTGGCGGCGCGAGAGATCCTGCAAGAGGTGCCAGGCGATGTCGAGCGCTACGTCTTCAAGGTGGGTCTGGTGGCCCTGTGGATTGAGCGCTGCAAATCCCTCAGCAAAGTTATCGAAGAACTGTCCTGAGTTGTCTCCGCTCTGCCTCAGTTGGCCTCTGCCACGCGCAGTCGGCGACGTTCGTCATGGATGGGGGCCGGCCTTCTTGCGGCGACTGAGCAGGAACGCGCAACGGCTTACCACCGACGCGGTGGTGAATCCAAGGATGCCGACAAGCACAGCATCATAGACAGCAGGTCTGGGGAAAGCCAGCGTAATGCCGATAGCGACGAAGAGAAACACTCCGTAGTATTTCCCCGCCGGGTCGTAAAGAGGCCGCCTCAGCCCTGATGTCAGGACGAACTGCGAGAACATGGAACCAATAAGGAGTAACGTCCAGAAGGGGTACATGCCCTTCACCACGAAAGCCAAGAATGCTGCCAAGACCAGAATAAGGTCGGCGGTTGGATCAAAGTACGCCCCAAGCGACGGCGACACGCGCAGCCTCCTTGCCAGGTGACCATCGAGGGCATCCGTCAGGCAGGCCAAAAGAAAGAGGCAGATTGACCACGTTCTCAGATCGCTAATGAACGTCCACACAAACAGCGCAGCGCAGGCAACCCGAGCGGCGACGACTCCAGAGACGATGAAAGCCCTACGACGCCTGCTGGTACGCATCCCGTCCATGTCCTCCTATTCCCCAGGCAGAGGAATCACCCTTGCGGCTTCAGTGGCGATCTCGACCGCGTCGTTGATGCCATACAGATCCTCGTTGGGTCTGAGGGTGTACAAGAGCAAGGACTTGACGAGGTCGCCGTTCGCTTCTCGGACATCCTTTTCCATGATGGAGATCGAGCGACCGCCCAATCCCATGGCCGTGATAATCACTGCGGTGCGCTTCCCTCGAAGGTCTCCCAGTGTGCTCAAGTAACGCCGGATAGGGCGATTCGGTGTAAACCAGTAAGTGGGGCCTCCGAGGACCAGAAGGTCGTAGCCGGAAAGCTCGGTGGGAGCTTGAGAGCTTGCCGTAGTGATCTCCACTCGCCAGCCGTTGGAGACCAGCGCCTCTGCGAAGGCAGAGGTCACCTTCTGCTGAGAACTGCTTTTCCCAGGGTGATAAACCACCAGCGCTGTTCCCCCATCACCTTCAAGGTTCAAAACCTCGACCTGGCTTAGGACTTCTCTGTTGAGCCATAGGTACGACATGACTCCTGTGGCAGCGAGAACCATGAGAACAATAATGAACGCCATTCCTAACCTCCCTCTTGAAATCATCTTTCCCTACCTCCTCTTCCATAAATCAGGGCGGTGCATTTCGTCCCAGTGGCTGGGAGCTCAGCCGCTGTGCGGCTTGTGCGACGTTGACCGCAACGAGGGACAACCTGCAAATGGAAGGAGCCGTTGTGCAAGGCCGCACGGGCGCGCGGACGGCTGTGACGGGCATTAGCCATCTCGGGTCGGAATGGAGCCAGTCTCTTTCGCTCTGGAGGCCCCGTTCCTGACATACAGCGTCTGGGTTGGATAGGGCAACTCGATGCCCTCTTCTTCGAACCGCTGCAAGATGGCCAAGTTGATGGCCTGTCGGATGTCCATGTACAGGTCGTAATTGGGGTCCAACACGCAATAGACAACCTCAAAGTTAAGGGAGAAATCCCCATACTCTTTGAAATGCGCTCGCTCAAAGCGCGTCTGCTGCTGCGATTCGATGATTTCCTGGATTGTCAATGGGATGGCCTTGAGCTTCTCGTATGGCGTGTCGCAGGCCACTCCGACAGTGAAGACCACACGGCGATCGCTCATACGCCCGTAATTGCGGATTCGGCTGCTTAGCAGATCATTGTTGGAAACAACAAGTTGCTCTCCGGACAGACTGCGGATTCGTGTGGTCTTGAGGCCGACGTGCTCCACTGTGCCCTGATGGTCACCCACAACAATGAAATCCCCGATTACAAAGGGTTTGTCCAAGGCGATGGAAAGCGACGCGAAGAGGTCTGCCAGGATGTTCTGCACAGCCAGCGCCACGGCGATGCCGCCAATCCCCAGGCTGCCAATGAGAGCGGTGACTTCAACACCTGGGATGTTATCCAAGGCCACAAGCACGATGATCGCAAACAGAGCTAGTCGAACGACAAAGCTCAACGCTCTGATTGTGGTGACGCTGGCCGCGTCTTCTTTGAGATGCTCTTCTTGATAACGAGAGAGCCAGAAGGAGATGAGCGCATCTCCCCAGATTGCCAGTTGGGCCAGTAGTGCTATCAGCGCCACGATACCAATCCAGTTGGTCACCTGTTTGGGCAGGGCGAGGACGAGCGAGCCAGCGTACAAAGACAGAATTGCCAAGAGGGAGAACCTGGTGTTCATTCCCACTCCTGCAACCAAGTCGTCTACGTCGGTTGTGGTCTTCTCGCCGAAAGCGGCAAAGCGCCGGATCAGGACTGTCTGTAGAACGCGTAGCGCTGCCAGGACGGCAATGGTGATAAGGAAAGCGATCGCCCAACTCTGCAGTGTATTGCCGAGGCAAGTCCATTCCCAAAATATCATCGTTTCCTCCTATAGTTGTTGCTGTCAGTGCAATACTCGATTTCGCTCGCTTCTTTCAATTCGACGAACCAACCGCCCAACACGTCATTGTGATGTGCAATAATCTGCGGCGCGGTGAGATGATCCCTGTCCCAGGTGCCGTGCGCGTCCTTGACCAACGTCACTTCATAGCCAAGGCTGTACGCACGACGGCAGGCAGTGTCAACGCAGTACTCGGTTTGTATACCGGTGATAACTAGCCTCTTGATGCCCCTAGATTCCAGTTCACGCAGCAGGTTCGTATCTTGAAAAGCGTCCGGGTGACGCTTTTGGACCACCACGTCGCCCGTGATGGGCGCAACAGCGGGGTGGATTTCCCATCCTGTAGTGCCTGGCTGGTCAATTGCGCCCTCTGGGCCGCAGTGTTGAACGTAGATGACGGGAACTCCCGCTGCGCGTGCTCTGGCAATCAAATCGCCTATTCTCAGGAGGAGGTCGCCCCCCCCGTACACAGGTGGGGAATCCTCAAAGTTACATACCTGGACGTCAATGACCAGCAGCGCGGTATTGTTACTCATGGACGCGCTCCTCTTGTGTCTCTTGGACATCCTCCGTTCAGCTCGATCTGGTGCTCAGACTCTCACGTGAACCAAACCAATGTCACCTCTTGGAGTCTTGGTGGGCAGACAGCGGGAGTCGTTCAGGTCTACACGGCTGAACTTGGCTTCGACAAACAGGGACGGCACCAGTATAGCACCATCCCGTCGGCAAGTCAACGCTTTGGGCCGTCCCGCCTCGCGCTTGCGGGGCCGTCATCAGCAAGGGGAACCTTGGCCTGCTCTTGTGCGTCATACTTGTGCAGAGCGGATATGCCTTCCGCGCTGGCGTCTTGACTATAGACGCAATGGTTCTATACTTGGTGTTAGCAACTACTCTCACTTTGATAGAGGAGGAAATGAAATGCACAAGAATATGCTTCGTGGGATCTCCATAGGGGTGGCACTTGCCCTCGTCGCTGCTGGGCTGGCCGGCTGCGGCAGCAAGGGCGCCAGTGCAGAGGTGCTGCAGTCGAAGAAGCCGCGTGTGACTTTGCCGGACGTGGACGAAACCGACCTGGCGGAATTGATCGCCGGAAACAGCGGGTTTGCTTTCGATCTGTACCAGGCGATTAGAAAAGAGGACGCTAACCTGTTCTATTCTCCCTACAGCATTTCGCTGGCACTGGCGATGACGCATGCCGGTGCCAGGGGCGAGACCGAACGGCAAATGGCGGAAACCCTGCACTTCACCCTTTCGCAAGATCGCCTGCATCCTACTTTCAACGCCCTGGACCTTGAACTCGCCACTCGTGGCGAAGGCGCCGAAGGACAGGACGAGGGTCGGTTCCGGTTGAGCATCGCCAATTCTATCTGGGGACAGACCGACTACTCATTCCTCGGCGAGTTCCTAGATGTCTTGGCCGAGAACTATGGTGCTGGGCTAAGGGTTCTTGATTTTCAGAAGGCAGCAGACGATTCCCGCATCGTCATCAACGACTGGGTCAGCGACGAGACAGAGGGCAAGATCGAAGACCTGCTTCCTCCGAACTCGATCACTCCACTTACGCGGCTTGTCCTCACCAACGCCATTTACTTCAATGCGGCATGGCTTTATCCCTTCGAAAAGGAGCTGACCCACGATGGCACATTCCATCTACTGGATGGCAGCCAGGTTACTGTGCCGATGATGGAGCAGACGGAGAGGTTCGGCTATGCGGAAGGCGAGGGGTATCAGGCGGTCGAACTGCCATACGTGGGACGAGAGCTGTCGATGGTCATCTTGCTTCCCGCTGCAGGCCGATTTGAGGAATTCGCCAGCGCGCTCGATGCCGAGCAGGCAGCTTCCATCTTGAAGGGTATTGGTGGCCAGGAAGTCGACCTCACCATGCCGAGATTCACCTACGAATCGAGCTTTAGTCTGAAGGACACACTCGCGGATCTGGGCATGCCGGATGCCTTCACTGGAGCTGCCGACTTTTCTGGGATGACCGGCACACGCGAGCTTTTCATTGACGATGTCATTCACAAGGCTTTTGTGTCAGTGGATGAAGCTGGCACAGAAGCAGCGGCGGCCACCGCAGTGATGATGGCCCTTTCGGCAGCTCCTGGGATGCCGCAAGAGGTCACGCTCGACCATCCCTTCATCTTCATGATCCGCGACATTGAGACTGGCGCCATCTTGTTCCTGGGTCATGTCATGAACCCGGCCGCATAACGCCTTTCGATCCTGCGGGTGTAATTGCTCCTAGTGTTAGGAGAAATGCGCTGTTATCATGAAGTGTAGGCGCGATTCTGTCTGATGATCAGAGTACGTAGTATTGCGCCTATCACGCGAATTTCGCGCGTGTTGCAGATTCATTCCTGGAAATCAGGGTACACCGCACGAATTGTACTAACAAGGTCACGATGGAAGTCCTTCCAACCCTTGGCACCCACATACGCACTTCTGAGTTTGTTGGTCTCCCAGTCACTATCACTCCGCCTGTCCTTAAGCGGTTGCAGATATTTCAACACTATTTGCTTGGTAAGATGGCTCTGACAAGTCTTCAAGATAGATCTTGAGAGCTTCAGAAAAGCCGATATCCCTCTGTTGGTGAAGATGATGTATCTCTCCGGCTGTTCCCATTGTTCCTTGAACAGACTTTTCAGAACACCAAAATACAGCCCAAGTGCGCCGATATACTCTTTGGATTCGTTCGGGTAGTATTTTCGGAGAAGACCTCTGGGCCCCAACAATCCCTTGAGATCATAGCCTGAGAACCCCTTGAGAGTTATCTTCTCACCACGCCGAACATCCAGAAGCCTAACTTTGTTCTTGAAAGGGCTGGTTTTGTTGAGTTGTACCACGATCTTTATTGCCATGAGTTCGTTATCCTTCTGGCATTCTGCCTCATCGTCGGTGTACTTGAGATACGCGACAAGATTGGGATCCATGCGCCGCGCTCTGTCGTTTATGGCTACAAAAGTATCTCTCCTTCTATGGAAGGGCAAGCCCGCCATGCCTAACACTACAAGGTTAAAGTTCTCTCTAGTAGCTGGGTCCGCCTGGACGAATCCGTAGAGCCTATGCTGTCCGTCTATCAACTCTAGAGATGCGTATGCCATGGGAATATTCAACTTGACGAGTTTGTAGTCCCTTTCTCGAGAAAGGGTAATCCGCCTGCCATTTGCATCGCGAAGGTCACTAGTTTCTATAGGGTCCCATGTTACGTTGTCGCTAAAGTGAAGGATTATATCCGTTGGCAAAATGGCGTCCTGTTGGCTTACGAACTTCATGACACTGCGTAATCTTAGCTTTTTAACCATCCGTTGATAGGCTTCTCCGCTTCCCTGGGCCTTGCGGTAGATCATGCATGTCTTAAGAAGCTTCTCTGGCGGCATCGTGAATATGAACAGGTTTGTATCAGATGCAGAGTAAGGTTGGTGAAGTTGTAGAGCCAAGACGCAATGTATCTGCCTTTCTTGAGTGGTGTGTATCGCGAACGAATTAACGATCTCGTGTTTTGCATACTCCCCTATGGCATCGACAACTGCTTCGTAGTAGCGAAGCTCCTCTTCGCCCCACACCCTTATTCCTCTTTGTTCAGCATATTCTCTATCTTGCATGGACATTTCTCTACGAGTTAATACGAACAACCCCGCGTTTGCCTTGGCGATTTTCACGAGTTCTCCAAAGTCGTGGACATAGGCGGTCCACGATTCATGTAGGTTTTTCGCAGTCGTGTTCTCGCCTATGATTTTCACACCCCAGTGTTTTACACTGGCAGAGAGGTCAAGTGATCGTTCTCTCCCATCAAGCAATGTGACAACTTCCTCAGCAGGGGCGTTGGAGTTAGGCTTGGTCTCGAAGCCTGCCTTTTCGAACAACGTCCAGACTCTCTTGTTGAGTTCGGCACCCTTGTCGTTCATTAGCCCTCCAAGATCTGATCAGTTGGCAAATGCGGGTCCACGTTCACGCCTATATCACTGACAATAGGAGGATATGTCCGTCCAAACAACTTAGACCACTCGTTACTCCCGATCAACGTCAGCCACTTCCCGACGCTCAGGGTCTTAGCCCAGGTGTATGTTCTCCCTCCAGCATATAAGTATATTCTCTTCCTAAGAGTTAGACCTTCATCTTCCAGCCATTCCTGTGACACAACATCGACCGAATATGCTTCTAGAACAGCCTCGATGCCGTACTTTGACAATGGCGGTCGCTTGGAAAGTCCAACTAGCTGTGAAAGAAAGGCTGGTGATACCTGGGACATAGGTGGGAAAAGGAAGATGACCTTCAGGCAATTAGCTTTCGATCCCTGCAGCGCGAGTATTGCCTCCAACTCTACTGGGCCGCATTCGCGTCTGTAGAGCCTCACCAGTTCTTTTGGATACTTTGTCTTCCTCAAAGAACGGATCAGTCTACCGAATACTCTCTTTTGCCGTTGTCTTCCCGAGACTTTCTTAGCGGTATCCACTTGAAGCGCACAGATGGATGGCAGGACCCTCTGCTCAAACATTCTTTGATAGCTTGGGTTCACGTCTAAACCAATGTATCGCCTACCCATAGCATACGCCTGAGCTATTACAGCGCCGGATCCGCAAAAGGGATCTAGAACTATATTACCTTCGTTTGTAGTCAGCAGGAGAATTCTTTCCACCAGCTCTGGGGGTAGGGGATTGAAGTGTCTTACCCAGTTGTTTCCCCAACTGCCCTGACGTGGTATTGGAATAGACCACGCCCGCGTAGGAGCCTTTCCTTGTGGACAATATCTCTCAGGATATCTAACCCACCATTCTTTTAGTCCGATTACTTCTCTCACTCGCGGTAGGTAGTACTTGAACTTGCGCCTTTTTGAAAAGAAGAGCACGTATTCAAAGATATTTCTGAGTTTCCCCCGGTGAGACCAGGGGAGTGTTCTGTCCTTGTTCCAAATGATGATATCCTGGAGTATCCAATTTGCATTTTTAAGCCTTTGAGCGAGGTCAAAGGGCAATAATTTGACTTCTCCTCTGTGCTTCATGGTATCACTGATAATCCACAGCGAACCTGTCTTCTTTGTTATGAGGTAGATATCCTGGAATATCCTCTCCAGATCATTAAGATAGTCATCGTATGTCTGCCCGAATCCTACCTGAGAATCTACCCCATAGTCCTTAAGCTTCCAATAAGGGGGTGAGGTTATAGTAACATCGACGAACTCCGTTTTGGGGAGCAACTCGGAAATCCCTCTGGCATCCCAAATGTGATATCTGTTGATTAGATCCTTCACAGAAGTTGTCACTTTTTTGTGTCCTCTCACATTTGTCTGAACGGGCTTATCGGCGATTTCGTTCAACTTGTTAATATGCGCAGTATTGCGCATATCCGTCACTTGGTGCGTGATATCCGCCTTGCGCATATCACCCGCATTACGCGCATCACGCGCAGCCGACCAAAACGGCGGTTCTACGTCACTGCCCCCCTCTAAACAGCAAGCCCGCCGCACCGTCCAGTGTGCTCGTAGAGCCTTGACGGTGGGCGAGCCACGTAGTAGAGTTCTTCGTGCCAGGGCGCTTCCACCGTCCCCGGCGATTATCTCGGCCTGCGCAGAACAGCTAGGCACGTCTTGTTTGGTACAGCTTCAGTATAGCCCAACTTCACGCCAGCGTCAAGCGCGAAATCTTGATGCTATGTTCAGGAAAAAGCTTCTTATGCTTCCCTAGTCCGCGTCCCCGAGCCTCGCTATTCGTACATCGTAGTACAGAGCGCACTGGTACGGAGTCTGTAGTGCAGACCACAGGCGGTTTGCCTCCTCCAGCGGATGTCTGAGCAGAGACACGCTCAGTTCGCCGCCAGCTTCTGGGATTTGCAGCTCAGCGTGCTCGTGCAAGGTGCGCAGCACACGGCCCAGGACGTGTTGGCAGTGCGTGGCATCAGGACCGACAGGTACGATTAGATAAGACAGCACGAATCCCAGCGGCCCTTTGATCTGCATCGCCTCCGGCCTGGATAGAACGTGCTCGTGGACACGATACAGGAATATGCACAGGCGGGTGTGGCGGTCGTGGGGCATCTCGGCTGGGGAAGCCAGGACGATCTCGTCGCTGGTGTCCACTAGCGGTGGTGCGCAGAGCAGAGCTTCGGCGAGAATTCCCCGTAGCGCCTCAGAAACAACGACGATTGCACTTTCCCCCATTTTGTGCCTCCGTTTGTTGTCATAAATCAGAAACCCGTCTCCTTCGGGAAAACGAGTTTCTTAGCTAAGAAGCGGCCCTGGGTTGCGGCATCTCGGACGGTCCTGGCTGAAGTGTAGAGCTGGGTGTGGCCGTCGGCTGGACGACAGTGGGCGATGGTGTTGAGCTCTCGCTTGGTGTGGGCGATGGAGTTGGGCTCCAGCCGGGCGTGGGCGATGCAATCACGGGTGCAGTCTCCGCCGCGGCAGGCGTGGCGGTTGGCGTATGTGTTTCGGTCTCCTCGGGTGTCGCCGTTGGTGTTGGTGTTGTCGTCGGAGTGCCCGTCTGCGTGGGGGGCGGTGTCATCGTCGGCGTGCCCGTGTGTGTGGGCGTTGGCGTCGCTGTCGGCGTGGGATTCATCACTGTCACGCGTACTGCGGGTGAGGCAGCGCTGTTCCCACGGCCGTCAAAGGCCACGACGCGCAGCGAGTACAGGCCGTTCTTCAGTTCTCGCGTGTTCCAGGCGGCCAGGACACCATCTTCCAGCGGAAAGTCCTGCCGTGCTACCCCGCCCCAGCCAATCGGGTTGTCGCCAATACCATATTGCACTTCGTAGTGACTGAAATCATCCATGCGCGCACTGCCGTAAACGGGCACGATGCCTTCCACTACGCTGCCCTCGCGTGGCTCCACGATTTCTACGCGCGGTGGCCGCGCATGTATGCGGCAGGTGTCAATGGGCGGCTGCGGTTTGCCGTGAGCCTCGGCCCAGGTGCGGTATTCGGGCGGATACACTTCAAAGAACTGGGTTCCCACGACGTTGTGTGGGCAGAACTCGCTGGCGCGCTTGCCGCTTACGGAGCAAATTCGTACATCCACGTGCACGTCGCATGGTTCATGCGGTGCTGTGCCAGCCACGAAGATCTCCTGACGGCCGGGAGGGCATTTATCGGTGCGCAACTTGCCGGATATGGGGCAAATCTCAGCCGTCTCCATTCCCTCTGGCATAATAAAGTCGTGCACGGGCGTATCGCGCAGCACCTCTTCCATAAAATCGTGCCAGATGGGGCCAGCTCCCCGTGAACCGTACACCCGGTTCATCGGCGTGTTGTCGCTGTTGCCCACCCACACGCCGGTGACCAAATCCGGCGTGTAGCCGATGGTCCACGCATCATGGTAGTCGTCGGTTGTGCCAGTTTTCACCGCCGCTGGCCGGGAGAGTTCCAGCACGTTGTTTGGCCCAAAAGTGGGCAGACGTGCTTCGTTATCCGACAGGATGCTGGTGATCAGGTAGGCGTGGCGGGGATCCAGCACGTGTTGACCGGCATCGTTTGGAGCCTCGGCAATGAGCCGACCGTTGCTGTCCTCAATGCGCAGGATGGGCGTCGGCCGCACGCGTCGTCCACCGTTGGCAAAGGCCGCGTAGGCGGCACTCAGTTCCAGCAACGTCACGTCGCCGCCGCCCAGGGTCAGAGACAGGCCATAGTCGGGCCGGTTCAGGGAAGTGATGCCCAGACGGTGGGCCATCTCCAGCATACCCGACAGGGTCACGAACTGCAGCGTCTTGACTGCCGGTATGTTCAAGGAGCGGGCCAGTGCGCCACGTACCAGCACCGGGCCATGTTCCTTCTTGTCGTGATTGTCGGGCTCGTAGGGCGGGTTGGCCCCATCGGGGAATTGGGTTTTGATGTCCATGATAAAGGTGGCCGCCGTCCATCCGCGTTCAAAGGCAGCTACATAGTTGATGGGCTTGATCGCTGACCCTGGCTGACGCGGCCGCAGCGCTACGTTAACCTGCCCGTCAATGTCTTCGTTGTAAAAGTCCGCGCTGCCCACCATGGCCAGTATGTGCCCGTTCTCGGGGGCCAAGGCTACTAGTGCCGCATTGGTGGCATCTAACTCTGCCAGCGTGGCTAGCTTTTCGCGGACAATCCGCTCCGCTATCTTTTGCATCTTCATATCCAGGGTGGTATACACACGCAGGCCGCCACGGTAGACGAGCTCGGTGCCATATTGGGCTTCGAGTTGTTCACGCACATAGACCACAAAGTGGGGTGCCTTCATCTCAATGCGCTGCGGCACCAGGTGCAACTCTTGAGTCTGCGCCTGTGTCGCCTCTTCGCGGCTGATGTAGCCGCGCCTGACCATTAAGTTCAGCACGATGCTCTGCCGGATCTTGGCCCCCGCCAGGTTTGTGTAGGGGTCGTAGATGGCTGGCCCCTGCGGTATGCCAACGAGCAGCGTAGCCTCGGCCAGTGTCAGTTCTTCCACCGGTTTGCCAAAGTAGGCCTCTGCAGCGGCACCAATGCCGTAGGCCAGATTCCCATAGTAGATCTGATTGAGGTATATCTCGAGGATTTCGTCTTTCGAATAGCGGCGGGTGATCTCCGTGGCCAGGATGGCCTCTTTGATCTTGCGCGAAAAGGTCACCTCGGGAGAAAGGAAGGTGTTCTTGACCACTTGCTGAGTGATGGTACTGGCGCCTGAGACAATCTGCCCTTGGCGCAGGTTCTGCCAGAAGGCGCGCAGGATGCTCAGCGGGTTGAAACCGGGATTGGCATAAAAGGTGGGGTCTTCAGTAGCGATGGTGGCCTGGCGCACGTGCGGAGGAACGCGCTCCAGGGGTACTGCCGTTCGGCGGCCCCCCGTGGGATCAAAGACTTCGTACAGCAGCACGCCATTGCGGTCATATATCTTTGTGCTTTCAAAAGTGTTCGCGCGGATGCCTAGTTCTTCAGGAGAGGGCAGCCTGACGGCAACGTAGGCGTAGGCGCTCAACGCCAGTCCAAGGGCTATGAACAGGACGAGCCCTGCCACTACGAGCGCGATGAGCAGTCCCTTGACAAAGGGTCGGCGCCAATCCTCGCCGGGCAAGGGTTGGCGTGCCGGACGTTCATATTGCTCAGTGTCGGAATAGTCGTACTTCATACAGACAAGAGACTCCGCAAGAAATGATGAGTTTACATCACAAAGACGCTTGTACGACGGCGCAGGTTCCTGTGCCTGCTGCCCCACAGCCAGTCATTATACCCTCGGCTGGCCGCGACTCCAAAAGGGGTGTTGTGCGGTGTCTGGGTGCCGTGGACTATCGTCCGCTTTGAGCAACACATACTGCTCGTGGCGGATGACAATCCGCCACGGAAAGCGAACAATAGGCGCGCTTTGAGCCAGGCGGATGCCGCGTTGAGAATCTGCCCCGAAATTGAACTGCTCTCGGGTGTGCGTGGTTGGCGGAAAGCAGCGGGGTGTGTATAATCAGCCCCGTGTTGACCATGAGCAGACGGTTTCCAAAGTACTTGCTTTTGTCTGTGCTGGCAGCGGCGCTGGCATTGTCGGTTGGCTGCCAGGTGCTGCCCACGCCAACTCTGACGCCGACGGCGACAGCCGTCCCGCCCCCGGACTGGCAGGATGCCAACACGTACCGCGTGGCTATGCTGGCCGCAGCAGCGGACGACGTGACGCTGGTCGAGGCCCCTACCTTCTACTACATCCGTGCGCGCGTGGACCTCGATGCTGCACAGCC
Organism: uncultured Anaerolineales bacterium; assembly: GCA_964478075.1. Taxonomy (GTDB): domain Bacteria; phylum Chloroflexota; class Anaerolineae; order UBA2200; family UBA2200; genus DAOUEX01. Next base: position 42,461 of record CAYZGO010000016.1, on the reverse strand, counting down.
ACACGTATACGTCAGCCAGGATACGCACTACACTAACCGCACCGATGTGCTGCTGGACTCTATCTATTTCCGGCTCTTTCCCAACAAGCCCAGCTATGGCAGTGTACTGACTTTCAGCCAGGTCACGGTGGAAGGGCGTGAGGTTGAACTCGAGTATGAGGCTCAAGGAACAGCCGTGGGAGTAGCCATGCCAGACCCCCTGCAGCCTGGCGAGTCCGCAGACTTGACCATGGAGTATGAGGTCACAGTGCCGGTGGAGAACGTGCGCGGCTACGGCATTTTCAACTACCAGGATGGGGTCCTCTTGCTGTCCAACTTTTACGCCATGACTGCCGTGTACGAGCAGACGGGCTGGAACCTGTCGTTGCCCCCGGACTATGGCGATCCCACGTATGCCGAAACGAGCTTCTTTACTGTGGAGCTCACGGTACCGCAGGGGATGGTTGTCATCACTTCTGGGTCCACGACCGCGAAGCGTGATAACGAGGACGGCACTACTACCTGGACATGCCTCAGCGGGCCTATGCGCGACTTTATGGTTGTGGTTGGTAACGAGTTCGAGTCGTCCTCCTGCGCCGTAGGCTACATCAGACTACGGTCCTACTATCTGCCAGAAAACAAGCAGGCTGGTGAGGAGATTCTGGCCTACGCTCGCAATTGCCTGCGCGCCTATCAGCAGAGCTTTGGCCCGTATCCTTTTGCCGAGTTCGACGTAGTGCAGGCCCCGATTTATGCTGGTGGGATGGAGTATCCTGGGTTGATCATGGTGGCCAACCAGCAGTACGCCCACGGCGGTGAGTACTTTGAGTTCGTCACCGCTCACGAGGTGGCTCACCAGTGGTGGTACAGCATGGTGGGCAACGACCAGGTCAACGTACCCTGGCTGGACGAGAGTCTCACCAATTTCTCAACGGTGTACTATTACGAGTACGCCTATGGCCGCACCCGTGCGGACCTGGTATTCAAGAACTTTGTCGAGAGGTCCTACCAGAATGCCAAAGCTGAGGGGCGTGATGGTATTGTGTATCAACCGGTCGAGGCTTTTGCTCCCAAGGACTATGGCCCCATTGTCTACGGCAAGGGGGCGGTCTTCTTCTACGAACTGCGTGAGAAACTGGGGCATGCCGTCTTCCTCGACGTTCTGCGGGCTTATCTCGAGGATCGCAAGTACAAGCTGGCCACCCCTGACGATCTCTTGCGGGTGGCCGAGCAGGTCTCTGGTCAGGAACTGGACGACTTTTACGCGGAGTGGATTCTGAGAGCGGACTAACAGACTGGAGCTCACCCGTGGGGCGGCGGAATGATTGAGCCTCACTTCGCAAACAGCTATATGGATGATTTGAGCGCCGATTCAACGCGCGGCTATACCTGCGTCGGCTGAAGCGAGTGCTTGCGCAGCGTGTTTCCCCTCAATAGGGTATCCACTTAGGCGACGACGAAAGGCATTTCCGGGCTTCGCGACGGAGGAGAAGCCGACACACGTCATCGCCCGTGAGACGTTTCACTCACCAGAAAGAATAGGCATTCCCTCACAACAGTACTCTCAGTCTGCAAGCCTTGTCTCCTCGCAGAACGGATGACTCAAGCCTTACCTCTACAGGTCTACCCAAAGCCTGCTCAAACATCTCCTTAACCCAGCCTACGGAGCAATAGCAATAGCTGTCAGGTATATCGCCTTTGAATCCTTTTATCTTATGGCAGTAGCATTGGGGATAGACGATGTAGACCTCAGCGCCTTCTCTGTGCAGCATCCGGTAGGCTTTTTCCAGCTTCTTCAGGAAGTCATCTGTGTCTTTGGCATCCTTTGATGCATCTTTGGCTTTCTTGATGTAAGTAGGGCTTATGCAAGCACGGCCACGATTCTCAAGTATGCTCGCCAGTCTTTCCTCATCAATCTGTCCTTTCGCTTCCCTCAGCAAGTCCACCAACCATTGCACCTTGTGTGTCTTGAGCGTCTTCTTTTCAGTCATTTCATGCGACCTCCCACAGACTATTGAATCAGTCTTCCAACCCAATCCCTTCTTCAGGCATCCACTCAGGCCAGTAGGAAAGCCATTCAGGAATGCTTGGCTCTTTCACCCGATCGCACACGGGCAAGTACGCCTTCAGATCCACAGTCGGTGTGCCATCATATGCGTCCTCGAGCAGCTCACTGATTTCTTCTTCGGTGACCTCCCCCTCAGTGTGTGAACGTATGCTTCTTCTTTGTTTGATGGCTTCTAAAAGGTCCATGATGTGTCTCCCCGCAGTCGGTGCATACCAAACCACAGTAAGCAATCATTCTGTCCGGCAGGTTCTCTCCTTTACAGTTGTTCTCAGGTCGCCAACTCGGCGCGGATGTCGCGCAAAGTGGCACGGGCTTTGCGCACAAAAGCAAAGAAACCTCTCTGCGTGTCGCAGATTGCCAGAAGCCGCTCCAACTCGTTGCAGGCGTACTCGTCACAATACGCGCAGTTGGGCACGCCGCGTCCCACGGCGCAAGGGCGGATTCTGCAATGCTGGCAGTAGCCGCACAATCGCCCATCACTTGCCAGGCAACCATCGCAGATGATGTCCTCGACGCTGATATGCGGCGCGTTGAATTCCTCGCGCCAGTGCGTGAGGACTTGCTCAAGCGCGTCACGGTCATCCGCCTGGGTGGCTTGGTAGGCTGGACACTCGGTGCAAATCACGCGACAAAAAGCAACCATGCGATCCATTCCTATTCTCCTTCACAACATTGAGGCGGTTCGGCTTCCGTTGTGCCGCCGGTTTCCCCATGGGCTATGCCCCCACTGACGGGGTCGGGCGCGTGCGCCTGCTAGGCGGCGCTCGGTGGCGACCACCGCTTGACAGACCATCCGCTCCCATCCTCTTTACGTATATTAGCGGTCGTATCTATGACGAGATGTGCTCTCGACTCAGGATCATGGGATGCAATGTACCGGTCTTCCGAAGGCAACCAGCGTTTTATCTCCGCTGCTGAAGTATCACCTCTCCCCGAGAGCCTGGACTCTCGGATGTCGCCGGGGCACGACAACCATATACGAAGATCGTAATACCCTGAAAGCTCTCTGCGCGTCGCAGTGACGCCGTCAATGATAGCGACTCCGCCAACATCAATCGTCACCCAGTCCTTTAGGCGATCTTCCGGCCAATCATATAGCTGAAAGTGAGCAGACTCCCCGGAATGAAGAGGAATTAGCACTTGATCCCGCAGCCGCTTCCAGTCCAGGTCGGCTACAACAGCATTCTTATCCATCCTCTTGAACGAGGGGCGACAGAAATTGTCAACACGGACGATGGAGACAGGCGTCGATGACGCGCCAATGGCCTCTGCAAACCAGCGCGTGAACGTTGTTTTTCCCGCTCCCGCTGCACCATCTATTGCAACAAGGAAGGTGCGTTCCGGAGCCGCAGATGGAGAGATTAGGGCTAGAATATCCGTAATCCGTAGGCCCTCAATGAGAAGATTTCCCAATGGTCTTTCCTCTAGCCGCCGAACTATTTGTTAGGCTGAAACATTTCGGCATAATGTGCCTAACTAGCCTTATATGGGATTCTTGGTTATGAATGTCCTTACAGGGCTTGGGCAGAAAACCCTACCACGACGCCAGCTTGTTAACACGGAATCATTGTAAACCCAGCATGCGCCCACGTCAACTCAAGACGCAGCACCTGTTGGAACAACGGCCCAGGAAGCAGATTGACCAGGTTCGTGAGGTCATCCGACGCAAGCACTACCCGATTCGCACCGAAGGGTCCACGTCGCCTGGATTGCCCCTTTTACTCCTGGCCCATGTCGGCAGCGTCACTGGTGGCCCTCGCCAGTTCCTCCAGGTCAAGATAACGCTTGATGGTGCCATTCTGAATGGCCCACAGTGCGCTGGCGTAGCGCGAGACAAAGTGGCGGTCATGCACCACGATCAGCACGGTGCCTGTGAAGGCGCTTAGGGCATGCTCAAAGCTCTGCCGTGAGGGGATGTCCAGGTGGTTGATGGGCTCGTCGAGGAGCAGCAAGTTGCAGCCACCGAGGACCAGCTTGGCCAGGGCCAGGCGAGCTCGTTCGTCGTAGCTCAGGCTGCGCACTGGCACGAATACGTCGTCGCCAGCGAACAAGAAATGGTGCAGAAAGCTGCGTAGCTGCGTCTCGGAGAGGGCTCCCACGGCACGGATCTCTTCAAAGGGCGTCGCTGAGTCGTTCAGCCCCTCTTGCTCCTGAGTGTAGTAGCCCAGGTGCACGTTGGCCCCCAATTGCACACGTCCCTGGGAAGGCGTGTGCTCTCCCGTGATGGTCTTGAGCAGGGTTGTCTTGCCGCTGCCATTGGCCCCCACCAGGGCCACCCGCTCCCCACGGCGCAGCAGCAGGTTCACGCCACGAAAGAGAAAACGCCCGTCAAAGCTGTGACCCAGGTTCTCGAGCCTGAGCACATCTCGCCCGCTGACAGGCGTTTCTGCAAAGCTCAGCTTCATCTTCCAGGTCAGGGCTGGCTTCTCCACCCTTTCTTCCGAGTCCAACATGCGCTGCAGACGCCTCTCACGCACGATGGCTGCCCGTGCTACTTTCTTGGCCCGCTTGCGGTAGTGATAGTGTAGGCTCTCACCTTCGATGCGTCTGGCGTGGCCTTTAACCTTGCGCAGCTCGCCGCGCACGCGGGCGATGTGCTCCTGCTGCTTACGGTAGGCCTGCTCCTGCTGCTTGCGCTCGCGCTCCACCGTCTCGGCATAGGCGCTGTAGTTGCCAGGGAACGCTCTCAGTTTGTGTGTCAGGGGGTCAATCTCCAGGATAGTCTGCACAGTGTGGTCGAGGAGGGTGCGGTCGTGGGAGACGATGATAACGGCCCCCTGGAATCGTTGCAGGTAGCCTTCCAGCCACTGTAAAGCGGTGATGTCCAGGTGGTTGGTCGGTTCGTCCAGCAACAGCAGGTGCGGGTCGCGCAAGAGGAGAGAGGCCAGTCCCAGGAGTGTCTTCTGGCCGCCGCTGAGCAGCTCTACCGCTGTGTCTGCCTCGACATCGCAAAGGCCCAGTCCATCCAATACAGCCTGCATACGATGTGTCACTTCGTATCCGCCAAGGGCCTCGAACTGGGACTGTGCCTCTGAGTACTCGGTCAGCAGGCGCTGGACTTCCCCGGCTGGCGCGTGAGCCAGTTGTGCGCTCAGTTCTTCCATGCGCCGCTGGGCCTCGGCCAGTGCTCCCTGTGCTTCGTTGATGACCTGATCCACGGTCTGTCCGGAAGCGTAGGTCAGTGCCTGCTCGAGGTAGCCCAGACGGACGTTTGGCACGGTGAAGCTCACGCTGCCCGCATCGGCCGGCTGCCGCCCGGCGATGATTTCGAATAGGGTGGTCTTGCCACAGCCATTGGGGCCAATCAGGCCGACTCGCTCGCCGGCGTTGACAGTGAACGAAACAGTGTCCAGTATCAGTTCGTCGCCGTACCGTTTGCTGATGTTGCTGACCTTGAGCATGATCCCAGTTCCTCGTACAGTTCCTTCCGATACTAGATGTCGGTTCAGAGCAGTTTCTTACGATACGTTGTGTTACGAGCTTTGATCACGAACCCTACGGATTCGTAGAGTCTGAGGGCCTGGTTAGGGTTCTCTGCATCCACACCCAGGTCGGCCTCGCCGAACCCTTCTTCACGAATGCGCCGCATGCCGGCCAGCAAAAGTGCGCGGCCCATCCCGCGACGCCGATAGGCGGGACATACAGCTAACATCTCCACGATAGGCGAAGTGCCTTCTGGCAAGTGCCCCTTTGGCTCTGGGAAAAAGACGGCGCAGAATCCAGCAATGCGTCCATCCTGGTCCACAGCCAGCAGAGTGTCCTCCGCTCGGAAGCCGGGCGCACTTTGCCAGTGTATCTCTGATTCCAACGTGTGCGGCACAAAGCCCCAATAATCGCTGAATGCCTCATTGTGCGCGGCCACGAAAGCTTCTTCATCTTGGCCTACCACGTAGGTGTGCAGTTGGATGCCGTCGGGGAAAGCAGGTTGTGGCAAGTGTCTTAGATCATGGCACTCCATCCAGAAGAAATGGCGCACCGGCCGCATGTCCAGTGACGACGCTAGTTCGTTGGCTCCAGACACTGGTCCACGAGCCGTCATGCTAAGACGGAGCGGCCTATTGCCTCTCAGGGCTCGTGCTCGCTGTTCCGCATGCTTCATCAACGCCGTGCCAATGCCCTGCCGCCGCCAGTTCGGATGCACGATGCCAAGCCTAATAACGACACGGTCGTACGTGTCGTGGTGCTTCATCTGGAGGCCGATGTAGCCTACCAGGTGGCCATCGAGTTCCGCCAGGAAGACATTATCTGTTGCCCTGATGTCAGGTGCCGCCAAGCGGTGCGCAAGGGCTTCCACGGTCGTGGCAAAGCCTGCATCATCCACTTTGTCGGCGGCGTTGATCAGTTCCACCAGTGCTAACAAATCGTCGTTCTGATAATTGCGGATTGTCAGGGCCGTCATTTGTATGCTCCTTGTGTCTGTGGTGCTTCTCCCAGGAGGGCGTCTAGTTCGGCCATCAGTGCATCGCGCGTGGTGAAGTGGATGGCATGTATGCCTATGGCTGCCGCCGCTTCCACGTTCACCCGCGTATCGTCCACAAGGACTGCCTCGTGTGGGGCGACCTGCACCTGGTTCAGGGCCAGGCGGTAGATGGCCGGATCCGGCTTCATCATACCGACCAGCGCCGAGACAATGATCACGTCAAAGCATTGGCCCACGCCGAACTTGGTATGGAGAAGTTTGGCAAACCTGGCCGAAGCATTGCTGAGCAGGGCTGTCTTGCAGCGCCCCCGCGCGCGCTGGACATACTTGATCAACTCGGTGTCCAGCACATCACCCGCGTAGAATTCGCGACGGAAAGCCAAGAGCTTCTCTGTCGAGTCAAGCCCCAATACCTGGCCGACCCGTTGCCAGCGCTCTTGTGAGGACATGCGGCCGAGCTGCGCCAGGCGGCTCTCCTCGCTGTTGAAAACAACCTCGTAGAGCTCCTGGCGTGAGAGGCCTACCTGTCTGGCCAGCCGCTCACGGGGCTCTTGAGATTCTGTGCGCATCAAGACGCCTCCAAAATCGAAGATGAGAGCCTTGATGTCATGCGATGGTCTTGCCATGTTGTGCCCTTTCCATCCTCCGGCAGGTTGAAGCTCCAGCAGAGAAGCAGGTAGTGCTGCGTCGCGGCCGCTGGTAGGAGCGAATCTCCGGGAAGATCCCGATACAAAGAAAAAGCCGTGGGGCACAGCCCACGGCGGCTGAGACAACTCCTCTAAACACAGAAATCCGTGGGCTCGGGGTGCGCCCACGGACGGTAAGTCTTGCCTGGTCAGGTGGTGAATGGACGCACTACGCCAGCGTGGCGATGCGAGCTATGCCCTTGGGGTTCGCACTGGCGCGTGTCATTCCCTTCACCTCCTTACAGAATAGCACGGATAGTATAGCCAGGGCAGGGGTTCTTGTCAAATCGGCGAACCCGCCGATAACCGGCAGCGGATGGGAATTGGATAAGCGGATAGCGCTGCCAGTCATCTGTCCATCAACCGCCAAAGGGCCCTGCTGTGATCGTTCATCCTCGCGTAGCATCTTCCCCGTCAGGGTGTCTTCGCGCCCCTGCGGGGCGAACGGCGTCGCGAGCGACGAACGGCGCCTGACGGGACGGGGCTTCGCCGAATGCGCACGCTGACAGACAGCCCTGCCACAATCGCAATCTCCTCCTCTGGCAGCCCGCATTCCGCTCCGGCTTCCCTTCGGCTTCGCTCACCTGTGCCTGCAGCCCAGGTGCAGGCAGGACAGTCGCCTGCAGGGCTCCCGTTGGTCGCAACTCGTGCACCAGCGGATCAATCTCCTTGGCCGTGACCTCGATCCGGCGGGCGTGGAGCTCGCGGTTGGCAGTCGTAGACCCAATTTGGGGTGTTGATAAACATAAAGAGCTGGATACAAAGGCCGCCCTGCGATTCAGCATAGTCACCGCCGAGCACGCACCCTCTCGGGCACCAGAGGTGCCAAGAGATACAGAGGTCGCACAGCCTTCTTGGACTTCTCAGCGAGCTCTGCGTTTAGAAAGCGATATCCTCTTCAGGAGCATCCAATAGGGGGACGATATGTTTTTCTTCAAAAAGCCAGCTTGCATAGCACGTGATGGCGTTCGGCGGCGCGGGCAACCCGCTCAGCAAGCGTTGTGGCGTACTCGCGACGGTCGTGCAGGATCAGGCGGTACTGTTCGACCACCTGCGGGTAGTTGCTCTCCAGGGCGCGACGAAGCCGCTTCCACAGAGAGCCTTTCAGGTTGAGTGTGTCCACCAGGATGTAGGACACGCCGACCTGAGCGAGCGTTGCGAATATGGCGTCTATTGCTTTTTCACTGTCGGAGAAGACGGGCAGCGCCGGACCGAAGAAGACCCAGGTGCGAATGCCTGCTTCGTGGAGGCGAGCCAATGCTTCAATCCGGCGCGGAACAGGCGAGGAGTGCGGCGCGAAAACGCGCCGCACTGATTCATCGAGGGTGGTGATAGTAAAGGCAACCTCAACATCCTTCATCTCACATAGCACGTCGAGGTCACGCAGCACGAGTGCGCTCTTGGTCACCACGGTCGTTGGAAAGTCATCGTAGAGGGCTAGGGCCTGCAGGCAATCTCGCGTCAGTTTGAACCTGCGCTCCAGGGGCTGGTAGACGTCCGTGACCGTGCCCAGGCTGACATTCCCAGGCCTGGCGCGCTTCAACTGGCGGGCCAGCACCTGTGGCGCATTCACTCTCACGTCAACGAATTGTCCCCACTCTTCCCTGTGCCCGGTGAAACGCTTCATGAACACGGCGTAGCAGTACACGCACCCATGCTCACAGCCCACGTAGGGATTGATGGCATAGTCCACAACAGGGATGCCAGACTTGGTCAGGATTGACTTGCAAGTGATCTCGCGGACGAGCATTCTCAGCAGGTCAGGTGCAGGGCCGCTGCAGCCTGCTCCGTCTGTGCCAGTTCGTTGTAACGCTGGCACGCTGCCGCCGTCGGCTCCACCACAGCGCGGATTCCGTGAGCAGCCAGGTGCTCCAAGGTCTCTGGGGGCACCTTCATGAGACCCATGTTGCCCGTGCCGATGACCAGCACACTGGGCCTGGCCTCCAGCACTTCCTGCAGGTCGTCCCTGTCCAGGCGATGCCCCTCCTTGCGCCACCATCCAGGGCGCACTCCGCCAGGCAGAATGATCAGGTCCGAGGTGTAGGTTTTGCCGTCTACCAAGATCTTGCCGAAAGAGTAGGATTCGATATTGGGCATAGGCAGGCCTCCTTCCCCCAACTTTCTTTTCAGCCTTGCTAGTCGGTACTTGAGCTCTTGCGACGAGCATTGGCCCTTGGCTGGCAGGCTGTCCAAAGCCAGTGTTTCAGAGACCAGCTTGGCCGCCGCAAGACAATCACGCTGGCGGTGCTCATAGTACTTGGCCAACTCCACGTACGCATAAGCCTTGCTTTCACCCCGCAGAGTCTGCCAGATGCGCACCGCCCGTTCGAGCTGTCCTGTTCTCTTGTACAAGAAAGACAGCCGGCGCAGGGCTTGCTCCCCTAGGGCGGGGGGCAGCCGCTCTTGCAGGGCCCGCTCATAGGCATGTTGGGCGTCATTTCGCTGACCACACGATTCGTATATCACGCCCAGACTGTACATATCCACAGCGTACTCCACTGCGTCCCCAAACGGAGGGCGCAGCATAGTGTTGACCTTTGCACTGAGGGTGACCAGGGACAGAACATCGAGGGCATTGTGCACAAAGACTTGACGTAACGGCTGAACCTCGCCATAGCGCAGGTAGTGGAAGTACACATCCGGGATCAGCCAGCCAGGTACGTCCGACTCACGGGTCAGACCCAATACACCGGCCTCCAATGAGGATAGGGCGCAAGACCCCAAGCGCTTCCGCCACAGCCGTCTGGCAGGGTACAGCAGATCCAGATGGGGTGCCTGAGCCAGGGGCATCTCCTGGCGTCCACAGGTGAAACGCGCTTGCAAGATTGGCAAGTCAAAGTTGCGGCCGTTGAAGCTGACCCACCAGGCGGAGTCTGGTTGACCAGGCTGGGTCAAGTCCTGCATTTGCTTGCTGAGGAGGTAGAGCAGCGCTTGTTCTTCATTGTAGTCGCGCATGAAGTACTGGCGCAGGCAGAATTCGTCTCCCTCGAACGTGCCGAAACCAACCATGAAGGCGTACATTCCAGCGCCTGTGCCGAGCCCTGTTGTCTCGATGTCGAAAAAGATGGCGGAACTGAAGTCCAGGGCAGCCAGGCGTTCGTCATGGGCCAGAGAAGCTAGCAACGGCGTAGGATGCTCGCCTGGGGACAGTGCTGACAGCCGGTACCAACCGTGGCTGTGATGCAGACGGTATCGTGTCTCTAGCACGAAACAAGGTCCATGTGGCGTGTCCACTACCTGTCCCGGCACCACTGACTCGATGCCCGTCGAGTGCATCTTGCCCTGGCCCTTGGCAGCAGAGTACAGGCTCTTGACTCCCAGCCGGACTCCCAGTTTTCGCAGTTTCTTAGCAAGTTCTGGAAGTCGTTTCATTCTCATACTTCACCGGACTGTGATCTAGCTGAAATCACTGAGTGTTGGAATCATAGCAGTGATTTCAGTGCCTTCAGTGGTCTCAGAGGCTGTCAGAGAACTCCTTCGCGCGTGTCATTGCTTTTGGTCCTGGGGCCACCTTTGTCCCTGGGGCCAAGACCCAGGGGAAGACCCAGGGCGAGCGGAGCGACCAACGGGAGTCCCCGAAGCGAAGCGGAGTGGGGCGAAGCAATCCCCTCTCAGCCATAGGTGGAGATTGCTCACCTGCACTTGCAGCGCAGGTGCAAGTGTCCTCGCTGCGCTCGTCGCAATGACAGATCGGATGTTCTTGCACAATGAGTGGCGCGGATGCGTCATGGAAAACCTCGCAATGACATTTTCATGCCTGACGGTATGCCGTAGGCGGCCCTCTGGCTAATTTCAGACACGCTCTCAGTGATTTCAAGTTCCTGCCGCGTCGCTGCCCACCAGAATTATCATGGCAGACCAGCAGTTGGCAAAACCTTGTCTTGCCTGTTTGACGAGACTCTGCCTTGCCTTGCTTGTTCAACGTGACTACGCTTCGCACTGCCTTTGTCTTTACGCCAGAGGCGTAAACGGGAGACAAGGTAAACGGAAGGCGTAGACGGCAAGTGCGAGGGAACGGTGGACAGTACTATTCGCAGGGCAGCGTGGTCAGATGGTAGTGGTGCGTTCATGGGAAGTACGGCATGAGCAGCATGTCCAAGAAGTTGTAGCCAGCGTGGACGGCCATGCAGGTCGTGGTGTTCGTTCTCTCACGCAGCCAGCCCAGCACCAGGCCGACAATGAATATCTCCACTATAGCAAGGGAAAGCGCGTATTGCACATGGCTCAGGGCGAACACGGCGGCGGTTAGAGGAACGCGGAATCGAGGTTGCAGCGCTCCTCGGAAGAGAGTCTCCTCGCCGACCCCTGCGGACAGGGCCAATACCAGTGCACCCAGGGGGGAAGCGAAGCGTGCGAAGAGTTGCTGGGACGATCCCATCACGCTTTCATAGCTTGCTGGCCACAACTGATGCCAGATCAATGCTGTTGCATAGTCCATAGCCAGGAAAGCGCCGACCATCACGGTGGCCACTGCCACGTGACGCAGTGTGAGCGCACGCAGGTTAAGGCGTGCCAGCGTCTGGCGCACGTTGCGTCGTGTACCCAGACCTACGCCAGCGAGTGCAAAGAGAAGCAAAACCGCTTGCCCCAAGACAACCGTCCCCGGCTCAACGCTAGCGATCTCTATGCTGGCGCTGATCAAATCCTGGCTGCTGATGAGCAGGCTTGCAGAGGTTATGGCCAGATAGACGAGCAGGATCAGGGCTGTGGTGTGTACCGGAGAGCCGGGGTCAATGGGTAAGCAGCGTGCCAACATACGACGTGAGGGCGCTGGCAGGCAGGCGAAGCTGAGAATCGCAGTCACGGCGAATGCCAGCCCGAGGCCGCTGATGTTCACGCTCTGCAGGTCAGGCGATAGGGCCCTCCCACTGAGGCGAAGCAGATATGGTACGGACAGGAACAGGAGACCCATGAAGAGCATCACCGCATTGAGCAGGCCCAGAGAGATGTAGGTCAAAAGCCGCCAGCGGGGGCGCTTCACGCCCAGATTCGCTATGATGACGATGCCTAGTGGCAGCAGGTAAGGCAAGACAGCCCACATTGTGCTACTCCTTAGAGACGGTTCTTCTCTGTCAGGTGCTCTTCCCAAGTCGAGTTGATGCGTAGCAGTTCTATCAACTCTCTCTGACTACTGTGGCCCAGTCCGTGAGCGCTTTTTGGGCATCTCCACCAGGCAATCGTCCATCCATGTGCCTGCTCGACCATCCGGCAGCGCATCATAGCTCTTATCGGCATCTGCAGACTTGATTGCCAAGGGTAAGACTCTCAACCATCGCAGAGTCCGTCCCACGGATGGGGAAGGTGATGAAGCTAGCCTATTATACCTCATCCGTCGAAAAAGCAGAAGCCCCACATCGGCTCTACGTCAGATTTGGGGCAGGTTTCTGGTGGATGAGCCCCCATGGCTCGTTCCACCACGCCCTCAACTCAGGGCATAGGAAGAGAACACCCTGAGCACTTTCGGCGGCAAAGATGCTCGAAGGGGACGATAGTCCCCGTCTCGGGTCAGCGCGCTTCGTTAGCCACGTGCCTCGCATGCGACGCGGACTGTCGTCCGCTTAGAGCCTGTGCCAGTAGCTTGGGACCGAACTCCGCCAGAAGTTGCGCGTGCCTGTTGCGGCGCACTACAGGCGATGGGGCGCTGGTTTGCAGCTGCGGATTCATCCACGGGGGCACGTGTGCGTGATAGAGGGAAACCTGCTTGGTTGCCGGCAGGGGTCAGCTCATCACGTTGCCGGTACGGCTGAGTGCTGCCGAGAGCGAGTCGCCTTCGCAGACTCGATAGGCGCGAATGCCACTGTGCGACAGAGCAGCCAATACAGCATTTGTGCTTGCCTGGTGACCGAAGGTCGAGGAGTCCAACACTACTCCTATCCCGCGTATGCCTCGTCGGCGCAAGTCGCGCAGGCTGTCTACCCACTTGAGGTCATCTGAGGGGGTAATGACTATTGCTGAGATGTTGCGCCCCATGCCCTTGCCTTCGGCGGCGATGATTTGCGCAATAGGAATGGCGCCCGTGGCCCGTATCACTGCCAGGGTCTCCATGATCTTGGTCAACTGGCGCTCACCACGGTCGGGTATCAGCACTTCGCGCCTCTGACCGTAGGCGATGAGGCCCACTGCCCTGTTGCGTGCCAGGAAGTGATTGGCCAATGAGGCTGCGATGGCTACTGTGTATTCTTCGGTAGATGGCTCCAAAGTAGTGCGGCCTGGCCACAGCGGGGGGGTTTCGGAGACCTGTTCTTCCCATAAGCGGTCGGCCTGCACAGCTCCTTGCATGTCCAGGAATAGCCATACGTCAGAAGTGCGATCCACCTCAAATTCCTTCACGATAAGTCGGCCAGTGCGAGCGGTGGAGGGCCAATGAATGCGGTTGAAGCTGTCACCAGGGAAGTAATCTCGAACGCCGCACACATTTGTCGTGACATAGTGCGTGCGCCGCCGCATGGTTCCTCCTCCGGGGAGTTCGCCACTTGGCAGGGCAAAGTAGGGCAAATTCACTGTCAACGGATAGACGACGATAGAAGCTGTCGCTGAAAGATGCTTGCGATGCTCGAACAGCCCAAAGGGATCGCTGCTGATGAGCGTGATGGGCCCCAGTGTGAACCGTCCCCGCCGCTGGCACAGCGTGCGTACTGCCCAGCCACGTGTTCGATGCGCGCCGAGTGCGTTCACTACCCAACTGGCACGGTGTTCGGGCAGATCAGAGTGGTCGCGCACTTCTACCCATAGCTTGGGCAGGATGCTCGTGTTACGCACCAGAAAGCGCTCCACGGCTACGTTGCCGACCTGGCTGCGGTGTGAACGTGTCTGCCGCACAATCTGTATGTGGCTGACGTTCGCCCGTGACCAGAAGTACGACACCACGATTATGGCAGCGAGCAGGTAGGTCAGGTTGAAGAACAGCCGCCGGCCGGTGGCCAGTGCTTCGAGCAGTGCCAGAGTTAGAAGCAGCAGGACAATCCAGCTACGTTTCACTTGTACCTTCCGTAGTGTGCGCTATAATCTCTTTGCCCCAGTCTGGCCATCGGGTAGTCCACCTGCTTTGTGCTGATACATTTCCTTCACCGCTGAGCACGCAGCCTCGCCCAAGAGACGGCGAGACGCTTCGCAGAGGGCGCAGAGACTTTTATGATTTCTCAGCGTTCTCGGCGGGCTCGGCGGTGCAAAGGGAGGTCGACATCCCTATCGACACGGCTCAGGGAGACTAGCGGCCATCAAGATCCTCTGTCTTTGGAAGCAGCGGCGTGGGCGCGCACCCTCGTGCCAGGTACTGGCACTGAGCGCAAGAGTTCGTCCACGATGTAACGCGAGTCTACGTTCTTGATACGCGCGGCTGGGCCGATAATCAGTCTGTGAGCCAGCGTCACCTCGGCCAACGCCTTGATGTCATCTGGAGTCACATAGTCCCGGCCGTCGAGTGCCGTTCGCGCCTGCGAGGTCCTGAACAGAGCCAACGAACCGCGCGGGCTGGCTCCGAGGTAGACGTCGGGATGCTTGCGGCTGGCATTGACCAGCTCAACGATGTATTCTTTGACCAGCGAATCAATGTATAGCGCCTTGATTTCCTCCTGTGCCTGCAGCAGTTCTTCAGCGGAGATGACCTGCTCAGTTTTCTCGATGGGGTGCACGTACTGCTGTGCCTCCATGATGGCGATTTCGTCTTGAGGTGCGGGGTACCCCAGGCTCACGCGCATCAAGAAGCGGTCGAGTTGTGCCTCAGGTAATGGAAAGGTTCCTTCGTATTCAATCGGGTTCTGCGTGGCCATCACCAGAAACGGCCTGGGCGTATGGTGAGTAACGCCATCCACCGTTACCTGGCGCTCCTCCATAGCCTCCAACAGTGCGGACTGCGTCTTTGGTGTAGCGCGGTTAATCTCGTCTGTGAGGACGATTTGCGACAAGATAGGGCCGGGCCGGAACTCGAACTCGCGAGTCTTCTCGTTGAAGACCGAGACACCAGTCACATCGCTTGGCAGCAAGTCCGGTGTGAACTGTATGCGCTTGAATGTACAGCCAATAGACCTGGCGAGGGCCTTGGCCAGCATTGTCTTACCCACGCCAGGCACGTCCTCGATCAGCAGGTGTCCCTGGCACAGCAGACAGATGACGGTCAGTTCGACTGCCTCGTGCTTGCCAAGGATCACCTTCTCTACATTGTCAATTACTTTGTGGGCAATAGCCTGCGCATCGCTCATGTGACCCTCCGATGATGGTGCGGATATGTGTACATACGATTAAGACACTGTGCTTGAGAGCAAAAGTCAAACATGCTGCTCGCTCTTATTACGCGACACCTGCAATCTAGGTTCAACGCCGCCATCTTCTGCGGAGTGACGCCTTTCACGTTTTCAGGTTGTCAAGGGGCGCGGTATATGCTCACCAGGCCGGCAGCGTTGGCGGCCAGTTCACGCAGCCCTGAGCCATCCCGTCCCAGGATCCACAGTCCATCGTACACGCGGCCTGCTGTCACCTTCATGAACACAAGGGCCTCGCTGTCTGCCGACCATGCAAGGCTGGCGGCCGGCAACCTATCATCTGTGAGTTGCACACGGCGCATGCCATCAGCGCGCATGATCCACAGATGGCTGCGTCCGCTGCTGTCTTCAGGGCGCGATAGAAAGGCAATTGCCGTACCATCGGGCGACCAGCGACCATGGTGCTCGTGGACGCCAGCCACTGACAGCCAGGTAGCCGAGCTGCCATCTCGCTGCACGATCCAAAGGCGGGCGCATCGTTCGGAGGGTGTGTGCCGCGTGCAGAGCAACTGTGTTGAGTCTGCTGACCAATGCCACTCGAGGGGATACGCAAGGACCCAGCGACTGCTGGCTGGCAATGACAGCACGTACAACCTGGACATCCGTTCACCGGCGTCCATGTCTTTGGCTTGCCCAAAGGCCATGTGTTTGCCATCGGGTGACCAGCGTGGGGAAACGGTCAGCCACCCCTCTCTCGCTGGTGGGAGCAATCGCTTCGTGGCACCAGTGCTCAAGTTGAGCAGCCACAAGCCTCCATCCATGCGCTGCGCGCCTTCCAAACGATAGCGGCAGAAGACGATGCGGCTGCCCTCGGGCGACCAGGCCGGGTCTGTTTCCTGCCACCCGTCGTCGGTCAATACCTCGCGCAGTTCACCGCTCTGCAAGTCACCCAGCACGAGGGTAGCCTGGCTTCTGTTTTGGCGTGCGAAGACGAAGCGCTGCCCATCGGGGGAGAATGCGGCCTCGGCCAAGCCGCGAGCGGAAGCAGGGGCTGCGAGGTGAGTGATCTGGCGGCGCTCGAGTCCATCCAGGCTCACGCTCCACAGGTCACCGTTCACGCCAGCGATGTACGCGGCGTACTCGGGGCCGCTGGCAGTCGTGCCGACGATAGTGACCTTGTCTGCCAGCAACTTGTTTGTTCCAGAGGCCTGTCCGATGGCTTCGATGCGGCGTCCTGGAGACAGTTCGGCTAGGTCGGCCGGGCTGCCGTCTGCAAACTCGATGCTCGTCGGCTCGTTTATGCTGACCTCCACGAACCTGCCGTCTTCGCTTTGCATGCCTGCCAGTCGTCCAGCGTAACCCACCGCGCGGATGGTGCCCTGTTCGTAGGTCTGGCCCACTGGCCCAAACGGCTCTCCTCCCAGGATGTTGGCGTAGCGGCCGTCATTCCTGATGTAGACGCCCTTTGTCAGGTTCACTCTGACGCCGCCCTTGGTGAAGAGCTGACCAGCCGCGAGCGCCTCCTGGCCTGCGAAGCCGGAATCGAGCGAGGCGCCTTCTGGCAGTACGTAGGACTGACCCCAGCGCTCGCTGGTGTCGAGCACATCGCGTACCCACACCTCCAGTCCATCGTAGACTGACGGCAGCACGCCAGGCGCAAGCTCATCAGCCTGCAGCAGGCTGCGATAGTACCAGGGCGTCCCGTCTGTGAAGCCAACGTAGCTGGCAATGAGGAACTGCTCGCGAACCTCGCCCCAGACGATTACCGTGTCGCCATCGCGCGGGCGACGATGACGGTTGATGGTTGGGCTGATGCGCTCCGCGTCGGTTACCGCCCAGTGATCAACGCCCACGACGTGGTACCACCGTCCTCCAGATTGGATATCGAAGCCGAAGAAAGGCGGCTCGTCGAAAAAGATCGAGTTCACCACTTTGACCTTCCCTTCGTCGGCATGACGGGGGAAGGCCTCGACCGATGGATCTGCCCAGGGAAAGTAAGTGACCGCGAAGGCGTCTTCTTCATCCTTGGCTGCCGGATGGGGAGAGGGCGTTGCCGCGGGAGTGGATGTGTGAACTGGTGGCAGCGGCGTCGCCGTTGTCGTCGGCTCTATTGTGGCGTGTGGCAGCGCAGTCGGTGTAGGAGTCGGGTTAGCAGCGCACGAGGTCAGCCAGAGTAAGCCAAGCGCCAACAACAGCAGGATTCTGCCACGCAAGTGCCGTAGTAGTCTACCCCCTGCTGGGCGTGGTGATCCGAAGAAACGGCCACAAGGGCCTAAACTACGTGCTCGCGCCCACGTAATTTTCATCCACAGGAACAAACGGCCACGAGGGTGTGTTGCTGCGTCGAAGGAACAGCCATCATGGTTCAGGTTGCACGTTTTTGATAAGGCGGTTGTCATCCTAAGAGTCCCATGGAGGCGATGGCCTCCTTGAGCACAGACGCTGAGACTTGCAGAGCCGCAACTTCGTCCGCACTCAGAGGCATGTCCAAAACGCGAGTGACGCCAGACCGTGCTACCACGCAAGGCAGGCTCAGGTAGACATCGTCGATACCAAAGCGGTTCTGGATCAGTGTGGACACGGACAGGATGCTGTGTTGGTCGTGCAATATGGCCTCGATCAGGCGCATTGTGCCTAGACCGATGGCGTAGTACGTAGCGCCTTTGGCGTCAATGATCTCGTAGGCGGCATTCTTCACTCGTTCAAAGATGGCCGTCTTCGTTTCCAGAGAGCAACCACGACCGCACACCACGCAAAAGTCGTCGAGCCTGGCACCGGCAACGTTGGCCAGGCTCCAGACAGGGACCTCGCTGTCGCCGTGTTCGCCGATAATGTAAGCATGCACGTTGCGCGAGTCTATGCCACAGTGCTCGGCCAGGAGCTGGCGGAAGCGAGCCGTATCGAGCAGAGTTCCCAACCCGATGACGCGCTCAGCAGGCCAGCCGGAGAACTTCCAGGCGGCGTAAGACAGCACGTCTACAGGATTGGCCACGATGAGCAGGATAGCTTGGTCGGCCTGGGCTTTGAGGATATCCTTGACGATGTCGTGCATGATATCCACGTTCTTCCTGGTCAGGTCGAGGCGCGTCTGGCCCGGCTTCTGCGCAACGCCAGCAGTGATGACGATGATGTCCGCATAGCGGCAGTCATCATAGTCGCCGGCCCAAATACGTGTTGGTGTGGCGAACGGCTGGCCATGTGCCAGGTCCATAGCTTCTCCTCTTGCTCGCCGAAGGTTCACGTCAATGAGCACAATCTCTGCTGCAAGGCCACGGATCATCAGCGCATAGGCGCTGGTGGCGCCCACCATGCCCGCGCCGATGATCACTACCCTGGCCCCTCTCTGATTCTTAGTCATATCGCCTCCCCCTTGCATCCGCCACTTCCTCAGTATTGTACTGTGTGTGCGCCAACATTGCCAAGCTGCGTCAGACAGCGGTGATGCTTGAGGCGTGCACATAGATAAGCAGACTACAGTACCGGGCTCGCCACTCGATGCTACTAGCCCGCGGCGGTACATTTCTCTTTGCGCCACCTCTGGTCTTTACGCCAGAGGCGTAAACGGCAACTGCGGCTGAACATCGGACACTGACTCACACCAGGAGTCATGTATTCCTACCTTTCTTGCTCGAGAAGGAATCTACCCTGACCAGGCCGCTTCCGAGCTTGAACAGCGGCTGCATCAGACGGTGCTGTGCCAAGACGTTTTTGACAAAGGCTGCCAACGGTGGTAGAATAGAGTTGGTGCCCGAGCAGGCTGGGCAATCGCGGGCCATCATGGGTGGCTCGAGGAAAGTCCGAGCTCCGCAGAGCACGATGCTGGGCAACGCCCAGGCGGGGTGACCCGACGGCATAGTGCAACAGAAAGCATGTCGCCTGTTGGCCATTGTGGCCGCCGGTAAGAGTGAAACGGTGGTGTAAGAGACCACCAGCGGCCCAGGAGACTGGGTCGGCTAGGCAAACCCCATCGGGAGCAAGATCGAACAGAGGGCGGCGCAGCGCAAGCTGCGCCCGGGGCTGCTCGTCCCGTGACCCTTGGGTGGATCGCTAGAGACGTCAGGCAACTGTCGTCCCAGAGAGATGATTGCCGCCCTGCGCAAGCATCGCTTGCGCAGGGTACAGAACTCGGCTTACAGGCCTGGTCGGGCACCACGACAGGCCTTTTTTCGTATGTGAAGGCGCTTTTGCCTTGCCCGAACCTTAAAATTCCGCGAATTCTCCGCTGAACCACTGGACAGAATGGGAAAACGGTGGTAAAATGTGGCATGAAGTGGAGCACAGTGGGAGCAGCCAGCTCCAAACAGCCTCGAAACAGAGGCCAAGTGGGGGATTCTAGAACAAATGTTCTTAAGCAGGTTCGGGCACACGATTGATAACAAGGGACGTCTGACCATCCCAGCCAAGTATCGCACGAGTTTGGCTGCCGGTGTGGTGGTTACTCGCGGTATTGATCGCTGTTTGTACATCTATCCGCTGGGCGAGTGGGAACGGCTCGCGGAGAAAGTCAGACAGCTTCCCCTGACCAAGAAAGATGCCCGCGCCTTTGTCCGCCTCTTGTTCTCTGCAGCCGCCGACTGTATCCCCGATAAGCAAGGTCGTGTGCTCATACCTGCCTATCTCCGTGAATATGCTGATTTGCAGGATGAGGTAATTATCGCCGGCTTGGATAACCGTGTAGAGGTCTGGAACCCCGGCGCCTGGGAGCAGAACAATTCCGAACTGGAGCAGGACGCGGAAGCCCTTGCCGAAAAACTGGGCGACCTCGGGATCCTATGAGGGCCCATGAGCCGGTTCTGTACGACGAGGTCATGGATGCCCTTTCCCCGCGCTCGGGAGGCTCTTACGTTGATGGCACCGTAGGCGGTGGCGGGCACGCCAGCGGGATTCTGGGACTCTCCAGCCCGAACGGGCGGTTGCTGGGGGTTGACCTGGATGCACAGGCTCTGCAGTTGGCCCAAGAGGTGCTGGCTGATTATGGTGGACGTGTCACCCTGGTGCACGGCACCTTTGCCCACCTAAGCGAGATCGCACGTGAGTACGGATTCTACGCCGCTGATGGGGTGTTGCTAGACCTTGGCCTTTCTGCAATACAGTTGTCTGCACCAGAGCGCGGCTTTTCCTTTCAGTTGGATGGGCCGTTGGATATGCGTTTTGATCTGTCAGCAGACACGACGGCGGCTGAGCTGGTCAATACGCTGCCTGAAGCCGAGTTAGCAGATATTCTGTACCGCTATGGCGAGGAAAGGATGTCCAGACGCATTGCGCGCGCCATTGTACGTGCACGTCCGCTGCAGACGACCACGGAATTGGCTCACCTGGTGGCAAGGGTGGTCAGACACAGAGGGCGCATCCATCCCGCTACCAGGACCTTTCAGGCGCTACGCATAGCGGTCAATGACGAGTTAGAGGCTCTTGTCCAGGGGCTGGTGCAGGCCGTAGATATCCTGGCCCCAGGTGGACGGCTGACAGTCATTGCCTTTCATTCTCTTGAGGATCGTGTAGTGAAGCACTACTTCCGTCAGGAGGCCAAGGGGGACGATAGTGCGCGTGGTCCGGCGCTACGCTTGCTCACGCCCAAGCCCATCCGGGCGACCCCTGTTGAGCGGGAGCGCAATCCGCGAAGCCGCAGCGCCAAACTGCGCATTGCGGAAAAGCTCCCTCTCATCGGAAGTGCGAGACGGTGAGGTGAACAATGGGCAGTGGTCGTATCGCAGCCTCTCGCAGTGAGACGTTTCTTGGGCAGGCCATAGCCCAGTTGTCCGATGACCTGCGGCGGTGGCTCTATGTCCTGGCATTGTTGTGCCTGATTAGCTTGCTGGCTTTCCTCTACTTGACTCGAGCCAGCCACGTGGCGAGGCAAATCGAGGAGATGCGAGGTTGCGAGAGTCAACTGCGTGAATTGAGGCGGGCGAACAGCGCCATCCTTCTGCAAATCGCGCAGTGTGAGCAACTGCCGCGTATACAGCAGGCAGCCAGAGATTTGGGCCTTGGAGAGCCACAGCATATCGAATACGTCGAGGTGGTGCTGGACCAACCAGCCCCTTTGTTTGGAGACGAGATGGCGCGCGAGCCTCCCCTTTCCTCGCCTGTTGATTCTTCACATTTGTCAGGCTGGTGGCAAGAGGCACTGTGCCAGTTTGCAGACTGGATTCTTGGAAGTGTGGCACGAGCTGAGCCGCCAGGTGGGTAGGATTCTGGGCAAACACCAATGAACGTCTTAACGCAGGACCAATTCTATCGCAGAGCGCTTGCCCTGGCCACGGCTCTGCTGAGCGTCGTGGCGGTCGTGGTTTGGCGGCTGGTATTCTTGCAGCGTGAGCACCCGACCGAGGTTCTGCCAGACACGGTCCTCGCCCCGGAAGCAGTTTTTCCCCCTGAGCGTGGGAACATCTATGACTGTCATGGGTATCTATTAGCTGCAGCAAGTACTGTCTATGACATTGGGGCAACGCCCCGCAACGTGAAGGATGCCGAAATGCTGGCGGATAGGCTGGCGCCTTTGCTTGACGAACCAAGGGAACGACTGCTGACGTTATTGCGAAAAGGCGGTGCGCACGTGCCTCTCAAACGCGGCGTCAGCGCAGAAGTGAAGGACAGCATCCTGGAGTGGGGAGAAGGGGTGATACAGGCGGATCCACAGCCAGGTCGCGTCTATCCGAGTCGGTCGCTGGCTGCCTGTGTGCTGGGGTTCGTATCAGGTGAAGCCGAAGGCTATTATGGCGTTGAAGGATACTATGACGAGCTTCTTGCGGGCGAGGCTGGTTTCCGCATGGCAACTCGGGATTCCCTGGGCAGCCTGTTCTATCAGTTTCGCGCACCACGCGACGGCGTGGATCTGTTCCTGACCCTTGATAGAAACATGCAATACGTTGTCGAAGAGGCGCTGGCCAAAGCTGTGCTCACCAACGATGCCAAGGGAGGCGTGGTCATTGTGATGGACCCCGCGACCGGGGCAATCCTGGCCATGGCCGGTAATCCGACCTATGACCCGAACGACTTTGCTGTGACTGACCAGAGCCTGTTCGTAAACCCGGCAGTCAGCGATCACTATGAGCCTGGCTCTGTATTCAAGATTGTCACTATTGCTTCAGCGTTGGACGCTGGTGCTATTTCGCCTTCAAGTACTTACTACGATAACGGCCAGATTGTGGTAGGGGGGCGCGTCATCGAGAACTCGAGCGGGGTTGCCTATGGCGAAACGAGGATTGCTGACCTGCTGGCGCAGTCCTTGAACGTGGGCGCGGCTCACGTGAGCACAAGCCTGGGCGCGGTCAAGTTCTACGAATACCTTCGCCGCTTCGGTTTTGGTCAGCCGACGGGCGTTGACCTGGCCTACGAAGTCCCGGGGAACTTGCGGGTTCCGGGTGACCGGGAATGGCACGAATCAGACCTGGGCACCAATTCCTTTGGGCAAGGCCTTGCTGTGACGCCGTTGCAGATGCTCTGTGCCGTGTCTGCAGTAGGCAATGGTGGGCTTTTGATGCGCCCGCACGTTGTGTCTCGTATTGTCGAGAAGGACGAGGTGACCGAGTTGCCACCGCAGGTTGTGAGGCAGGTCATATCCCCTGAGGTAGCAGGGCAGATGACGCAGATGCTCGTCTACGCTGTAGACACTGTGCTGACTGCGGCAGCGATTCCAAACTACCAGGTGGCAGGGAAATCCGGCACGTCAGAGGTCCCAGTACCGGGCGGATACGATCCAAAGGAGACGATTGCTTCGTTCGCTGGCTATGTGCCGGCGGACGATCCGAGGTTCTCAATGCTGGTTATCATTGATCGCCCTCAGAAAGACTATTGGGGCATGACAGTTGCTGCACCTGTCTTTCGGGAGATTGCGCAGCAGCTCTTAACATTGCTTGCTGTGCCGCCGGACAGTGTGCGTGCAAGCATGCAGTAAGGTATCTTTGATGGGGCTCACACTTGCTGATATTTGGAAGGCACTGGGCACAGGCCCCTGGCCTTGGGACGAGACAGCGCGTCTGCCGTTTGCAGAGGTGGTGGTAGATTCTCGCCTGGTTACGGATGCTAGTCTGTTTGTGGCTCTACCTGGTGAGCGTACAGATGGTCACCTGTTTGTGGGCGATGCTTTCCGTCGAGGAGCGCGGGCAGCACTCGTACAGAGAGCAGTTGATGATTGCACTGCTCTGCTTGACGTAGGGCAGCAACTTGACGTGGGGTCAGAGATTCCATTGCCCATGTGCTTTCTGGTTGCGGACACTCTGAGCGCCCTACAGACGCTAGCGGCCTACTGGCGGCGGCTGCATCCGGACTGTCGAGTGGTTGGGGTGACGGGCAGTACGGGCAAGACCACGACAAAAGAACTCATCGCGGCTGTCTTGCAGCGGCGTTTCTCCACGCTGAAGAGCCCAGGGAACTACAATAATGAGATTGGCCTGCCGCTGACTATGCTTCGGCTGCATCCAGCGATTGAGTGGGTGGTGCAAGAGATGGGGATGTATGACCTGGGCGAGATTGCTCACCTGGCAGAGATTGCCCTGCCAGCGGTTGGTGTGGTGACCAACGTGGGGCCTACACATCTTGAGCGTCTGGGAAGCGTAGAGCGTATCGCACAAGCAAAGGCTGAACTGGTTCAGGCTCTGCCGCCCGATGGCCTGGCCATACTCAACGGTGACGATGAGCGGGTGCGGGCTATGGCCACATTGACGAAAGCAAGAAACGCCTTCTATTACGGTCTGGAGCCACATAACGATCTGCGAGCCAGCGATATACAGACGTATGGCCTTGAGGGTCTGCTGATGAGCTTTCACTTTCGGGGCGAGTCGGTGCGTGCGCGATTGCCGCTCCTGGGCCGACACAGTGTGCATGGCGCTTTGGCGGCGGCTGCCGTCGGCTTGAGCCAGGGATTGGCCTGGGATGAGATTATTTCCGGCCTGCGGGATGAATCTGCTCAGGTGCGGCTGATGGTCGTTCCGGGAGCTCAAGGCACGACCATCTTGGACGACACCTACAACGCAAGCCCAGCTTCGACTGTGGCGGCTCTGAATCTATTAGCCGAAATGGATGGCCGCAGAGTTGCCGTTTTGGGTGGCATGTTAGAGTTGGGAAGCTACGAAGTGCAAGGGCACTGTCTCGCGGGGCGGCGGGCTGCAGAAGTCGCCTCCGTGCTGGTCACAGTAGGTGAATTAGGGCACTTGATCGCTGAAGAAGCGGTGGCGACAGGCATGCCCCCCTCTGCGGTACACGCCGTTGCTGACAACGACGATGCGGTAGATGTTCTGCACCAAGTGCTGGTTGAGGGTGATTTCGTGCTGGTCAAGGGATCACGCGGGATGGTTATGGAAAGCATTGTGGCCAAACTAGCGAGGGGTGACTAATGGCCCACGCACTTTTGTGGGGCGTTATGTCTTTCGTACTGGCTGTGCTGAGTGGTAGGCCGCTGATTCGTCTGCTGCGGCGCTATGGCCTCGGCAAAACAATTCGCGTTGACGGGCCAGCTACGCACCAGGTCAAGATGGGCACGCCGACCATGGGGGGGCTGATGATTCTGGTGCCCGTGTTGCTGGTCACTGTGCTCACCAATCTCGTGGGGCGCTACTCTATCCTTATGCCTCTGGGAGTGATGGTTGCCTATGGTCTGCTGGGCATCTATGACGATTGGCGTGGCGTGCATGATCGCGGTGGTATTGGCATGTTGGCCCGACTCAAGTTCCCCTGGCAGGCTTCTATTGGTCTGTTGGCAGCCTTTGGCCTGCGCTTCGTATTGGATCTTGGTGGCATGGCCGTCCCCACATTTCCAGGAGAGTTTGACATAGGATGGTGGTATCTGCCTATTGCCGCCTTCCTGATTATTGGCGCGGCTAATGCCATGAATCTTACCGATGGCCTGGATGGCTTGGCCGGAGGAACGAGTGCCATAGCTTACGTCGCCTACGGGATCATCGCCTACTTACAAAACCAGAGTTATCTAGTCACTTTTTGCTTTACGATGGCGGGGGCGATTCTGGCCTTTCTGTGGTACAACGCGTATCCTGCCGAGTTGTTCATGGGTGATGTTGGCTCTATGGCTCTGGGGGCAACGCTGGCTACGGTGGCACTGATGACAGAGCAATGGCTTTTGCTGTCTGTTATCGGCGTTGTTTTCGTAGCGGAGACAGTTTCCGATCTTCTGCAAGTGGCCTATTTCAAATTGACCAAGGGCAAAAGGCTGTTCAAGATGGCGCCGCTGCATCATCACTTTGAGCTGCTGGGATGGTCAGAGGTGCAGATTACGCAACGTTTTTGGCTGATTGCTATGTTAGCTGCAATGCTGGGTATTGCGCTCGCACTTTGGTGAGTGGCTGGCCGTGATCGTGAAGGAGAACCAAGACGAACTGAATCTGCACGGCAAGCGAGTTACGGTACTGGGCCTTGGTCGCGAGGGCACAGCCTTGACGCGCTGTCTGGTACAGCAGGGCGCCGCCGTGACTGCCAGCGACCTTAAGAGCGCTGAAGACTTACAGCAGACCGTGGCCGGGCTGGCCGACCTGCCTGTGCGCTATCGTTTGGGCAGTCACCCGTTGGAGATTCTGGATTGCGATGTGCTGTTCGTCAGTCCGGGTGTGCCACTAGATGCGCCGATCATGGTGGAGGCCCGCCAGCGCAGTCTGTTGCTCAGCAGTGAGGCACGTCTGTTTTGCCACCTGTGTCCGGCAGTCGTCATTGGTATCACGGGGTCGAGTGGCAAGACGACGACGGTCACACTCGTCGGCAAGATGCTAGAGGCGAGCGGCAAGCGCGTTCACTTGGGGGGCAACATTGGCAGCCCGTTGATCGGCAGGCTGGCGCAGATTCAACCTGGAGACGTGGTGGTTATGGAGTTATCCAGTTTCCAATTGGACTTCTTTGGACCAGTATTGGATGCTGAGCCACGAGGCGATCTGGTCAGTCCGCTTTTCCCGGCGGGCGACTGGAGCCCGCCTATTGCGGCGGTGCTGAACGTCACGCCTAATCACCTTGACCGGCATCCGACCATGGAGGCCTACATCGCTGCCAAGTCGAAGATACTACGGTATCAGCGCCCGCAAGATCATGCGGTAATTGGCTGGGATGACCCCATTACGCGTAGTTTTGCTCAGCATTGCCTGGGGCAGGTAGCCTTCTTCAGCTTGCGCGAGCAGGTGCCACAGGGTGCATATCTCAAAGGAGATTCCTTGTTGTTGCGGCACGATGGCAGCGAGGCCATCATCTGCTCTGCCAGTGAAGTGAACTTGCGTGGCAGACACAATGTGGCCAACGTGTTGGCTGCCTGTGCTGTCACCAATCTGCTTGGCGTGTCACCACAGGATATGGCTGAAGTGGCCACGACTTTCCGTGGCGTAGAACATCGCCTGGAGCCGGTGCGCGAGTGGCGAGGGGTGTGGTATTACAATGATTCCATTGCCACTTCGCCAGAGAGAGCAATGGCTGCTTTGCACTCTTTTGCGGAACCTATCGTGCTGCTGGCTGGGGGCCGGGACAAGCACCTGCCCTGGGATGATTGGGCTGATCTTGTCAGTCGCAAGGTGCTGCACGTTATTGTCTTTGGTGAGGCAGCTACGCTGATCGAGAGGGAGCTGCACCGACTGGGTCGCCACGCGCCGCCCATTCATAGGGCCGACAATCTGGCCCATGCGGTGGAACTTGCGCAGGCTGTGGTACAACCAGGCCAGGTGGTGCTTCTTTCACCAGGCGGAACCAGCTTTGACGCTTTTCGCGACTATGCTGAGCGAGGCGAAACGTTCAAGCACCTGGTCCATGCCTTGTCCCGCCCGGAGAATGGCGGGACAGGGAGTTGACAGCGAGAGAGACTATGACTACCAGACGAACGGCGAAGGCAACGAAACCTGACTATGCATTATCGCTGACGGTCTTGCTGCTGGTGATCCTGGGCTTGATAATGGTCTACAGCGCGACCTTCATCCTGCGGCTGGATTCTGCCTACTTCCTGAAGCGGCAGGCCCTGTGGGTGGTGTTGGGGTTCGCAGGGCTCCTGGCCATGGCACAGCTCGACTACCGCATCTTGCGACGTTTAGCCTTGCCGATAATGGGCCTTTCCGTGCTCTCGCTGCTGGCCGTGCTGCTTGTCGGACGTGGTGTGGGCAACGCCCAGCGCTGGTTCTTGGAGGGTTCTGTCCAACCCAGCGAGTTTGTTAAGCTGGCTTTCGTCATTTATATCGCAGCTTGGCTGGCTTCTAAGGGAGACAAGATTCGGGATGTTACCTACGGTTTGATTCCTTTCTCAATCTTGCTCGGCGCTGTCACTGCGCTGATTGTGTTGCAACCCGATCTGGGCACAGCCATTCTCGTCGTGGCGACTGCGGGGGCCATGTTCTTCATCGCCGGGGCCGAAGTCTCGCAGCTAGTCATTGCTCTGCTCGCAGGTGGTCCCACCCTTTACGCGGTGATCATTAACTCGGGCTACGCACAGGATCGGATATGGGTTTTTCTCAATCCGGGCAGTGATCCGTATGGAGCAGGCTACCAGATCCAGGGCATCTTGTCGGCGCTCAGCGCAGGAGGGATCACTGGCTGTGGTTTGGGCGCTGGCACGCAGAAGCTCGTTCCGCCCTATGTCTATCACACCGACGCCATTCTCTCGGTGGTCGGTGAGGAACTGGGCTTGGTGGGCTGCCTGATTATTATCAGCCTGTTCTTGTTCATCGCCTATCGGGGTCTGGTCATCACGCTTCGTGCACCGGATACGTTTGGCATGTTGCTGGGCTTTGGTGTGACATGCTGGGTTGTGTTTCAGGCGGTGATACACATAGCAGTGAACACGGCCACTTTGCCTTTCACCGGCATTACCTTGCCCTTTATGAGCTTTGGCGGTTCGTCGCTTACTATGTGCTTGAGCGGGATAGGTGTGCTGCTCAGTATCTCGCGCGTGGGAAGAGAGAGGAAACTCAGAACCAGTGCGGCTTTTGCTTTCGGGCGGCGGGACCGGCGGCCACGTCTATCCCGCACTCGCCGTCGTTGAGAAATTGAAAGAGGCAGCAGGCAGTACTAACGGCCTTCCGGAGCTAGAAGCCGTTCTCTACGTCGGGACTTCGGGCGGGCTTGAGGCCAGCATTGTGGCTAGGGCTGGAGTGGCCTTTCGCACTGTGCGGGCAGCAGCGTTGCGCGGTTTGTCCCCCTGGCGGGCGCTGGTCAACGGCTTCGAGTTGCTGAGAGGCAGCAGGCAGGCCTGGCGGGTCGTGCACGCCTTTCAGCCTGACGTCGTCCTGGCCACAGGCGGCTATGCTTCTGCACCAGTCGTGACGGCTGCCTGGCTCCAAGGCTGTCCCGTGTTGGTCTATCTGCCGGACATACTGCCCGGGTTGGCTGTTCGTTTTCTATCTTGGCTGGCGCGACGGGTGGCCGTATCCTTCGACGCTTCGCTGGCCCATTTTCCGCTTGGCAAGGCTGTGGTCACTGGCTATCCCGTGCGCCCGGCACTGTACACAGTGGACAGGGAAGCGGCGCGGCAGCGTCTTGGCCTGGCGTCGGACTCGAAGACTGTGCTGATACTTGGCGGTAGTCGAGGTGCGCACAGTATCAACCTGGCTGTCAGCGAGGCACTCGAACGATTGCTTGACCTGGCGCAGGTTGTCCACGTTGCTGGTGACACGGACATTGCCTGGCTGCGGGAGCGTCGAGAGGGGCTGTCATCGGACTGCCGGCAGCGCTACCGTGTCCATGCATACTTGTATGAGGAGATGATTGACGCGCTGCTGGCCGCAGACCTGGCCGTGGCCCGGGCGGGTGCGGCAACCATGGGCGAGTTCGCCGCAGTGGGGCTCCCCAGCATCCTGGTGCCCTATCCCTATGCCGGGCAGCACCAGGAGGCGAATGCTGATTTCATGGTCAGCCGTGGTGCAGCACTGAAGGTGCTGGACGCCACGCTGGCTGAGGGGGCCTTGTGGCGCGCGGTGGAGAAACTGCTGGTTGACGAAAAGGCTTTGCGCTCCATGGCTGGGAACGCCAGCAAGCTGGCCAGGCCAAACGCGGCGCAGGCCATTGCCAAACACTTGGCACTGTTGTCAGGAGGTGCTTAATGGGGGCTGGATTCACCATAGAGATACCATACGATCAGATGGTGCTTCTAGTGATGGGCCTCTTTATGTTCGTTGGGGCAACACGAGGCTTGCGTCGAGAGTTCGTGACAAGCTGCGTGCTGATCGCGCTACTTGCCTTTTTGGTTAAGCCAGAGTTGGCAGCGCCCGTAGTTGAATACGTTGGGAGATTCATCCGCTTGGTCCTTGCCTTTATTCAGGGACGCGGCAACCTTGATCTCACCAAGTTGTTAGAGCGCTACAATGCCATCGAGTTGCCTTTTGACGCCAATAACCCGTACTTGTTTCTCATTATCGTCCTGGTGGGCTTCGCCGTTCTGTCTTATGGCACAAGCGGCGCCGCCAAGGGCATCAGTGCCCTCGGGCGCATCTTGGGTGGCTTGTTAGGGCTGTTCAATGGCTTCATGATCATTTCGTTGATCAAGGAGTACGTGATCAAGTACTTGCAGCGAAGCGCCCCCGAACTGGCAGTGGCTGCACCGCCTTCACAGGTCTCGGTGGCCGTGAGGGGCTTGCCGCCAGAGGGGCTATTGGGGGGGGCAAGTCAGCAGATTGTGCTGGTCCTGCTGGTGTTGGTGGCAGGGATGCTGGTGATCGGCGTAGTAGTTACCAAGAGAAAGACATAGCTTGAGTGACAGTCACCTGTTAGCCAGGGAAAAGATAAGGCACGTGCACTTTGTAGGCATCGGGGGCATAGGCCTCAGCGCCATTGCCCGGGTGCTGCAAGAGGAGGGCTATCTGGTTTCCGGATCCGACGTTCGGCAGACGGCGCTCACCGACGAACTCGCAGCTCTCGGTATGGTTGTGCATTATGGGCATTGCCCAGAAAACGTCGCCGGCGCTGACCTGGTCATCGCTTCATCGGCGGTGCCGGATCACAACCCAGAGGTTGTGGCTGCAAGAGAGGCGGGCATAGAGGTTGTCAGGCGTGCCCGGGTTCTCGGCGATATGATGGCAGACAAGTTTGGCATTGCTGTGGCTGGCACCCATGGCAAGACCACGACTTCTGCGCTAATCTCGTTTGTGCTGACGGAGATGGGCCTGGATCCTACCTTCATCGTGGGCGGCATTCTGCAGGACATGGGCACCAACGCCCGTCTCGGAAAGGGCTCGCATTTTGTGGTTGAGGCCGACGAGTACGATTACACTTTCTTGGGGTTACGTCCCAGGCTGGCGGTGGTCACGGTCATCGAGATGGACCATCCCGACTGCTTTGCTGACATCGAAGACGTGACCCTGGCCTTTGAACGCTTTGTGCGCCTCCTGCCTGACGGTGGAGCCCTGGTCGGCTGCGCAGACCAGCCGAGGGTGGCCCAATTGTTGCAGCAGGTTCGGAAGGATGGGGCTGTTGAGGTCATAACCTATGCTCTGGGGACTGCGGGCGCCTGGCAGGCACGGGACATGCGTGGCAACGTTTGGGGTGGAAGTGACTTTGTCGTACTGCACGAGGGCCAGGCAGTAGGGGAGTGCCGCTCGCGTCTTCCAGGCCTGCACAACGTTTCCAACACACTAGCCGCTCTGGCTGTCACACATTGCCTGGGGCTGGATGTAGAACAGGTGCTTGGGGTGCTGTCACGGTTTCACGGTGTGCGTCGCCGTTTCGAAGTGAAGGGCAAGGTCAGCGGCATCGTCGTGATTGATGACTATGCTCATCATCCTACACAGATCAAGGCTACCCTGGCGGCAGCGCGGTGGCGCTATGGCGAGAGGCCACTTTGGGTGTTTTTTCAGCCGCACACATACAGCCGCACCAAAGCTCTGTTGGCCGAGTTTGCGGCGAGTTTCAGCGACGCCGATCACGTGCTTGTCTCAGAGGTCTACGCTGCCCGCGAGACTGACAACCTAGGCATCACCGCGCGCGACCTGGTACGGCGTATGAGCCACCCAGACGTCCGCTATGTAGCCACATTGCAAGAGGCCAGCGCTTACTTGCAAGCTACTCTGCGGCCAGGCGACGTGCTGTTGACATTGGGAGCCGGGGACGGGCATCTGGTTGGCGAAAGTGTTCTTCGCACCCTGGCAGAGGACGGAGTCATTGGTTCGGAAGCGATAGTGGAAGATGGGTCTTGAGGACTTGAAAGCGGCTTTGGGAGACAGTGCTCTGGAAGATGAGCTGCTGTCAAAACACACAACTCTTCGCATTGGCGGGCCAGCGGATCTGTTCGTGGTGGCGCACACCGTGCCCGAGTTGCGCGCCTGCGTCCGTCTGGCTTGTGTTCATCACGTCCCGTATTTCGTCTTGGGCGGTGGGGCGAATCTGCTTGTTGCTGACAAGGGCATTCGTGGACTGGTGATTCAAAACAAGTGTAACGCTGTTGAGATCATGCCCGAGGAAGATGACACAACCTGGCTTGTAAAGGCAGAGTCCGGAGCAGCGATTTGCGCTGTCGCACGCCAGACCATAGCCCGCGGACTGGCGGGCCTTGAATGGGCGGTGGACGTGCCTGGCACAGTAGGCGGTGCCGTTGTCGGTAATGCTGGGGCCTATGGTGGGTATGTGAGCGACAACCTGCGAGGCGTGGTAGTTCTTTTGCCTGCGGATGGAGAGCACTGGTGGCCAAGCAGCGAGCTCGGGCTGGGCTACCGCACAAGTCGCTTCAGGGAGGACGAGAAAACCGAAGGCTTTTCGGCCGTGATTCTGTCGGCTACGTTTGCTTTGCGGACAGAGGATGCCGCGCTGATACGGAAGAGGGCAGCGGAATACAGCAGGCGTCGCGCTGAGAGACAACCAGAGGGTCTGAGTGCTGGCAGCGTGTTCAGGCGCACTGCCCAATATCCGGCTGGGTTTCTCATCGAGAATGCTGGCTTGAAGGGTAGACGTGCAGGGGGAGCCGTTATTTCTCCCCAGCATGCCAATTTCATCATCAATTTGGGGATGGCCACAGCACGTGATGTGCGAGAACTCATTGAACTCATACGCGAAACGGTGTATGCCAAATTCAAGGTCATGCTTGAGCTTGAGATCGAGTTAGTGGGGGATTGGTGACACTATTGGAGGGACAGGGGTAGAGTGTCGAGGAAGATACGGGTTGGTGTTATTTTCGGAGGGCGCTCTGGCGAGCATGAGGTCTCACTTATGTCTGCCAGTTCGATAATGGACGCTCTTGACAAGGACAAGTACGAGGTCATTCCCTTGGGCATCTCAAGGGAGGGCAGGTGGCTGACCGCTGGTGATCCCATGAAAACGCTGAAAGCGAGGGCACAGGAGGCGAGGTGTAAGGAAGAGGGCGCTCCGGTCACTTCACGTGAATTAGTGACGTCGTCGCGTGAGTTGGTGCCTGGGGCCGGAGAAGCAGGCATTCCTTACGTGGATGTGATCTTCCCGGTGTTGCATGGCCCTTATGGCGAGGATGGGACTCTGCAAGGGCTGCTGGAACTGGCAGATATTCCATACGTGGGTTCGGGCGTGCTTGGCTCGGCGCTGGGAATGGACAAGGAGGCGATGAAGGCAGTTTTCCGCGCCAAGGGATTGCCCGTTGTGAACCATGTGCTGGTCATGCGCTGGGACTGGGAAGAGCATCCCACTGAGGTCGTCCGACGTGTTAAGGAGTGCATTGATTACCCCTGTTTCGTCAAGCCAGCCAATCTCGGTTCCAGCGTGGGGATATCCAAGGTGCATGAAGCCGCTGAATTGCCCGCCGCGCTGGACCTTGCCGCACTCTATGATCGCAAGATGCTGGTCGAGCAAGCGGTTGACGCACGGGAGATTGAGTGCAGTGTGCTAGGAAACGATCATCCTATTGCTTCGGTGCTAGGCGAAATCGTGCCCAAGCGTGAATTCTATGACTATGCTGCCAAGTACTTTGATGACTCTACAGAGTTGATCATCCCTGCGGACTTGCCTCTGGAGAAGGCAGCAGAAATCCAGGAGTTGGCCGTGCGGGCCTTCATCGCCTTGGACTGTGCTGGTATGGCGCGCGCCGACTTTCTCCTCAGTCGGGATTCGGGGCAAGCCTATGTAAGTGAGCTCAATACCATACCTGGATTCACGTCTATAAGTATGTATCCTAAGCTATGGGAAGCTAGTGGCATCCCTTATCCAGAGTTGTTAGACCGGCTCGTACAACTTGCCCTTGAGCGCTATGGGGACAGGAGTCGAATCTCGACATCATATGAAATCGATGAGCAATAAGAAGCGACAAAGTGGGGCGCGGAAAAAGCGCGCGGCAGTCCGCCGCCGGAAACGCACGTACAATTACAGTGTCAGCAACATGATACCTAGGCTGCGATCTGGGACCAGTTGTATCAGCCGGAGCCGTGTGCTGGCCTTGCTGGTATTGCTGGCGATGGTAGCCTTGCTAGCCTGGTTCTCCCTTGACACGTGCTTCTTCATATATGAGGCGGAAGTGCAGGGTAATGCGTTGATCAGCGCGGATGAAGTGTATCGCGCCAGTGGTTTGCATACCCTGAGTGTCTTCTTCGTGGATCAAGCTCAAGTGGCGGAGCGCATTCGCCAGCACGTTCCGAGTGTGGCCCAGGTGCATGTGGGCTGCCAACTGCCGAATCGCGTGTGCATCCGCATTTGTG
>CAYZGO010000016.1:0-8543 GCA_964478075.1 uncultured Anaerolineales bacterium | reverse complement strand
GTCACCACCGGGACGCTGGAGGTGGTGATGGCCTTGACGATGGCGCGCATGGAGCGTTACTTCCTATTCGCGATTTGGCTGATCAGCCGCTACAACCTGGCGACCGAGTTGATCGGGTGGCGGTGAACGCAGCCAGCGGCCTGCACAGGCTACTGCCCCAAGTGAAGGCCTTTGACTATTCAAAGGCGAAGGGGATCAGTTGGCTAGACGCACGGGGTTGGCGCATATACTTTGGAGATGACCAGGCGCTGGCGGAGAAGGTAGCCGGCATGCACGCTGTGGTGCAGAAGATAGCGAGTAGTGGCGCTTCTGTGGAGTTCATTGATCTGCGCTTTGTGGGCAGTCCGTGCTACAAGTAGTTGGCGCGTGGGAATACAGGCACAAGCTTCCATCCTGGCTTTGAGGTGAAAGTGAGCGTGCTTTCCCGATCAGGGGCAACGTACTTGGAGGTGCGTTTTGGAGAGGACGATCGTCGGCATTGACGTAGGCACGACCAAGGTCTGTACTCTGGTTGGCGAAGTAGACGATGCAGACAACGTGTGTATTGTGGGCGTAGGTGTTGCTCCTTCTCACGGGCTCAACAAAGCTGTTGTCGTGAACGTAGACGAAGCGTCAAAGTGTATCGCTACTTCCATACGGAGAGCGGAGCGCGTTTCCGGCTATACAATCGAGGCCGCTTATGTCGGGCTGGGCGGCAAGCATATCTCCGCGCTCAACAGTCGGGGTGTTGTGGCGGTCGGCCGGGGTGAGCGCTACATCACGGAGGACGATGTAGAGAGGGCCATAGATGCGGCTCAGGCCATCGCTGTCCCGCACAACCAGGAGATCGTGCACGTCATTCCGCGTAGTTTTGTCCTGGACGGGCAAGAGGGAGTACGTGACCCGATAGGCATGATGGGTTTCCGGTTGGAGGTGGAAGTGCACATCGTCACCGGAGCAATGGCCTCTATTCACAACCTTGTCCAGTGCGTAGAGAACGCTGATGTGGAGGTCAATGACCTCATTCTACAGCCATTAGCCTCTAGCGAAGCGGTGCTCACGCCTGAGGAGCGTGAGACAGGCGTGGTACTGATGGATGCAGGTGGAGGTACGACCGATGTGGCCGTTTTCGTAGGCGGGAGTATCTGGCAGAGCATGGTATTGCCTGTGGGGGGCAACAACGTGACAAACGACATCGCCGTTGGACTGCGTACTCCCTTTGCTACGGCGGAGGACTTGAAGATCAAATACGGACATGCTCTGCCGGAGATGGTCGATGCGTCCGAGATGATTGACGTGGCTGCGTTTGGGGATGAGGCATTGCAATCCGTATCGCGTATGCAAGTGGCTCAGATTATCGAGGCGCGAGCGGAAGAGACGTTTGCGCTGATACTGCACGAAATCAGGCGTTCCGGCTACGAGGGGCTTTTGCCAGCAGGCTTAGTTCTCACTGGCGGCACGGCAGAACTGCGGGGGTTCAAGGAACTGGGGCGTGAGATACTGCAGTTGCCGGTGAGGGTCGGTCGTGCACATGATATCGGCGGCCTGGTGGATTCGGTCAGCGGGCCTGCCTATGCCACTGCAGTAGGGCTCTTGCTATGGGGACTGCGGCATGGTCCATCGGGGAAGAGGATACACAGGCGAGGAAATCGCTGGACTGACCTGTACCAACGTTTCACAGATATTCTAAGAGCTTTCTTACCTCATTGAAAGGAGAAGAATGATGACGAGCAACGGATTGGATGTGGAGAGTTTTGCCCAGATCAAGGTTGTTGGTATCGGAGGCGGAGGCGGAAATGCTGTCAACCGTATGCTTGAGGTTGGCATGCAAGGCGTCGAGTTCATTGCGGTCAATACTGACGCTCAGTCGCTGCTGCTCTCCAAGGCGCCGCTTCGTCTGCGCATTGGGAGCAAACTGACCAAGGGCCTTGGCTCTGGCGGCGATCCGGACATCGGGGCCAAAGCTGCGGAAGAGTCCTACGATGACCTCTGTGAGCTGCTGAAGGGCTCAGATATGGTGTTCTTGACCGCTGGCATGGGTGGTGGGACAGGTACAGGGGCCAGCCCTGTGATCTCAAGCATCGCCAGAGAGATGGGCGCCCTGGCCATAGGCGTGGTCACTCGCCCCTTTAGTTTCGAAGGCATCCAGCGCGCCAGGCTGGCCGAAGAGGGGATTGACAAACTGAAGGAACATGTGCACACGCTTATCGTGGTGCCCAACGACCGGCTTCTGCAGATCGTGGACAAAAAGGCATCTATTGAGGATGCCTTCGGGGTTGCTGACGACGTGTTGCGCCAGGGCGTGCAGGGCATCTCTGAGGTCATTACTGTACCAGGCCTAATCAACGTTGACTTTGCTGATGTCCGTGCAGTGATGGCTGAGGGTGGCTCCGCGCTGCTGGGCATTGGTCGTGCCAGTGGCGACAAGCGCGCAGTGGAAGCCGCACAGGAGGCCATATCCAGCCCCTTACTGGATGTGACTATTGATGGTGCGCGAGGCGTGCTGTTCAACATCTGTGGTGGCCCCAGCCTCACGCTTTTCGAGGTTGAAGAGGCAGCAAGCGTTATCAGGGAGCGGGTTGACGCAGGTGCCAACATCCGCTTCGGTGCTGTGATTGATGAGAGGATGAACGACGAGTTGCAGATCACCGTGATCGCGACTGGGTTCCATGCCGAGGCTCGCACGCAACCCAGACCCTATGCCGCTCAACCCAGAAAGACGATTGATTTCCCGGTGCGTTCCTTCGAAGGCGAGGACTTGGACATTCCGGCTTTCCTACGCCGCCGCTGAGTCTATTGGTTGTGAGGGCCACTACCTAGCCTGTGCAGTGGCACTGCGATCGAGCGTCCGTTTTCTTACGTAGCATAGTGCTTTCTCAAGCCAGGCTCTCGGGAATACCTGGTCGCCTAGCGCAGGGTCTCCAAGTTGCTGGAGCTGCGGCTAGAACGTTCCGTCGAGCCAAGCGAACCATTATGGCGAGATGAATGGTCAGCTACGGCCGCGTCTGCCCTGTGTCGTAGTCTTGGCGCCAAGACGAGGTGTTGCCAGGGCAAGGTGTCAGCCACCCACGACAGGCGAGGCGAACGGCGGTGAAATAGGCGAGGTAAGCCGCGCTGAGACCCAATGGAACGAGAGAGGCAGGCCGCCTCTGCGTGTGCACTTACGAGCTCATCTACTTATCCCTGTAGGAGAGAAGCAATCGGCTTCTCTCCTTTTTTGCTTATTACTCGAATTAACAGAAGCAACCTTAAAAAGAACGGCGTTTCAAGCTTGCCTCTCTTGTCATAGCACGACTTTTGTGCTAAACTGTGAACGATACTACATCTTGCCCTATATGAGCAGGACAAGCACAACATGTAGTGGTGATCCCGTGTTTGTTCTGTATTCTGTGCTGTGGAGGGAGAGATCCAATGCGCTGTCCCTACTGTGAGAAAGGTAACTCTCGTGTTATTGACACCCGTAGGGTCAGAAACAGTGTTCGCCGCAGACGCGAGTGTTTGAGATGTGGGCGACGTTTCACTACTTATGAGCGTCTCGCGCCTGTCAGTCTGCTTATCGTGAAGCGTGACGGACGTAGAGAGCAGTTCAATCGGGAAAAGCTGTACCGCGGTGTATACAAGGCTTGTGCCAAGCGCCCCATCTCGGACGAGACTATTGATGCGCTAGTAGGACGGGTGGAGAATGATCTATTTGCCCTCGGCAAAGCAGAAGTGGAGAGCAAAATCATCGGGCGAATGGTGATGCAGCAGTTGCGGCGTCTGGACGATGTGGCTTACGTGCGCTTTGCTTCTGTCTACAGACGCTTCAAGGACATCGATGGGCTTGTTGAGGAGATCGAGGAATTCAAAAAGTGGAAAAAGCACGCCAAATCCAAGCGCTCCAGGCGCTCATAAGCACTGTTACGCCTCTTGGTCTGGTCATGATATTTGCCCAGTCAGTGGAATTGGATTCTAGCGAAGGATGTGGAGAGGCAGCTAAGGGACTTGGTTGATTCTGCGCCACGCGAAGAGAGCAAAGCCGACCTCCGCATTAGGGGTGTCCGGAAGAGAGATGGGCGCGTCGTGCCCTTTGACCATAGGCGAATCTACGCGGCAATACTGCGTGCGTATCAGGCGGTGGGCCTGGGAGACCAGGAAGAGCATGTCCGTGCGTTGTCGCGAGATGTTACTGAACTGCTGGTGACCCGTCTGGGTCCCCAAGCATGTCCTCACGTTGAGCAAATACAGGATCTCGTTGAAGAGGTGTTAATCCTAGAGAGCGAGGTCAAAGCTGCCAAGGCCTACATCTTGTATCGCGAGCAGCGTTCACAGGCGCGCAACACGGCGAAGCTTCTACTGGATGGTATGAAGTTAGTAGATGACTACATAGATCGCGCAGATTGGCGCGTGAGCGAAAATGCTAACATGAATTACTCGCTCCAAGGCCTGAACTTTTATGTGGCTTCGAGCATTGCAGCCAGATACTGGCTCAACAAGATCTATCCGGCAGAGGTGCGCAGGTGTCACACTGAAGGAGACTTTCACATCCACGACCTTGGCATGTTGGCGACTTATTGCTGCGGCTGGGATTTGCTAGACTTACTGGCCAGAGGCTTCGGTGGTGTGCCGGCCAAACTGGAAAGCAAGCCACCTAAGCACTTGCGCTCTGCGTTGGGCCAGGTCGTGAACTTTTTCTATACCGTGCAAGGGGAATCGGCCGGGGCACAGGCAATCTCAAATCTTGATACCCTGTTGGCGCCATTTGTGCGCTACGACGGATTGTCGTACAAGGGTGTGAAGCAGGCCTTGCAAGAGTTTGTATTCAATCTCAACGTGCCCACCAGGGTAGGCTTCCAGACCCCTTTTACCAACATCACTCTGGATCTCACAGCCCCCAGCACTTTGGCAGACCTTCCGGTGCTCATCGGAGGCAAGCTCTGCCCAGAGACTTACGCTGGCTTTCAGGCTGAGATGGATCTGATCAACAGAGCTTTTGCAGAAGTTCTGCTGGACGGCGACGCGCGAGGCCGCGTTTTCACCTTCCCGATTCCGACCTACAACATTACCACGGATTTCGACTGGGACAATCCTGTACTCGAGCCGCTGTGGCAGGTGACGGCCAAGTATGGCATACCGTATTTTGCCAACTTTATCAACAGTGACCTAAAGCCGGAGGATGCTCGCTCGATGTGCTGCCGCTTACGGCTGGATAATCGTGAGTTACGTAAGCGCGGCGGAGGGCTCTTTGGTGCGAATCCGCTCACGGGGAGCATTGGCGTTGTGACGCTCAATCTGCCGCGTATTGGTTACCGTGCCACCAGTGAGGCGGATTTCTTCTATCGCCTTTCCAGCATGATGGAGATAGGCAGGACTTCTCTGGAAATCAAACGGAAAGTGCTTGTCCGCCAGACCGAACAAGGTCTCTATCCGTACAGTAGACACTATCTCAAAGCAGTCTACGAACGCCTTGGCTCGTACTGGGCGAATCACTTTTCCACGATAGGCATCGTGGGCATGAACGAGTGCTGCCTGAACTTCCTGAAGGTGGGGATAGGGCATCCTGATGGACGAGCTTTTGCCATTCAGGTTCTCAAGTTCATGAGGAGCAAGCTCCAGGATTTTCAAGATGAAACCGGGCACTTGTACAATCTCGAGGCCACGCCAGCCGAAAGTGCAAGCTACCGACTGGCCAAAGCTGACGGGAACCAATATCCTGACATAATTACGGCAGGGACATCCGAGACCCCTTACTACACCAATTCGACCCATTTGCCGGTGGGTTTCACAGAAGACTTGTTCCAGGCTCTGGAGCATCAGGATGAGTTGCAGAGTCTGTACACAGGCGGGACCGTCGTTCACGCTTTCATCGGTGAGCAGATTGATGACTGGCGACAGGCCCGACTGCTGGTGCGACGTATTGCGGAGAGATACCATCTGCCCTACTTTACTGTCACGCCGACTTTCAGCATTTGTCCTGTCCACGGGTATGTCCGGGGAGAGCATCGCTTCTGCCCGTATGAACATACCGAAGCCGAGTTGGAACGCTGGGGCGTACCGGTCGCCTAGGTCATGTGCCTCCATAATCAACTCTAGAGTACAGCAGGGAGCGAAAAGCATGCCGGACAGCGCTAGGGGGAACACACATAAGCCCTTGAAGCGGGTGCCATGCGAAGTGTACTCGCGTATCGTGGGCTATCTGCGGCCCGTGCAAGATTGGAACAAAGGCAAGCAGCAGGAGTTTGCAGAACGTAGGATGTATGTTGTGCGAGGGGTTGATCTGGGGTCCCCTGACCTGCCCCCTGTGCACGACCTGGTCTCGCCTCGTCTTGCCCCCCCTGTATCGGCAGCGGGTCAGCAGCCGCGGAGCCGAGCCAGGCAGCCGGGACAGGTTGCCGAGACAACGCCGACTAGCCCAGACCTTGCCTCAGCGTAGGCGGAATCCTGAGTGCACATCAAGGCACTGTTGTCCGCCTCCCTAATTGAATACCCTGCACACATCGCCGACGTCGTGTACGTCGGCGCATGTAATTTCCGCTGTCCCTATTGCTACAATGTGGATCTCGTGTTGCGCCCTGAGCAGTTGCCTGACATCGAGCCTGGCCAGGTGTTGCGGAAGCTTGAAGCACGGCGCGGGTTTATTGACAGCCTTGTCGTTACGGGGGGAGAACCCACCCTGCAGCCCGATCTGCTCAAGTTCTTGGCAGACGTTCAGCAGTTAGGCTTGGCGGTCAAGCTGGATACAAATGGCTATCGGCCAGATGTGCTAGACGAATGCCTGAGACGCCAACTCTTGGATTATGTGGCTATGGATATCAAGAGCAGCTTTGGGAAGTATGAACTGGCAGCGGGTGTGCCGCTGGATTCAGGGCACTTACTGCGGTCAATAGAGCTTATCCTTGGTTCCGAGATTGATTACGAGTTCCGCACAACAGTAGTCCCTGGGCTGGTAGACATCAGTGATGTACGGGCGATTGTGCGTGCCATATCCGGAGCCAAAAGGTACTACTTGCAATGCTTCCGCCCCGGAGAGACCGTGGGCTGGGGTCACAATGCGCCAGTTGGTCCGCCGTCTCCAGAGTCGCTGAAGAGAATGGCGGAGGTAGCAGCGCACCAGGTGCAAGAGGTAGGAATCAGAGGTTTGCCTCGGCAAACAGAGCAGCTCAATCCTCGCGTATTGCCAAGCTCTTAGCTAGCAGTGATACACGTCTTCTGATCTATCGAGCGTCCTGGAACTGAGGGGGGTGCCCGTAGCTCTGCCCAGGCATCGCCTTCCTCTGCGTATCGCCCCTGAGTCTTGCCTCTGGGTCTTGTCGCCCCAGAGACAAGGTCGCCCCAGAGACGATTCGGCGAGACAAGCGGTGCCCCGCCGGACATGCAGAGCGCGGACAGCGCAGGTGAGCGGGGCAACTACCGCTGAACGCCAGGCGCTGGCTCACACCAGATGTCACGCACTGCTATCTCCTTGCTCCAGGAGGAATCCACGGCAGTTCGGTTTTCAAGTTCAGACAGTCTACTTTGCAACTTCAAATGACAAGCGGCTTTCAGAATTGTTGGGAGAAGTCGAAAAGTGAACCCTGAATCCCTGCGAGGGTAACGTGACAGAGTGTGCCATTTTGTCATTTCACCAGATAGGGATGTCCATGAACTACTTCAGTGTATCCGGGAAGGGAGTTTCCAGATTGTATCTTCAACAGGACAGGAGCTATGATCCTGACTCGAATGCCTTGTTCTTCCTAGGTTCTCCGGCGGTTGCCGCTTGCCTTGTCTCCCGTTTACGTCTCTGGCGTAAAGACCAGAGGTACGCGCCAAGGCGTAGACGGCGCTTCTGGCGTGAAGGCCAGAGGTACGCGACAAGGTGTAGAGACTAGAGGTGGCGTAAGCGGCAACCGCCGCTGAAGATTGGATACTGATCCACACCAAGCGTTAGGTATTGCTTCCTTATGAGTCCAGGAGAAATCTGCCACGACCAGTGCGCTTTTGGATTGCAAATAACAAGGGGATTTGACAATTGTTAGGAAAACTCGAAAAGTGGACACCCAGTTCTTCTAAAGGCAAGGTGATAGAGCGCAGCACTGTGTCACTCCACCAGATGCAGGTATCCGTGATCTGCTCTCTAGGGCGTCCGGGAGGTTAGGTTCTAGATTCCATCCTGAGGGATAGGAGCTTCCATGGTCGAGACCAATGCCTTGTTTTCCCTAGGTTCTCCAGCAGTTGCCGTTTACGCCTTCCGCTTACGCCTCTGGCGTAAAGACCAGAGGTGGCGTAAAGACAAAGGCACTACGGGTAAGCAAAGCACTGCACTCGGAGTGGACGTCGCTAACCCGCGGCAGTGCCCCGCTCCGCTGCGCTGCGGGGACTGCGCAACTGCCGCTGAACATTAGACACTGATTCACACCAAGCGCTACGCATTGCTTCCTTGTCAGTGCGGGAGAAACCTAGCATGACCAGTACACTTTTCAGCTGGAAAGTGTCCAGTTTTCAGGTTTAAATAGTCCACTTCTCAAGTTTAAATGACAAGGGGATTTGATAACGCGTTGCCTCATCGTAAAATCTAACCGAAGGCGTATCGTTGCCTCAATATGAAA
>CAYZGO010000015.1:0-82239 GCA_964478075.1 uncultured Anaerolineales bacterium | reverse complement strand
ACGAGCATAAAGTTGGCGGGGAAGGTCAAAGTGCCCGTCGCCCGGCTGATGGTCACGATCTTGTCTTCGAGCGGCTGCCGCATAACTTCCAGCACCCGATGGTTGAACTCTGGCAACTCGTCCAGGAAAAGCACGCCCCGATGGGCCCACGAGATTTCGCCTGGACGTGGCCAATGCCCGCCGCCCACCAGGCCAGCGTGACTGATGGTGTGATGCGGCGCACGGAAGGGGCGCTCGGTAATCAGCGGCCGGTCGGCAGGGAGCAAGCCGCTCACCGAGTAGATTTTGGTGATCTCCAGCGCCTCTTCTATTGTCAGCTTGGGCAGGATAGAGGGCAAGGCTCGTGCCAGCAGCGTCTTGCCCGCACCAGGAGGTCCGGTCATTAACACACAATGCGCACCTGCAGCAGCCACTTCCAGTGCACGTTTGACGTGTTCCTGACCCTTGACGTCACGAAAGTCGGTACCGTAGCGCGGCTGATCCAGCAGCTTGGAGTCGAATTGGGACTGGTAGGGCGGTATGGGGTTCAAACCCTGCAGGTGGCCCACCAGTTCTGGGAGATTGGATACCGGGATGATCTCTATGCCAGGCATCAGGGCAGCTTCCGGCGCGTCCTCAGCCGGTATGTAAGCTCTTTGGTAGCCCTGCGCCTTGGCCACGCTGATCATGGGGAGCACACCGTTGGTGTGGCGCACACCGCCGTCAAGCGAGAGCTCACCGACGAAGATAGACGACTGCAGGTCTGGCCAGATTTGTCCAGAGGCAGCGA
The DNA here is from genome assembly GCA_964478075.1 of uncultured Anaerolineales bacterium. Taxonomy (GTDB): domain Bacteria; phylum Chloroflexota; class Anaerolineae; order UBA2200; family UBA2200; genus DAOUEX01. Next base: position 81,470 of record CAYZGO010000015.1, on the reverse strand, counting down.
GAATGCCCACAGCGATGGGCAAGTCGTAGGCTGGGCCTGCCTTACGTATATCCGCAGGAGCCAGGTTGACAGTAAGACGCTGGCCAGGAAATTTGCAGCCCGAGTTCTTAATCGCAGCCCTGACGCGCTCTCTGGATTCTTGTACCGCCGTGTCGGGCAGGCCCACGATGATGAAACTGCTGAGACCGCGCGAGATATCCACTTCAACTTCAATAGGTGCGCCCTCAAGGCCGATGACGGCGAAACTGGTGACCTTGGCCAGCATGCATGCCTCCTCAGCAGGAGTGGAGTTCGTGGCGCATTATACCACAACGTATCCGCCTTTCCAACCACGAATAGGGTCACCCCGTCCCGTCAAGCGGGATGAACGATCGTGGCGGGGCCCTTCGGCGGCGAATACACGAATAGAGGCCGCCCGGCACATTCGTGTATTCGTGTCCAATTCGTGGACGGCTTTCCATCTAGGGCGGTGCGCTGGTCAGCTCAGTTTGCCCGGCACCTGTCTCGACGTGGGTGGCGGTTCGTCCTGCTTGCGGAGGTTAACGCGTCTGTTGACAATTCCCCCCACATGATAGGTGAACTTCAGACACCTAAACTTGACGCAGGCGAATCCTGCGCTATACTTGGCTCAGGGCGGATTCTACCGCACCTTGTCTCGCCTCGTCTTGCCCCGCGTGTCTCGGCACAGTCGGAACAGGTCGCGGAGACAAGGACGCCAAGGCGAGGGAGCATGCCGTCCCGTCGAGGGGATGCCGGGACGCTTCGCAGAGAACGCAGAGCGTTCCTAGATTTTCCATGTCCCCATTCAATCGGGGCTCTGCGCCCTTGGCGTCGTTCACCCCGGCTTGACGGGAGTGAATGGACTCTAACTACGGTGAATGAGCGAACTATGAAGCTCTCGGAGTTATTGACTGCCTTACCTCATAGGACGATGTGGCCTGGCCAGCAAATCCAATCCGCCCTGGAGGTCACTGGCGTCACTTGTGATTCGCGACAGGTGAAGCTGGGCAATCTATTCGTTGCCATTCCGGGTGCGGAAGTTGATGGCCACTCGTTCATTCCTCATGCCGTGCGTCGTGGGGCTGTGGCTCTTATCGGACAACGGCCTGTATCCAGCATCTTTCCGCAGGGCCCTCCTATCCCCTATGTTCCCGTCATTAGCTCTCGAGAGGCGTTGGCACTGCTGTCGGCAGCCTGGCATGGCTATCCCGCTCGTAGGCTGCGCGTCATTGGCGTTACAGGCACCGACGGCAAGACCACGACTGTGCACTTGATAGGCGCAATCCTGCAGGCGGCTGGATACGACGTCGGGCTGATCAGCACGGTGAGCGCCCTCGTCGGGGGCGAGGAGATTGACACAGGCTTTCACACGACTACGCCTGACGCGCCTGCTGTGCAGCAGTACCTGGCGCGCATGGTCGCCCAAGGCAGTCAGTACGTCATCATCGAGGCAACCTCACATGGTCTGGCTCAGCATCGTGTTACGGGCTGCGAGTTCGACGTGGCTGTTATCACCAATATCACTCACGAGCATCTTGATTACCACGGTACTTACGAAGAATACCGGACGGCCAAGGCCCGCCTGTTTGAGAGTCTGAGGACGTCATACCGCAAGCCGGACACGCCCAAGGTTTCCATACTTAACGCAGACGATTCCTCCTACAACCTTCTCGAGGGCTTGTTTGCGGAACGGTCTTATTCCTATGGCATGGAGCGACCCAGTGACGTGCATGCGCTGAACATTCAATTCTCTTCCTCTGGAACGTCGTTCACGACTGTGACGCCAGATGAACACTTTATCGTTCAGACTCCACTCGTCGGACCATTCAGTGTCTGCAATGTTCTGGCAGCCATTGCCGTGTGCTGGTCACAAAACGTCCCCTCTGAGGCTATACAACACGGCGTAGCCACCATGAGGGGAGTGCGTGGGCGCATGGAGCGCATCGAGTTGGGCCAGGATTTCACTGTGATTATTGACTTTGCGCACACGCCAAACGCGCTGGAGAAGGCTCTGGAGACAGTGCGCACCATGACGCGAGCCAAGGTGATCGTCGTGTTCGGCTGTGCTGGCTTGCGTGACCGCACCAAGCGGCCCATGATGGGGAGAACAGCAGGCAGGCTGGCTGACTACACTTTCCTTACGGCTGAGGACCCGCGTACTGAAGACGTAAATCACATCATTGGCCAGATTGCGGTCGGTTGCGAGCAAGCCCGGCGGCGCGAGGGAGTGGATTTCTGGAAAGTACCTGACCGGAGTGAAGCCATCGCCGCTGCCATCAATAAAGCTGAACGCGGTGATCTGGTCATCGTCACCGGCAAAGGCCACGAGCGCTCAATGTGTTTTGGCACCACAGAGCACCCATGGAGCGACCACGAAGCAGTGAAGAAAGCTCTGCGTGCGCGGCTTTCCTCCTGACTTTTCTATCCCTGCTCCCACAACTGCGTTTCCAGGACTTGCTCGTCCTTAAAGTCCTCCAGTTGCAGGTAGTAACGTGCCGCCTCAACGATGACTGAGAGCGGCACCAGCCCTACGATTTCACTCCCCACGATAGCTACGCCGTAGCGCGCTGCCTCCAGCCTCACCAATTCGAGCACACGGTACAGTGGCGTGCGGAAGGGGTCTACCACGTTCATCGAGACCTGCGCCAGCCCTCGCTCTTTGAGCATCACGTCCAGGGCCTTGACGTTGTGCAGCCCGCCTGTCCTGGCGCGTACGGCACGGGCAATGGCCTTGGCAATCTCAATCTCGGACGTGCCCAGGTTGACGTTGTATGCCACCAGGTAGATGCGTGCACCCACGGCAGTGGCTCCCGCAGTAGGGTGGGGGCGATCTGGGCCGAAATCCGGCTTCCACTGCGGATCAGCCAGCTTCTCGAGTAGTCCCTCGTATTCGCCCCGTCGTATGTCAGCCAGGTTCCGTCTCTTGGGACGTGTGGCCGCCTCTTCGTACAGGTAGACCGGGATGCCCAACTCCGTGCCAAGCCGCTGGCCCACCTGACGGGCCATTTCAACCGCTTCTTCCATCCTAGCTTCGCCGAGAGGCACAAAGGGGATCACATCCACTGCGCCCATGCGTGGGTGCGCGCCGCGATGCTGGTTCATGTCAATCAAGTCAACGGCTTTAGCACTTACGCTGAAAGCGGCTTCGGCCACTGCCTGCGGTGAGCCAATGAAGGTGAGGACAGTGCGGTTGTGATCCTTGTCGGGCGATACGTCCAACACGCGTACGCCCTGTGCTGCCGCAGCAATGGCGTTGATGACCTTCTCGCGTCTCCCCTCGCTAAAGTTAAGCGCGCAGTCCAGAAGCTTGACCATTTTCTTCCCTCACTATCTATTTCTCCCTTCCAGACAGCAGCGCCTCGGTCATAACGAAGAGGCCGAACATCAGGATCGTATTGGCCCAGTTGAGGGCCTGTATCATGCGCAACCACACACATAAGGTCACAAACAGGGCTGCCAGGGCGCTTTGCCGTGCCGCACGGAGCATGATGTCGCCATCGTCCCTCAGGCGCAGATTGATGGCATACGCGGGGGGCAGGAACGTTGCCAAAAGCGTGGGCCACAGAATTGCCAAGCTTATCAGACGATTCAGTGCGTCAGGCGGGTTGTAGTAAGTAAAAGAGCCCAATGCGAACCAGCCGAGCAAGGCCATGAAGATGCAGAGGATCAATATGCCTCGGGTGGTCATTGTTGCTCCACGTCAGGCTTTCGATTGCTGCAGTGCCTGCAGTACATAAGTCAGAGCCTCATTGTAGAGCGCCCTGTTTTCGGCATGCAACCGGCCAAAGTATCCGTTCACTTTGCCATTGGAGAACATGTAGGCCAGCGCTCCTAGATAGGTGTGCCAGCGGGTGTAGGAGCCTTTGAGGATACCCTGTGGGTCAAAAAGGAGTAAGGGGTGCTGCACGCTGGCGATGACAAAGTGCGCAGGCAGGTCAAAGTGAGTCGCATTGATCAGAATGGAAATGACCTCATCCTCGCTAGAAGGGAATTGCTCGACGTCATGGGCCAGATATATGGAGGGGTCAAAACCGATATCTTGCAGGATGCGCGTGTAGCACTGCACGCCCCAACGACGCACATTGTGTACACAGCCGCTCCCACCGATCCATACCTCTGGGCAGGCGTCTGCATAGCCATGAGGCAACTGTATCACGGCCCGCCGGCTGCGCAGCTCGGCCTGCGGTTCGACGTCCCAGTAGTAGACGACCCAGTCTTCAGTCGGGTAGAGCCCAGGCAGGTTGTTGATGGGCTGCCCGTCGTCCTTGGCCGCGCTGGGACGCATAGTATTTCCTGGAGCTTTGGGCATCGAGACCCCCGACTTGCACATAATCGCCTGGCTGGCAGTGAAGAGTACCACGCAACGTAGCATAAGCCCTTGTGGCCGTCCATGTCCCTGTTGACAGAGAATTACGGTGTATCTGTGGCCTGCAGAAGCGTATTTAGTATAACTCCCGGTTGCAATCTTGTCAATCTTGCGTGTCAGTTGTAGAGACGTAGCCTCTATCTGCGATAGAGACATGGCCTCTATCTGCGATAGAGACATGGCCTCTATCTGCGATAGAGACATGGCATGTGTAATCTCACCGCAGGGTGAGGCTACGTCTCTACTGACGCACGAACACTCAGAAACTGGGATGCGCCCCATCTTGGTCACCCTGCTGCTCCTATGGTATAATCTGGACCAGAGATAGTCATGTCTATTGTCGTAGCTGAGAATCTAGCCAAATACTATGGGGCACAGGACGTCTTCTCCGACATCTCGTTTCAGATCAGCCACGGGGACAAGATTGCTTTGGTGGGCGCGAATGGGGTGGGAAAGACCACCTTGTTGCGCATTATCGCCGGCCTGGAATCTCCCACATCCGGGCGTTTGAGCATGGCCAAAGCCGTGCACATCGGCTACCTAACTCAGAGGGCGGATCTGGGCAGCGGGCGTACCTTGTACGACGAGATGTGCAAAGTCTTTGCTGATCTGCGCGCCCAACAGGCGCAGCTACACCAGCTCGAACGGCAGATGGCCGACTCTGACAGCCGGGCGAAGGTCATGGAACGCTATGGCGAGCTGTTGCAGCGCTTTGAGCTGGCCGGGGGGTACACGTACGAGCAAGAAATCAGGCGCGTACTCGTGGGCCTCGGCTTTGCGAAGGCTGATTTTGACAAGCCTGTTGCTCTGCTGAGCGGAGGCCAGGGGACGCGAGCACAGCTTGCTCAGCTTCTGCTGATGAAACCCGACTTGTTGCTGCTAGATGAGCCCACCAACCACCTGGATCTGGAGGCTATGCAGTGGTTGGAGGAGTACCTGGGGAAATGGAAGGGCAGCCTGGTAGTAGTGGCCCATGACCGCTACTTCCTAGACAAGGTAGCCAACCGGGTCTGGGAGCTGGGCTTCGGCGCGCTGGAGCAGTATAGCGGCAATTATAGCCATTACGTTGAGGTTCGGGCTGAGCGCCAGGCCCGACGTCAGGCTGAGTACAAAGCGCAGCAAGAGCACATCGCTCGCACCGAGGAATTCATCCGCCGCTACAAGGCTGGTCAGCGGTCCCGCGAAGCCAGGGGGCGACACAAGCGCCTTGAACGCTTGGAGCGACTCGAGCGCCCTCGACAACACAAAACGATGAGATTCGGGCTGTCAAGCACAGTGCGCGGCGGCAACAATGTGCTGGCCACTCGTGGATTGAAAATAGGCTACGATCAGCCACTGATCGACTGTCCGGATTTGCTCTTGCTTCGCCGCGAGCGCGCTACCCTGTTGGGGCCCAACGGGTGCGGCAAGACAACTTTTCTCAACACCGTAATGGGTGAGGTGCCGCCACTGGCTGGACACGTCAAAGTAGGGATCAACATCCAGCCCGCCTATTTTGCCCAAGGCCACGAGAATCTGCACGAGGAAAACACTGTTCTCGAAGAGATACTGAACGTGAAGAACCTGCCGCTGGAACAAGCCCGCCGCTTCCTGGGTCGCTTCCTCTTCTCTGGTGATGACGTGTTCAAGCCCATCGCTAACTTGAGCGGTGGCGAACGGGGCAGAGTTGCCCTGGCTGTGCTGGCCTTACAAGGTGCCAACTTTCTGCTGCTCGACGAACCGACGAATCACCTGGACATAGAGGCGCAAGAGTTTCTAGAGCAGGTCCTGCGTGATTTCGACGGCACCATTTTGCTTGTCTCACACGATCGCTACTTCATAGACGCTCTGGCCACTCAGGTTTGGCTAGTCAAAGACGGCCAGTTGCGCATCTACGCAGGAGACTACTCGGCGTATCTGGAGCAGGCGAAGGAAGAGGCGAAAGCAGAGGATTCGCCGCCCAACAAGAAGCGCGCGCCGGATGCACGGCGGGCGAAACAGGAGCGCCAGCGGGCGCAGAAACTGGCTCAGCAGCGAGAGGCTAGACAGACTGAACTGGAAGCAGAGATCCAGCAGCTTGAGACACGCCTGTCCGTGCTGGCACGCGAACTTGAGGCAGCCAGTCTGGCGCAGCGCGTCAACCGCCTGCACGACCTGGGCCGTGAGTACGAAGATTTGCAGGGGCTGTTGCAACGTCGTCTGGAAGAGTGGTCTGGAGTAGCTCAAACGTGAGTAGGAACCTGTACGTCATTGGCCTCACTGGCAATATCGCTACTGGTAAGAGCGTGGTTGCCGCCATACTGGCACAACTTGGTGCTCAGGTTGTTGATGCCGATGCACTTGCCCACCAGGCAATGAGAGCCGGTACGCCGACGTGGCAGCACGTCGTGGATGAGTTCGGGCCGGAGGTTCTGCAGCCGAATGACGAGATCGATCGAGCGTGGCTGGGAGCACGGGTCTTTGCCGACCCAGAGGCTCTCGCGCGTCTGGAAGCCATTGTGCACCCGACGGTGATTGCTGAGAGCAAACGGTTGCTGCAGGACTTGCACAAGGAGATGACACCGTCTGCGTCTGATTCAGCAGGTGTCAGGGTCATTGTCCTCGAGGCGATCAAGCTGATCGAATCAGGCATGTACCGTCGTTGCGACGAGCTCTGGGTGGTGACCTGCCCACACGAGCAGCAGGTGAAACGCTTGACAGAGGGACGGGGTCTGAGCACTGCAGAAGCCGAGTTGCGTATCGCTGCCCAGCCGCCACAAGCAGTAAAAATCGCTCTCGCCGATGTAGTCATTGACAACAGCGCTGACCTGAAGCAGACGCGGGCGCAGGTGTTGAGAGAATGGGAACGCATCATACAGGCTCATCGCCAGCGCAATGTCACGGCGTGAGACTTTCACAAGGGGGCTATATGACTTCATGGCGAAGGTTCGTTGAGGAGCATCCCTTTCTAACCATGTGGGCCATACTGGCCGTTGGCATGGTCGTCATCTTTCTGCTGAGCTCGCGGGGTGCCGACCTGCTGCCCAGCCAGCGCCTGTTTATGGCCGTGGCCTGCGTCCTTCTGGCCGGGCTTTGCACCTGGATTATAAGCTGGGAGTAGTGCAGTTTGCCGTGGCTGCGTCGAGTTCGGGCAGCGCTTGTAGAGACGTAGCCTCTATCTGCGATAGAGACATGGCATGTGTAATCTCACCGCAGGGTGAGGCTACGTCTCCGCCAGTCGTTCCGGATACCCAGGCAGGCACTCTGTGCAGCCTGCTGGCATCTTGCTGTCTTTTGACACTTGCCCTTTGCGGCAGCAATACTATAATACTAATACGGAGCCCATTTTCATGAGGGCATTAATGCGATACAAATGGCGCGGCACAAGCGAAGCACCGTATCAGATACCTACCATTTGGAGACAGAATGGGACTTATCTTTGAGTGGGACGACAAGAAAGCCAGGCACAATCTCAAGAAGCACGATGTGTCTTTTGAAGAAGCCTCCACGTTGTTTGGCGATCCACTGTCCTTGACCATTGAAGACCCGCCTCACTCGCCTGAGAGGAACGCTTTGTCACCATTGGAGAGTCAATTCAGCGACGTATGCTGGTTGTTGTCCACACAGAACGAGGAGATAGTATTCGTGTCATCAGTGCGCGAGTTGCTATGCCTCGTGAAAGGAGAGCCTATGAAGAAGGTGACGGGAATTCAACCTGATACAGCAATGCTGGACGAATACGATTTCAGCGAGGGCGTGCGGGGCAAGTATGCCGAACGCTATGCAGCAGGGAGTAACGTGGTTATCCTCTCTCCCGACGTGGCTGAAATCTTTACCGACTCTAAGTCGGTAAACGAAGCCCTACGCGCGCTCATCAGAATTGCTCAGCAAAAGACGAAGAAGGTATCTACCTGAGTATATAATGCGGGGAGGCCTGTGGATGAAAGACCGCCAACCTTTGAAGATACTCCTGCTTTCTGCAGAAGTAGTCCCCTTTGCCAAGATCGGCGGCCTGGCGGATGTAGCAGGCTCTCTACCCAAGGCTATCCGCGCGCTGGGCCACGACATTCGTGTCGCCATGCCTCGTTATGGGCGTATTGACCCACAAAGGTTCGGTCTCAAGGAAGTCCTTCCTGCCTTTCCCGTGCCCATGGATAAGCAGATGGAGGAAGCAGCCGTTCTACAGGGCTCGATTGCGCCTGATATACCCATCTACATGATCGAGAACGCCAAGTACTATGACCGGGATGGCATCTACATGTACCCAGACGATGCGGAGCGCTTCATCTTCTTCTGTCGGACTTCTTTGGAGATGCTGAAGCGTCTGGGCTGGTGTCCCGACATTATTCACTGCCATGATTGGCACACGGCTATCGTACCCAATTGGCTGAAAACCATCTACAAGGACGACCCCTTCTTTGCCCACACAGCTACCGTGTACACCATCCACAACGTGGCTTATCAAGGCATCTTTGGCTATCGCGTGCTGGAAATCGCAGGCATTGGCGAATACGGCTTTATGCATCATCCCGAGATGGCTGACCTTACTGAGGTGGTGGATCTCATGGCGCGCGGCATCTTCTTCGCTGATGTCATCAATACCGTCAGTGAAACGCACGCTCAAGAGATCCTCACTCCAGAGTTCGGACAGAAGCTGGACCCCCTACTGCGCGACCGCCGTGAGCGGCTGTTTGGTATTCTGAATGGCATAGACTATGAGCTTATGAATCCAGCGACAGATAAGTACATCGCACAGAATTATGATGTCAACAGTCTCGAGAAGCGCGTTCACAACAAGTTGGCTTTGCAACGAGAGGCGAATCTCAAAGAGGACGCCGCTGTCCCTCTGATCGGGATCATCTCGCGACTGACTGATCAAAAGGGGGTTGCTATTTTGGGTGACGTCATAGATCATGTTCTGGATCTGGATTTGCAGTTCGTGCTGCTGGGAACCGGTGAGCCACACTATCACGAGATGTTCTCGCGCATCGCGCAGGCTTACCCGGGCAAGGCAGCGATATTCCTTACTTTCAACGCTGAACTGGCGCAAAAGATCTACGCAGGCACAGACATGTTCTTAATGCCTTCCCGTTTCGAGCCCTGCGGGCTCGGCCAAATGATTGCCATGCGCTATGGCAACGTTCCCGTAGTACGAGCCACGGGCGGACTGGCGGATACAGTAAAGGACTTTGACCCACGAACTGGAGAGGGCAATGGCTTTTCATTTGTGCCTTATGACCGCTGGGCACTATTCGCCACCATTGTACGCGCACTGGAGAACTACAAGTACAAAGATACATGGCGCCAGTTGCAGATGAGAGGTATGGCGGCAGACTTTTCGTGGGACGCGTCGGCCAGGAAATACGTTGACCTATATTATCACGCCCTTGCTGCCCGTGGCAAAGAGGCAGAGCCTTCGTAGTAACGACTTCAGTCGTTGTCAGTCCAAGAACCCCCGACCGCGCACAGGTTCGCAATCGTCGTCCGATTGACAAGGCCAACGCCAGGCTCCGTGCTCCAACCCACGAAGCGGTCATCCCGATGCAGGTTCAACACGCGGGGAATGTACAAAGGAATCTGTGGCAGGTCCCTGGCCAGGATCTCTTGCAACTGGTACAGCAACTCCCGTCGTCTGGCAGGCTCCTGTTCCTCCCAAGAGATAGTAGCTACATCGTCGTACTGCGGATTGGCGTAGCCACCGTAGTTGAAGCCAGAGACGCGACCATTCTTGATTAGCCCACGTGAGGTGTGAAAGTAGAAGAAGGCCATCTCGGGCTCATTGAGTGATACGCTGTGTAGGATGACGCCGAACTGAGCCTGCATCAGCGTCGGCACCATGAGATCCTGAGCCAGGGCCTCGACTTTTACCTGGATGCCAACAGACTGCCAGTTGGCGGCGACCAATTCAGCGACACGCACAGAGATAGGCAGGTCCGAGCACGTGATAGGAATCTGTAGTGCGCTGCCATCGGGGTTCTCTCGTAACCCATCGCCGTCTCTGTCCAAGAAGCCTGCTGCCTCCAGCTCTTTGCTTGCCTGCTGTGGGTCACCGGCGAGGGGAGTGATGCTTGTATTTCGCCATGGGGAAGCTGGCGGAAAGAGCCCCGGCGTCGCTGCATCGCCAAACCCCGCAAGCGCAGCATCAATAATGGCCTGTGCATCAATAGCCTGTGCCAGACCCTGGCGAAAGGCGCGATTGTCATACGGTGCCTTGCGCAGGTCAAAAAGCAGCGTGTGAGTGCGCATGCCGGGAGCCTCCGCCAGCTTGATGCTTGCATAGCTGTCTGGATTGTCCCGCACATCGCTGGCAACGTATGGTACAACGTCCCACCCAAGCGCGTCCAGGTCGCCATCCTGCAGCGCCTCGAGGGCCGCGTCCTCGTCATGCGAAATGTCCAGGACAAGTGTGTCTATCCTGGGCATCGTACAGTGGTGAGTCCTCGTGTTGCGCAGGACGAGTTGCCCTTCGTCCCCCCGCTCCAGTAGGAGGAAAGGCCCCGAACCGGCAGGATTTTCCAGATTTGAATAGTGAAGCGGGTCACTAACCTTCTCCCACAGAGATGCAGGGACAATCCTGAGTTGGGTACCCAGCAGGTGTACGGCATCGGCCTGTTTTTTCAACAGGACAAACCTCACCTCTTTGGGGCTTATGGCTTCTACCCGATCAACGAGAGCAGCAACGCGCACCAGTCCTGGGAACTGCTCTTGGCGCACAAGGTTGAAGGAAAAGACGACGTCCTTCGCTATAACAGGCGGGCCGTGGTGCCACCTGGCTTGCGGATTGAGCCAGAAGGTCAGGCTGACACCGTCCGACGATAGTTCCCAGCGCTCTGCCAGGTTTGGCCCCAAGCCCTTGCGCAGATTGTAATCCAATAGAGTATCGTACAGCAGGCTTACGACGAACTCTTCGCTTGCATTCGACACCAGATAAGGGTTCAGAGTCTTGACATCCTCACGAACAGCCAAGTGCAATACGCCAGCGATGTGAAGCGGCGTGTTCGTGGGGCTTGGAGTGCTCGACTTTGGCGCGGACGTGCTGGTGGGAACCAGGACAGTCGGCGCAACGAACGTCGGGGTTGCGCCCAGGGGGGGCGGGCCGCATCCAGCAAGCAGCAGACAGGAGATGACCAGGACAAATGGGCATATCCTGCTGGATTGGCGTCTCATGTGCATGTCGCTTCTCTTTCTACCCTGGTCACATTGCAAGAGATGTTATCATAGCGGCCTTCTTTTGTCAAAGGGCCTGTGTGCGCTGTCCAAGTGCTTGAGCAGCCAGGGTTGATGTGGCCATGTACTTGCCCCGCGCGCGTCGCGCTCAACCCAGCCAAGTCTGCTGTTAGAGTCGTCAGAAAACACCTGAGAGTGTCAGCAGTTACGGACCCCTTGTTGGATTCGATGATGTCCACTTGCAGAGTACGATTGGCAGGTACCGACGTAGGATTGGGGGTGCTGCCCAAGTGGGAGTCGGAGTTGTCTCATTCGGCATTGAGGCCAATTCAGCAAGCGTAGCTACGCAGGCTTTGGTGTACTCAACCATCATCTGCGTTTGCATGTTGGCCAACGTATCGTTTCTAGAGTGGTAGTGAGGATTAAAGTCATCGAGATCTTCAATACCCAAGATAGCCGCGTATCCACGATTCCAGAAAGAGGCGTGATCGCCGCACTTGACTGCGGTCTCTGTAATGTTCTGAGGGACGAGAAGCAGACCATACTCGGAGATGTTGTCAATCAGGGTCTCCGCCAGCGCGATGGATGCCGGATCTATGCCAGCGTGGATCTCCACGATGTGATCGTTCGGCGGCACACTTTCGTAGCCGATCATATCCAGGTTGATCACACCATCAATCAGGTCCCCGCGCCTGAACGCCTCCCCAGCGTAGTGTGCACTGCCTATCAACCCGAGTTCCTCTCCCGCAAAGTTAACGAAGCGCAGCGTGCGTGGGAACTGGTACTGACTCAAGATGCGGGCCGCCTCCAGTACCGCTGCTGAGCCACTGGCATTGTCATCAGCGCCTGGTGCGATCTTGTATCTGTCACTATCCCACGAAATCGAGTCGTAATGCGCGCAGATAATGTAGATGTGATTGCTGACAGGACCGACGCCTGACAACTCGGCCACGACGTTGGTCATCGGCTTACTGTTGTATACGAACGCGTCACAGGTTACCGACAGCCCCAGGGTAGCGTACTCGTCGTAAAGGTACTGTGCTGCTTCGTTTAGCTTCGCCGTGGCATACGAATAGCGAGTTCCGAATTCATTGCAATAGTCCAGGCTGTCATCGTCCTGGAGCTTGCATACGTGATGGACAAGCAGCGTGGGTGAGACCGCGTCTACCATTGCTTGGACACCAGGGCTGTGCGCCAGTCGGGCCTGCAAATCTGCCATGGTCGGCTGTCGTCCGGGAAGGATAACGCAATTGGGCAGCTTGACGATTTCCACGCCCCGCATGGCCAGAGCTTCCGCCTGGGCGGACGTGGCTCTGACGATATGGACATCCCGCGCGTATGGGTATGCGGCCTCTACTGCGGACAGCGGTGCGAAGTCATCCGCTGGGGAGGGATAGGTCACATAGTATAGCCGGGTGTCCGCTGCCCAGTCCAGGACTGTGACCTGAAAACCGGCCTGGCGCAATCTCTCGATCTGTCCGTCACAGCTCAGCGCAGCGAGGACGTTCCCCTGATAGTTGATGATCTGCAGTCCCCAGGACGCCAGTTGCCGAAGCTGTTCCAGCCCTTCATAGGGGATAGTCACCAGGCAAAACTCGGTGCTCGCACCGAGCGCCATTCCGGACAGCGCAGCAAGCAGAAGGATAGTTGCCAGGCTCCAGACGAATCGCATGTTCACCCTCTTACAGGGTACTGCGTCAAGCGCTAAACTCAGGCACCGGTTTTTGTACGGTAATCCGACCAGTGAGGTTTAGCAATCCCGTCAGGGCGGGACGAGCGGTTCATGCACGAAGCAGTAGGGTAAGGCTATGCTACGATGAGATTCCCTTCGGTCGCTCAGAATGACATCTCGGCCAACTGTGGCTGTAGTATTGAGGCGGGCCTGTCAAACTCTATTCAGTAGTTTCTGAGCAGCCTCGAGCACGGCCTGAACTGGTATCTCACGCACACAGGGGTGGCTCGGTAGCTCCTGGGCGGAGTAGTCAAGCCGGTTGCAAGGGACGCATTCGCGATGAGAACTCACGACCAGGTGCTTCTCTGGCTTACCCCACGGGCCGAACTTGCGTGGATCCACCGGCCCATAAAGGTGCACCGTCGGCGTGCCGGCGGCCACAGCGAGGTGCAGCGGCCCGCAGTCTGGGCCAATGACAAGGCGACAGCGCTGGAAAAGAGCGGCAAGCTGGCCTAGTGACGTCTCGCCAGCAGCGACGATGGGATCGAAGCGCATTCGTGCGTAGATTGACCAGGCTAGGTCGAGTTCGTCGCGGGCGCCGGTGATGACCACCTTGAACCTCCAACGCCGTGCGATGGCATCTGCGACTGCAGCGAAAGCCTCCGGCCCCCACTGCTTGACAGGCGCACCCGCGCCTGGATGAATGGCAACCAAACCCTGATCTGCTGTCACTCCATGCTCAGCCAGGTAACTGGCGATGTACTCCTGATCTCTTGCAGGGATTTCAAACTCAAGCGTCAATGGAGCCTCAGGCACCTGGCGTCCACTCTCTTGTACGGCCTGCTCGATGAGCGTCACGTCTTGCTGTACCTCATGCTGCAAGCTGATATAAGGGACAACTCTCGTCAAGAAGGGTTGGCATTCGGGGATTGCGTAGCCCAGGCGTCGGGGAATGCCCGCCGAATATGTCAACAGCGCTCCCCACCAGTGGTCGAAGCGCAGCACTATGGCCATGTCAAAGCGCCGTGACTCTAGCTGCGCAGCCCATTCGTGCAGTTTGCGATACGGGGCAAGCAGCGACGCCTTCAGCCTGCGGCTGAAGGCCGGAAACTCACAGACGATGATCTCGCTAAGATGAGGATTGTTCTCTAGCACGGCCCTGCCCCACGGGCCGACCATACAGGCCAGGTGGGCGCTGGGGAACGCCTTGCGCAGTACGCGTAGCGCAGGCGTCGCGAAGAGCAAGTCGCCGATATGGTCGGGGCGGATCACAAGGATTCGTGGTGCAGCAGGCAAGACATGTAGTCTGCCTCGACGCAGAGGCGAACTCAGCGCGGCAAACGCACGCAACAGCGCCAGGCGCAAGCGCTGACGGCTAGGGCTCATAGGCTTGCTCCAGCGGGGCGGTGACGGTCTGCCAGTCAAAGTGCTGCTCAACAAAGGTTCGCGCCGCATGGCCCAACTCCTTGCGCCGCGCTCTATTCTCCAGCAAAGCGAGCACGCACGTGGCAAAGTCATCGGCGGCGTCAGCCAGCACGATGTCGCGTTCTGGCGTAGCGTGGATGCCTTCACAGCCCAGAGTGGTACAGACAATGGCCTTGCCCATAGCCATGGCTTCCAGGACTTTGAGGCGCGTTCCACCACCAGTGAGGAGCGGCACGACGTAGACCGCCGCCACCGCAGTGTAGGGACGTGGGTCTTCCACAAAGCCGGTTATCGTTACGCCCGGCCTGCGAGTCAGCGGCTCGAGGCGCGGATGGGGGTTCTTGCCCACGATGTAAAAGTGTGCTTCTGGGGACGCCCGCCTGATTATGGGCAGCACCTCTGAGCAAAACCACAGGACAGCATCTACGTTGGGGCGGAAGTCCATCTTGCCTGTGAAAACCAGCGCCTGAGTACCCAGTAGGGCTGGAGATACTGCGTCTGGCCGGTAATGCTGCGTGTCTACGCCGTTGCGTACGAGGATTGCCTTCAGACCGGGAACGAGCCGGACCAGTGCTTGTGCGTCTGCAGAGGAGCAGGCCATCACCCGGTCGGCCCGGCGACAAACCATTGATTCGTAGCGACGCAGTTTTTGCCACTGGATGAGCGAATAAATCGCCCCTGGCCAGCGGCGAGGACGACGAGAGTCCGTCTCGAAAATGCGCTGCTGCAGCAGGTATTCGGCATTGTGAGCGTCGTACACGAGAAATGGTGCCTGCTTCCCTGCAAATCGCCTGGCCCACAGGCCGTATTGTGCCATTTCCAGACCCTCTATCTGCAGCACATCCAGGCTCGCTGCACTCAGCAACTCTGCCAGCTTCTGTTGAAAGGCAACTGCTGACAGGCGATGAGCGATGTCAGGCAAGGGAGAAGTCAGGACGGTCAGCAGGCGACGCCAGTTGGTGCGACTAGGTGCCGGCACTGTATTCAGACTCGCGCACAGGTCTTGGAGAGGCCCGGGGTCCATTGTTGGGCCCCCTGAATCAGTGAATGAGAGCAGGTGAACCTCATGCCGTCTAGCCACTTGCACGATAAGATTGTAGTTGCGAATCGAAGTGCCCTGCTGTGGTGGGTAAGGCAATTGTGGCGTCAGAAAGAGGATTCGCTTGTTCATGCTCGCTACTGTGCCAGGCGATGATAGATGTCCAAGGTCTCCAATGCTGCTTTCCTCCAGGAGAACAGGCGAGCCCGCTTGAGACCTTTGTCAATCATCTCTTGGCGGAGGGCTTCGTCTGACAGCAAACGCCACATGGCCACTGTCATGCCATCTACATCCGTAGGCTCCACCAGCAGCGCAGCATCCCCAACTACTTCTGGCAGCGACGATGTGTTGGACACAACCACAGGTGTGCCACAGGCCATCGCTTCCAACGGCGGGAGGCCAAAGCCCTCGTAGAAGGCTGGGTGAACGAGCAGACGGGCCGCATTGTATAGCCCCAGCAGATCTTCCGGTGAGACGCTACCCAGGAAGCGGACGCGTTCCTGAAGGCCGAGCTTCCCGACCAGCGCGAACACTTCATCGAAAAGCCATCCCTTCTCTCCGGCCAGTATCAAGCTAGCTTCAGTGCGGTAGTCGTGCAGCAATTGCCTATAGGCCATCAGCAGAGTGGGTACGTTCTTGCGTGGTTCAATAGTACTCACGAAGAGGATAAAGTCATTGGGAATGCCAAGTCGTTCTTTGGCCTGTTGGAGCCGGGACTCATCTTGCAGCGGCCGGTAGAGGGGATGCGCTGCTTCGTAGACAACTGTTATCTTGTTTTCTGGTGCGCCTGTCAGACGGATTATGTCTCGCTTCGTGCTCTCCGAAACTGCGATGATGTGGTCGCACTTTCGCACTGCCTGGTCAATCTGGCCATAGTAACTGGCACTTTCCGGTGTCAAAAAGTGCGGGTACAGCAGAAAATTGAGGTCATGGATGGTGATTACTGACTTACAAGTACGTCGGAATGGAGGAATGAAATCCGGACTGTGCAACACATCCAGATCCACTGTGGCGATTTCTAGTGGTAGCAGCAGTTGTTCTAGGCGATGGTGAGGAGGCGTCCACAAGGAGCGTTTGCGAAAGTTCGGTCGGTCTACCAGCGTGGACTTGTCTTTGCGGCTCTGAAAGACAATGAACTCGTCATTCTTGCCAATGGAGGCAAATTCCTCCAGCAGGCGAACCGTGTATTGACTGATGCCGGCTTGTCTGTAGTAGACGAGTCGGGCATCTATGCCGACGCGCATGGATCGTGCTCTCTTTCTTGCTTTGCTGCTTCTCACTGCGATTCTCTCGTGAGAAGGATCCTCAGGCGTGGATCAACGCAGTATTCCGTGGAAAACCCCCACTTCGATACCAAGAAATGGGGGCGACGATGCCCGCTGCGTAGCCATCTTACCACGTTACGCTGCAGTCGTCAAGGTGACCTGCTCGGCCTGGTGCAGTTCAGTCTTGCGACAGACCCAGTCAGCAAGAGCTCCAGCTTTGCGAATCGCTGGCTTTTCTTACCGACAAGAGTGGCATCACAACCTCGGAGGGCTTTGTGCGCCCACTGTGAACTACACCCCGGCCAGCATACCTTACACTATAGCCGCAGGTGAAGTCACCTGGACTGCCTCCAATTCCAACAGACGACGCTTCATGGCAAGACCAGCAGCGAAGCCGATCAGTTGGCCGTCCTGTCCCACTACACGATGGCACGGCACGACAATGGGAAAAGGATTGATGGCCAGAGCTCGTCCAACAGCACGTGCACCCCGTCGTGAGCCGGCCCGATTCGCTATCCAACTGTAGGAGCACACCTGTCCATAAGGAATGGCGCGTACAGCTTTCCACACGCGAGCCTGGAAGTCGGTAGCCTCGCGTGTATCCAGTAATTGATCGTGGAAATCCACAATTTCGCCACGAAAATAGCGACACAGCTTCTCGTGCAGGGCTGCAAGGCGGGGGTTCATGCCGTCCTGAGCGTCAGGCCGTTCGTGTAGCAAGGGGGCCAGCGCTCGTTCTCGCGAAACCGCAGGCAGGCTGGTGCCAAGCAGTCCCTCGCGAGAGACCGCAGTCCCTACCCAACCCCAGGTAGTCCAACAAGCGCTGATAGTGATCTCCATGCAGACTTCCTCCACCGTCATTATAGGTCGTCCTGTCTCATTGTCAATGTCCGGTGTCCAGGACCCTAGTTTCCCAGATTCCAGGCTCCTTTGAGCAAAAAGCGAGTAGCGGTATAATAAAGCCATGCAAGAGCAAGATGATGATGTCGAGCTCGAATTGCAGGTCAGTGTAGCCAAGGTCGGTAAGTACGCTACCAGCGAGAGCGGCGATACTCTGGAGATAGTTGAGCGACCGCAAGGTGGGCTTTCTCTGGTTCTGGTTGATGGCCAGCGCAGCGGGCGCGCCGCCAAGCTCATCAGTAACCTAGTGTCACGCAAGGCTATCTCTCTGCTGGCGGAGGGCGTGCGCGATGGTGCGGCTGCCCGAGCCGCGCACGACTACTTGCGCGCGCATCGTCGAGGCCAAGTGTCAGCTGAGCTAAGCATCGTTTCGCTCGACCTAGTGACGCGTACTATCGTCATCTCGCGCAACAGTCATTGTCCTGTGCTGGTCGTTGACAAGGATGGTCTGCACAGGCTTGATGAACCAAGCCAGGCCATCGGCGTCTATACCCGGACAAAGCCAGTCATTACCGAGCTGTCAGTTGCGTCCGATACGTGGATCATTGTCTTCACCGATGGAGTGCTTGATGCCGGACGTCGTTTCGGCGCGTCATTCGACGTGGCGGGTATGGCCGCCGCATTCATTGCCCGTGGCGATGATGATGCTGCCGCGTTGGCTGATGCCATCCTGGCTCGTGCTGTAGAACTGGACAAGGGCCGACCACAAGATGACATGAGTGTACTCGTACTGGCTCTTGTGCCCCGCAAGCAAATTGACCATGCGCGGCGGTTGACCGTTCGTTTTCCATTGCCGCCTCTCTAGGGAAAGACTTGTGCAGCCATGCGTGTAGTCCTGGTAGGGATATGTGGCACTGGCAAGACAACGCTAGCGCAAGGGCTGCGCCGTCTGGGCCACCAAGTGCGTGAGTGTGTTCAGGAGCATTCCGGGGTTCCCTACATGTGGCAGGTGATGTCTCGCCCTGACGTGCTCATCTATCTGGATGCTAGCGAAGAGGTAGTATATCGCCGCGGATGCCGTCACTACGTGGTAGGATGTGTGGAGGAACAGCGGCGACGCCTGGCTCATGCGCGGGCTCACTGCGACCTCTATGTCATGACTGATGACCTCACCAAGTCCCAGGTGCTGAAGCAGGTCACCAAGTTCCTGGCGCATTATAAGCCCCAAAAAGCGCGTAATTTGACAGATGCGTGAGGATGGCATATACTGCGTTGGAACCGGAGCTTGTCAGTTTGCATCCTTGTGCAGTACTCTGTAATCCAGCAATATAAGCGAACCAAGTGCGCGCCGGCCACACCCATGCCGGGTGTGGCTGTTATTTGCCTTACCAAGGCCTTGGAGGAAACAGTTCATGCAGCAACGCGATATGACTTTGCTGATGCTCATCGTTCTTCTGACGGGCATAGCTATCTGGGTAGTGTTGCCTACTAACCCTGGCCTGCACATTCACTTTGGGCCGATCAATATTGATCGAGACATCGAGGTGCGTCGTGGCCTCGATCTGCAGGGTGGCATGCAGGTGGTGCTTGAGGCGGATTTGCCTCAAGGGCAAGTGTTGGATGCTGATACTATGAGTGCCGCGAAGGCCATCGTGGAGAATCGTGTCAATGGCCTGGGTGTGGCAGAACCGCTTGTGCAGTTGGCAGGCTCTGACCGGATTGTTGTAGAGTTACCTGGCGTCCAAGACCCTGATCAGGCCATTGCCACCTTTCGCCAGACAGGCCTGTTGGAATTCATAGATGCTGGCAACACTTTTCTTCCCCCTGGCACAGAGGTCAACAGCAGCTTTCAGGAGAGCGGTGAATTCGGCATTGAGACTCCTACCCCCGTGCCCACGGCAACCGACACCCCTTGGGCTACGGCGACGCTAACGCCTACACTCACGCCTGCCACGACTCCTGCAGGCGTCGTTTCCCCGACGACGACTGCTGAGCTGGAACCTACGCCAACGCCAACCCCCCGAAAGCGCATCTACCACACGGTCATCACTGGACAGCACCTGGAGACGGCGCAGGTCGGGCAGGATGAATACGGCCGGCCGGAGATCAATTTCAAGCTTACGGAAGACGGCGGCCAGATCTTTGCAGCGCACACCACGGCCAGTGTCGGGCGCTACTTGGCCATTGTTATGGATGGCGTGATCATCTCTTGCCCGCGCATCGAGACTGCTATTACGGAGAGCACGGGCCGCATCACTGGCGACTTTAAACTGGCCGCGGCACGCAGCATCGTGATTCAACTGCGCTACGGCGCGTTGCCCGTTCCCTTGAAGGTCATCCAAAATCGCACTGTGGGCCCGACTCTGGGGCAGGACTCAGTAGCCAAGAGCACCCGGGCGGGCATCATTGGTGTGATCATTGTTCTGCTGTTCATGCTGGTTTACTATCGTCTGCACGGCGTCGTAGCTGACATCGCGCTGCTGATCTATGCCCTGGTCACTTTCGCCTTGTTCAAGTTGATTCCAGTGACATTGACTTTGGCTGGTGTGGCGGGCTTTCTGTTTTCAGTGGGCACTGCTGTGGATGCGAATATCCTGATTTTTGAGCGTATGAAAGAGGAGTTGCGTCAGGGGAAACGCTTCAGTTCAGCAATTCAGGCCGGCTTCGCCCGCGCGTGGACTTCTATCCGCGATTCGAACCTTTCAACGCTGATTATGTGTGCAATCCTGTACTGGTTTGGCTCTAATTTTGGCGCGAGCATGGTGAAGGGATTTGCGGTTACACTGTTTCTGGGCGTGTTGGTCAGCATGTTCACTGCCATCACTGTCACACGCACAATTATCCGCCTGCTATACACCATTGGTGGCGAGAGCCTGCGCGACCGCAAGTGGCTGATTGGTCTCTAGCATCGACGGGCTAGGGCTGTTGTTCCTGCCCCCGGGAGGACTTATGACAGATATTGTTGGAAAACGATATTGGTACTTTCTGATATCGGCCCTGATCATCATATCGGGCCTCATTGCCATGATCATTTCTACTGTGCGCCTTGGCACTCCTCTGCGCCTGAGCATTGACTTCACCGGCGGTGCTCTAATGGAGTTGACTTTCGAGCAGGCTGTCCTGCCTACCGAGGTCCGTCAGGTTTTCGTCGAGCATGGCTACGGCGATACCACCGTGCAGACGACCTTGGATGAGAAAACAGTGTTGATCCGCTCCAAAGAGCTGGGAGAGGGCGAGAAGGCCATTCTTCAGACCGAGTTGAGTGCCAGGTTTGGCCCGCTGACAGAGTTGCGGTTCGAGCAGGTGGGACCGACCGTAGGGCGAGAAGTCACGCGCAGCGCAACAATTGCTATCGTAGCTGCAGCTCTCGTGATTATGGCTTTCATCATGTTCGCGTGGCGGAAGGTGCCAAACGCTCTGCGCTATGGTGTCTGCGCCAGCGCAGCGACACTACACGATGTGCTGGTCACCATGGGGGCCTTCTCTATTCTGGGCCTGCTGTTGGGTTGGGAGGCAGATGCCCTGTTCCTTACTGCTATGCTCACCGTGACTGGCTATTCGGTGCAGGACACCATAGTGGTGTTCGACCGCATCCGCGAGAATATCCCCAGGCGCCGTGGTGAGCCCTACGAACTGGTCGTCAACCGCAGTCTGCTGGAGACATTACACCGTTCACTGGCCACACAGTTGAACGCCATCTTTATCCTGGTAGCTGTTCTCTTCTTCGGGGGAGCAACCATCCGACAATTCATCGCCACGTTGTTGATTGGACTGATCAGCGGTACGTATTCGTCTATTTTCACGGCCGTACCACTTCTCGTAGTCTGGGAGAAGGGGGAGATTGGCGGCTTTTTCCGTCGCCTGTTTGGCCGCTCGCGCGCGAGCGCGTGAGTGTCCGAGCACACGAGCCCGGTTCTCGGCGAGCCGGGCTTTTTCTTTACTTTTGTTCGTGTTATAATCGGGTGCAATAGCAATTGAGGAATGACGGTATGCGTGCTCTGCTTTACGACGGCCAGTTGAGGTTGGTGAACGACTATGCACAGCCTTCCCCTCCCCCGGGAGAGGCCCTGTTGCGTATGACGCTGGTTGGCATCTGCAACACGGACCTGGAGATCACTCGCGGGTACATGGGTTTCCACGGTGTCCTGGGACACGAGTTCGTGGGTGTGGTGGAGCGCTGTGAGGATCCTGCCATGGTCGGTCGGCGAGTGGTGGGGGAAATCAACTGCTACTGTGGTACGTGTCCCACCTGCCTAGCTGGTAATCCCACACACTGTCCCCAGCGTACCACCCTGGGAATCTGGGGGCGTGACGGGGCAATGGCCGACTACTGCGTGCTGCCCACACGCAATTTGCACCTCGTGCCGGACAGCATGTCTGATGAGCAGGCTGTATTCACCGAGCCGCTGGCGGCAGCTCTGGAGATACTCGAACAGGTCCACGTTCGGCCCACACAGCGTGTCGTTGTGCTGGGTGACGGCAAGCTGGGCTTGCTGGTGGCCCAGGTGATGCGCCTGACCGGGTGTGATCTCGTTGCCGTGGGCCGGCACGCGGCCAAGCTGTCTATCCTTGAGCGTCAGGGCATCCCGACCCATCTCGCTGCCGCAGACATGGACATCAAAGCTGACGTGGTTGTGGATTGCACTGGCCAGCCGGCTGGCTTTGTCTCGGCCCGAGCCATGGTGAAGCCGAGGGGAACTTTGGTGCTGAAAAGTACGTTTAAAGGTCAGAGCGAAGTGAATTTGACGTCCATTGTCGTGGACGAGGTGAACCTGATAGGTTCACGCTGTGGCCCGTTTGCCCCGGCGTTGCGCCTGTTAGCCATGAAGCTGGTGGATGTGGAATCGCTCATCGCGGCCACTTATCCATTGGACGAAGGCCTGCCTGCTTTCGAGCATGCGCGAGCCAAGGGCACTTTGAAAGTACTGTTACGTCCGTAGAAAGAAAGCAAGAAATGAGAGTTCGAGCATTTGCGTGCATACTACTAGCGTTAGCTCTGGCGTTGTCTGCGGGGGCCTGCGCTCCGGCGCCTTTGACACCTACGCCTACGCCACTCGCAAGAGTGGCAACTCCATCGCCTGCGGCAACAATTCCGCCCTCGCCGACTTTGCCCAGCAAGCCGCAGTCTGTAGGCGAGATCACGCTGCGTACTTTGCCAGGTGTGGGCCACAATCCACAGGCTATCGCTGTGCTTGATGGCCGCGTGTACGTGGCCAATCGCAGCACTGACAACGTCTCAGTGATTGAAGACAATGAGGTGGTCGAAGTGATCGCCGTGGGTGATGCGCCAGTTGCCCTGGCAACAGACCCTGAGACTGGTCTGCTGTACGTGGCCAACGAGGGAGAGGATTCTGTCTCTATCATCTCTGGCTATCATGTCGTCAAAACGGTGCCTGCGCCCAAGAACCCGGCCTGTCTGGTAGTCCTGGATGGTCGTCTCTATGTAGGTGGGCGTGGCGAGAATGCTCTCGCTGTACTGGACGGCGTTTCAGGTGAACGTATTGCCACCGTGCCTCTTGAGGCCTCCATTGGCATACTGGCCTTGGCAGCGAATCCGGTGACCAATCTGCTGTATGCCAGTGTCTACAACAGTGTGCAAATCGTGGACTTGAGGGATTTGACCGTCATCGCTGCGCTTGAACATGATGCCTACGTGACGCTTGGGACTGATCCCACATCCGAGCGTTTCTTTATCAACGAATATGACACGAGTGACGACACTTATGGCCTCCACCAATACCTGGTCGCCTATGATGCCCTGGGACGGGAGCAACTGGGGCGCACGCCCATTGGCGGCGACCCACGTGGCATGGCTATTGACCCGCGCAACGGGCGCATCTACGTGGCCAATTCCTGGACCAGCGACGTGTCGGTCATTGATGGGAACACTCTGCGGCTCGTAGCGACAGTCCCCTTGGGCTTGCGTCCTCTTGGCGTGGCTTTGGGGAAAGATGGCGAGGTATATGTTGCCAATTCGAACAGCGACAACGTGGCGGTCATTGACAGCGAGAGCAACCGTTTGCTGCAGGTTGTGCCGCTGAGCATAATACCACGTGGCATGGCTGTACATCCTGACACAGGACGCTTGTACGTTGCTTGTGCCAGCACGAATAGTGTGTTCGTCCTAGAGGGCGAGCGACTCGTTGATGAGATAGCCGTGGGTCTACACCCTATGGAGGTAGCCCTGAGTCCCGATGGAGATACGCTGTTTGTATTGAACTATGTCGGTGGCGACCTGACGCTCGTCTCTACGCGCGATAATAGCATCATCAGGACAATAGAGGTTGGACGGTTGCCACAGGGCCTGGCCATAGCGCCCGAAACTGGTCAGTTGTATGTCAGCGACGCAGTACTCGATGCGGATAGCCAGCGCTTGCTGCGACGCACTGAGTTGCTAACCATCTACGGTTTTGCAGTCAAGCCTGTTCACATTCAGGTTGATCCCAGAGCTGGACGCGCCTACATGGTGGCTTCGAACGGCACGCCGGGTTCCAACGGTGGCTTCATTGTGTATGTCGTGGATCTGAGGAGCGGTGAACTCCTCAAAGGTCAGGTAGGTGGTCTGAGCATGACCGGTCTGGTGGTTGATCCACAGGGCCAGCGCATCTTCTCCTCGGCGGTGCGCATGGGGTATTACAAGCTAATCGTCAACGATGCCAGCAGCCTCGAACGGACCGCTGCCTTGGCTTTGCCCAAGTATCCAGCAGCCCTGGCCTACAACCCAAAGACGCATCACATCTTTATTTGCCTCACCTACGCACCGGATCCGGCTGTCGAGCCCGGTACTGAGTTGTTGGTACTTGATAGCCGTGGATTGGGCACGGTGGCCAGATTGGGGCTGCAGGGTGAACCTGGAGTTGCTGACGGGTACGAGCTGACTGTGGACGCCCAGCGTGGGTACGTTTACCTCTCCGATGCACAGCGAGGCACAGTGCACGTGTTCCGTGACATGACATTGCCGCCGCCGCCAACCCCCACGCCTACCTACACGCCGACGCCCTGGCCTACGCTGACACCGCATCCTGAACCCAGCCCCACTGTGGCTGTTATGGTAGAGCCCTCATGTGATTTAGTTCCTGGCCGCCCCTTCGAGCCATACTGGGCTGGCGACACGAGCCTGCGCTTTGGCCTGGGTTGCCCAGCGGAAGAGATGCAAGGCAGCCTTATGGCAGAACAGGCCTTCGAACGCGGCCACATGCTTTGGCGCGAGGCTGACCGTACCGTCTTTGTCTTCTACAACGATGGTGTGTGGCGTAGCTTTTCTGATCGCTGGCACGAGGGCATGCCAGAGTATAGTTGTGAGACCTCTCCCCCTGGCAGCCTGCTGCAGCCCAAGCGTGGGTTTGGCCTCGTATGGTGCAAAGAGGAAGGCGTCAAAGAAGGACTGGGTTGGGCTACTGATGACGAGCGTGGCCATACCAACGAATGGCAGGTCTTTGAACACGGGCAATTGATTATGTCAGGTGCTCGTGACATCATCTATGCTCTGTTCGCCGACAGCACCTTCTTTGAATACCCAGCTCACTAGTGCGTGTCCGTGTGCTTTGTGGTGCGCCTGAGCTTTGCCAAACGGACCAAGGTGGCGTTAATCTGGTTCTGGTGCAAGATGCCTGTCAGGTTCTTCTGCACTTGCAGCGTGGGGCCTACGCTCCCGGCGGATGACAATCCGCCGCCAGAACGCGGACTATCGTCCGCGTTGAGCAACACCGAGCTATTCATGGCCTAGTAGCCAAGGGTTTGACCCCAGCGGGCCGATAATCTAGCGAGTTGACCTTGTGGTGTGTGATTGCACCACCCGGAACATGGAGCGCAAAGCATGCGTATAGGCATCATTGGTCCTACTGACATCAATATCACTTCCAGGTCTGTCGGACTTGATCCTGCTGCTTGTGAACGTACAGCTAGGGCAGCGGGAGAGGGACTGGCCCAGCGCGGGTACACTGTGGTGCTGGTACCCGATCGAGGCGTGGCGCTGTTGGCCGCCCAGTCTTATTATGCTGCAGGCGGCCACAGGCTGATTGGCATCATCCCGCATGGTGGAACTTCCGCACAGGCCGCCACGACTCGCTGTGAGGACTACCGCCACTTGTGCCATGAGACGGTGGAAGATCTGAGCTGGACGGAGCAGCACGAGCGCATCTGCCAGCTTTCCGACGTATTGCTGTGCATTGGCCTGAGTTGTGGCACCATCGCCGAGGTTGCGTGGACCAAATGGGTGGGCAATACACCTGTAGTGGTGATCAAATCATTAGTCAGTGGCATCCCACCAGAGGTCGAAGTAGAAACGGATCTGCATTGGGTGGAAGACCTGGAGGGCTTCTACAAGTTTCTGAGTGGGATGTCCGTGCGGGACCAAAGCGCCAGTGCTACAGAATGACCCCGCAGAGACCCCCTGACAGTTTGTGTATAACGGGCGTCCGCCGGCGCTGTTGGACAAGTTGCGCACAGATCATATACCCTTGCTGTTCAGTCGTCTCCAACGTCCGGGTTGACCTCAGTATTGATCAGTATTGGGGATACTGTGGGACCCCAAACCCGATTCACACTGCCTCTTCAGTCTCGAGCTAGCGTGTAGTTGAAAGCTATGACATCACATGGGCTTCAATGAATCGCCACAAGCGGCTTCGCGCATGCCATACTCCACTTTGTAACTCTTCCCCTGGCCTGCTTGGCACATAGACAACGCCTGACTACTGTCTCTTGGTCTTCCTCACCTGATCCTGCGCTGGGACGCTGAGCATGTACCCAAATCCGCGTACGGACTTTAGGTAGCTGCTGCTTTCATCGCTCCAGCCCAATTTACGGCGGACAAGACGCACGTGGGTTTTGATCAAATCGCGTCCTTCACTGTCCAAGCCCGCATAGCCCCAAACTTCTCTTAGCAATTCACGCTGATCCACCACGCGTTCCGCATTGAGGGCCAGGTATTGGACCAAGCGGAACTGGATAGGAGGTAATCGTATGCGCCTGGCAGCGAAAATCACCTCCTTGCGCGCCGCATCAATAGTGAGTTTACCCACCCGGATGAGTTGGCCAGCGGGCTGGAAAGCGCCCTGTAGCCGTGTGATCAGCAATTCGATGCGGCGCAGCGCTTCCTCGCCGCGCGGTGAAACGTCATTGGAATCCACAGGATAGCGCCCAAGCGTAGTTGGTACAATGACCGGCAGCCGTTCACCTTCTCTCAGAGCAGGCAATATCGTCGCCGCCTCCTTCTGCAAGAGACGGGATTCAATGATCAGGATGTCAGGCCAAGCCTCTTCCAGTGCCTTGACTGCGCCGTTCCAATCGCCAGCCGTCCAGACTCTGGCACCAGTCGGCTCTAATCTGGCCCGAATTCGCTGAGTCCAAACAGACTCGGGGTTCACGATAAGAATTCGCATAGGGATGCCCCCTCGGCTTGCTTTCCAAAGATCCACCACGGACTCAATGGCTGCTGACAAGGGAAATGATAGCCACAAAAGGCGAAAATGCAAACTACAGGGTACTGCGTCAAGCTCTGAACTCAAACATCCGTTTTTATACGGCAATCTCACCAGTGAGGTTTAGCAATTTACGCACGAAGCAGTAGTACACTTCACTCGTCTTGATGTCCACCAGAACCTTACCAAAGTTGCTCCTCGATTACACCTATTTTGCCAATAGGTTCACCAAAACTGTGATACTATCAGCAGTTGAAAAGGAGGCTGACATCTTGCATTAGCCGCACGGCGTTGCAGCTTGTTGGATGATGTCTCTACGAATAAACCATAGAAATACAGTAGGAAGGGAGGTGAGACCGAATGCCCATCATCGAGTGGGAGTGCACGGAGTGTGGCTATATCTACGAAGGCAGCCAACCACCAAGCGAATGCCCTGATTGTGGCGCTGTGCGCTCTTGGCTAAAGGTAGAATACGAAGACTTGCCCGAAGAACCCGAAGAAGACGAATAGGACAAAGCCGGCTCCGAAGAGTAGGCACCGAATACGCAAAAGGACCGCCATACGGTGGTCCTTTTGCATTCCATCAGCAGGTGCGATCACTTTGGAAATAGACGGGAATATGATCTTCATTGCGTCTCCACAGCCGAGGCATCAGAGTAAGTCTCTCGCGGCTCATCTCGATGCACCTTCCTTACAGTGATGGCGCGTGTACCAAGCGTGCCCGGTTTACTGCTTTGTGCATCAATGGCTAAACCCCTTTGGTCGAATTGCTGTCCCGTCGAGCGGGATGAACGATATGGGAACAAGTGCTCAAGTTTAGCGCTTGACGCAGTACTCTGTAGCTCCGTAAGAACGCCTGGGGCTTTTCAACACGTTTGCCGCGATATGCATTTGATTTGCATTCTGCTCCAAAGTGCGCTATAATTGTGAATTGTGTTTGACGTCCCAAGGAGAAAGGGGGTGCGGCATGGCCCTGGAAAAGGGTGAAAAGGAAGCCGTCATCAGGGAATACCACGTCCATCCCAAGGACACGGGTTCGCCGGAGGTGCAGATAGCGCTCTTGACCAAGCGCATTACTGACCTCACTGAGCATCTCAAACTCCATAAACACGACGAAGCTTCACGACGCGGCTTACTGAAGCTGGTAGGACAGCGTCGCCGGCATCTGGCCTATCTGAGCCGCACAGACACGAAACGATACAAGCAAATCGTAGCGCGGCTGGATTTGCGGAAGTAGCGTATGCGCAACGGACCCGAGGGGCCTAAGATAGATGGACGAGTAGATCGGAGTGTTCATCTACTCATTTGCACATGGCCCTCGGTGACCTACGTTGCCGATGCAGACAGGAGATCACGAATGGGTGGTCCAGGAATTGGGGAGTGCTCCGCATGAGAGACATGCGGCTCAGTCCCCAGTCCCTGACTGCCCGTCCCGATCTCGAAACACTATGAGAAAAGTAGGTAAAAAATGAATACGGTACCAAGTTGTAGTGCCACTTTGGGCAGTTCAACCGTGGTCGTGGAGACGGGCAAGCTGGCCGGGCAGGCTGGAGGGGCCGTGACTGTTCGTTGCGGCGATACCATAATCCTGGTTACAGCTACTAGTTCGCGAACTCCTCGTGAGGGCATAAACTTCCTCCCTTTGACTATTGACTACGAAGAGCGGTTGTATGCTGCTGGCAAAATCCCAGGGGGCTTCTTCAAACGGGAAGGCCGCCCGTCCGAGGCAGCAATCCTGCTTTGCCGGCTAACGGATAGATCTTTGCGTCCACTCCTCCCTAAAGGTCTTCGCCACGATGTGCACATCGTTGCGACAGCCCTATCTGCGGATCAGGAACACTATCTGGACATCATGGCCATTATTGGTGCTTCGGCCGCCCTGACAATCTCTGACATCCCCTTTGCTGGCCCAGTAGGAGCCATACGAGTCGGCTATGCGGATGGGAAGCTGTTGCTCAATCCAACAGCCTCCGAGATGCAGAACAGCCTTCTGGACCTACGGCTGGCCGGGACGGCAGATGCCATTGTGATGGTCGAAGCGGGCGCGAGTGAGGTAAGCGAAGAGATCCTCCTGCGAGCGCTCCAGGAAGGACACAAGGCGTTCCAAGATGTCATCCGCATGCAAGAAGAAATGCACCAAACTGTTGGCAAGCCTAAGAGGGAATTTCCTCTGTTTCAGGTGAGCGAGAAACTTGCACACGTCGTGCGAGAGCAACTTGTCGAGCGCCTGACTGCAGCCTTGGAGCAGGCACAGAGCAAGGAGGAACGCAACAAAGCGCTTGACGAGCTTCGTGCACCATTGCTCACCAGCCTGCGTGAGACGTACTCCGAGCCAGAAATCCTGGCCGCCTTTGATCAGTGTCTCAAGAGCGTGGTGCGCAGTGCGATACTCGACAAAGGCTACCGCCCAGATGGCCGCGACTTTAAGACCATTCGCCATCTCAGTGGCGAGGTGGGGCTCCTGCCGCGTGCGCATGGTTCAGGCCTCTTCACACGTGGAGAAACCCAAGTCCTGACTATTGCCACACTCGGCACAGTGAGTGACGAGCAGATACTTGACGGCCTTGGCACCGAAGAGAAAAAGCGGTATATGCATCACTATAGCTTTCCCCCCTATAGCACGGGGGAAGCAGGAAGGATGCGCGGACCGGGCCGGCGAGAGATCGGACACGGTGCGCTGGCTGAGAGAGCCCTCTTGCCCATGATCCCCAGTGAAGAAGGCTTTCCATACACCATCCGGCTGGTATCTGAGGTGCTCTCCTCTAATGGCTCGACTTCGATGGCCAGTGTCTGCGCTAGTACCTTGGCTTTGATGGACGCTGGTGTGCCAATCAATGCACCAGTAGCTGGTATTGCTATGGGCCTGGTCAAGGATGGAAATCGCTACGCCGTGCTGACTGATATACAGGGCATGGAGGATGCCCTCGGCGACATGGACTTTAAGGTGGCGGGCACGGCCAAGGGTGTTACTGCTCTGCAAATGGACGTCAAGACCAAGGGTATCAATGCCGAGATCATGAGATTGGCCATGGCTCAGGCGAGGGAGGCACGCTTGTTCGTGCTGGACAAGATGTTGTCCGTCATCAAGGAGGCACGTCCAGAGTTGTCGCCATACGCTCCGCGTATCACCTTGATCAAGATTGACCCTGAGAAGATCGGCAAGGTCATCGGCCCTGGCGGTAAGATGATCCGCAGCATTATCGAGGAAACGGGAGCCAAGATTGACGTAGAAGATGACGGCACGGTCTACATTGCTTCCATCAACGGGGCGAGTAGTGACAAGGCTGTGAGAATCATTCAGCGATTGACGGAGGAGCCCGAAATCGGGAAGATTTACACGGGCAAAGTGGTCCGCACGACGAACTTTGGGGCTTTTGTAGAGATCCTGCCAGGGACAGATGGGCTGGTGCACATCTCCCAACTAGCTGACTATCGCGTCGGGAGGGTCGAAGACGTTGTCAAAGTCGGCGATGAGATCATGGTGATGATCATAGACATTGACCGCGAAGGGAAGATTCGGCTTTCGCGGCAGGCTGTACTGGCGGGCTGGACGGCAGAGGAGGCGCGTGCGCGCGACAGAAAAACGAGAAGCGACAGACGCAGTTCGTCATCTGGGCCCCGACGACCCGGTGGCGGTGGAAGCTCCGCACGCCGACGCGAGTAACGATAGCTCTAGAGGATACCAGGCAGATGACTGAAAAGCTTCCTATTGAGCCAACACCGCAGATAGCACCTTCTGTTTCGATATGGCGCAGGATCACAGGCTGGATACGGGATGTCTTGGAGACTATCCTGCCTGCCTTACTCATTGTGCTGGTTGTCAATGCATTCCTGGCGCAGGCCACTCGGGTGGAAGGCCAGAGTATGCAGCCTAACCTGTATGACGACCAGCGGCTCATTATTGAAAAGGTTTCGTATCGCTTCCATCTACCGCGGCGGGGGGACATCGTGGTGCTCAAACTGCCGAACCGACGGCAGTCAGACCCGCCGCTCATCAAGCGCGTTGTTGCCCTGCCAGGCGAGACCATTGAAATCAGAGATGGCCGCGTCTACATCAATGGCCAGGCTCTGGAGGAATCCTATCTAGAGCAACTAACATCCGGCAATATGCCGCCTCGCGTGGTATCGCCAGACTATGTGTTCGTCCTTGGTGACAATCGCGGCTCCAGCAACGATTCACGCAGCTTTGGTGAGGTGGCTTTGTCCGACATTATCGGGCACGCCTGGGTTCGCTATTGGCCGCCTGGTGAGGCAGGTCTGGTACACTGACGACGGGATTCACAGGGTATTGCTCAGAGAGTTCGCAGTTTGTGCGCAAAGCAGTAAGAGAGGCCAGGATGGCTACTGAGGCAATCCTGGCCTCTTTATGCTGTGATCCCCAGGTCAGCGGCCAACCACGTAGCCAGCATCTCGAATGCCCGTTCCTCCTCGGCATCCGAAGCACTGTCAAGCTTGCGCTCTTGTGGCCTCACAGCGAGTTGTGCCAATCCAAGGTTACAGCTATACTATGCCGCACATAGGAGGATTCCCATGGGCCGCACTGTCCTGCTGAGCGGGCGGCCGGGCGTAGGCAAGACCACTCTGATCAAAAAGTTGGTTGCTGCACTGCCCGGACGCTGTGGGGGCTTTTACACGCAAGAGATTCGAGAGGGAAAGCGTCGGCTTGGCTTTGAGATTGTGACCTTGGATGGACAGCGGGCCACTCTGGCGTACGTGAGTGTGCCCGGTCTTCCGCGCGTGGGCAAATACAGTGTATACGTGGAAAACGTGGATATAGTAGCTGTATCTGCGCTCTACCAGGCTGTGGCAGAGGCAGATTACGTGGTCATTGATGAGATAGGTAAGATGGAACTGTTGTCTGCTGCGTTTCGCGCAGCGGTGCTGCACGCTGTGCAAAGCCCCAAGGCCGTGCTGGGCACGGTAATGTGGCGGGCGCATCCCTGGGCTGACGCTCTAAAGAGCATGGCTGGAGTGGTCGTCGTGTCGGTCACCTTTGCCAATAGAGAGCGTCTCTTGGATCAGGTTGTACAGTTGCTTGCCAGTTGAGGGTGCATCCCAGTTTCCAGGCGTTCGTGCAGCAGTGGCAAAGACGTAGCATGCTACGTCTCTACAGTTGTCGCAGTTTTCGTATACGACGGCCAGTTGAAATACATTTGACAACCCCACAGTGTTATGGTATGATATTTGTGCATGTTTTGCTACGGTCAGTCTCTCGTTCACGTCAGCGCCCCCTCAGGCAACTGATTGGGAGTTCGCTGTCTGAGCGTTCCTGAAGGAAGGAGGAGAGCGCGCACGATGAGGAAGATAGTGCTAACTTGTTGCGCGAGTGTCCTGCTCGTTAGCTTGGTGAGCGTGGGACTAGCTGGCTGCACACGCGCCAAACCAGAAGCCGTCACACCGACTGTTGCTGTGACTTCTACGCGCACCATTACTCCCACGCAGGTATTGACCGTTCAGGCCCCTCCCACGGCGCTTCCATTGACCGCCGGCCCGACCATTATCAGTGTGGCCCAAGCTTCTCCGACCGGGATTGCAGGGACGCCGACCGCTCCTGCCCCCACGTTGACGCCCATACCCGGCCAATTCGAGTACACTGTGCAGTGGCATGATACGTTGTATTCCATTGCCCGGCGTTTCAACACCACAGTCGAAGCTCTCGTGGCCCTCAATGGCTTGCCTGATGCCAACGACATCAACGTAGGGCAGGTGCTCAAAGTACCCGGTACGTCCCCCCCGACTCTTGCTCCATCGCGCGAGTACATTGTTCAGCCCGGGGATACCCTTTACTCCATTGCCAGGAAATACAACACGACCGTTGATGCTATCAGTCAAGCCAACGGCATTGTCAATCCATGGTACATTCACGTCGGACAGAGGCTGGTTATCCCCCAAGGCAGCAGTTCGTCCTTGCCTGGTGGGGATTCTTACGTGGTGCAGCCTGGAGACACTCTGTACAGCATTGCGGCACGTTTTGGCAAGAGTGTCTGGGACATTATCGTGGCCAACAACTTGTCGGATCCTCATTGGATTTCTGTTGGCCAGGTGCTGATTATACCATCCTAGTCGATCGAATCGGGAGCCAATCCCGCCTACGAATTGAACCTTTTGGGCGCTTTCCTTGTGTATAAGTTGGTGAGGGCGCTCAAGCTGAGGGCAGGGGCCTATGAGCGAGGACGCGGAACTCATCTCGCGCATCCGCTGCGGCGACCTTGACGCGTTTGAGGCTCTGTATCACAAATACAAACGTCAGCTTTACCAGGCCGCTCTAGCTATCACAGGCGATCGTGGTGCGGCTGACGAGATCCTGCAAGATTGCTTTGTGCGGGCATACGCTGTTGTGGGAAAGGTAGACGCCTCAGCTTCCCTCTCTCCCTGGCTGTATCGTATCGTTGTCAACCTGAGTTATAATTGGGCGAACCGTAACCGGCAGTGGCCGCTGGCTCTCGAAACGCTGATTGACCGTCTGATTGCTGGGCCCGCTGCTTGTCCTGAACGCACGGCTGAGGGGAACGAGCTTGGCCAGGTTGTTCGGGAAGCAGTGGCCTCGCTCAGTTTCAAGCAGCGGGTTGTGATTGTGCTTTTCTATTTGCAGGGGTTTAGCCTGTCAGAGATTGCGTACATTCTCGATTGTCCAGTTGGCACTGTCAAGTCGCGGCTGCACTATGCGTGTAAGGCTCTGCACAAGAGCCTGAGCGAAGACAAGAGATTGTCAGGCCAAGTTGTCTATGGCACGTTCTAAGGATGCACTGGATAAGATAAATGGCCTCTCTTCGGAGAACGACCTGGGCCGACTGATACGTTGGAGCCTGGAGGATTCTGTCTCGGCGGCAGAGCCTCCGGCAGATGTATGGCCCAGGATTCTATCTCGTGTGCGCGAGATGAACGCGCCAACGAATTTGCGGCGTTGGGCAAGGCGTTCTTTGCGTCCTCTGGCTCCTCTTGTGCAAGCCGTGGTGATCAGTGTTCTGCTCTTGGCTTTTGGCCTTGAGGTGAATCGTGGTGTAACTGTATCACACAGGCCGACGCATTCCACGCCCGCAGTTCGACGCATACCTACT
The DNA here is from genome assembly GCA_964478075.1 of uncultured Anaerolineales bacterium. GTDB lineage: Bacteria > Chloroflexota > Anaerolineae > UBA2200 > UBA2200 > DAOUEX01. Next base: position 47,261 of record CAYZGO010000015.1, on the reverse strand, counting down.
CGTGAGGAACAGCCGCAAGATGTTTTGCGAGGGTACATCCTTTTTCGGATGGGAAGAGAGCCTTCTCTCCGCAGGAGGGGTTTCATTCCTGAACTAGAGACTGTCGAATAGACGAGAGCTGTTCTCGTCTTGCGGAGACTATTACGCAGCGCTTGATCAAGACCTGGATTGAAGGGAGGTGAGGCATATCGGATAGAGCAACTGCGCAGTATCTGTTAGCGGTTTACGGACCAGCATATTATGAGGAGGAGACTAAGAGATGTTTGGTAAAAGATTCGCTGTGGCGGTGACACTGCTCCTGGCTTTGGCCATGATTGTCACCTCCTGCAAGCCGGCTGAGAAGCTGGAGACGACGCTCCACTGGAACCTGGGTACTGAGCCACCGACGTTGGACCCAGCGCTGGCCACGGACACCACCTCGGTGTTCTGTGATGAGCAGTTGTTCCTGGGGTTGACGGACTTTGAGGATACCACAGAGGCAGCAGTCATTCCAGAGCTGGCCACGAAGTGGAGCGTATCTGCTGACGGCCTGACATGGACGTTCAAGATGCGCGAGGACGGCTACTGGGTGCACTACGACCCGGCGACGGGCGAGGCCGAGAAGAAGCGTCCCGTGACCGCGCACGACATCGAGTACGGTGTCAAGCGCACCCTCAACCCTGAGACGGCCTCAGACTATGCCTACGTTTGCTACGGCATCAAGAACGCGATGGCGGTCAATACCGGTGAGAGCACGGACATAGATTCCATTGGCGTGAAGGCGGTAGATGACTACACAGTCGAGTTCACGCTGGAGTCGCCCGCCGGCTACTTCCCGGCCATCGCCAGCATGTGGGTCAACCGCCCGCAGCCCAGAGAACCCATCGAGCAGTTCGGTGACAAGTGGACCGAGCCTGGGAATATCTGGACCAATGGCCCTTACTGCCTGGACACGTGGGAGCACGAAAGCAGGATGGTCATGGTCAAGAACCCCCACTGGTGGGATGCCAAGTCCGTCACCATTGAGACGATCGACTGCGTCATGGTTGTAGAAACCTCAACGGCGTTCGCCATGTATGAGAACGGCGAGCTTGACGTAGCCGCCGTGCCACTGGACGACATGGACCGCGTCAAGGCGGACCCGGTGTTGAGCAAGGAGCTGACCATCGCGCCCGCACTGTGCACCTACTACTACGGCTTCAACACCACCAAGCCCGGGACTGACAACGTCTTGGTGCGCAAGGCGCTTTCCTATGGCGTTGACCGCCAGCAGCTGATTGACACCGTGCTGAAGGGTGGCCAACTGCCGGCCTGGAGCTTTGCCTGCAAGGGCATCTTCGGCCAGGTGGCTGATAATCCCGACTTCCCGGGCATCGTGTTCAATCCAGACAAGGGAAAGGAGTTACTGGCCGAGGCCGGGTATCCGGGTGGCGCAGGCCTACCGGAGATCACCTTGATGTACAACACCAGCGAAGGGCACGCCAAGATCGCGCAGTTCATCCAGATGTCCTGGAAGGAGAACCTCGGTATTGAGGCCAAGCTGGCCAACCAGGAATGGGGGGTCTACCTCAAGACACTCGCTGAAGACTCCCCGCAGGTCTATCGTCTGGGCTGGTGCGCAGATTACCCGGATCAGAACAACTGGGTGACGGAGAACTTCCACCTGACGAAGAGCCTAAACGAGCCCAAATGGTCTGGCCCTGGTGCGGACGAGTTCTCCAGCCTGTGCGACCAGGCGGCCCTGGAAAGCGATCCAGAGAAGCGCAGGGAGCTGTACTTCAAGGCTGAGAAGATCCTGTGCGCGGATGAAGCGGTGATCATCCCCATCTACTACTACACCAGCGTAAGGTGCGACAAGCCGTACCTGGAGCGCACCGACCAGCTCGTTGGCGGCCAACATATTGAGAAGTGGAAGATCCACGCTCAGTAGAGTAGTGCCAACGAGTTGAAGAGCCACGTAGCTCCTCGTGGGCTACGTGGCTTCTCTTATGTGATGTCTAGCCGCCTGTCAGTTCCGTTAGACACGGGGCAAGACCGCAGAGTGGAAGGGGTGGTTTAGCAGTCTCCCAACAGAGTGAGCGGCACCTCAGTGAGCCAAGGATTGAAATCCCTGGCTGAAGTTGGGAAGCGCCCTCACCTGTGCCTGCACCTGTGGCGCCTCAGTCCTGTCGTCCCCGTTTACGCCTTTGGCGTAAAGACAAAGGTGAGACAGGGCAGGCACAGGTGCAGGCAGGCGCTAGACCAAGACCCTGAGGGGTCTTTTCAGGCTCCGCCCTTGAGGGCTCTAGCCCGAAGGGTTCAGCCGGCGAATTCCATTCGGTGGCCATGTGGATCCCGAAGCGAAGGGGAGCGGGGCAAGTGCCGCTCAACTCCACGGCAGTGCGCATTCGCACAATCGCTTCCTCATTCTCACGTATGGTGGCGAGCCATGGGCTCATAGGCAACGTGGTCGTGCTACTCCAGGGCCACACCGCAAAGTGATAGACAGCGAGGGTGCTCAGAAACCGCCCACGTTGTCATTGCCTTTGGCCCTGGGCCTCGCGTAGCATGCCCCAGAGGGGCGAAAGACCCAGGGCGAGCCCCGCAGGGGCGAAGCAATCTCCACCCGTTGGTGAGAGGGAGATTGCCTCGTCGCTGCGCTCCTCGCAATGACAGACCAGCGTTTCTTTCACAATGCGCGGTGCGAACGCACCATGGCGCAGCTCAGAATGACAGGTTGCCGGAATCAAGGTAACAATGTGCTAGATTTGACGTATGAGAGTTTTGCCTATAGAATATGTGAATGCAGACTCCGAACATTTGCCAGTAGGAGGTGACAATGCTACGCTATATTGTGCGCAGGTTGTTGTGGCTGGTCCCGGTCCTGTTCTTCATATCGGTGATTACCTTTGCACTAGCCCACGCCGTGCCTGGTGGACCGTTTGACAGGGAGAAGCCATTGCCGAAGGAGATCATCGCCAACCTGAACAAGCACTACGGACTGGATCAACCGGTCTGGAAGCAGTACGTGGACTATATCGGGGGCATCGTCACGCGCTTTGACTTTGGGCCCATCTACTCTTCGCGCAGCCGCAGGGTGAACGACATCTTTGCCGACCACCTGCCCGTCTCGGCCCAGTTAGGCATACTCGCACTGCTGATTGCAATAGGCATTGGTGTACCCCTGGGTGTGCTTGCCGCGCTGAAACAGAACACGTTCTGGGACTACTTGAGCATGGGCGTGGCTACCTTTGGGATCGCAGTGCCCAACATCGTCTTGGGCCCACTGTTGATCGTCATCTTTGCCTTGACGCTGGGCTGGTTCCCGGTGGCCGGTTGGGGCACGCCAGCGAAGATGATCATGCCAGCCTTTGCCTTGGGCACGGGATCGTCAGCGATCATCGCGCGGCTGACGCGAGCAAGCATGCTGCAGGTGATCCGTGAGGACTATATCCGGACAGCACGCGCAAAGGGCTTGAGCGAGCGTACGGTGATGATACGCCATGCGTTGAAGAACGCTTTCATTCCTGTGGCGACGATACTGGGACCGATGTTCGCTGCGCTGGTGACCGGGACATTTATAGTAGAGCAGATCTTTGCCATACCGGGGCTGGGCAAGTACTTTATCACCAGCATCACGAACCGGGACTATCCAGTGGTGATGGGTGCCATTCTCATGTACGCGCTGTTCCTGGTGCTTTCCAACCTGATGGTCGATATTACGTACGCATTCCTGGATCCACGAATCCGATACACGTAGGGAGAAAGTATGACAACACAAGAGCTAACGGCACGAGAGCAAGCGGCACTACGCTTGAGCGAGCGTATGGGGAAACCGGCGAACCTTTGGCTGGACGCGTGGCGGCGGCTGATCCGCAACCGGGCCTCGCTTTTGGGCGGGGCGCTTGTGCTGCTGTTGGTCATGGCAGCCATTCTAGCGCCCCAAGTCGCGCCATACCATTATGCAGAGGGCGACTCGAACGAGGCCTACACTGTACCCAACTGGCTGATTGGGTTATTGCCAGGCAACATCAAGGCCTATGCCAAGACGGGTGACAAATTCCTGTTTGGTTCGGACTACCTGGGGCGAGACGTCTTGAGCCGCCTTATTTACGGCACGCGCGTGTCCCTGCCAGTGGGTTTTATGGGCGCCTTCACCGCGCTCGCTATTGGCCTGGTCTATGGCTGCATCTCGGGCTATTACGGCGGCCGCGTAGACAACATCATGATGCGCATCGTAGACATCATGTACGCCTTCCCTACCATGCTGCTTATCATCCTCATGATGGCTTTCTTCAAATCCACCTTTGCTGACGTGAGTCCTGGGACCATGGCCTACACCTTCAACCGGGTGAACGACTTCGTGGACAAGTTGTTGGGCCTCCGGGGCGGGGGGATGCTCTTTATCTTCATGGGGATTGGCATCACCGCCTGGATGGGTATGGCCCGGCTGACACGGGGTCAGATTCTGTCCCTGAAGGAGAAGGAATTCGTCGAAGCTGCGCACATGATTGGCGCGGGAGATATGCGCATCATTATCCGCCATATCGTGCCTAACATCATGGGGCCATGCATCGTGGCGCAAACGCTGGCCATCCCGGGTTACATCAACACAGAGGTCTTTCTCAGCTTCATCGGTTTGGGTGTGGACCCTCCAACCCCGAGCTGGGGCACCATGATCTCTGAAGGAGCGCAGGCCATTCGTTCATACCCGCACATGGTGCTGTTCCCAGCGATAGCCCTTTCGCTGACCATGTTCGCTTTCAACTTTCTGGGGGATGGCCTGCGCGATGCGCTCGATCCCAAGATGAAAGGCACGAGCTAGCGGTGGGGGTATCCCAAAATTCGGGCGGCCCTGTTGTGCGCGGGACGAACGGGGGTTGTAGAGACGTAGCATGCTACGTCTCTACAGTCGGTGCACAGAAACGACGGCCACGAGGGCCTATACTACGTTACTGTTGTCCAGGATTTTGGGTGCACCCGCCGTCTGCCCAACTATTTTGTTCTCTTGAGTGTTAGGGATGTCCGGAATTCGATGGCCTGTTCTTGTGATTGCGCTTCTCCTGGTTTGCCTTTTGGCAGTCTTGTGCCTTACCTGTGCGGCTGCGGGATGGTTTCTGTGGCGACCTGGCTCTGGCTTGGGACCTTCGCGGACCAGTGTGCGCCCTGGAGATAGCGGCACCCTGCGCCTGTTCAGCGCAGAACCCCGCACACTAGACCCTGCGCTAGTTGAGGATTCGGTCTCTGCAGAGTACGTGGTTGAGATCTTTAGCGGGCTTGTGACGCTCAATGAGGAGCTCGAGGTTGTGCGGGATTTGGCAGAGCGTTGGGAAGTCAGCCCGGATGGCAAGGCGTACACTTTCTTCCTGCGCGAAGGCGCTCGTTTTCACAACGGACGCCCCGTCACGGCAACCGATTTCAAGTACTCGCTGGAACGGGCCTGCGATCCGCGCACGGGTTCTAAGGTGGCTGGCGTTTACCTGGGAGACATTGTCGGTGCGAAGGAAATGCTCAGTGGGCAGGCGGATGAGATCAGTGGTGTCCAGGTGCTGGACGAGCACACACTGCGTATCACCATTGATGCGCCCAAGGCGTACTTTCTGGCCAAGCTGACCTATTCCACCGCATTCGTTGTGGATCAGGAAAACGTCGAGCAGCACGACTGGCTCGATCAGCCAAACGGCACAGGGCCGTTCAAACTAGGAGAGCGGAGCCAGCAGCGGATCGTGCTGCAGCGCAACGAGCACTATTATCGTGATGCGCCTGCGCTGGAGCAGGTGATCTTCTTTCTCTCCGGTGGCTCACCGATGAGTATGTACGAGAACGGGGAGCTCGACATTGTCATAGTGGGTGCGGCGGATATTGAGCGAGTGCGAGATCCGGCCAACCCGCTGCACGCTGAATTGTCCATGACGTCTCAATGGGACATACAGTACCTGGGCTTTGATGTGACACAGCCGCCCTTTGATGACGTGAAGGTTCGACAGGCCTTTGCCCTGGCCATCGATAGACAGAAAATAGCCGACGTAGTATGGAAAGGCATGAAACTGCCTGCGCAAGGCGTCGTGCCACCGGGCATGGCAGGCTACGACAGAGAAGAGCCCTTGGTGAAGTATGATCCACAGCGCGCACAGCGCCTGATCTCGGAATCCGAATACGGTGATGTGAGTCGTTTGCCTGCCATAACGCTGACTATCGGAGGGAGTGGTGGTCAGCTTCCTCCCACTATTGAGGCTATTGTGGCCATGTACCGTGAGAACCTCTGCGTCGAAATCGCCGTAGTGCAATCAGCGGATGTTCTGGCGGGACGGCCCCAGTTCTTCTCAATGGGGTGGATTGCCGATTATCCTGATCCCGAGGATTTCTTGGATATTCTCTTTCACAGCCAGAGTGGGCTAAACCACGTGCGGTATGCTAATCCTCAAGTGGATGAGTTGTTGGAGGAGGCGCGGGTCGAAACGGATACAGCGCGCCGTATGCAGTTGTACGAGCAGGCAGAGGAGATTATCGTTGCCGATGCCCCCTGGGTACTATTGTGGCACGATGTGGACTATGTGCTTACCAAACCATACGTCAAGGGTGCAGTTCACGCTGCATCCATTTACCCATGGCTGAGCAACGTTCATATTGAACAGTAGCAACCATTGAGAGAAACCCGTTTTCTCTCCAATCTGAACAGCAAACTGGCTCCGCACTGCCGGCAGATTTAGCCTGGGCGTCAGAAAACGGGTTTCTGACCTGTCGCGCCTAAGGCGACACCTTGTCCTGGCGACCCCGTCTGCCCTGTCTTGTCGCCAGGACAAGGTGTCGGCACAGCCGGGACAGGCAAGACAGGGCAGGCAGGGAGTCAAGTCACATTGCATAGCAGGCTGGCTGTTCTCAGAGTAGTAGCAGCCACATCACTGATTTGAAGGGAGGAAACGTCTTATGGCCAAGTTGCTGGAGGTGAAGGGACTGAAAACGCAGTTCTTCACACAGGATGGTGTGGTCACTGCCGTGGGTGGCATCTCTTATGATTTGAACGAGGGCGAAACCTTGGGCGTTGTGGGCGAGAGCGGTTGTGGAAAGTCGGTGAGCGTTTTGTCCGTGATGCGCCTGATCCCTGTACCCCCGGGACGAATCGTAGCTGGAGAAGCCTGGTTCCAGGGGCGTGACCTGCTGACTATGGATCAGGAAGAGATTCGGTCTGTGCGCGGCAACAAGATTGCCATGATCTTTCAAGATCCTATGACTTCTCTAAACCCTGTCCTCACTATTAACCGGCAAGTCAGTGAGGCATTGGAACTCCACCTAGACATGGATAAGAAGCAGGCACGCAAGCGTAGCATCGAACTCCTGGACTTACTGGGCATTCCAGAGGCTGCGGATCGCATTGATGACTATCCTCACCAATTCTCTGGCGGCATGCGTCAGAGGGTCATGATTGCCATGGCGATGTCCTGCAACCCACAGTTGCTGATCGCTGACGAGCCAACAACCGCCCTGGATGTGACCATTCAGGCACAGATCATAGACTTGGTGACGCGACTAAAGGAAGAGATGGGTACGGCGGTGATCTGGATCACCCACGACATGGGTGTCATCGCTGGCTTGGCTGAGCGGGTCAACGTGATGTATGCTGGCTACATCGTTGAGTCGGCGGACGTCAAGGAGCTCTATGCTGACCCACGGCATCCATACACACTTGGGCTTCTCCGCTCGTTACCACGGCTGGATGCCGAGCGCAGAGAGAAACTGACGCCCATCGAGGGCCTACCGCCGGATCTGATTGACATGCCGCCGGGATGTCCATTCGCACCTCGCTGTGATTATGCCATCGAACGCTGCCTTGTAGAGAACCCGAAGTTGGAAACCGTCGCTCGGCGGCATACTGCTGCTTGCTGGGTAGATGTGACTGGAGGAAAGAGATAAAATGCCTGAGAATGAGATTCTACTCGAAGTCAAAAACCTCAAGATGTGGTTTCCTATTGCTCAGGGAATTGTATTCCAGCGCCACATCGGAGACATCAAGGCAGTTGATGGCCTGAACTTCTTCATTCGGCGTGGTGAGACCCTGGGCCTTGTGGGAGAGAGCGGCTGCGGTAAGACCACAACCGGCCGCTCGATTCTGCAACTCTACCGTCCTACCGCTGGTGACGTGTACTTTGAAGGTCAAAATCTCTGCAAGCTCAAGGGCGAACCACTGCGCCGTATGCGTCGCAAGATGCAGATGATCTTTCAGGACCCGTACGCCTCCTTGAACCCACGCATGACCGTGGGCCACATTGTCGGCGAGCCCCTTGAGGTGCACAACATCCTGAAGGGCAAGGATTTGAGAGACCGTGTTATGGATTTGCTGGAAGTTGTCGGCCTAAACCGCTACTTCGTTAACCGCTATCCCCACGAATTCTCCGGCGGGCAGCGTCAGCGCATTGGTGTGGCAAGGGCCCTGGCAGTGCAGCCTGACTTTATTGTGTGCGACGAGCCCGTCTCAGCCCTCGATGTGTCCATCCAGGCTCAGGTTGTCAACCTGCTGGAAGAGCTGCAGGACAAGTTTGGCCTGACCTACCTCTTTATCGCGCATGACCTCTCTGTGGTTAAGCACATCAGTGACCGTGTGGCTGTCATGTATCTGGGCAAGATTGTGGAGTTGACCACGCGTGAGGAATTGTACGAGAACCCGCTTCATCCCTACACACAGGCTCTCCTCTCAGCCGTACCTATTCCTGACCCCGTTGTGGAAGCGAAGCGCAGACGCATTATTCTCACGGGAGATGTGCCCAGCCCGGCCAATCCACCCAAAGGGTGTCACTTCCACACTCGTTGCGGTGTCATGGTTGCGGGGGAGTGTGATGTCATAGAACCTGAGTTCAGGAATGTGGGCAAAGAACACTGGGTTGCATGTCACAGAGTGAAATAGTCGTTGCTCGCCTGTGCTGTGTTGGCAGCGCACCAGTCATAACTATGGCGGATAACAGAGCACGGATGCTGTTCGAGAGGGGCCAGTCACCTGGCCCTTCTTCGTGCCCACAACTGCGCTGGGGTGGGGGTCAAGGATGTCCGGACAGAAAGTTTACGTTCGTGATCAACTCGTCTTGCAGCCCGCCGTTGGGCTGGTCAGTTTCGTGCGCCACGCAAAGGTACTGCTGGACCGGGCTACAGCGGGAGTCGTATACACAGGCGTAAGCGGGCAAAGGAAAAGGCTTGAGCTGGCTGGCCACCAAGTATCTTACGGCTTGGCTCGTGACAGCGTCAGTCTGAGCGTTGCTGACGATGAGGTTGAGCTGACATGGCAGTTATCCCTTGGTGAGGAGATGCATCTTTGCCTCGAGGTCAAGAACATAGGACCTCGCGCCGTGCACATCGACGAATTGTGCGTGCTTGATGTTGCTGCCCAGCACGGCGGCTCGTTGTGCTTTACATCGCCGCCAGAGAACTGGCGTTTCTACCAGAACGGCTGGCAGTCGTGGACACCGGCATTTGCCCGGCGCATAGCCGATGGCGTATGGGTGAATCCTAACACTGAGGACTATCGCACCAAGCACCAGCCTCATGCTCTGCCCCAGACTCGAAAGCTCCTGAGCAGCGAGTGGTTTTCAGTGATTGTCTCTGCTGAGAACGATAGTGCTGTACGTCCTGCTTCGCCTGCACTGCTCCTGGGATTCATTTCGGCGGCGGACCAGCTTGCGGAGATACGCCTCGAAGTGCGCGATACCTTCCAAAACCTCCGCGCAGTTTCTTATGCGGACGGTTTTCCTCTGCCTCCTGCTGAAAGGCTGTCTTCTGAGACGCTTCTGTTCACAGCCGGTGACAACCCAATTGCCTTAATGGACTTGTACGCTACTCGTCTAGGCGAGACGATGCGCGCACGGGTGGCCACACAAACACCCACTGGCTGGTGCACCTGGTACTGTTTCTTCGGCGAGGAGATCGCCGACGATGTCCTGGCAAATCTGGCACGGCTCGAGGAGGAACAACTCCCCCTTGACGTTGTCTTGATCGATGATGGTTACGAGACTAACATCGGCGACTGGTTGGATGTTGATAGCACCAAGTACCCTCAGGGCATGAAACCCGTAGCCCATCAAATCGCTGCAGCAGGCTATCGCCCAGGAATCTGGATCGCTCCTTTTGCTGCGAGTTCTTCCTCAAAGCTCTATGCTGACCATCCGGATTGGGTGCTGCGCGATGACAAAGGCGAGGCTGTCCTGGCCTGGCAACACTGGGGAACAGATATCTACGCACTAGACCTGTCGTTACCCGCAGTGCAGGCCTGGCTGCAGGATATACTCCGCACGTTTGGTGAGGATTGGGGCTTCGAGTTCTTCAAGACGGACTTTGTGTTTGCTGCTGCATTGTCTGGAGTGCGCAGCGACCCACGGATGACCAGAGCACAGGCTGTGCGGCGGGGGCTGGAAATCATCCGTACTGCGATTGGCAACAGGTTCCTGCTGGGCTGCGGTGCCCCGTTAGGGCCATCCGTAGGCATCGTTGACGCCCTGCGCATCGGGCCCGATGTGCACGTGGATTGGCCTCCCTTTTGGCAGGATTTGTCAGCGCCCTCAGCTGCGAACGCTATTCTAAACTCTATTACCCGCAGTTTCACCCACCGCAAGCTTTGGCTGAATGATCCGGACTGCCTGGTGCTGAGACGGCGGGGCGATGACTCCAATCTGGTCTTGAACGAAATGCGCACGTTGACCACTATCGTGGGGCTCACAGGCGGTCTGGTCATAGACAGTGATAACCTGCCGTCTATGCGGCGCGGGAGGCTGGAGTACTTGCGGCGGGTATTGCCGCCTTATAGCCACACTGCCATCCCACTTGACCTCTTTGAGCACGAACGCCCTCGGCTGTTAGTGCTTCCAGTGGAGACTTCCTGGGGGTCGTGGATGATAGTTGCTCTGCTGAATTGGGACGCACATTCGTGCGTTACCCGATTGAGGCTGTCCCGCCTTGGTCTGCCATCGGGAGCCTACCACGTCTACAACTACTGGAGACGCCGCTACCTGGGTGTGCTGCGCGACGAAATAGTTATCAACCCCCATCGCCCGCACGAGACTGTGCTGCTATTGGTGAAACCTGTGTCTGACCGGCCACAGTTGTTGAGTTCGACTTTCCACGTGGTTCAGGGAGCCGTGGAAGTCAAGGATGTGCGTTTGTCAACAGGCAGTCTCCTGGTGGAGATGGAGAAGCCAGGGAAGCAGTTTGGCCAGTTACTGTTCACCGTCCCGCAGGGACCAGAGTATCACGTGGTTAAGGCCCTGGTCAATGGCCGGTCTCAGAGGCCACGTCAGGTTTCTCCCGGCATCTGGCGACTGGGCTTCTCACTGAGCGACAGGGCTACAGTAGAATTGTCGTTCGGTTGAGGCTTTGCTCCTGAAGACTCGAGTACCGCTACGCGCTCAATTTGCGTTCTGAAAGCACCCCACAACGCTGCTGGCAATTGCGCACCTATGGCAGCCATTACCTGCGCGCTGGCCCGGCGATCTTGTTCTTTCTTGTTCGACTCGGGCCAGGCCCCAAGAACAAAGGGCGGCCCAAAGCTGGCAGTTAGTACCCCCCTAATCTCCGCTACTCCTACTGGCAGTACACAAAGCCCGCGCCTGGCCATGTGGATCAGAAATCGCCCTGTGCCAGGGGACGGTTCGATCAGGCTGCCGTCGGGGCTGTCACGACCTTCTGGAGCGATGCCTATAATAGGTTTGTCTTCCTTAGTGGAAGAATCAAGCAAAGACAGTACCTGGCGCACGGCACGTGCTGCTTCCTTCGTATAATGAGGCTGAGGGGGCATCGGGGGCGTGGATACAAAACCGTAAGTACGAGCGAGCCTGGTGAAGAGCAAATACGTCAGTGGTGTGAGCAAGCGGCTGGTCCAGCGGTTGGTCATGAGCCAGACGATCTCGCTGGAAGAATGTCGGGCCTGGGCAATGGCCGCCGCGATGAGGGCGATTCCCCACCACACCTGGTAGCCTGCCCTGTAGTAATGGTTGGTAGCAACTATGAAAGGCTCCTCCCGTGGAATCAGGTGTGCATTCTCCACCCGGGGTTCGGACACGAGAGCACTGATCAATTCCACCGCATCCACGCTGAAGGCACGCTTTCTTCCCAGGAGAACGGACACTGCAATGGACGGCACGAGTCTAAGCGGATATAGATAGCGAGGACTCATATCCGCGTCGCTAGTAAAGGCGCCAGACGACGAGCATCGTGATTGTACGGCACGCCGGTCCATCTCTTAGCCCCTTGTCCGTGTGAGTGTCAGCATAGCGAAGTGCCTGCTCAGGATGACATGATAGCACGCCCACGTGCCCTGTGGGCTGCGCCCTACTTGCCAGCCATACCTACTCCGTCGATGATGGCCTCACAGTACGGGCATTTCGATTCTGCGAGAATGAGGTTCTCCAGGACGCCAAAGCCATAGCGCCGAACTAACAGGTTGTGGCAATTGTAGCAGTAGGTGTTCTCTCCCTCGGCGCCAGGCACATTGCCCTCGTAGATGTAGCGCAGTCCTGCTTGGAGGCCAATGTCTCGAGCGCGGTGTAGTGTAGAGAGCGGCGTAGCGTGCGCATCTCGCATCTTGTAGTCTGGATGAAAGCGGCTGACGTGCCAGGGCGTGTCCACGCCAACCTCTTGTGCAATGAATTCGGCCAAATCGCAGAGCTCTTCCTCCGAATCGTTCAGACCAGGCACCACCAGTGTGGTAATCTCCACCCAGATGCCTCTCTTTTTCATAGCCTTGATGGCGTCAAGGACTGGCTGCAGCCGCGCACCACAGGTCTTGCGGTAAAACTCATTGTTGAAAGCTTTCAAGTCTACATTTGCAGCATGCAAATACGGCCCAAATGCGTCCAGCATCTCCTCTGTCATATAGCCATTGGTCACATAGATGCTCTTGATATTCCACTTATCCGCTATTACAGCCGTGTCGTAGGCGTACTCGAAGAAAATCGTGGGCTCTGTGTACGTGTAGGCAATACTCTTGCAGCCGTAGTGGCGTGCAGCGGAAGCAAGATGGCCTGGCGAGGTTTCGTGCCCCACGATGCGGCCTTCATCGTGAACCATCTGAGAGATCTGCCAGTTCTGGCAAAACGAACAGCGAAAGTTGCAGCCCACTGTCGCAAAGGAGAACGCCGTGGATCCTGGAAAAAAGTGAAAGAGGGGCTTTTTCTCCACCGGGTCAATAGCCTGGGAAATGGAGAGGCCATAGATAAGAGTGTAAAGCACACCTCCCCTGTTCTCTCGTACCTGGCAGATCCCTCGCTTGCCATCGGCGATCGTACAGCGATGCGCACACAAGTGGCATCTCACCTTGCCCTCATCCAGTTTCTCATAGACTTTTGCTTCGTGCATAACCTAAGTCTCCTTCAGACCCTTTGGATACCTCCGCGCCAGGTCTGTATAGATATTCTTGAAATCCGACCATTCTGCTTTATAGCCCTCGCTGACCTCCTTGGTCAATAGCTTGGCCGGCACACCAACGGCAATGCTGCCAGCGGGAATCTGCTGCCGCTGTCTGACTACGGCTCCCTCGCCAACCACGGCCCATTCTCCGACCGTAGCCCAATCGCTGACAACGGAACCCATGCCTATCACAGCGTAATCGTCGATAGTCGCGTTGTGAATCACGCTCCCGTGCCCAATGGTCACGTGCTTCCCAATGCGCGTCATCCCATCGGGACGGGCGTGTATGACACAATTGTCTTCAATGCTTGTGGCGTCTCCTATGACGATGACGCCATAGTCGCCACGAAGGCGGGCTCCTGGCCCAATCCAACAGTTGTCGCCTATGGTTACAGCACCGATAACATCAGCAGAACGATGTACGTAGGTTCCCTGTCCCAGTTTTGGCTTACGCCCCTCGAATTCGTAGACGCCCATTGTCTAATGCTCCTCTTCCTGCATAGATATGACACACATGAATCGCAGCAGCGATTCTCCCCCATTGATGAACTGACGCACGATGTCAGGCAGCACAAGCGCCAGACCGCCGACGTGCAGAGGTCACTGTCCGGTCTCAGTGCGCAGTCCACCTACACCTTCCAGTAGAGACGTAGCATAGCTAATCTCACCGCAGGCTGAGGCTACGTCTCTACAACTGCCGCACGGACGCCTGGACCTTTGGATACGCCCAAGGTTCTCAAGAGACCGCCTTCTCTGCGAACAGCGCACATCTGCCAACTATCCTGCCCAATTTTACTGCACAGCCCTGGTGAAAGCAAGTGCCATTCCTGGTTGGGTGTATCAAGTTGGGACAGCGCCTCTATGCATTTCGTGCAAAATGTGGTATAGTAGAAGCAACCTTTATGGAGACTGGTTACTCATTATGACAGATGATTGGGAGTTTGACTCGTTTCCGGCCAAGTTCTCGCCAGATCAGAGCAGCGAGGCGAGGGAGCTTCCTCTGTTGCCCGTGCGAGACACGGTACTGTTACCACACGTAGTCGCTCCCCTCTTCATTGGCCGTGCTCAGTCTGTAAAAGCTGTAGAAGCCGCACTGGCCGGCGAGCAGCGAATTGCTGTTTTCACCCAGAAGGACGCTGAGGTTCAGGTTCCAGGCATGGATGACCTCTATGGGTTTGGAACAGAAGCGGTTATCGGACGTGTCTGGCGTATGCCAGATCAAACGACGAGCGTCTTCTTGCAGGGTCGCAGGCGCTTGCGCCTTTTGGGGCTTATCAAGACCGAGCCATACCTCCTAGCGCACGTGCTTCCCATTGTGGAGGGCGTTGAGCCTTCTATCTCCGCTGAGGCGCTCATGCGCGCCGTGTTGACCTTGTTTGAGAAAGTCGTGCACCTGAGTCGAGGCATACCCGACGATGCCTTTGTCATGGCTATGAACGTTAACGACCCCAGTTGGCTTGCTGATTTGGTGGCTTCCAACCTCAACCTGGACGTAGCCCGCCGGCAAGAGCTGGTGGAAACCCCGAATCCCGTCGCCAGGTTGAAAAAGGTCAGCGTGCTCCTGGCCAAAGAACTGGATGTGCTGGAACTGGAAACCCGCATCCACTCGCAGGTGCAACAAGAAGTAGACAAAGGTCAGCGCGAGTACTTTCTGCGTGAGCAGATGCGCGTCATCCAGAGTGAGCTGGGCGAGAGCGATTCCCTGGCCGGCGAAATCACAGAATTGCAGGAGAGGATCGCCGAAGCCCAAATGCCCAAGGAGGTTCGCCAGAAGGCAGAGAAGGAACTGAGCCGCCTGGCGCGTATGCCCCTCGCAGCTCCAGAAGTCAGTGTCATCCGCACATATATTGACTGGCTGCTCGATCTACCATGGGCGCAATGCACAGAGGACAACCTGGACATCGCCCACGCCAGCGAGATTCTCGATAAGAATCACTATGCACTGACAAAGGCCAAGGAGCGCATCCTTGAGTACATGGCCGTACGCAAACTTGCGCCTGACAAAATGCGCAGCACAATCCTTTGCTTTGTAGGACCTCCGGGTACTGGCAAGACATCCCTGGGCAAGTCCATTGCTGAAGCGCTGGGCCGCAATTTCGCGCGGGTGAGCCTGGGGGGAATCCGCGATGAGGCGGAGATTCGTGGGCACCGTCGCACTTATGTTGGTGCCTTGCCTGGCCGTATCATTCAAACCGTGCGCCGTGCGGGTACAGTCAATCCCGTCTTCATGCTGGATGAGATAGACAAAGTAGGAATTGATTTCCGTGGTGACCCTTCTGCCGCTCTGCTGGAAGCCTTGGATCCTGAGCAGAACAACTCTTTCTCAGATCACTATCTGGAAGTGCCATACGACCTGTCCAAAGTGATCTTTATCACTACGGCTAACATCCTCGATCCTGTTCCGCCTGCTCTGTGCGACCGCATGGAGGTGATTGAATTCCCTGGCTACATCGAAGAAGAGAAGATGGAGATCGCCAGACGATTTCTCGTGCCACGCCAGCTTGAGCAGCACGGGCTAACACGGCTGTACTTCCCACGCCGGACTCTGCGGCACATGATTCGTGAATACACGCTTGAGGCCGGGGTGCGTAATTTGGAGCGCAGTATCGCCAACATCTGCCGCAAAGTGGCGAGGTTGGTGGCTGAGGGTAAACCCCCACCGCGCTATATCATGCCGCAAACTCTGTCCAGATACCTTGGGCCGCCAGAGTTCTTGCACGGCAGGGCTGAGGAAGCAGATGAAGTAGGAGTAGCTACCGGTCTGGCCTGGACAGAAACTGGCGGCGACACCATGGCGGTCGAAGTGACGGTGATGCCTGGTAAGGCCAACCTGCTGCTCACCGGTCGACTCGGTGACGTAATGCAAGAATCGGCTCAGGCAGCGTTGAGCTATGCGCGAGCGCACACAAGAGAGCTCGGTATCGTAAGCGTTGACTTTGACAAGGTTGACATTCACATCCACGTGCCGGAAGGAGCCGTTGCCAAGGATGGCCCGTCCGCCGGGATCACTATTGCAACAGCGTTGATTTCGGCTTTGACGCATCGGCCCGTCCACCGTGAGGTTGCCCTGACTGGCGAGATCACCCTGCGCGGTCGTGTGCTGCCAATCGGTGGCGTGCGCGAGAAGGTGATGGCAGCGTATCGTGCCGGTTTGAAGACGCTGCTTCTGCCCAAGAGAAATAAGAAGGATCTGGTTGATGTGCCGCGCAAGGTGCAGCGAGGCCTCAACTTTGTATTCGTGGAACGCATGGACGAGGTTCTGCCTGTAGCTCTTTTCTCCCCACAGCGGAAGAAGACCCGGAAGCGTGCTGCTTCGGTCAAGAACAAACGGAGTGTGTGAAGATATGGTCAAGAGATCCAGCCATTGTAGAACAGGCGTGCAGCAGTTCACTGTGCCAAAGTTGGCGTGTTCCGCCATGCTCGTCATTCTGTTTGTCGCTTTGCTGACCTCATGTGCTGCGAGCCCGTCAGAAGAGTTGCCAAAGAAGACCATCAGTCTCACCGATAATGTGCTGCTTGGTATGGACGTTGCAGATGTACAACGAGAAGACACTGACAGTGACGGTGAGTTGGAGTGGTTGGTGTTCTATCGTTTCGATCAAGTTGGCGAACATGGGCCTGTAGCTGCTTTGATCTATGATGTCGTGCGTCGTTCTCCACCACTGTTACCCGTTGTCTATCCGTACAGACTGCGCATACCGGATGAGAACTACTTGGCCCAAAGTGTCCCGGAGGTATCACTCGTTGACATCGTGTCCGAGCCGGACAGCAAAGTACGCAAAGAACTGGTTTTCACTACTACTATTGAGGCAGCCTTCTTCCATCTGAATCCTGACCCTGCTAACCAACCTACGGATGAGCCACCGCTATACCGCTGTATCGGGCTCTTCCGCAGCGATGGCGGTGTCGACTTCGATTCAGAAACGCTCGAAGTCAGGGTCACCAGCCGCGCCGGTCACGAGCGCAGCCAATTAGTCACGAGGCGCTACTACAAACCTGAGGGCGACGGCTACTTCATCACAGGCACCACTACACTGGTGTCACCCTTTACATCCAAAATTGACTTCCCGGAAGGCATCCCTTCTGTTATCCTGGATACTCCATATCCGGAAAAGATCGTGCTCGCTTTCTACAAGACTTTCGGAAAAGCTGACGCTAAACCGACCATCCTGGAATACCTGAGCGCCCAAGCGGCTACCGAGTTCATGGAAGGCAAGCTAAAGTACGGTTCGCCGTTCCCTCTTGGTGAAGTCAAGTTTGCAGTGGTCAAAGAACTGGCCTACTACCCAACTCAGGACGATTCCCAGTCAGCAATAGTCACTGTCAAAGTCGTGTTCCATTCAGCCGACAAGAAGAGCCCCCTTACCGAGGTGCGCTGGACTCTAATCCGTGTCGAGAACAAATGGAAAATGGATTATTCCCAATCTTGACATCTGCCTGCTGGGTCCAATGCGGAGATGGTCTTGACGGACGAGGTACGGACCTTTTTGCAACGGGGGCCACGAACGCATCACCAACCATGAGTATCAGAACCTGTGCCCAGAGGCGAGCACAGAAACCACACGCCGTGACCTGGCAGGCCTGGTCTGGCGCGACATCCTGCTGAAAATTAGTGACAAGCGAGCAACGTACTACATCTTCAAATAGCAGGCTTATCCCACAGGTATCCCACGGTTTCCCACATTATCACACGCATCGTACTGTGGTCAAAGGATGAGACGGATAAGAGCATTGCGTGTTGCAAGTGCTATGGCGATATCAATCCTGGTGGCCGGCTTGGTCGCGTCGTGCGCGGGCCCAATGGTGATGCCCACGCCGACCGAAGAGCTAACCAGGGAACCCACACCTCAGGTTCCTCCTGCTAATGCATCCCTGGGCGATACCTGGATCCGTCCTGCTGATGGCGCGGTGATAGTCTACGTCCCCGCCGGGGAGTTCCTATACGGGCCAGGCAGCATGACGAGTATACCTGAGCAACGTATCCACTTGGACGCATTCTGGATAGATCGGACTGAGGTCACAAATGTGCAATACGCCCATTGCGTCGCCGATGGCGGATGCTCGGAGCCGCTTTATACGGTCCCTTACGAGGATCCTGCACGGGCTAATCACCCTGTGATATGGATCAGTCGTGGTGAAGCAGAGGAGTATTGCAAATGGGCTGGCGCCCGCTTACCGATGCGCCGTGTGCGCCAGGCGTTCTCCATAGTGCTAGCTGTCCTCTATCACTGCGAGGTGCTAGCCAGAATGCACGGTATGCTCCGCTAGGTATGAACCTCGTAAAAGCAGAGGAGTGTACTGCCATATTTGCGCTTGTCCGAGAGGACCAGTTCAGCCAGATCGAGAGTTTCGTACTCTTTGGGATGCATCTGAGCCACGATCAGGCCACCGAACTGTACCAGTGTCGAACTGTCCAGGGCACGCAAGGTACGTCCCCAAAGCCCTTTGTACTGGGGTGGGGCCACGTACACGATGTCAAAGGCCTGACCTTTGTAGCGGGCAATGAACTTGAACACATCACGGCGTATTACGTGAGCCCGGTCGTCGAGTCCTGTGACTTCCAGATTGCGGCGAAGAGTGGCCAGCGCACGTGTATCCAACTCGACGAAAGTGACTTCGCACGCCCCACGGCTGAGGGCCTCGATGCCGACCCCGCCAGTCCCCGCAAACAAGTCCAGAAAGCGTGATTCTATCACGCGCTCTCCCAGGATGTCGAACAATGCTTCCTTGACCCGGTCGGTGATGGGGCGCGTCGTCAGTCCTGGCACAGAGAAGAGGCGGCGCCCTTTTGCCTCACCCGCAATCACCCTCATCCGCTCTCTCCTCCGCTCGTTGGCCAGGTTGCGGATTGCTCCAGTGCTCGCTGGAGGTTGCTGGTTACCCCCGAAGGAAAGCGCAGGTGGTCCTCACTGGCCGCTGTGAGGTTGCTGTAGAGGCCTCGGTTCTCAGCAGGGAGCAGAGCAGCTATCTGCATCATGATCTCGTCGGTCATCTTTTGCCGCATCTCGTGCGTGACTCGGCCAACTCCCGGCTCCAGGTGAAACCCTTGCCCGAATACCACGTTCACTTTTGTGCGACGCAGTCGGCGCAGGTTGCCCCAAAAGTGTTCCCCCCCATAAATGGCCGTGGGCAGAATCAGTGCATCAGGTACACGTGAAGCCAGGAGCACAATGCCGGGGCGACCTTTCTGCAAGCGACCATGGCTGCTGCGTGTACCTTCTGGCGTGATGCCCAGAATCCTGCCGTCACGGAGTACCTGCAACGCGCGGCGGATAGCATCGAGATCGAGTTCACCACGTCGTATCGGGATAGCGCCCCACGATGTGGCTGCGAGGTTGAGGATAGGCGTGTGCCACGTTTCGGCTTTGGCTAAACCGGTCATTTCGCGAGGCATCAGCGTGTACACGAGAGGAGCATCAATAAAGTTGACGTGGTTAGTGGCAAGAATAACTGGTCCCCTTGCTGGTATGTGCTCCAGACCTACTACCTCCACCTTGAGCAGAATCTTGGCCAGCAGCTTGACCGCCACGACAAATATCCAGCGTATCGCTTTCATAGTACCTCAGGGTGTTATTTGGTGCTATTGACCCGCTGCCACATATCGGCAAACGATTTCCTGCGCCATTTTACATCCCACCAGACCCGTAGCCAAACATGTACTCTGGCGGCAAACAGCAGCAGCGTCCACCAGAGTTCTCTGAGGTTTTGGGCATATCTGATGGCACTCCACGCGCCGTGAATGGCTTCTCTGCGGAAAGACCTCATCCCTGGCGAACCCTTCAGGTATTGCTGGGCATAGCCACCCAGGGAACGTATCTTCTGCTTCATCCAGTCCTGGTAGGAGGTTGGATATTTGACGTAGACCAGGGCTTGAGGAGCATAGGCTGTACGAAAGCCCTGCTCCCAGACCATGTGCGAGATAAGCCCATCCTCAGCGAGCGAATCCTCCGCTACGGGGCCCACCAGTGAGCGGCGGAAGGCGTACAGGTATCCAGAGCATTCCAGGAACTCCCCACGCCTGGCCCGCAGCGACCTCTGGCGGTGTGCACCAGCGTCCAGCAACAGGTGAGACCAATAGCCCAGCATTGTGTCGCTTGGATTGAGTGACACGGGGCGGCCGCTGACCATGCCAACTCGCTGGTCGTCGAAGGCTCCCAGGAGCACGTCAACGGCGCCGGGCCCAATGTAAACGTCGCCGTCGCTCAGGACGACCAGCTCGCCTTTTGCCGCGCTCAACGCCAGATTCAATGCTGCTGGCTTGCCTTCCGCCTCGTCGCGCAGACATCTGATCCGGCTGTTGGTTGCGGCATACTTTACCACGACAGCTGCCGTCTCATCGTCCGGGCAGACTACCACCAACTCGTAGTCTGGGGCCAAATCCTGCGCAAGGAAGGCTTCAATTGCCCGGCCAATAGTCTTCTCTTCCCGGTAGGCGGTAATGATGATGGTGAGCATCAGGCCCCCTGTTTCTGGGCTCGTCAGCAGTAGTTTAGCACACAATGACAGCAGCACCAAGCTTCGGTAGAGACGTAGCCTCACCCTGCGGTGATATTACACATGCTACGTCTCTACCGCACGGTCCAAGCGCCGCGCGGGTTGGCGCTGCAAGTCGGCTGCTGGTATAATTGCGCCATGCTGGAGACGCAATGAAGAAGCAGATTTTTGAACGACTAAAGGTTGATAGGATACACGTGGCCCCGCGCGCGTTGGAGTTGTCGTCACAGGCAGCACAGCAGCGCTTCACGCACATTTGGGCCCCGCTCGAGGAATTGCTGACCCGCCTGCAGCCATTGCCTGAGGGACTGGTGCGCTTTTGGCTCAAGCAGCCCGGCGGCCACGTGGTCATCACCCATTTGCCCTCGCGCTATGACGCTGGGGAGCACTTGCTAAAGCGCCTGGTGCTGCGCAACGTGGCCCACATAGCAGTGTCCGATTTAGCGCTAGATTCCCTGGAGGCCCTTGTGCCAGCGGGATACTTGCTGGATCACTTGTTGGGCAGCGCTGGAGCTGAGGGTGGACTTTGGCTTTCTGACGGAGGAGGTGTCAATCCCGCTTTGCGTGAGGTTGGAGCGCGCGTGGTCGAGTTGTTCCCACTGGGCTATGGCTTTGACGAAGCGGCGTGCACCGATCCACATGCCTACTTTGCTCGTTCCTTGGCCCTGTACCTGCACGACCGTCGTGCCCTCAACGTTGCTGACCCGCTCATGGAAAGGCTGCTGCGAAGCACTCTGCTCTCGGATGCCTTCTGGCGTTCGAGGAAGATGCAAACTCCATGAAAGAAACCGTTTTCTTGGTGGTCAGCCTGGCAAGTCTCTGTGACGTTGCCGGATTGGGGTTTACAGAAGTCAGAAAACGGGTTTCTGGGAAGCTGACAGAACTCGCCCCTCTAGGTCGTAATCCATGGCGCGCTCGATTTCCGCCTTCACCATCTGCCCCACAGGCCATTCTCCGCGCATGAGCACGTAGCCGTCAATCTCCGGGGCGTCCCGATAGCAGCGTCCCACGCTGATTCCCTGCCCGGCCCCCTCAATAAGCACATCCAGCGTACGTCCTAGCTGTATCTGGTTGCGTGACAGGGAGACGTCCCGTTGTAGTTCCATAGCACGCGCGTAGCGTTCCTCAGCCACTTCGCGAGGTACGGGATCGGGCAGGCTTGCCGCTGGCGTGCCTTCTTCCAGTGAGTAAACAAAAATACCCACCTTGTCAAAGGTGATCTCGGCCACAAAGTCCAGCAACGCAGCAAATTCCTCCTCTGTCTCGCCAGGGTAGCCAACGATAAAGGCAGTGCGCAAGGCGACGTCGGGCATGGCCTGGCGCAGATTCGCTATCAACTTTCGCACGCCTTCCACGTCAGGTGAGCGCCGCATACGCCGTAGTGTGGCAGGGTGGGCGTGTTGCAGTGGCAAATCGAGGTAGTGACAGACCTGGGGATGCAGCGCCATAGTTTCGATCAGACATGGAGTAATGTGCTGCGGATAGGTATACATCAGACGCAGCCACTGGAGCTGTGGCACGGCTTTCAGGATGTCCTCGATCAAACTGAGCAAAGCGTCGCTCTCCCCCAGATCACGGCCATAGGCTGTCGTGTCCTGGGCGATGAGAATTACCTCCTGGACTCCCTGAACGACGAGTTGGCAAGCCTCCTCCAAGATAGCGGAACGTGCCTTGCTGCGCTGTGGCCCCTTGATCAGTGGTATAGCGCAAAAGGCACAGGGTGCATCGCAGCCATCGGCAATCTTCAGGTAGGCGCTGGGGCCCTGAGCCTGACGCCGCATGGGCGTGACCACAGATACCTCATCCTTCGGTCGCACGCCAGCGCCGAGCTCTCCACCCAGCAGCCGCTCTACGCACCGGCCAACGTTGGCCCACTCTCGCGTGCCGAGGATGCCATCAACACCCGGCACAGCGCGTCTCACCTCTTCTCCGTAGCGTTGTGAGAGGCATCCAGCGGCCAACAGGATCTGGCCGTTCTGCTTAGCCTGTGCCAATTCGCGCAGTACAGCGTACGATTCCTCTCGTGCCTGGTCAATGAAGCCGCAGGTGTTCACAATCAACACATCTGCGCGGTCAGGTCGCTCTGTCTTGCGCAGCCCTGCCTCCTCCA
Organism: uncultured Anaerolineales bacterium; assembly: GCA_964478075.1. Lineage (GTDB taxonomy): Bacteria > Chloroflexota > Anaerolineae > UBA2200 > UBA2200 > DAOUEX01. Next base: position 24,316 of record CAYZGO010000015.1, on the reverse strand, counting down.
GCAATCCGCCCATGGCTTCTGCGTCAACCGTGTTCTTGGGGCATCCGAGGGAGAGCAGGTAGAAACGTCTCCTCAAGCTTATGTCTCCTAACCACAACCGGCCAGGCTTGACAGCCCTGGCCGGTTCTCATGCGTGGTGCACTGATATGAAATCAAGGGGTTATTGTTGGACTTGGTGTGGGCTCAGGCGTTCGGGTAGGCACGCCTGGCGCGGTCCATTCCTTTTCGATGACTTGGCCGGGCTCGCCCATCAGGCCCAGTGTCTGGCCGTTGACCGTCACGCGCACGGCCCCGGCGTTGCCACAGTGCAATACAATCCGTTCGTCTGCCCGCCAGGTTCTGGTGGCACCAGGCTCGAGTGTCCCAGTGAAGACCATTTCGCCATCCACGTGCACGAGCAACCATGCTTGTTGGCCAACGAGCTCGATGCTCACTTCCAGGGCAATAGCAGTTGTGGGAGTCGGCGTAGGACTGGCCGTCAGTGTAGGCGACGGCGTGGCCGGTGGTGGCTCACGCGTTGGGGACGGTGGAACGCAAGTGGGTGTTGGAGTCGCTGTGGCCTGTGCGACTGGCACCGTACCATAGTAGCGCTGGTAACCCCACCAGACTGCAACCACCACGGCAATGACTAGTAACACAACCCAGGCTGGCCACCATCGTCTCAGAGTCAGTGGCTCCAGGGGTTCGTCCAGCATCACTTGGGCAGGTGTCGCTGGGGTCGTGGCTTCAGACTCTTGGTAAAGGGAAAGCACCTGCTGCGGATCCAGATCAAGGTAACGGGCATAGTTTCTCAGGAAGCCTTTGACGTACACTGGAGGCGGCAGGCAGTCATCGTCTTCCTCCTCCAGCGCCTGCAGATAGACACTGCGGATCTTGGTTGCTTCCTCAACCTGCGCCAAAGACAGACCCTTAGCTTCGCGAGTCTTGCGCAGAAGCTCTCCTAACTCTCCCATCGAGACGATACCTCCAGTATACCTGCCAGTCGGTCGAGCAGACTATATACTGCATCCCTTGAAATGTCAAACACGTAGGCCCAGGTGCGAGACGGCGCAGCAACCTTCCGGAGGATCTGATGACATGCTGAATGCCCTGCCGGGACGCTTGGGAAGCGCTGTCGGCAACCTCCGGGAGGCTCTGCTTGCCCCAGCACTGAACTATGCCCAGCAGCAGAGCCGATTTGCCAGAATCGCGGTTTTGCTGTATACTAGTGTCAGGCAACGAGGCTCACAGTTCGTCCGTGGGCCTTCTCTCTAACGTCGCTTGCGTCATAGGCTTTGCACATAGGCTGTGCACATGGGCTTTGCACATGGGCTTTGATCAGGACGAGTAGCCGGGGGAGTTGTTGCAGGGAGAGAGGGTCACAGACTGCAAGCCCTCTCAACGCGAGTCCGGCGAAAACCACCTGGGAGCCGGCTCCGGAAATGCCTGCAGGTTGCTAGGCAGAGTATGGAGTCCCGGAGGCACCCGTTATCGGCCACAACGAGTTGCAACGAGAGCATATTCTGGCTCAGTTGACAAGTTGGGTGGAACCGCGTGAGCAACCCTCTCGCCCCAAGGGCAGAGAGGGTTTTGTGTTTGGGCAGCGAAAGGAGGCAGGCATATGACAGATGACGGTACTGAGACTAAGACGGACAGTGCACGACTGGCATTTGTAGTGACCTGCCTTTTAACCGACTGGAAGGAGAAAAGTGATGTCTGAGAAACACGAAGAGGATTATCTGCACAAACTGCGCCATTCCGCGTCTCATGTCATGGCGCAGGCAGTACTGGAAAAGTTCCCAGGGGCAAAGCTCGCCATCGGCCCAGCGATTGAGGACGGTTTCTACTACGACTTTGATCTGCCGCACCCATTGACGCCCGAAGACATGCAGGAGATCGAGGCTCGCATGAAAGAGATCATAGCTGAAGGGCATCCCTTTGAGTACCGGGAGGTGTCCGAGGAAGAAGCGCGGCAGCTTCTCGCTGACCAACCCTACAAGCTGGAGCTGATTGAGGACATTGTGGCTGGTGGCGGAGACGAACACGGTGAGGCCGCCGAGGGACCGCCCAGGCTGGGCATCTACAAAGACGGGCCATTCATTGATCTCTGCCGGGGGCCACACGTGGCCAGTACCAAGGAGATCAACCCGCATGGTCTAAAGCTGCTCAAACTGGCTGGCGCCTACTGGCGCGGTGATGAGCGGCGGCCGATGCTGCAACGAATCTATGGGACGGCTTGGCCCACAGCGGAGCAACTCGATGAGTACCTGCTCAAGTTGGTGGAGATAGAGCGGCGCGACCATCGCAAGCTGGGCCGGGAGCTAGACCTGTTCAGTACACACGAACTCGTTGGCGCGGGACTCATCTGTTGGCACCCCAAGGGCGCGCTTATCCGCGAGATCATCGAAGACTTTTGGCGTAAGGAGCACCGCAAGCGGGGTTACGACATTGTCTACAGTCCCCACATCGGTCGGCTAGACCTGTGGAAGATCAGCGGTCATTGGGACTTTTACCGCGAAAGCATGTACTCGCCCATAGACATTGATGGCGTCGAGTATCTGCTCAGGCCGATGAACTGCCCCTTTGCCGTGATGATGTACAAGACGAGAACTCGCTCCTATCGTGACTTACCGCTGCGATGGGGTGAACTGGGTACGGTCTACCGCTACGAACGGAGCGGCGTGCTTCACGGTATGCTGCGCGTGCGCGGCTTTACCCAGGACGATGCCCACATCTTCTGCCGTCCCAATCAGCTCACGGACGAGATCGTTGGCGTGCTGGACCTGTCGTTCTTTATGTTGCGCACATTCGGCTACAAGGAATTCGATGTGGAGCTCTCGATCCGCAGTGCCGCCGACAAAGACAAGTACATCGGCGACGACAGCGGGTGGGATACCGCCGAGGGTGCGCTGCACGAGGCGCTGAAGATCCGCCAGGTCGAGTACAAAGTGAAGCCTGGTGAAGCCAAGTTCTACGGACCGGCCATTGACATCCACATGCGCGATGCCTTAGGGCGTGGCTGGCAAGGTCCCACCATCCAGGTGGATTTCAACTTCCCGGAGCGTTTCGACATGACTTTCGTGGGCAAGGATGGCAAGGAACACCGCCCGGTGATGGTGCATCGTACAGTGCTAGGCAGCATGGAGCGCTTTGTCGGTGGACTCATTGAGCACTATGCTGGCGCCTTCCCCGTATGGCTGTCGCCTGTGCAGGTGCAGATCATTCCTATCGCTCACCGGCATAACGAGTATGCGGCCTCCGTGCTCAAGCGCCTGTGCGAGGCTGGCCTGCGCGCCGAAATGGACGACAGCGATGAGCGGATGCAGGCCAAGGTGCGCAAAGCCCAGTTGCAGAAGGTTCCCTACATGTTGATCGTAGGCGACAGAGAGAGCAAGGCCGGCACGGTGTCGGTGCGCCTGCGCAGCGAGGAGGACCTTGGCCCTAAGTCGCTGGACGAGTTTATTGCTGTGGCGCAAAAGGCTGTGGCTGAGAAGATGTAGGCAGTCACAGCACTCTGCAGCGGAGTGCATGGTCTCTGACGAAGCGCGCTGCTGAGCAAAAAAGTCCCAAGCCAGCAACACACTGGCTTGGGACTTGGCGTCTTAGGGCTATTGATTCAATTCATTCGACGGCTATCAGGTCCTTAATTCGCTCAAAGATGCTGTCCCCAATGCCATTCACCTTCTTGACATCCGCAGTTGTCTTGAAAGGGCCATTGGCATCCCGATGTTCGACGATGCGTTGGGCCAGGACGGGCCCAATCCCTGGTAATGCCTCCAGTTCGCTCGCGCTGGCAGTGTTGATGTTTATCTTCTGTCCAGGTGGGGATGGCGCCCCATTGCTTGTCCTCTGCGGCGCTGGCGTAGGCAGGATGGGTGTGACCAGCTCGCTCTTACAGGGGACGTAGATTTGCTGTTCGTCATGCACACGCTGAGCCAGATTCACCCGCACCAGATCCGCATCTTCTGTACCGCCTCCGGCTGCAGCGATAGCCTGCTCCACACGACTGTCCCAGGACAGAACGCAGACGCCAGGGTGCGCTACGGCTCCAGAGACGTACACATGGATGGGCTCGGGCGTGGCTGTTGGTGCCCTGGTTTGCGTGGGAAGGGGCGTAATCTGGCTGATGACGATGGGCGCTGGAGTTGATTTTCTGACGGTGAAAAGCACAACGCCCAGAATGGTGGCGGATACCAGGCCCAGTAATGCAATCGCAGCAAGGATTGCTCGATGTTTGTCCAACCATTGACTCATAAATGCTCTCACTCGGCCTGGGCGGAAGGCATGTCTGCTGTGGCGGGTTCCACGTGTACAGACACTCGCGCGATGCCCGGATATTCTCGTCTCAGGCGGTCTTCAATCAGCGTTGCTATGTCATGGGCCTGAGCGATTGGCAGGTGCTCGTCCAGCGCGCAATGCATGGTCACAAAGAGTTCGTCACCTACCTGGTGCACTTTGACGTCGTGACAGTCAAGTACTTCTGGCACACTGTGAGCTAATTCACGTACCCTTTGTGCTATCTGGGAATCCTCCGGCAGTACATCACACTTTGTATACGTGACGGGGCCTGGCTCAATGTGCGTGTTGATCTCGCCGACCTGGGGTATCTCTGCCCTGATCCTATCCTCCAACACGCTGGCTTGGGTGTGAGCTTCCCCCAACGTCAGTCCATCTGACACCTCAAGATGCAAATCAACGAAGTACTGGCCGTTGATCTCATGGGCATTGAGATGGTGGATGGTGACACCCACGCCCTGGGCCACCTTTCTTAAACTGGAGAACAGATCACCGTGTGGCGAATGGGCAGTGCCAGGTTGTGGCTCGATGTGCACGACGACATCCCGGACTCCCTCAATCATCTGCTGCAGTCTGTGCTGAACCTGGTGCGCAATCAGATGCGCTTGTGCCGTAGGCATGTCTGGCGCAACACGGATGTGCAAATCAAGGTGGATATCGTCCTCCTGACCGCGGCTGCGAATACGGTGACAGCTCTCGACGCCGGGCACCTCCCGAGCAATGGCTGCCACCCTGGCGACATCAAGTACAGCAGCATCGATTAGAATAGGTGCACTGCTGCGGATAATGTCAATGCCGATTCTGGCGATGAGAAACGCGATGACGACGGCTAGGATAGTGTCAACGATTGGGTACCCCATGTGGACCACAACAAGTCCACCAATGACCCCCAGCGTAACAAAGATGTCGGCGCGCGTATGCGAGGCATCAGCGAGCAGGAACTCACTTTTTAGTTGTTTGCCCCAACGCTTTTCATAACCTGATGTATATAGCTGTATGGCAATGCTCAAGAACAGCGAAGCGAAACTCCAGATGGTGACCTTTGGCACGGTGGGGTTAAGCAGGCGCTGGTAAGCGCTTCGCAGAATCTGGTAGCAGGAGAAGAAGAGGAGCGCCGAGACAGCAAGCGTCATCAAGACCTCATAGCGCCGGTGTCCGTAAGGGTGGTCTTCGTCGGGCGGCTGGCGCGAGAGATAGATGGCGATCAAGCCGATGACGTTGGTAACCGAATCAAAGAGGGAGTCAAAACCATCAGCGATGATGCTCAGAGAGCCAGTAGTATAGCCCACCGCAAGCTTCGCTGTGGTCACCAGTAGGTTCAGGAGCAGGCTGTATAGGAGTACAAGCCGAACAGCGCCAAAACTATCCATGTGTGTCTCCAAGATAACTGTGACCAGCGCTCCAAGGATTATAGCGCATCTCAGCCATCTTCCAAACAGCGTACCTTGCTGCAAGTGCCGCACGCGTATATAATTCAGCCATGACAAGATCCTTGAGAGATTGTCTAGCTGAATATCCTCGAATCATGCTGGAGGCCATTGCCGAAAGCTGGAGCATTCCCCTGACGGACGAACAGGTTCCCGAGATTGTGGGTCGCCTCGTCGTGGAGATGACTGACGCTGAGGCCATAGCGCTTGTCCTGAAGCGCCTGAGCGACGTCGAGCGGGAAGCGCTGGCTTTCGCTTCGGCCACAGGCCAGGCAAAGGCCCACGTCATGGTTCGCAAGTATGGCCGCATCCGCCGTCTGGGGCCAGGCCGCCTTGAGTGGGAACATGCGTGGCGGGAGCCTGCTTCTGCGATGGAGCGGCTCTGGTTCCTGGGATTGCTTCACCGTGGATATGGCATGGATGAAACCCATCATGGCGAAGTGTTCTTCATCCCGCCGGAGATCCTGGATGCTCTCCCCAAAATGAGCGCGCCTTTGCCCGTCTTCAGAATTGAGCCCGCCACTCGCCCTCCAATTATGCGCGACGACCACGATGCCCTCGCCCACGATGCCTTCGTCATCCTCAGTTATTTGCGGAACAATGCTGTGCGTGCTAGAAAGGGTGTACTGGCAGCGCACGAGCTCCCCCGTTTGCGCCCCAGATTGGCAGATCCACAGGATCTTCAGTGCTTGTCATTTCTCCACCACGTCTGTGAAAGAGCGTGCCTGATACGCAGAGAAGAAGGGCTGTGGAACCCCACCAGCGAGGCGGCCAGTTGGCTCAAAGATGGGGCTCTGGCCAGACGCCGCACCTTCTATCGCACGTGGCTAGAAGACTCGAATTGGAACGAGCTGTGCATGATGCCTGACGTGCGCTGTGAGGCCACCGGCTGGCACAACGATCAAATCCTGGCACGAACAGGTGTTGTCAACCACCTGCTCAAGTGCCCTGTAGATGCCTGGCTGACCATCCCTTCATTCGTGGAGTCTGTTCACGAGGTTGATGCGGATTTCATGCGGCCAGATGGTGACTATGATTCCTGGTACATTCGCGATGCCCGGACTGGCCATTACCTGATGGGTTACAGCAACTGGGAAAAAGTCGAGGGTGCATTGATTCGCTACCTCCTGGAGTATCCGTTGCTCTGGCTCGGGGTGGTAGCGGTTGGTTATCCAAAGGGACAGGAACGCGCCTGTTGCTTTATGTTGACTAACCAAGGGGCAGCTACCTTGGGACTGCGGGAGGTCAGTGAAGGCCCTTTGCGTCCCATTGTCGTGCAGCCCAACCTGCAGGTCAGTGTGCCGCGTGAAGGTAGCTGGTATGATCGCTTCTTGTTGGAGCGATTTGCGCACTGGAGGGACGAGCAGGACGGCCTTGCACGCTATGTGATCAACGCCGATTCAGTACGGGCTTGTCTCGAAAGCGGTGTCACCGTCAAGCAGATCTGCGCATTTCTGCGGCGCGCGACTGGCGACAGAGTGCCAGACCCTGTGCTGCGGGCCCTGAAGTCATGGGCCCGGGGGAATACTGCTTGCTGCACAAATCGCTGAGCCTCTTTGCTGCGACCCTCGTGTCAAGAAGAGACACGGCACACACCGTGTCTCTTGGGTTCTATGCATCCAGACTACCAGCTCAGGCTCTGGATATTATCCCAGCCCCCGATTTCTGCGTAGATAATGGCACCAGTGAAGCCCTGAACGCGGTAGGCCTTGCCTTCCCAATTGGCATCGAATTCGGGTGTCAGAGGTGATCCCAGCTCGTGCTCGCGCGCGTACTTGGGAAACGCAGCTTCTGGGTTGTAAGCTAGACCACGCCTGTTCCAGGCGGCGTTGCGAAGCGTCTGATCCAGAGGTAGGGTGGGAGGGGGTGTAGGCTCCGGGCCCATAGCCTTGACTGCGGCCACCACCGGCAGTTCATAGTCCATGCGATACCACGCGCCCTCAGTCCAGGCGGGATCGAGGTGCCCCATTCTTTCATTGGCAATGAGCCAGGGGCACATGGCAAAAAAGTGCTCCGCGGCATTGGTTCGCAGCCACTCGAACATGGCCACGGTTCGCTCAGCGTGTCCATCGTAGTCGTAACCGGGATAGCGCGGATCCCACTGCTCCCAACCACCGCTGGGAGCAAACACTCCGCCCTCTGTGGAGATAATGGGGACTTGCAGGCCAAAGTGATCCTGAAGCAGCTTGGCTGGCACGCGGTGACCGATCAGAGAGTTGTCATCATCCATGATCGTCTTGCCTGGCTGATCTTCCTGGCAGATCGGGTCGTAAGGGTACTCAAAGTGCCATAGTGCATCGGTATCCTTGTAGCAGTGATTTAGGGTTGCGTTGTGGACCGCAATCCAGGCACCGTTGCTGAACACGTCCAAAGCATCGTCATGAGCATTCTCGTCCAGCCATTTGAAAGCATTGATGTACCAGAGGATGCTTCCGCTCTCCCCGTGGTGGGCGCACTGGGCCAGGGCTGGAAAGGCCAGATACCCACCCAGTTGAATAACCGCTTTGGCGTCTTGCAACCAATGCTCCATTACCAGTTCAGGGCTACCGCCACTCTGCCACGAGCCTTCCTTCCACTCGACGGGTAGGTTGGGTTCGTTGTTACTCTCAAAGTATCTCACACCCAGCGCCACGAGTTCAGAAATGGCTGACCTCTCATCGTCGCTGAGGTGCCCAGGGTTAGGCTGATTGCGGTACATGCGCACTACGGGGATGATACCGTTGGCCAACAATGCCTGACAGACGTGCTTTGAGGAGCCCCCACCATCGTCAAGCAGCTTGACCCATTTGATGCTCATGGCCAGCAACTCATTGATCCACCAATCCAGAGAAGAGCCGCTGGGGTGAAAGACAGAAGCAGACCAGTGGATCCCTCGACGACTGACATCGGCCGGACGCGGGAAATCCTGCAGGTTCATCACACGCCCTCCTTTCTATCTCTTATACGCTAAGCTTGAAGAGGCGTATCTACCAGTAACACATCCTCATCATATTGTAACACGGATCAGTCGGGCAAACAACACGCAGCCCGCATCTGAGGTTTGCCCCAAAGTGCATGACGGTACACGAAGTGCACGAATCCGCACAAAACCCACAAAAGCATTCGTGGAATTCGGTTTCGTTCGTGTTATTCGTGTACAGGTGCTCCCACCGTCCAAGATATGGGTAACCCCCAGGCCTGCGTCAGTCGTTCTCTCCAACAACGTAGTCAGGCTGGCAGGCGATCACACAATTGGGCATCGTATACCGCTCGTGGACGTCGGGTGTTGCCTTTGGTCGTTTTTCTTTGCCTCCCTTGGCCCTAAGCATCAACCGTCGCAGTTCGGGGTAGAGGGGGGACTCCTTGGAGACTGCGTACTCTTTGCGGTTGCCACGAGTTTTGCTGTGCAGCAGGCCGACCTCCTCAAGTTTGTTGAGTTCGCGCCAGATGGCATTCTGACGTTCACCAGTGAGGCGTGCCAATTCGCGGCTGTGATATTTCTCGCCCGGAGAGGTCAGGAATAGTTCCAGCAGCTTTACTCTGACCCGAGAGGAAAACAAGGTCTCTAACATCGCACCTCCTTTCGACCACGTTTCTTGGTCAACTATTGTCCATGGTCCTTCGACTTATCTCTGCAATACGTGACGTATGCGCAATCGCCAACGGGCCGCAAGTGTCCTCAGCACTACAACGGCCAGCACAACCCAGGTGACCAGGCTGCAGAACAATCCAGCTTTCCAGGTTGTCGGCTGGAAGTAGAAGCGTACCTTGTGAACGCCTGGCGGCAGGAACACGGCGCGAAAGGCATAATTGGCACGCTTCAAGTCCCCAGATTGTCCGTCTACCTCTACCCTCCATCCCGGATAATACACTTCGCTCATAACGAGATATCCAGGTATAGAGGTGGATGCTTCCAGTTCGATCTCATCGTTTGAGTACGATACGATGCGTACTTCTGAGCGGCCAGGCGCGTCCGCGCTGAGTGTGCGTCCACTTTCGACCACAACTGTAGTAGCCGGATCAAAATCTGCGTGGTGAATGGCGGTGAACGCCTGCTTCTGATCCAGTACTGACCACGATTTGTGGACAATAAAAGCGCGTGGCAAAACCCTCGTGTTCCTGTAGATGCTCACGCTGGGGTCGGCATCGAAAGCCAGTTCGAACTTGTCCCAGTCCAGGACGACGTCCTTGTGTCCCACAATGTACTTGGCGTTGAGGAAATCGTAAAGAGGGGTGGAGCGACTGCCCAGACCCTCCCAATAGCGATGATAGTCAGCCAGAACCAGTGGATTGTGGATGCCCCATACGTCGAAGATGCCGTGTATCAAGCTCAGATCAGGCTGCCAGACGTCCCAGACCTCGGTGCGCGTGTCAATCCGATAGTACTCTGCGTCGCTCTTCAAGAAAGCAATCGCCTCGTAGTGCTCAAACCCAGTTGTAGGCTCGTTCAACTCCAACTCAGTGTGAGCTCCCAGGCTGGCAAGGTCGAACACGATCAGCGAGAAGGCAATGAGCCCCAAGGTAGCGCGACTAACCCGGTGTCCACTGCGCAGATACAGCATTGCCAGCCCACAGCCCAAGAGCATAAGAGCGAACACAATCCCGCCAGTGCCTGTCAGCAAGCGAGCGAGAATCTCCGGCGCTTTGTCCTGGTTGTTCAGCAATGTCGCATAGGCAACTGGCAGCGTCATCAGGGCTATGCCAAGTACGGCAAAAGGAGAGAATCGCAGCACTTGGCGCCAGACGCGGCGATTGAAGTGGGGTATGGGACACAGCAGTACATCCAAGCCGAGCGCCGCCAGCCCCGCCAGGGCGAAATCTAGGAGATAGATGAATCGTGCCGGTGCCCGGATCAGGTCAAAGCCAGGCACAAAACGATACACCCAGCCGTGCAGAATAGTGAAATCGCCCAAGGCCAGGAATGCGGCCAACACAGCGAGCAAGGTCAGGAAGCGGGTCAGATTGTCGCGACGCAACAGCAAAGCCAGGCTCGCCAGCAGCAAGGGCAAGATGCCCACGTAGCCCACTTCTACGCGCGGCCAGGGGCCCCAGTAGCCCCGTGGGCCACGGCCAAAGATGCCTGGCACCAAGAGTCCTATCAGCGCTGCCGGAGGCAGGGAATACTGGCTGGCGTCTTGATACGTCAAATCTGCACGGAGGGACAGGCTTGACATCTCATAAGCAGGAATCAGTGCCAGTGCTGCCACTCCCAGAGCGACAACCAATGTCAATGCGAGCAGAGATACTGTGCTGAGAAGAACGCGCCAACCACATCGCCTGCGTCCATAAGCGTAGTACAAGAAATACAGCCCCAGAGCGAGGACAATGTACAGGAGGGGCTGAACATGGCCCGCCAGTGCAGCAAATCCCAGGAAGACTCCCGACCCAGCCGCCAGCGCAGGGCGCCTGTCACACAGGGCTCGCCGGAACAAGCAGAAGATCACGGGCAGCCAGGCTGCGCATGCTATCATGTTCAGATTGCCAAAGTGAGTTACAAACAGGTCAGAGAACATGAAGGCGGCTGCACCAGCCAACGCTGCCCAGCGTTTCAACGGTTGCCGTTGGATAAAGCGCAGGCCGAGATAGGCACAGGCCCCGGCCAAGTAGACATGAGCCACGGCCAGCAATTCCATGGCTCGATAGTCCAGGCGCGGCCACAGAAGAAAGAAAGCTAGGTTAACAGGGTAAAAGAGCCCCGATTGGTTGTCGGCTGCGAACGGCGCGCCGCCATACAAGTAGGGGTTCCACAGAGGAACGTCGCCAGCCTTGAGGCTGCGCGCAGCAAAGCTGTAGACGGGATACAGGAATGATACCAGGTCACCTCCACCCACTGGCATCCAAACCCTTGACGAGAAGAGGAGACGCCAAAAGAAACCCGCCGTCGCCAATGCCAAAGCTCCCAGCGCCAGCATGTCATTGTGGTAATCATTGCTCAGATGGCCACGGCGACGCAACTGCCAAAGTGTAAGCGTTGCCACGAGCCAGACAATAGTGATGACCAACAAAGGCACTTCCTCCAGCGAAATCGGGGTCGCACGACTCGGAACCGGCCCCAAAAGGGTTATCCATCGTCCAGGCAGAGCCTTCCCCAGGGCGCATAGGGCGAATATGGTCCTACTTCAAACTGCCTGTTCACTGAACAAGTCTATCAATGCCTTGAGCCTCTCCTGGGGCATTTTTCTGTCTGCCATAGCATTGCGCAGGTAAGCTTTCAAGGCACTTAGAAGCATGGCGGGCATTGTTGGCTCTACGACATCGAGTTCGGCCCTGGGGTTGATGAACACAATCACGGGCTGAATCGGCACGTCAACGTCGGGCAGGTGACTCGCGACAAAGCGACGCAGCTTTCCCGTTTCAAGCCGCGCCTGCTTGGTGGGATTGCCTAGCTGCTCCTCCGACAGCATACGTAATAAGCGCCCCAGGCTGAATCGGCGACGCCACTTTCCACTGTGGCAGGAGATCTCGCCATCCTGTCGTTTTACTTTCAGCACAAAGATGCCTGCTGGGGAGAGGAGTACGTGCTCCGCGGGCAGCAAATAGCTGTAGAGCCGATGCCTGTGATCCAGGCCCTTCAACACTTTTGCCAGTACTTTGTCAGAGCGTGAATCTCCCGACCATTTGTCTCCAGTGCGGGTAGCCCAGGTAAGCAGAATCGTAGCAAGCAACATGAGCGGATATGCGAGCAGCACATAGCGCGGATAGAAGGAAGCTCCAAGTGCGCTGAGCAGTAGCATGATCCCGATGGTCAGGGCACGCTGTGCCGCGCGGCTCCGTCTTTCTGCTAGCTTGTCATTAATCACAAGGCGCATATAACATTCACTCCTTGGCGGACCTGGTCAGGCTTCGGGCTATGTCATCCCTGATGGCGTTCAGAGTGCCCCCCTCTACAGCCTGCTTGGCCACACGTATGGCATTCTTGATAGCCAACGAATCGGACCGGCCATGGGCTACGATGACCACGCCATCGACACCTAATAGCGGCCCGCCGCCATACTCGCGATAGTCGAGACGCTTTCGTACCTGTTCAAACGCCGGCTTGGCCATAATCGCTCCCAGCGCCGCAAGGGGTCTGCTCTTGATCTCCTCCTTCAAGATGCCCAGCAAGAAGCTAGCCACGCCTTCCGAGAGCTTGACGATGACGTTGCCAGTGAAACCGTCAGTGACAATGACATCGGCCAGTCCGGCGGGGACATCCTTACCCTCCGCATTACCCACAAAGTTGAGGCCGCTCGCCTTGAGCAGCGGGTACGTCTCTTGCACGAGCATATTGCCCTTGCCTTCTTCTTCGCCGTTGGAGACAATGGCGACACGGGGGTTAGTGATGCCCAGCACACGCTCCGCGTACACGCTGCCCATTATCGCGAACTGCAGCAGATACTCCGGCTTGCAATCCGTGTTAGCACCCAGATCCAGCAGGAAGCAGAAGCCTTTGCGCGTGGGGAATACACTGGACAGTGCCGGCCGCTTGACACCCTTGATGCGCCCAAGGTAAAAGAGCCCAGACGCCAAGACGCCACCCGAATTGCCAGCGGAGACAAATGCATCTACCTGCCCCTGTTTGAGCATCTTCATGCCCACGACCATCGAGGCGTCCTTCTTGCTTTTCACCGCAGCGGCGGGATGCTCTTTCATCTCGATAATCTGGCTGGCATGAACCAGGGACACTGCCAGCCCGGACAGGTCGTGTTTGGCCAACTCTGGTTCTACCACGTCCTTGTTGCCCACCAATACAATCTCGACGCCATACTCGCGTGCGGCCTGTACCGCCCCTTCCACTTCAGGTTGTGGATGGCAGTCGCTGCCCATTGCGTCCACGAGAATCTTCATGCTCCCTCCTGAGTTCATTTGAAAGGCATTTGGCTGCCAAAGTATTATAGTGGAGGAACTATGCTCTGGCAACGCAGGTTTCGCCTTATTGGCACTGCGTCAAGAACAATCGTTGTGCGATCTCCCTGGGCAGGGTATCGCGGTTGTCTTCAGTGAGTTTGAAGATAACAAACTCTAGCTCTGGCAAGCGGCGGCGGAATCTACGCAGCAGTGAAGCGCGGACCACGAGCAAACTGCGTGGCACGACACTCGTCGCCAGGAGATGCAACACGTGATTGAATCCTTTGTGTTGCTCAAGTTCCAGGCGGCCAATCTCATCCACGATCAAGAGGTCACACCCTGCGGCGATAGCGCGCGAGATAACGTCCTGGCCCCACCGTAGAGCAGTGGCGTCAAAGCTGTAAGGACCAACGCGGGGCCCGCCCAAATCCTGGTCTACCCGCGCCAAATCCCTTCGTTCCCCGCTGTCCAGGTCCAGCACTTCGACACCAAGGCGCTCACTCCTTTCATCGAGGATGGGCGGCGTCAAAATGCCCCGCACACAATAGCCACGCTGTCGGGCCAAATCTGCGACCGCACGACACACCGTGGTTTTGCCAACGTGCACTTTACCGGTCAAAACAGCATTCGTCACTGCTCAGCCCTTTCACTATTGCTGGTGCCTTCGCAGCCAAGCCTGACTAAAAGTGCCACCAGCATTGTCCGCCAGTCGCCCTGCTCCTCGGTCAGGGCAAGCCACATCTGCCCCCGTCCTACCCAGGCCCGTCGGCCAAAGTGAGCCGCGACTTCCCGCGCCCTTTCCAGAGCACGGGCGCCTAGTTTCAGAACCAAGTTGTTATCTTCGCGCCCAATGGCTTGCACGCCTCCACCGGTGGACAGCAGGCGAATACGCAGGACGTATAAGAGCTCCTCTGTCGGAGGGGGAAGAACGCCAAAACGGTCCTCAAGTTCCTGCCTCAAATCCTCCAGTTCCTCTTCGCTGCCAAGGCCAGCCAGGCGCTGATAAAGTTTGAGCCGCAGAGTCTCGTCAGGCACATAGTCATCCGGTAGGTAGGCCTGTAACGGTAGTTCGATGACGGGCGACACTTCAACTTCGGGTGTCACGGCTTCTGCCTTGGGCCTAGCCTCCTTTACTTCCCTTACTGCCTGGGCCAACAGGCGACAATAGAGCTCGAAGCCGATGGCCGCAATGTGGCCATGCTGCCGTGCGCCAAGGATCTCGCCCGCGCCACGGATCTCCAGATCCTGCATGGCAATGCGAAAACCAGCGCCCAGTTCGCTGGCCTCAAGAATAGCTTCCAAACGCCGCCGCGCGACGTCCGACAACCTTTGCCGTTTGTCGTATAGCAAGTAGGCGTACGCCTGCACTGCACTGCGTCCTACCCGTCCCCGCAACTGGTAAAGCTGCGCAAGGCCAAATCTGTCAGCGCGGTTGACGATAATGGTGTTCACGTTAGGGATATCCAGTCCGCTTTCAATGATTGAGGTGCAGACCAGCACGTCGTATTTGCCGGCGGCAAAATCTAGCATTACTGTGGAGAGCTTCTCCTCAGGCATCCGTCCATGTCCGATGACGATGCTCGCCTTCGGCACTGTCTTCTGCAGGCGTTCCGCAATCTGCCGGATGCCTCGCACGCGGTTGTGCACAAAGTAAACCTGACCGCCTCTGTTCAGTTCGCGCAGTATTGCACGCCGAATTAGCACCTCATTATACTCGGCCACCTGGGTGCGAATTGGCAAACGTTCCTCGGGTGGTGTGTCTATCGTGCTCATGTCTCGCACCCCGCTCAGGGACATGTGCAAAGTGCGCGGGATAGGAGTGGCGGTCATTGTCAGCACGTCAATATGCTGGCGTATCTGCTTGAGCCATTCTTTGTGGCGAACCCCAAAGCGCTGCTCCTCATCAATGATCAGCAGCCCTGGATCTTTGAAAGCTACATCCTTCTGGATAAGCCGGTGCGTGCCAATGACGATATCCACCTGCCCCTCTCGCAGGCGTTGCAGCGTGAGTCTCTGTTCACGTGGCGAGCAGAACCGGGACAGCATGGCAATCTCTACAGGGAAGGCAGCGAGACGTTGTTTGAAGGTCAGCACGTGCTGCTGCGCCAGGACAGTGGTGGGCACTAGCATGGCGACCTGTTTGCCATCCATGACTGCCTTGAAGGCAGCGCGCACTGCGACCTCCGTTTTCCCGTACCCCACATCACCGCAGATGAGGCGGTCCATGGGCCTGGGGCGTTCCATGTCAGCTTTCACTTCAAGCAGAGCGCGGAGTTGATCTTCCGTGTCCTCGTAGGGGAACGAAGCTTCCAGTTCTTCCTGCCAGGCAACATCGGGCAAGAAGGCATGCCCTTCCACGACTTCGCGCGCAGCGTACAGTTCGAGGAGTTCCCTGGCTATATCCTGCACGGCCTTCTTGGCCCGAGAACGCACGCGGGCCCAGTCAGCGGAACCCAGACGATGCACGGCGGGCGTCCGATCGCTGCTGCCGACGTAACGGGTGATGCGATCCATCTGGCTGACCGGCACGTACAGGCGATCACCTTCCGCATACTCGAGTTCAAGGTATTCACGCCGCGTCTTGCCAATGGCTTTGCGCACCAGGCCGCGGTAGATGCCGATGCCGTGCTCAATATGTACTACGTAGTCACCCTCGTGTGGTTCGGCGAAGAAGGACTCTGGAGAAGCGGCTTTCCTGCGCGTGAAGGAACGACGTTTGGGTCTGGCCCAGCCGAAAACCTCCGCATCTGTAAGCAAGGTGAGGAAAGGCAAGGTAGGAGCCGTTAGGCGCGCTCCGCTTGGCGTGCTTTCTCTCAATACCCAGCCTTCGGCCAGTGAGCCCTGCACCAGAGTCAGGCTTCCTGCTGGCGGCATGTCAGGCAAGTCATGTATCGGCACGGCCTGCTCACCCGACTCTTCGAACAAGTTTGACAGCCGCTCTGCCCGCCTGGACACGATTACAGTGCGCTGTCCTTTCGACTTTAGGCGGAGACAGTCCTCTATGAGCTTTCGAATGCGGCCGCCATAGCCAGGAGCGATGTGAAAGGCCGTATCTGCTTCATACTGCACAGCGCCGGTCTCGCTTTGCACCTTGTAACCCAGGCTAACTCCAGGTATTGAGCCAAGGGATGGCCGCAGTTCACTCCAGGGCCTATATGGTGCTGGAAAGCTAGGGAGTAGTTGTCTCTCTTCCAGTACTTCGGCCTTCAAGTCAGCGGCCTGTGACTCCAATGTTTCGGCTGCCGCCTCAACTGCCAGGAGGTCATCTACCACCAGCAACACCTTTGCAGGCAAATAATCCAGCAGTGTGACTAGCTGTGGATAGAGGCACGGAAGGTAAAACTCCATCCCCCTGAAGTACTCTGCTCTGGCTAGACGCTCTCGATCACGCTGCAAGCGAGGTGCGGTCAAGGTGTCCTGCCCACTGTCCACGTCAGGCAGGTATGCCCAGGCCGCCTGGCTGTAGCGAGGAAGAGCTTCGCTTGCTGGGTAAAGCGTTATCGCCTGCAGCTTTTGCGAGGAACGCTGGGTGATCGGATCGAAGGCGCGCATGCTCTCGATTTCATCCGCAAACAATTCGATGCGCACTGGCTGAGAGGCATTGGGCGCGTAGACGTCAATGATGCCACCACGTCGGCTGAGTGTACCCGGCTCCTCAACTACAGTGACTGGTTCATAGGCGTATGCTACCAGGTCATCGAGCAATTTACTCAATCTGATGGTTTGCCCAACTCTCAAGACCCGGACACCCGGGCGCAGCACTTGCGGTGGCACCGTCAGTGTCATCAGCGCCCACACAGAGGTGAAGATGGTTGGTGGCTGTCCGTCGTAACCATTGCTAACCAGAGCGGAGAGAACAGTCACGCGGCGTCGGATTGTTTCGCCATCCCATGGTGTGCGGTCGTAGAAGAGGGCGTCTGGAGCCGGAAAGTACCACGGGGTCGCGGGATTCGCCCCGCCCAGGCGATGCGGAGTCTTGCCATCTGTCAGGCGAGGGCACGGCATGGCGGACCATAGGCTAACCTGTTCGTGCAGGTAGCGAGCTCGTTCCGGTTGAGCTGCTAGCACGAGTATTGGGCCCTCCCAGTCGCGCCGCAGGGCTGCCAGCACAGGAGGCCGGGCAGCCTCTAATAGTCCCCAGGTCACGGTGAAGGCTGAGCTGCCTCTACCTGAGGCCTGCAGCATTCTCAGTATATGGCCGTAACTGGAGGCTTTGCTGATGGCTGTAAGCAATCCGCTTAGGTTCAAGGCAAAGTCCTTCTTCACCAACAGACCTAACTCAGTCCAGGTTCCTGCTCAGCAGGTTGAACTTGTTCATGGTAGCAGCAATCCCTTCGGCGACGAATGACTCAATAGCAGCCATGGCCCGTTCGTACGTGTCCTCCATAACGATGAGCTCGTCAGGCGCAAAATCGCTCAAGACGTAATCCTGGGGCTCACCATGTGCCGGGCGGCCGATGCCAATGCGCAGTCGTGGAAAAGCCTCCGTGTTCAAGGCTTCAGTGATGGAGCGCATACCCTTGTGTCCCCCAGATCCCCCCTTCTCTCGTAGACGAATCTTACCCAGGGGCAGATCCAGGTCATCATAGATAATAAGGAGGTCAGATAGCGCAACGTGGTACCAACGCAACAGGGGGCGCACGGCCTGTCCACTCAGATTCATGAACGTCAGAGGTCTGGCTAGCACTACTCTTGTGCCAGCGATTTGACCGGAAGTCAGGTATGCTCTGAACATGATCCTACCGGGGGGCAAGCCGTGTCGTCGTGCTGCACGTTGCACACATTGATAGCCAGCGTTATGGCGGTTCCTGACACGACGCGGGCCCGGATTGCCCAGGCCGACGATCAGCCTCACTCTCCCCTCCCGACACTGCTGCTTCCTGCGCAGACTGCCAAACTCCTTTGTCAGAATCATCATCCAAACAGGGCGTCCAGCTTAGCCGCCAAGCAGTGCCTTCTGACCAATACCACTAGGGGCTCGCCAATCTGACTAGCCCCTGCAGAAAGAACTCTCACTTTGACTTGCGATGGCCTAGAACAGGCGCCTCAGCGCAAAGATCAAGGCAATCGCAACGAGGGTGGCGACCATCAACTGTGTGCCCAGGCAGAGCGACTGGCGCCAGCCGTTGAGGTCCAGCATGTCTGGTAATGCCGACCGGGCAGGGCGGGCCAGGGTAGGGGTGGCTGTGGGCTGAGCAAGCGGTGATATCGGGATAATGAACGTGGGCGTCGCAGCGGGCGTTATCGTCGCGGTAGGCAGTGGTGTATCCGCGGGAGTTGGTGTCTCGGTGGGCGCGGCATTCGCGACCAATATGCCTCGCACAAAGATCTCACGGTAGTTGCCCGTGCGATTGACAACTCGTAACCGCAGACTGTACATGCCATCTGGGATGGCCGTGGTCTCCCATGTCTCAAGAAGCCCGTCAGTCACCTGTGTCTCACGTACTACACCAACGTGCGCCCATGTGTCCAGAGGGTTGGGTTCTGGCGCGAGATGCACCTCATACTTCCAGAAATTGGGATCAACGGCTGTGCCTACTATTGGAACAGTGCCCCTCACTACTGCGTTGTCGCCAGGCGAAGTAATCATCGCCACCGTTGCCTGCAAAGAAGGCTCGGCCGCCAGCGCTGTCCAGGCCCAACTCAGGATCGTACACACAGCCAAGCTACAGATTAGTGCTTTCCTCATCCACGCCTCTCGGGTCGTTGTCTCGGTTCGAACTGGTGTCATTGCTTGTCGGGCTGCCATTGATCGAACGCCTCATAAAGTGTAACACAAAACGTTCGCTATGACAAGTGCAGCAATCTGTGAGGTTGAGCGGGGCACACCAAGTGCCGGTTACCATCCTTCCAAGCCAGACAGTAGAAAGAGGCCACGCGGTGATTTCATGCCTGGCCTGTGAGGCGTGAGAATCCTTACGTGTTACGCACCATCCACGCGTCGGACTACCACTGTGGCATTCTGTCCGCCGAAGCCGAAAGCATTGGCTATCGCAGTGTCCACGCGAACGTGACGGGCCTTGTTGGGCACATAGTCCAGGTCGCAATCAGGGTCAGGATGCTCCAGGTTGATAGTGGGGGACACGATGCCATCACGCATAGCCAGGATGGCGACTACAGTTGAGATGGCTCCCGCTGCACCGAGCATGTGCCCTATCATAGACTTGTTGGAGCTCATGGGAATGCGATATGCATGCTCTCCGAAAACAGTCTTGCAAGCCCGCGTCTCAGACACGTCATTTAGTGGTGTGGCGGTGCCGTGAGGGACAATATAGTCCACCTCATTAGGCGAGATGCGCGCATTGGCCAGGGCACGGCTCATGGCTCTCGCTGCGCCATCGCCCGTCGGATCAGGAGCGGCAATGTGATAAGCATCCTCTGTGAAGCCGTATCCCAGGACTTCGGCTAATATAGGCGCGCCGCGGCGCTGCGCGTGCTCAAGCGACTCCATCACCAACACGGCTGCGCCCTCGCCCATAACAATGCCGTCTCGTTCAGCATCAAAGGGCCGACACGCTTTTTCCGGATCCTCGTTATGGGTAGACAAGGCTCCCAGACGGCTAAAGGCAGCCAAGCCCAGTGGAGTGGTTGCAGACTCGGTGCCCCCAGCAAGCATCACATCCACTTCGCCTGACTGCAACTGGCGCAGCGCTTGTCCGATAGCCACGATGCCTGTGGCACAGGCAGCAACCGGGGAATTGGTTGGCCCCTTGATACCCAGCAGGATGGCGATGTGGCAAGGCGCTGCGTTGATGATGATGACCGGAATGAAAGTGGGGTTGACGCGTCTCAATCCCTTCTGGTGAAATGTTGCGACTTGCTCTTCGATGAGGCTTAGGCCGCCTATGGCGCTACCGATTTCGAGGCCGACGCGAGTCGTGTCTTCCTTGGACAGGTCTAGGGCAGAGTCCTGTATGGCCTGCTGCGTCGCAGCCGTGGCAAGCTGCGTGAAGCGGGTCGTGCGCTTTGCCTCGCGAAAGGTCATAAAATCCAGTGGATCGAAATGTAAGACGTCGGCCGCAAACTGAGTAGGGTGGTTGCTCACGTCGAAACGTGTGATGCGCTTCACTCCGGAGCGTCCTGCTAACAATGCCTTCCACGTATTCTCTACGCCGATTCCCACAGGCGTGACAGCGCCCATTCCAGTGACCACGACTCTGTTGTTGTTCATTCCCGACCCCCCAGGCAAGACTTTATCCAGCATTCGGTTCGTGTCTTGTAACACCTGAACGCGATAGTCGATGCGCCGCATTCTTAGCTGGGCTCCGTCTTCTCCACCACTAGCAAGTGCGACAGGCCAAACACGCGCAAGGGGGTGCTCTCCAGAGTGTACGTCAGGCTCCTGAGCCCCCTGGCTATGCTTGGATGACAATAGGCGATGTTGTCGTAACCCGGATAAACCTGTGTGTGCACCACAATGTGGAAAGCCAGTCCGTCAAGCAGACGCCGCAAGCTGCGGGTAGTATAAGTCCGTACGTGCGGGCACACGCGATTGCGCAGTACATCGGGCAGATAGTTCACGAGCGGAATGTTACCAGAGTGATACTTTCCTCCCCAATACGCCCCGTGCGTCTCAAAGAGGAAGAGGCGATTGGGCACAAAGATCACCAGACGCCCACCCACTTTTGCCACCCGGTAAGCCTCATGCACTGACTGCCGGTCATCCGCCACGTGCTCCAGGACCTCATGCAGAAGGATGACATCGAAGTAAGCATCAGGAAACGGTAATCTCTCCGCTGGAGCCAGGTAAATATGCTCCAATTGCTTCTGTGCCTGCGCAACCTTGTCCGGGTCTATGTCCACACCGTACACATCGTCACTGAAGGCTAGCAGTTTCTTCACGTACGTACCAAGGCCGCATCCTATGTCTAGAATGCACGTGCCATCGAGATGGGCGTAGCGCCTGATCAGATCAAGGCGGCGGTCTTGCCCGAATCGCCAGACGTAGCTGGGATGCCCCAAGGTGATGGCTTTTGAATCTCTTTCGTTGCTCACATTGTCCATCCGTTTCTGGCCGAGTGGTCTTTCAACCCGATGCCATATCTTAATGGGAGTTGCTCAAAAGCCCAAACGGAATCACGAGCAACGAATCGCGACTCTACGGCAAGAAGCTATTCGTAAACCAGAGAGGCACTAAGGACACAGAATTCGAGAGCGAAACTCAGTGAACTCCGTGTCTCTCTGTGGTTCATTCCGAGCTTCTTCAGAAGAGACGTATCACGGAAATCACCGCAAAGGATATGGACGTCCTAAAGTGCGGCGAAAACTGCCAACTGGTAACTGAAACTGGCACAACAGGCCGGTTCTTGTCAATTACCACAAAACGCAGTAGAATACGCCGCAAATCAGATTTCGGAGGCAAGACGCTATATCATGGAGGAAGTTGTAATCATCGGTTCAGGTCCTGCAGGGCTCACGGCGGCGATCTACGCTGGCCGATCTCAACTCTCACCCCGCCTAATCACTGGCAATGCGCCTGGGGGACAGGCAGGCAGCACGAGCAAGGTTGACAACTACCCTGGCTTCCCAGATGGTGTGGCCGGCGGGGAACTGACGCAGTTGATGCAGCAGCAAGCAGAACGCTTTGGGGCACGCCTGGAAATGGACGAGGTAGTGGAAGTGAACCTGCGCCAACACCCTTTCGTGATCAAAACCTACGGTGACACATACGAGGCAAAGAGCCTGATTATCGCCACGGGTGTATCTCCACGCCTCCTGGGCGTACCTGGCGAAGCCAAGTTCAAAGGCCGGGGCGTCTCCTCCTGCGCCACCTGCGACGGTTTTTTCTACAAAGACAAAGCGGTCGTTGTGGTTGGCGGCGGCGATGCCGCTGTGGAAGAGGCCATCTTTCTGACTCGATTCGCCAGCAGAGTATATGTCATCCATCGCCGCAACCGACTGCGAGCGCAAATGATTGTACAGGAGAGGGCTTTCAACAACGACAAGATAGAGTTCGTCTGGGACTGTGTTGTCATTGAGGTGTTGGGCGAGGAGAATGTGACAGGCGTGCGCACTAGGAATGTCAAGACCAGTGAGGAATCGGTAATCGGTGCAGACGGCATCTTCACATACATCGGCAATACACCAAACACCGAATTGTTCGCAGGACAACTCGAGTTAGACGAACGAGGGTATATTGTTACGGATCGCAGAACGCATACCAGTGTGCCGGGCGTCTTTGCCGCGGGAGATGTGCAAGAACGTGTCTTGAAGCAAATCGCGACTGCTGTTGGCACCGGCGCCATCGCAGCCATGGAGGCTGACAAATTCATTGCTGAGATGGAAGGCCGCACCTACCCAGAGCGGCAGTGATGGCGTGAGCCACACATTGGCATGCGGTCAGAATCTTGGAAAAGGGAGATATGGCGACTATCACCAAAGACATGCCCATTGGGGAAGTGGTTGAGCAGTACCCCGAGAGCATCCCCGTGTTCTTGCAGCACGGTTTGATGTGCTTTGGATGTGCCCTGGCGCGCTTTGAGAATATCGAACAGGGCGCTATGGCTCATGGCATAAACCTAGATGCGCTGATGAAGGATCTGAACGATGCCGTGTCCAAGCCTGCTGCTGATTCCTAGCTAGCTTAGCCCAGTGCCCTAAAAGGCAGAGGAGGCCGAGGTGCGCACGATGCGGCCTCGTCCTCTGTTCGCTTAGCACCAGGGAGATAATCGCTTATGCCTTACACCACCGTCGGTGACGAGAGGATCTTTTACGGTTATCGCGCCAGCCCGAACCTCAGAGCTCCTGATTTGATTCTGTTGCACGGGGCGGGCGAAAGCCACCAGCTTTGGGGATACGCAATCCGTAACCTTGAAGCTGCCAATGTCTACGCTTTGGACCTGCCTGGCCACGGACGCTCCGGTGGGACTGGCTGCTGGGCCGTCGCTAGTTATGCCGCTTTTGTCATCGGCTTTATGGATGCACTGCAACTCAAGCACGCTGTCGTCGCTGGACACTCCATGGGGGGCGCGACGGCCATGGAGGTGGCGCTGCGTCATCCGCATCGCGTCTCCGCACTGGTGTTAGTAGCGACAGGCGCACGCCTCCGTGTGCTGCCAGCGATACTGAGCGGCACGCTGTCAGACTTTGAAGAGACGATCAAGCTGATTTGCGAATATGCGTACTCATCTCATGCCCCGCCCCAACTTGTCCGTCAGGGCCAGCGTCAGATGCTGGGCGCTGCCCCGCAGACAGTCCACGACGACTTTGCAGCGTGCGATGCATTCGATGTCATGGAGCGTCTGGCGGAGATTCGCTGTCCAACCCTGGTCATCTGCGGGACAGAGGACACTCTGACACCCCAAAAGTACTCAACATTCCTGGCCGAGAGAATCGCCGAGGCGGAACTAAAGCTAGTGGAAGGTGCTGGCCACATGGTGATCATCGAGAAGCCAGACATCGTTGCAGCGGCCATTGAATCTGCCCTCGCAACGTGGAAAGTCTAGTGGTCTACTACAGTGGTTTTGATGGCCTGTCATCCTGAGCTGCGCCATGGCGCGTTCGCGCTACCCGTTATGCAAGAAACGGTGATCTGTCATTGCCTTTGGTCCTGGGGCCACCTTTGTCCCTGGGGCCAAAGACCCAGGGGAAGACCCAGGGCGAGCGCAGCGAAGCAATCTCCCTCTCACCGACAGGTGGAGATTGCTTCGTCGCTACGCTCCTCGCAATGACACCACCCGCCTTTGCTTCTTAGTAGGCCGACGGCCGAAGAATCCCTTCTCTCGATGCGAGAACGAGATTCCCTTCCGCGTACCGTCTCCCCCGTCAGGGAGTCTCCTTTGTCTCTCGACACCTTTGTCACGTCTGAC
>CAYZGO010000014.1:25984-85313 GCA_964478075.1 uncultured Anaerolineales bacterium | reverse complement strand
AGGCAACGATTCCCGCAAAGTTAGATTTATCGTGAGGCAATTCGGCGATTTGACAAGGGCGATAGGTTATGGTATTATATAGCGGTGGATTAAGGCATACCTAACTTTAGAACCCAGACAAAGCAAGAGGAGGAACACTATCTGTGGACAATACTTGTCCGCTCAGTGAATTAGAAACGGGTGAGACCGCTATAGTCCAAGACCTGCGTGGCGGCTATGGTTTCCGCAGTCGGCTGGCTGTGCTTGGTTTCACACCCGGGGTTAAAATCACAATGTTGCAGAACCTGAGCCACGGGCCGATCATTGTTAACCTGCGCGACACACGGATTGCGCTAGGACGTGGAGAGGCAAAGAGGGTCCTGGTCAAACTGAACAGGAAAGGCAAATGACAGAGAGTGAAGGCAAATTGATCCGCGTAGCTTTGGCGGGACAGCCCAATGTGGGCAAAAGCACGGTCTTCAATCTGCTCACTGGCTTGAACCAGCACGTCGGCAACTGGCCGGGTAAAACGATCGAGCAGAAGGTTGGCACCTGCCACTACAAAGACTGGACATTCAGTGTCATTGACCTGCCCGGTACGTATAGCCTGACTGCCAATTCGCCAGAGGAGTTGATCGCACGCGAGTACATCATCAAAGAGAAACCGGATGTTGTGGTGGTAATCGTGGATGCGGCAGCTCTCGAGCGCAATCTATATCTCGTTTCTGAGCTATTACCCTTGTCTGTACCAGTCATCATTGGCCTGAATATGATAGATGTGGCCCAACAGCAAGGCGTCAAGATTGAATCACACGTACTGGAAGCCGCGTTGGGCGTGTCCGTGGTACCCATGGTTGCCACCAAGGGGCAGGGCATGCGAGAGTTACTGGTGCGCATCCAGGATGTCATCTGTGACGGCGCAGAATACACCCCAAATGCTCCAGATATCCGCGCAGATCACAAAGATGTCCTGGAGCGCATCGAATCGCTCATCAATGACCATGTGCCGCCAGAGTACCCGCGCACGTGGGTGGCACTAAAGATTCTAGAAGGCGATAAGCAGCTCACCGAAATGATGTGTTTGCGCCTGCCGAAGGAAACGTGGGACGAGGTTTACAGCATCATCAAGCAGCACGAAGATGCGTGTGTCGCTGTGGCAAGCGGGCGATACGCGTGGATTGCACGCATGATTCGCGCAGCCATAGTGAAACCAAGAGCTGGCCCAATCTTGCTTACCGATCGACTGGACCGTTGGGCAACTCATCCTTTGTGGGGCCTACTTATCCTTGCTGGCATTCTGGCCTTGACCTTTTGGCTGACCTACGCCATCGGAACGCCGCTCCAGGAGTTGATAGACGTATATGTCGTAGGTACTGTGGCCCACCTGGTAACAATGGCATTGGCCACAGCACCAAGCTGGGTTACGGGCTTGATAGTGGACGGCGCCATCAACGGCGTAGGCACTGTGTTGACCTTTTTCCCCATCCTGCTAATCTTCTTCGCCATGCTCGGCATACTGGAAGATGTGGGATACATGGCTCGAGCGGCTTACGTCATGGACCGCTTCATGCACCTGATGGGGCTGCACGGCAAGTCCTTTTTGCCCCTCTTTCTGGGCTTTGGCTGTAATGTGCCTTCCGTTCTGGGAACTCGAGTCATTGAGTCGGAGCGAGCCCGTCTCTTGACTATTCTCATTGCTCCGTTGGTACCCTGCACTGCACGCATGGCTGTAGTCGCTTTCCTAGCACCTGCGTTCTTCACCGCTCCAACCATCGTCACCTGGGGGCTGCTCGCCCTAAGCCTGCTCGTACTCATGCTTTCAGGTCTGTTCATCAACAAGGTCGTTTTCAAAGGAGAGCATTTAGCATTCATCATGGAGCTACCTCTCTACCACTTGCCCAACTGGCGTACGATCACCCTCAGCATCTGGCAGCGCCTCCTATCCTTCTTGCGCAAAGCAGGCACAATAATTCTCGCTGTCTCTGTCATCGTCTGGGCCCTATCGGCCTTGCCCGGTGGGGACATTGAAACCAGCTTTATGGCACGTTTCGGTCGACTGCTGGAGCCTGTTGGCAGACTAATAGGCCTAGATTGGCGCATGATGGTGGCCTTGCTAACCAGCTTTATTGCCAAGGAGAACGCCATCGCTACCCTCGGTGTGCTCTTTGGCGCAGGGGACAGCGAAGCAGGACTGGCTGCCATTCTGAGAACCACCCTTACTCCGGCAGCAGCGCTCGCTTTTCTGGTCATACAAATGTTGTTCATCCCGTGTGTGGCCACGGTAGCTGCAATCAAGCAGGAGACGAATTCATGGCACTGGACGACTGTAAGTGTTGTGTTCCTGCTTGTGGTCTCCCTGGTGGGAGGCGTGCTGACTTATCAGATAGCGAGTCTGCTAGCCCACTAACGATCATCCAACCACTAGGGGCTTGTCCCCAATACTCTTGGCCGTGTATCTGGAAAGCGGGAATTGGTGCTGCACAGACTTCTCCATATAGTCAGTTCTGGAGGTGTGCACAACATCAAGGAACTGGCACAGCAATTAGACGTCAGTGAAGGGCTTCTCGAGAGCATGATTGACGAACTGGCACGTATGGGCTATCTAAAGCTCCTGAATGCAAAATGCGGCGGCGACTGCAAAGGTTGCCCAGTGGCCAGCACGTGTGCCATTGGTGGTTCAGGCCGCGTGTGGATGTTGACAGAGGCCGGGCACAAGGTTGCGCAGCCGCACTTGCGCTGATTGCTGGCCAGCGGCGGGCCCCTTCACTCTAGACCCAAGGCAGTTACCCAGCCAGCCCATGCCAACAGTCTAATGATAGCCTGATCAAAGACGGGGTCGAGCGAGCCTCAACCCCGTCTTTCTCTGTTGGCCAACCATGTGTTAGACATTTATATGAATTGCCGCAGAAACCTTGACAAGCATACACTAAGGTAGTAGAATGACATTGCGACTCGTCAGATTAGTCTCAACCCAATGACAGGATCAAAGTTATGGACAAGGACGCAGTTCCTCAAAATGGCCAGCAATACAACGACCTGGAGAAACAGCTCGAAACGGTTCGACAGGAGGCAGCCGAGAACCACGACAAACACCTGCGTGCCCTGGCGGCGTCACAGAACATGCGTAAACGCCTGGAACGTCTCTGCGAGGAGCGCATGTGGCAGGAAAAGAAGCGCCTGTTGACTCACCTCCTCGAACTCAGCGACCAACTCGAGGAAGCTCTCAAGTATGTTGTTGCCGGTGATCCGGTGGGTGCTGGCGTACGCATAACTCATCAGCAGTTGCACAACATTCTGGCTCAGGAAGGTGTGCGGGCGCTGCAATCTGTGGGTGAAACCTTTGATCCCAACATCCACGAGGCCGTCGAGTTCACGGATAATCCAGGGGAGCAGAACAAAGTCACCCATGAGTATCGAAAGGGGTATATGGCTGCGGGCAGACTGCTGCGTCCAGCACGGGTGCAGGTAACAAGGACTGATTGAGAGACAATCGGCTCCAACGTGGCTGCGCAGTTGAGGAGGCAGGTGTAAAGCTGCATGGAATACAAGGACTATTACAAGATACTGGGCGTAGATAAGAAAGCCACCCAACAGGATATAAGAAAGGCTTATCGCCGCCTGGCTCGCAAACATCACCCGGACGTTAACCCAGGAGACAAGACTGCCGAAGCACGCTTCAAAGAGATCAACGAAGCCCATGAAGTGCTGAGCGACCCGCAAAAGCGGCAAAAGTACAACAACCTTGGAGCCAGTTGGCAGCAGTGGCAGCGCACGGGTAGAGACCCTCGTGGCTTCAATTGGAGCCAGTGGTCCACCGGTGGACAGCCTGGCGGCAGACGGGTGCACGTCGAATACGGGAACCTCAGCGACCTCTTCGGCGGCGGATTCTCTGATTTCTTCCGCAGCATCTTTGGAGATGTAGGCGGTACTGGCGATACACAGCGACCGCGCAGCCGTCGTGGACAAAACCTGGAGCAGCCAGTCGAGATAACGCTTGAAGAGGCCTACAGAGGTGCCAAGCGCATACTGCAAACGGATAGCCAGAGGCTAGAGGTCAAAATCCCGCCAGGTGTGGATACCGGATCGCGAGTGCGCATCTCCGGCAAAGGTGCATTCGGGCCTGGCGGCGGGCCGAGAGGCGACCTCTACCTGCGCATTTCCGTGTTACCGCACAAGGCTTTCCAGCGCAAGGGGGATGATCTCTATTGTGAGGCCCCCATTGACCTCTACACCGCCGTCCTTGGTGGTGAGGTGACCGTGCCAACACTGAAAGGCCAGGCCAGGCTCAAGATCCCACCGGAGACACAGAGCGGGCGGCGCTTCCGGCTCAGGGGGTTGGGCATGCCCAATATCAAGAACCCTGAAGCAAAGGGCGATCTCCATGCTGAAGTGAAAGTTGTCGTACCACAGAAGCTGAGCGGGCGGGAGAAGGAATTGTTCGAGCAACTGGCCTCACTACGGAGTCGGTGAGGATGTCTCAGAAAGGAGCATTTCAGAGATCATGAACGTCAACAGATTAGGCACTGCTATTCTCTCGAGTTTTTTGGTCCTAAACCTGGCAGGTTGCGGCGTATGTGGGTTATCGACCTTTGGTCGTCTGGCGCGTCCCGCTTCCACGCCGGCGCGTGAGTACATAGTAGTTACGCCAACGCCCTTGCCACCAGAGGTGATACGAGAGGCCGATGCCGAAGAGCAACTGCTGATCAACATCTACAAGCGCGTGAACGCTGCGGTGGTCAACATTCGTGTCGTCAAGCGCGTTGAGAACACGGGCTCAAGCCTGCCTGAAATCCCAGGCGTGCCGAACACACCAAGAGACCAGGAGGAGTTCTACCAGCAAGGCGTCGGCTCTGGTTTTGTCATTGACAAAGAGGGGCACATCGTTACTAACAACCACGTGGTAGAGAGTGCGGATGAAGTGCAGGTTACTTTTCACGATGGCACGATCGTGCGTGCCGAGACTATCGGCACAGACCCGGACAGTGACCTGGCTGTGATCAAGGTTGACCTGCCCGTGGAAATGCTCTATCCCGTCGAACTGGGCGATTCGGACAGCCTGGAAGTGGGACAACGGGCTATTGCCGTTGGCAATCCCTTTGGCTTGCGGGGGACATTGACCACCGGCATCATCAGCGCCCTGGGCCGCAGCCTGCCACTGGGTCGAGCCTCGGTTGTGATCGGTGCGCGGTTCACTATACCAGAGTTGATCCAGACAGATGCGGCGATCAACCCCGGCAACTCGGGCGGGCCACTCTTGGATTCGCAGGGACGCGTGATTGGCGTGAACATGGCCTACAATGCCAACGTGGCAGGTATTGGCTTTGCTGTGCCAGTTAATACCGTCAAACGCGTGGTGCCCAGATTGATCAAAGATGGCCACTATGCATATCCCTGGCTGGGCATCTCCGGAACAGATCTCTCATTAGACATTGTTGAAGCCATGAAGCTGC
The DNA here is from genome assembly GCA_964478075.1 of uncultured Anaerolineales bacterium. Classification (GTDB taxonomy): domain Bacteria; phylum Chloroflexota; class Anaerolineae; order UBA2200; family UBA2200; genus DAOUEX01. Next base: position 79,884 of record CAYZGO010000014.1, on the reverse strand, counting down.
CAGTCAAGCGCGGTGCAATTGTGCTCGAAGTCACGCCAGACAGCCCTGCTGCACACGCTGGTCTACGGGGCAGCGACGAAACGGTGAAGGAAAAGGGGCGAGAGCTCAAGGTGGGCGGTGACGTCATCATCGCCATTGATGGACAGAAGGTCGAACGATTTGAGGATCTCCTGGTCTACATTCTGCGCTACACAGAGGTAGGGCAAGAGGTCAAACTGACGATCATCAGGGACGGTCATGAGCGATCAGTGAAGATGAAGCTTAGCGAAAGGCCGAGCGAATGAAGCAGACGAGGAGGCCACGAGCTGTGAATACCTCGCGACACAAAGCTGGCATAATCGCACTTGCATTGTTGACATTGGCCACAGTGCCGGGATGCAGTTTTCTGGTGCAGGCCCATCCTACGCCACAGCCCACTCTTACTCCAATTGTAATTGTCGTTACTCCTACACCGCTGCCTCCAGGGGTACTGGAAGCTGCAGATGTGGAGGAGCAACTGGTGATCAACGTCTACGCACGCGTGAGTCCGGCGGTGGTTCACATCACCAGCCGTGTCATCGTTCGCGACTTTTTCTGGGGTGCAGTGCCACAGGAGGGTACAGGTTCTGGTTTTGCCATTGACAAAGAGGGACACATCATCACTAACAATCACGTAGTTGAGGGTGCCGAAAGGATCGTCATCACTCTACCCGACGAGACCTCCGTCGAGGCCCAAGTGGTGGGTACCGACCCAGCCAGCGATCTGGCAGTGCTGAAGATTGATGTCCCACCGCAGAAACTATACCCGATCGAGTGGGGCTCTTTAGCTAACTTGCGGGTCGGACAACGGGCCATTGCTATCGGCAACCCATTTGGTCTTGATCGTACCCTGACCACCGGGGTCATCAGCTCGCTGGGAAGGCCCCTGAAGGTTCAGGGACAACGCAAGATCTATGACGTCATCCAGACCGATGCAGCCATCAATCCAGGGAACTCTGGCGGCCCGCTTCTTGACTCGAACGGGAGAGTGATTGGCGTCAATACGGCAATCTACTCGCCCAGCGGAGGCTCGGTAGGCCTGGGCTTTGCTATCCCCGTAGATACAGCGCGGCGGGTGGTGGCGTCAATCATTGAGAAGGGCTATTACCCTCATCCCTGGTTGGGCATCAGCGGCCTGTCCATCACTCCAGAACTAGCCGACCGTTTAGAGTTGCCTGTCGAGCGGGGCATATTGGTCACTGAGGCCTCGCCAGGGCAACCTGCGGCGCGGGCTGGGGTGCGTGGCGCCAATCGTGAGGTACAGCTTGGCAGATACGTCATACCGGTCGGTGGTGACATACTGATAGCCATCGATGAAAACAGAATACGCGAAATTGAGGACTTGACCAAGTACCTGGAAACGAAAACTGCGGTTGGACGATTGGTGGATCTGACCATTGTGCGCGATGGCAAGGAACAAACCATAGAGGTGGAACTGGGTGAGCAGCCCTGAAATCGGTAGAGTCGCAGGAAGTAGCGGCATGGATTACCAAACTCCCGACGAGCCGTGCTACGTGATCAGCGTTGCGGCAAGAATAGTGAACCTGCACCCGCAGACATTGCGCCACTATGAACGCATCGGCCTGGTCGCGCCAGCGCGCTCTGCGGGAAACGTGCGCCTTTATTCTCCAAGTGACATCGAGCGCCTGCGCAAAATCTGCCGTCTAACCAATGAACTGGGTGTCAACCTCGCTGCAGTGGACGTAATTCTGCGCTTGACGGATACTATTGAGCAGTTGCAGGCTGAGATGGACGAGACGCGCACAGCGCTTGAATCCAAAGTCCGGCGCTTACGACAGTATCTGAACGAGAACGGGATTGTTATAGACTGAAAGCAAATACTGATCAGAGGAGGTCAGCAGGTGATTAACGAGAGCGAGCTTCGGGAACTGGCGAGTCTTGAAGGCAAGAGGACGCCTGTACTCAGCTTGTATCTGGACACGGACCTGACGCAACAGCCTAAGGAAAAATGCAAGCTAGTCTTGCGCGATTTACTGGAAAGGGTCAAGGATTCAGCTTTGGGCAAGGATGTGGCAAAGGTCACGAGGTTCTTCGACCTGGAATACGACTGGCAAGCGAAGGGAGTGGCTCTCTTCTCTTCGGCTGCCCAGAAGCTGTGGCGTGTTTATCCCCTCACGCTTCCCGTCGGGAGCAAAGTCCACACAGGTGAGAGGCTCTATCTCAAGCCCTTGGCGCAACTGCTTGATGAGTATGCTCGCTGTGGGGTAGTGCTCGTTGATCGCGAGAGTGCACGTTTCTTTCTCATACACCCAGGGCAGATTGAGGAGAAGAGCGAGTTGATTGGCGAGGATCTCAAGCGCCATAAGCAAGGCGGGTTCGCCGCAGCTCGCTACCAACGCCATGTGGACAAGCAGGCAGAGCAGAACCTGAAGCTGGCTGCCGAGGCCACAATCCGCTTTTGTAGGGAGAACCGCTGCAACCGCATCATCCTGAGCGGTTCGGATGAGACGCTACCGCTGTTTAAGGAGATGCTGCCCAAGGCGTTACAAAAGCAGACCATTGGCACGTTGGGCATGGACGTGACAGCCTCGGCGAGCGAGGTCATGAAACGTTCCGCAGAGCTTATCCAGGCCGAAGAGCGCCCGCGGGAGCAGATACTCGTAGAGGGCATGATAACCGCCACGGCGAAAGGCAAAGGGGCTGTGATTGGCCTGGCAGACACGTCCTATGTTGTTCGCGAAGGGCGCGTGCATACACTAGTTGTGGAGAAGGATTTCGAGGCCGACGGCTATCTGTGTGACGGCTGCCACTACATCAGTGCAGAATCCATCACAAAGTGCCCGTTCTGCAACGGCAAACTACATTTGATTCACGACGCTGTGAATCGGATTATTCACCATGCTATAGAAGCTGGCAGCAAAGTGGAAACGGTCGAAGATAACGAGGCCCTGGCGCAGGCGGGGCATATCGGTGCTATTTTACGCTATTAGCTACAATGGAGTGCTGCTTTCCCAGCACTCCCTAAGTAATTATCATTTCTAGAGACGAGTTGTTCATGAATCTGAATAGATATACGGAAAAAGCTCAAGAGGCTTTGATTCAAGCTCAGGCGCTTGCGAGCGAATACAATCATAGTCAGATCGAACAGGAGCACCTGCTGCTAGCACTGCTGAAGCAGGCCGACGGCGTAGTGCCGCAAATAGTCAGCCAGCTCAGCCTTGTGCCTCAGGTGTTACAGTGCGAGCTTGAGGAGGAGCTACAGCAGCAGCCCAAGGTCTACGGCGCGGCGGCCCGCATCGGCATAGGACCAGCCTTGCAGAATGCGTTGAACCGGGCCGAAACGCAGGCCAAGTCCATGCGCGATGAATACGTGTCTACCGAGCATCTGTTAATGGGCATGGTCATGGTACCGACCAGCCGCGCGGGAGAAATACTGCAACAACACGGCATCACCTTAAGCAGCATCTACGAGGCATTGACCAGCATCCGTGGCACGCAGCGAGTCACCGACCAACATCCAGAGGGCAAGTACCAGGCACTGGAGAAGTATGGGCTCGACCTGACACAAATGGCACGGCGCGGGAAGCTTGACCCAGTGATTGGGCGTGACGAGGAAATCCGTCGCGTCATACAGGTTCTCTCTCGACGCACCAAGAACAACCCAGTGCTGGTGGGCGAGGCTGGCGTGGGCAAAACGGCCATCGTAGAGGGTCTATCTCAGCGCATCGTGCGTGGTGACGTGCCTGAGGGACTCAAAAACAAACGCATCGTAGTCCTCGACCTAGGTGCACTGATCGCCGGGGCTAAATATCGCGGCGAGTTTGAGGAGCGTCTGAAGGCCGTGTTGAAGGAGATCACCGAAGCGCAGGGAAAGATCATTCTGTTCATTGATGAGCTGCACACGGTGGTCGGTGCGGGAGCTGCGCAGGGTGCAATGGACGCGAGCAACATACTCAAGCCCATGCTGGCTCGTGGCGAACTTCATTGCGTAGGCGCGACCACCCTCGACGAGTACCGTCAGTACATCGAGAAAGATGCGGCTCTGGAACGACGCTTCCAGCCAGTCTATGTGGACGAACCAACAGTCGAAGAGACGATTAGCATCTTGCGTGGCCTGAAAGGACGCTACGAGGTGCATCACGGCGTACGCATCCAGGATGCGGCGCTGGTGGCTGCAGCGGTGCTCTCGCATCGCTACATCACCGGTAGATTTCTGCCCGACAAGGCTATTGACCTGATTGACGAGGCAGCTTCTCGACTGCGCATGGAAATTGACAGCATGCCTGCCGAACTCGACGAGGTCGAGCGGCGCATCATGCAATTGCAGATCGAACAGCAAGCCCTGGAGAAAGAATCTGACGCCGCATCGAAGGAACGCCTGCAGAGAATAGAGCAGGAACTGGCCGAACTCAATGAGGAAAGCACGGCTATGAAAGGCCAATGGCAGCAGGAGAAAAAGGCCATTCGCGCTATCAGGGAGGTTAAGACCAGCATCGAGGGAACTAAACAAGCCATTGAACAGGCTGAGCAACGCGCTGACCTGGAACAGGCATCTAAACTGCGCTACGGAGACCTTCGCAACCTCGAGAGCGAGCTAAAGACGCGGGAACAGCGTCTGGAAGAAGTACAGCACGGACAGCCGATGCTTAAGGAAGAAGTGGACGAGGAGGACGTAGCCGAGATTGTCTCAAAGTGGACCGCCATTCCCATCTCCAAACTGCTGGAAAGCGAAAAGGCAAAGCTACTGCGCATGGAAGAGAATCTGCGCATGCGCGTGGTGGGGCAAGATGAAGCCATTTCGGCCGTAGCCAACGCCGTACGGCGGGCAAGGGCCGGCCTGCAGGATCCCAACCGTCCTATAGGCAGCTTCCTTTTCCTTGGGCCCACCGGTGTAGGGAAAACAGAACTGGCCAAAGCCTTGGCAGAATTCCTCTTCGACGATGAAGATGCCATGGTCCGCCTGGACATGAGTGAGCATCAGGAGCGCCACACTGTGGCACGCCTGATTGGAGCGCCGCCGGGCTACGTAGGCTACGAAGAAGGTGGCCAGTTGACCGAAGCTGTGCGACGCCGGCCCTATGCAGTCATCCTTTTCGACGAGATAGAGAAAGCGCATCCGCAAGTGTTCAATGCGCTCCTGCAACTGTTGGATGATGGGCGACTGACCGATGGTCATGGACGCACCGTGGACTTTACGAACACGGTGGTGATCATGACTTCCAATGTCGGCAGCCAGTGGATTAAGGAACTGGGCGGGCGCGATGAGGAAGAGATGCGACGCCGTGTGTTGGAAGCTCTGAGGATGCAGTTACGGCCAGAGTTCTTGAACCGTATAGACGAGGTTATCATCTTCCATTCACTGGGTATGGAGCAGTTGGTCCAAATTGTGGACATTCAACTACAACATTTGCAAGCTCTTCTCGATGACCGTAAAATCAAGCTGGAGTTGACGGAGGAGGCCAGACGCCGTCTAGCCAAAGAAGGCTACGACCCTGTCTACGGAGCGCGGCCGCTGAAGCGCGTCATACAAAGAGAACTACAGGATCGACTCGCTTTGAAGCTACTGCAAGGTGAATTCAAAGATGGCGACGCGATCACTGTAGCTGTCCAAGATAACGAGTTCGTGTTTGAGAGGCAGTAGGTGCCCTATCGTTCATCCCACCTAACGGGCAGATGCAGAGATGCCTTCTCAGTAGATCTACAGAGTACTGCGTCAACCGTTCGTCCTCGCGTAGCATCTTCCCCGGCAGGGTGTCTTCGCCCCCCTGCGGGGCGAACGGCGTCGCTCGCCCTGTCTCAGGACGACAGGACTGAGGCGACGAACGGCGCTTGACGGGATCGCTAAACCTAAGCACCTGTTCCCATATCGTTCATCCCGCTCGACGGGACGGCGATTCGGCCAAAGAGGTTGAGCCATTGGTGCACAAAGCAGTAGAATCGAGGGGAATCAAGTGATGATGTCTTTTGATCGTTTCACAGAACGGGCCCAGGAGGCTGCCGCCCGCGCCTATGAGATTATGCAACGCTACCGGCACAGCCAGATGGACAGTGAGCACATCTTGCTTGCCTTGCTGGAACAACCTGAGGGAGTCATCCCGCAGATTCTGGAACGCTTGAACGTAGATATAGACGCGGTCAAGAATCGTCTGGACGATGTGCTCAGAGCCAGTCCCAAGACACAGGCGTTCGGCAGTGCCCATCCAATGCAGGTATACATCACCCCGCGCGTCAAACGCATTCTAGACACAGCCACGGAGGAGGCCAAGAAGCTCGAAGACGAATACGTCTCTACTGAGCATATCTTCCTGGCTATCGTCAGTGAACGCGCCGGCCCGGCAGCGCGCATTCTGAATGACTACGGCGTGACCAGGGATAAGATTCTAAATGTGCTGCCGGATGTGCGCGGTGGGCAACGAGTGACTAGTCCGCAGGCCGAGAGCCGCTATCGGACTTTGGATAAATACAGTCAGGATCTGACCAGCCTGGCCAAAGAGGGGAAATTAGATCCTGTGATAGGCCGTGATAGTGAGATCATGCGCGTAATTCAGGTCTTGTGCCGACGTACCAAGAACAACCCTGTGCTCATCGGCGAGGCTGGCGTGGGCAAGACAGCCATCGTGGAGGGACTGGCCCAGAAAATCGTGACTGGCGACGTGCCAGAGTTGCTGATGAACAAGCGACTGATTTCGCTTGACCTGGGCGCCTTGGTGGCTGGTACGCGATTCCGTGGCGAGTTCGAGGAACGCATCAAGGCTGCCCTAGACGAGATAAAGCGGGCCGAGGGTGAAATCATCCTGTTCATTGACGAATTGCATAATGTGGTTGGCGCTGGAGCCGCGCAGGGGGCCATTGACGCCTCCAGTATGCTGAAGCCAGCACTGGCACACGGTGAGTTGCGCTGCATCGGAGCCACCACCTTGGACGAATACCACAACCACATTGAGAAGGACTCGGCGTTGGAGCGGCGTTTCGCGCCCATCTTTGTTGAAGAACCCAGTGTAGAGGAAACCATCGACATGCTCAAGGGCTTGCGACCATGCTATGAGGAGCATCATAAAGTAGTCATTAGCGACGAAGCCATTGAAGCGGCCACGCGTCTGTCCCAGCGCTACGTCAAAGACCGTTTTCTGCCGGACAAGGCCATCGACCTCATAGACGAAGCCGCGTCCAAGCTGCGCATTGCCATCTTCAGCCTGCCTGATGAACTCAAGAAGATGAAAATGGAGATCGGACGGCTGACCAGCGAGGAGGAAACCGCCTGGCAGAACCGTGACTACGAGCAGGCTGCTATATACAAGAGCAAGCGCCTCACGTTGGAAGAGGAGTTTGAGGCCAAAAAGCAAGCCTGGAAAGCAGAGCGGGGACTGGAAGAGGTTGTGTACCAGGCAGACATCGCCGAGGTAATCGCCCGCTGGACAGGTATTCCGGTCAACCGCATGCTGGAGGCTGAGGCCGAGAAGCTGCTGCGCATGGAGGAACGCCTGCACGAGCGTATCGTCGGTCAGGACGAGGCTGTAGCCGCTGTGTCAGATGCAGTCCGCCGTGCGCGTTCGGGCCTCAAGGACCCCAGACGCCCTATTGGCAGCTTTATTTTCCTTGGCTCAACGGGTGTAGGCAAAACAGAACTGGCTAAGGCTCTGGCAGAGTTCCTCTTCGACGACGAGGATGCCCTCTTGCGCATTGACATGAGCGAGTATCAGGAACGTCATACCGTCTCTCGGCTGATTGGTGCACCGCCTGGATACGTGGGCTATGAAGAAGGCGGGCATTTGACCGGAGTTGTGCGCCGTCGCCCCTATCAGGTGATCCTGTTTGACGAGATAGAGAAAGCACACCCTGATGTGTGGAACGCGCTACTCCAGATTCTGGAAGATGGCCGGCTGACTGATGGTCAGGGCAACCTCGTTGACTTCCGCAACACTGTGGTGATCATGACCTCGAACATCGGCACCAAGTACACGCAGACTGGGGGCGCGCTGGGGTTCCGCACTACTAAAGAGTCAAGCGACCACGAGAAAATGCGTCAGGACATCGAGAAGGAGCTGAAAAAGACGTTCCGCCCAGAGTTTCTGAACCGTATTGACGAGGTGATCATCTTCCAGCGGCTGAGCAGGGAGGATATGAAACGCATCGTAGATCTGCAGATGAAGGATATCCGCCAGCGTTTGCTCGAGCAGGGACTGGACATCCAGCTCAGTAAGGCGGCACGGGATTGGTTGGCTGAGAAAGGCTATGATCCCGTCTTCGGAGCGCGCCCGTTGCGCCGTACGCTACAGCGCCTTGTGGAGAGCCGACTTTCCAAGAAGCTCATACGGGGCGAGTTCAAACCCGGAGATCAGTTGCACGCTGACATCAAGAATGGTGAACTGGTGTTCACTAAGGCAAAGAGCAAGCGACCGACACCAGTAGCAGCGTAGATACGGTAGTCGGTAGTCGGTTGGCAGTTGCCGGTTGCCAGTTAACGGTGTGGGATAAGTAGTGAACCAGTTCGAGCCCCTGACGAATCGTCAGGGGCTCGTCTTTATGGTACTGCATCCTATCCCACCCCGCCAAAGCTGACCCTGATCGCGCCAGGCTTTGCGCGCGGCCTTTTGCGTGAACGCTGACCGCGCCGATGACGAGGATGTGGTGAGAAGTTGACATTGCGCCTGGCCTCGGATCTGCTAAAAGGACGTGCAGTGCGGATCCTACTCAGATGCCCTACGGATTAGCGACCAACTCGAGATGGCTAAGGTTGAGTGAGGATTGATCGCAAAGCCACTGAACCCCCGGGCTAACCCCCCGTCACAGCCCTGATAGCTGCCCCAAGGAGAGTCTGCCAGCCCATTCCGTACGTGAATACCACCGCGAACTGCACGAGCTCTTCTTTCTGGCCGTTCAGCTTGTGGCGGTCTACTGCGCCTGGCAGCAGTACAATGCCCACAAGCAGCGCAATCACCAGAGCGGCCCAGTCCAGGTGCCACATTCGACCGGCCCGATAGCTATCCAGAAAACTGCTGGCGAAAATACCGAGCACGACAGTGACATAGAGGGCAATCTGTCTCCCTAGCGGCAGCTTGGCCGGCTCTTCAGCCTTTGCTGCGTAGGGTTCTGCACGCTCGACTCCGAGCCGCAACGGATCAAATAGCCAATCGTCCATCCTGCGCCTCCTTCTTGATTATTGCTGTCCTTGTTTTACTATAAGTATAGCCGATTAAGACAAAACCACCAAGTTGGTGTAGTACACCCGTTAGTGTATGTGCTGAGATTATGACATAAAGCCTGCAGGGTCAAGGTAAGTGAACCACAGAGACACAGAGGGCAGGGAGTTTTCATAGCAAAGATCAAAAGAAAAACCTCCGTGTCGCTGTGGTGGAAACCCGGCGTTCTACAGTTGCTCCTTCACTCTCTCTGCCGCCTTCCTGTTCATGCCCTTCACCGCTGTCAGTTTCTCAACGGATGCCTCGCGGATTGCTTCCAGCGAGCCAAAATGCTTGAGCAGCGCCTGCCGTCGTTTGGGGCCGATGCCCGGGATCTCATCCAATTGCGAGGCCAGCCCGATCCGCTGCCGCAACCGACGATGATAGCCAATGGCGAAACGGTGCGCCTCGTCGCGCACTCGTTGCAGCAAATAGAGCGCCTCTGAGTCGCGGGGCAGCAGGATGGGCTCGGAGCGCCCAGGCACAAAGATCTCTTCATGCTGCTTGGCCAGGCCTATGGCCGGGACGTGCTCCGCGCCCAGTTCGGCCATTACCTCACGCGCCGCATTCAACTGCCCCTTGCCGCCGTCCACAACCAGCAGATCCGGCAGCACAGCCCACGCTCCCCGCTCGCTTAGTGGTTGCTGCTCTTTGCCTGCTGCTCTCCTCAACCGCCTCCTCAACACTTCTTGCAACATGGCATAGTCGTCTGGTCCACCTACGGTCTTGATGCGAAAACGCCGATAGTCGCTTTTGCGCGGCACACCCTTGACAAAGACCACCATGCTGCCTGTGGCGGCCCTGCCCTGGATATTGGAGACGTCGTAGCATTCGATACGCATGGGGGCCTTGTCCAGCTTCAGGTACTTCTGCAGTTCATCCAGCGCCGTCACCTGGCGCGCCTGGTCAGCTTGCCACTGTGCCTGCAGGTGGGCAAGGGTCTCCGCAGCATTCTCTTCCGCCATCTGCACCAACTCGCGCCCTTTGCCCCTGCGTGGCACGCGGATCGTGACCTTGGCTCCGCGCTTCTGGCGCAGCCACTCCTCAATAACTATTGCCTCGTCAATGCTGTGCTGCAAGAGGATGGCAGAAGGGACATATGCAGCCTCATCGTAGAACTGTTTGACGAACGAGGTCATGATCTGCCGGGCGTCCTCATCTTGCGTGCCAGTCAAAACAAAGTATTCTCGCCCCATAAGCTTGCCTCTGCGGACGAAGAACGTTTGCACGCAAGCCTGGCCATCCTCACGAGCAACGGCAATAACGTCCTGGTCGCTTTTGGCCGCAGATACTATTCTCTGTCTCTCAATGACTTTCTCCAACGCACGAACCTGGTCACGCCGAGCCGCCGCGCGTTCGAAATCCAGCGCCTCCGCAGCCTCCCGCATCTTCTGGCGCAGATCACTCACGATGCGCTCCTGTTTGCCCTCCAGAAAGAGAATGACCTGCTCAATCAGAGCCCGGTACTCCTCCCGCAAGATTGCGCCGATGCAGGGCCCTGCGCAGCGGCCAATGTAGTAGTACAGGCAGGGACGCTTGTCTTGTCCCGTTATCTCACGCTTGCAGGTCAGATAGGGAAATAGCTTGCGCAGTAACTCCATGGTCTGACGCACCGCTTTGGACGAAGTGTAAGGCCCAAAGTACCTCGCGCCATCGTTCTGCATGCGGCGTACAGTGTAGATGCGTGGAAAATCGTCTTGCAGACTGATTTTGATGTAGGGATAGCGCTTGTCGTCTTTGAGCCGAACGTTGTACCGTGGGCGATATCTCTTGATCAGGTTGCATTCAAGGATCAGCGCTTCCAGCTCCGAGCCAGTGACGATGAATTCAAAGTCTGCAATGTGCTCTACCAGGCGGCGCACCTTGGGCGTCTGTCCAGTGGAAGCGTGAAAGTAAGAACGCACGCGGTTGCGCAGATTGATCGCCTTGCCCACGTAAATAACGTGGCCCTCGGCATCCTGCATCAAGTAGATACCTGGCTTTGTGGGCAAGGAACTCAAACGCTGGTTGAGCTGTGCTTGCTCCATGGAATCTCCTGCACGATCACGCGCGAGCCCTGCCTCGTCGCAGTGAGCGGAGGATAAGTAGGGCACCGATAATGATGAGACCCAGGGCCACGATAGGCACCAGGATAGCCAGGAGGCAGGTGACGCCGGAGATGATATCCTCCATTGTGCTCACAAGCGGGTTTGCCGTGCCAGCGGTCGTCGTTGTGATCAGCGGCCTGGCTGTGGCTTTCGCCGCGTGCACCGTGCCAGCGACAAGAATGCCACAAATCAAGGCCAAGACAGGGTGGATGTCACTGATGACGTTACTGCTGGCCGCGAAAAGCATGGCTCCTGCAGCAGGGCGCACGAGCGTCTGAATGACGTCATTGATCGTATCCACGGCAGGAATTTTGTCCACCAGAACCTCTGTCAGCGTGAGCACGGCCAGTATAGCGATGACCCACCCACTGGTCAGGGCGTCGAATGGTGCATTGAGATGGATAAGGTCAGTGAAGCGCGCGGTCACCGCCACGATGAGCAGGGGCAGGTAGGCATTCAAGCCCGCCGATGCCGACAGGCCAAAACTGGTAGCAATACTGGCCAAGGCCTCAACCATTTCCTGTCTCCTCTACCCCCACTCTGCCGCCACGCTATGCACATTATATCACGAACTATGCTGCCATGCAATGCTGGATTTCCCCCGGGTGCAGTCCACATTGGGAACAGACAGCAACTTGGACTATGTTCACCAGCAGTTGCACTGCTGGTCGCCTCGGTAAGGGTCGCTGGGCGTGAAAATACGCGGCAGTACCTTTGTCTTTACGCCACCTCTGGTCTTTACGCCAGAGGCGTAAACGGAAGGCGTAAACGGCAACTGCCGCTGAACAATTGTAGTGCGGAGTGACATTCATAACTCGCTCCGAAACTGAACCATACCCTTTCCCATTAGAAGCACGACGGTTTCCGCATTGGGGCCTTTTTGTGCTATAATCTTATTGCTGTGCTGCTTGTGTAACGACGGCTGACCTAGAAGGGAAGACCCATCGGTGGATTTCAGAGGCTTCATTGCTGGCGTGCTGGGCATTCTGCTCGCACTCGACGTACACGAGTTCTCTCATGCCTGGGTCGCAGATAAATTGGGCGATCCGACAGCCAGATATATGGGACGGGTTTCGCTCAACCCGATTGTGCACCTGGATCCATTGGGCACCATGATGATGCTTATGGCAGCCATGTCAGGTCGGGGCATTGGCTGGGGTAAGCCGGTGCCAGTAAACCCGTACAATCTGCGCTACGGGCCGCGCGTCGGAATGGGTATCGTATCCTTTGCCGGTCCGCTCGCGAACCTGGTGACGGCAGCGATTGTTGGCTTGCCACTCCGCCTGGGCCTGCACCTACCTGGCACGCTGTCTCTGCTCGTCTGGCAAGTCATGTTTATTAACATCGGCCTGGCTATCTTCAACCTTGTCCCTCTGCCACCTCTGGACGGCTATGGCGTCTTGCAGGGCATTCTGGCCAGTGTGCGGGGTCCGTGGAGCTATCGCCTGTCTGAGACGCTGACGCTCCTGGAGCGCCAAGGGCCTTTCCTCCTCCTGCTCTTGATCCTGGCTGATCAAAGTTTAGGCCTGGGTCTCCTATGGCGTTTCATGGACCCGCTAGTGACGTTCTTTTCCAGGCTTATATTGGGTGTGTGACCTTTATCGTGTGCAACAGTTCCTGGCTGCGCTGAGCTTCAGCAAAGAGCCTGTTGAGGAGGCTGTGCTGAAGGCGTACCTGAGCTCTGCTCAGATTGAACTGTTCCAACGCATGTCAGCTTCAGAACAAAGACACGCCTTTGCTGTTCTTCGCACGCTGCAAAGGGTGGGGCATTCGGACGCGGTTCTGGCGCAGGCTGCGCTGCTCCATGATGTGGGCAAAGTCCCGCTGTCTGTTGAGCGGGGCAAAGTCCCGCTGTCTGTTGAGCGGGGCAAAGTCCCGCTGTCTGTTGAGCGGGGCAAAGTCCCGCCATCTCTTAGGCGGGGCAGGGGAAGGCGCGTGCGCCTTTGGCATCGGGTGGTGTTGGTTCTGCTGCAAGCCACTAGCCCGGCGCTCTTGCGTCACTTGGCACTGAACGAACCTCGTAGTTGGCGCTATCCTTTCTTCGTTCAGTCGCACCATGCTTCGCGCGGGGCAGACATGGCTACAGCCGTTGGCACGGATGCGTTGGCAGTGGCACTGATCCGCTGGCATCACACCGCACCTCAAGAGAGCGGCCTGGACTCACGAGGGCAGGCCATGCTCGCTGCGCTGAGGTCAGCAGACGAAGAGAATTAGCAAACTGCTCTTATAGGAGAAATGATGGCTTTCAGAATAACACTCGTTGGGCTGGGATTGGTCGGTAGTTCGATCGGACTGGCCCTCAAGCAGACAGGGACCGACCTCGAGATTATCGGCCACGACAAAGACAGCCACGCAGCTAAGCGCGCACACAAAAGCGGCTGTGTGGATCGCACCGAATGGAACCTAATTAACGCCTGCGACGGAGCCGATTTGATCGTGATCGCCATTCCCCTGGCGGGCATCAAGAGTACCTTGGCAGCTATCGCTCAAGACCTCAAGGAGGGCTGTGTAGTGACGGACACGGCCAGCCTGAAAGTCCCCGTGCTCAACTGGGCTCGCGAGTCCTTGCCACACACGGTCAGCTTCGTCGGAGGACATCCCATCATACAGAAAGTAGTTCCCGAACCCATGACGCCTGCGGCCGACCTCTTTGCAGGAGCCGTCTACTGTCTGACACCAACCACGGACACGCCGCCAGAAGCCCTGCAAGCAGTTTCCAACCTGGTAGAAGCACTAGGTGCCAGGTCTTACTACCTCGACGCTGCCGAGCACGATGGCTTGATTGCCGCCGTAGAGCAGTTGCCACTGCTTCTGGCTCTGGCTCTGCAGGTCATGGCTGATGAGAGTCCTTCCAGCCGCGAGATGATCCAACTATCCGGCCTGGATTTCACGCGCGTGACGCAACTGCTGGCAGCTGACGCGGAAAGCCTTGTGGATCTATGTACTTTGAATGCTGCCAACGTCGTGCGCTGGCTCGATGCCCTCCTGCCCAAGCTGTCGGACCTTCGTGAGCTTGTCGCCGAGCAAGACAACGAGTCCTTGCAGAAATCCTTTGCTGACGCACTGGCAATGCACACCAAATGGGTGCATAAGCACGTCGAGGGCGAAGCGGTTGATTACAGCAAGTTTGGCATGATGAGTATGATGCTGGGCGGAACCTTCAGGCCGCGTAAGCAAAAGAGAGAGTAGACTTTTGGAACAGGCTACACAGAACCCCACTCCAGGCCCCAAGGCATCCAGGAAAACATATAGCGTACTGATGATCGCACCCACCTCCTTCTTCGCAGATTATGGCTGCCATGTGCGCATTCTGGAGGAAGCACTCATTCTGCGGCAGATGGGCAATCGGGTGACCATCTGTACTTATCACAACGGACGGGATGTCGCCGGTTTGGACATCCGGCGCACGATGTGCATCCCATGGCGCGCAGATTACGAGGTGGGGTCCTCGCGACACAAGATCGGCTTTGATGCCTTGCTGTTGCTGAAGGCGCTCTTAGTAGCCGTCCAGGTCAGGCCCGATGTCGTGCATGGACATATACACGAAGGAGCGCTCATCGGCTACACGGTGAGCAAGGTACTGGGCGCGCCATTGGTATTTGACTTCCAGGGGAGCATGACCAGCGAGATGACAGACCACCATTTTCTGAATCCGGCTGGCCCGTTCTACCGCCCTGCGCGCTGGCTGGAACAGGGGATTGTCAAGTTGCCTCGTGCCATCATCACCAGTTCGCGTCATGCGGCGGATCTGTTGGCAAACGACTTCCATTGCCCACCTGACAAGATCACTGCAATCCCTGATTCCGTCAATGCTGACTTCTTCGCTCCGGGTCAGTCGAAAGAGACGTCAGGAGCACTAAAGGCCAGCTTGCGCATTCCACCAGACCGACAAGTAGTGGTTTACTTGGGCCTGCTGGCTGAATGGCAGGGCACCGGCCTCCTTCTGCAAGCAGCAGCCCAACTGATTTCCCGCCGACCTAACGTGCACTTTTTGATCATGGGCTTCCCAGCAGTCGAGACCTATCGCTTACAAGCACGGAAACTGGGCCTGGACAACCAGGTCACCTTCACTGGCAAGATCCCTTACGAGCAGGCACCGAGATTTCTGGCTCTAGGTGATGTAGCGGTAGCGCCCAAGATCTCGGAGACTGAGGGCAGCGGCAAACTGCTCAACTACATGGCGATGGGCCTGCCTACAGTAGCTTTTGACGTGCCAGTCAGCCGCGAGTATCTGGACACCTTTGGTGCGTATGCGCGACCCGGCGATGCGGCTTCTCTGGCAGAGGCCCTGGAGACAATGCTGATGGACAGAGAACGCGCACAAGCTCTGGGGGAGAGCCTGCGCCAGAGGGCCATCGAGCGCTATTCCTGGGTCGCAGCGGGCGAAAAGATCATGGACGTGTACGACACCGTGCATCAGCGGTAGTAACCCGCACGCTATCCACGCGAGGTGTTTGTGTCAACAGAGCGCGTGCAAATCCACCCTACAGCCGAGGTTTCTCCCCTGGCCAAGATTGGTGAGGGGACGAAGATCTGGCACCAGGCCCAAATCAGGGAAGGTGCCCAGATCGGATGCTCTTGCATCATTGGCAAGGGCGTCTACATAGACTTTGACGTGGCCATCGGGAACCGGGTCAAGATACAGAATAATGCATCCATCTATCACGGCGTGACGATTGAGGATGGTGTTTTCATTGGGCCGTATGCCTGTCTGACCAACGATAAGCTTCCGCGGGCCATTACTCCCCAGGGGCAACTGAAGCAAGATGCTGACTGGGAGGTGGGCCAGATCCTCATTCAGTATGGAGCTTCGATTGGGGCGGGAGCGGTAATCCTACCCGGCGTCACCGTGGAACGGTTCGCCATGGTGGGCGCTGGCGCAATAGTGACCAAGGATGTCGTGGCACATGGACTGGTCATGGGAAATCCTGCCAGGCTGGTAGGCTTTGTCTGCGCGTGTGGTCACAGGCTTGCAGGGGCAACGTCCCGCCATACGTTGCGCGGCGCCAAGTCCCGCCATGGGCCGGGCGGGGCCAAGTCCCGCCATCTATTAGGCGGGGCAAGTGTGTCTGGGGAAGGCCGATGCTTTTCTTGCCCTTCGTGCGGGCGTCAGTACACTTTCTCTACGCAAAAGATGACGGCCCAGGAGGCATAGTATGCCCATCAGATTCGGCACAGATGGCTGGCGAGCGGTTATCAGCGACGAGTTCACTTTCGCCAACCTGCGCCACGTGGCAAAGGCTATCGCCGACCACTTGCTCGAGACGAGAGAAGACTCAACGGCCCCGGTTGTGGTCGGCTTTGATACCCGGTTTCTGTCCGACCGCTATGCATTGGAAGTTTCCCGCGTTCTGGCTGACAGCGGCCTACCGGTCTACCTGAGCAAGTCCGACTGCCCCACACCAGCCCTGGCCTACGCTATCCGGCACCTGGGCGCGTTAGGGGGAATCATGATCACGGCCAGCCACAACCCGCCGCGCTACAATGGGATCAAGTTCAAGGCATGTCATGGTGGCCCAGCCATGTCCGACGAGACGCGCAGGATAGAGGAGATTCTCGAGCAAAACCTGGCAAATGATCGGCTCCCCACAACTGAAGGTTTGGCTCTCTCCAACCTCGACCAGGAGTATCAGGGAGTGGTGCGTTTTGATCCGATGCCTGCTTACCTGGCCCATGTTCGTACACTCGTTGACTTTGAAGCTATCGGTGCATCGGGCCTGCGTGTGGCTGTAGATCCTATGTATGGAGCAGGGCGAGGCTACATCTCGGCTTTTCTGCGAGAAGGCGGGTGTAAGGTAATAGAGCTTCATGGTGAGATGAATCCCGGCTTCGCTGGCATCCACCCTGAGCCTATTGAACGGAACCTGGGCGACCTGATAGCAACGATGCGCCGCGGGCGCTACGATCTTGGGTTGGCCACGGATGGCGACGCAGACCGCATCGGAGCCGTGGACGCGAAAGGCAATTTTGTTGACGCGCACCGCATTTTCTCTCTCACTTTGCGGCACTTGGTTGAGGAAAGACAGGGGCAAGGGGCCGTGGTCAAGACTGTCTCGACCACACAGTTACATAACAGATTTAATAAACACTACAGCCTACCAATGTATGAAACCCCCGTTGGCTTCAACCACATCTGCGATTTGATACTGAAAAAGGATGTGCTCATAGGGGGCGAGGAGAGCGGGGGCATTACGATCAAGGGCCACATACCAGACGGCGATGGGATTTTGATGGGCCTGCTATTGGTTGAATTGCTTGCTTATCAACACAAGCCTCTAGATGAGGTCATTGCTGAGCTGATGCAGGAGTTTGGCGAGTTCTACTATGGACGGAACGACGTGCACACGCAAGCCTTCGACAAAAAGGAACTGACCCGGCGATTGACCGAGGAAGCGCCGAACAGGATCCTGCAACACAGAGTAGTGCGCGTCAACAACAGCGATGGTGTGAAGTACCTTTTGGATGACGATAGCTGGCTGCTCATCCGACCTTCCGGCACTGAGCCAGTGCTGCGCATCTACGCCGAGGCTCAAACCCGCCAGGAGGTGCAGCAATTGCTCGCGGCTGGGACGAGCCTGGCGCACCTTTAGGCAATTCGTACCAGGTGGCCAGGGCCGCTCGTCGGCCCCTATTACACTCAAGAGAAGCTGTGGCATGTCAGGATTCACCCACCTCCACGTCCATACCGAGTACTCTCTCCTCGATGGCATGTGTAAAATCGAGGACCTTGTCGGGCGTGCCAAAGAGCTTGATATGGAGGCTCTGGCCATCACTGATCATGGCACGATGTATGGCGTCATGGAATTCTACCAGGCTGCGAAGAAGCATGGCATCAAGCCAATCATCGGCTGCGAGGTGTACCTTGCACTTCAGGACAGGTTCAAGCGCGCCTCACGGACGCACGCTCGACCCTTCCACCTGGTTCTGCTGGCTAGAGATAAGACGGGCTACAAGAATCTCATTCAGTTGACAACAAAGGCCCATCTAGAAGGCTTCTACTACAAGCCTCGCGTTGACAAGGAGCTTCTGCAGGAGCACAGCGCGGGTCTGACGGCCTTGAGTGCTTGCAGTTCAGGCGAGATCCCTCGCCTGATCCAGAGTGGACGAATGGATGCCGCGCGCGATGCCGTGCGCTGGTACCAGAACACATTTGGTGCGCGCAACTTTTACCTGGAATTGCAGCGACACGTGGCCCAGCCTGAACTGGAAGCGATCGACCAGGCTCTGCTGGCACTTGGTCGCGAGCTCGGCGTTGACGTTGTAGCCACCAACGATGTGCATTACGTGCACCAGGAAGATGCAGCGGCGCACGAAGTGCTGCTTTGTATTCAAACCGGCACAACGATGGACAACCCCAACCGTATGCGTATGGGCGGCGATGACTTCTATCTCAAAAGTGGGCAAGAGATGGCCACCCTGTTCGCCGACTTCCCTGAGGCGCTAAAGAACACTGAGCGGATTGCGGCAAGTTGCAAGCTTGAGCTCGAGAACAAAGGTTTTCACCTACCGCCTTTCGAGGTGCCCAAGGGCTACACTGCTCAAACCTATCTCGCCCATCTCTGCAAGGAGGGAATGCAGCGGCGCTATTCGCTCATCACTCCAGAACTGGATGCTCGCCTGAACCATGAACTGAAAATCATCCACGAGATGGGCTTTGATGCCTATTTCCTCATTGTGTGGGATCTGGTACGCTACGCCCAAAGTGAGGACATCTGGTGGAATGTGCGTGGCTCGGCAGCAGGCAGTATCGTAGCTTATTCGTTAGGCCTTACCAATCTGGAACCGCTGAGCCACGGCCTGATTTTTGAGCGTTTCCTCAACCCTGGCCGGATCACCATGCCTGACATTGATCTGGACTTTCCAGATGACCGTCGTGCTGAGATGATCGAGTATGTCATTCACAAGTACGGCAGTGACAGGGTCGCCCAGATCGCCACCTTTGGCACCATGGCAGCACGCGCATCTATCCGCGATGTTGGCCGCGCTCTGGGTCTTCCTTACGGAGAGGTCGACCGGCTCGCTAAACTGGTGCCCCGGGGCCCAAAGGTGAAGCTGCAGGATGCATTAGAGTCATCCCAGGAACTGCGGACCATCTATGAACAGGACGACTATATCCGTGACCTCATTGACAAAGCCCGCCGGCTCGAGGGCACCTCGCGCCACGTTTCCACACACGCGGCTGGCGTCGTCATCGCCGATAAACCGCTAACCGAATACGTGCCTGTGCAGCGCATTCCAAAGGGTCAAGATCTCATCACCCAGTACTCGATGGGTGTTCTGGAAGATATTGGCCTGCTGAAGGTTGACTTCCTTGGCCTGTCCACCTTGACCATCATGAGACGTGCTGTAGACTTGATCAATGCACGTCACGATATGGCACTCCGTCTGGACACCATTCCTATTGACGATCCGAGCATATACGAATTGCTCTCCACAGGGGACGTTGCCGGCCTGTTTCAGGTGGAGAGCGCGGGAATGCGCCGTGTGTTGCAGAACCTACAGCCCTCGAACTTTGAGGATGTGGTAGCCCTGCTCTCCCTTTACCGGCCTGGGCCCATGCAGTTCATTGACAGCTTTATCGCTCGTAAACACGGCCAAGAAAAAGTCGAGCTTGTCCATCCAAGCCTGGAACCTATGTTACGCGAAACCTACGGCATCATTGTCTATCAGGAGCAGATCATCCGCATAGCTACTGACATCGCCGGATACAGCAGCGCCGAAGCGGACTTGATGCGCCGGGCCGTGGGCAAGAAGAAGGAGAAAGAACTCAAAAAACAGCGGAACAAATTCGTACGTGGTGCTGTAGAGCGCGGCATACCCAAAGACAATGCCGAAGAGATCTTTGCTGCCATCGAGTACTTTGCAAATTATGGCTTCAACAAGGCCCATAGCGCAGTTTACGCTGTGATCACTTGTCAGACAGCTTACCTCAAAGCACGTTATCCCGTTGAGTATATGACGGCCCTGCTCTCCGTTGAGCGCCACAAGCCCGACAGGATAGCCGTTCTCGTTGCTGAATGCCGTCGCCTTGGCATTGAGGTCTTACCTCCCGATGTGAATCGTAGCGACATAGACTTCACCATAGAGGCTCTAGCTTCAGAAGCGCAGGCAACGGATGGCCGCGCACAGTCTTACACTTCTGCTATCCGCTTTGGCTTGGGAGCTATCAAGAACGTGGGCGAAGGGCCGCTGCAAGTCATACTGAAGGCCCGTGCCAACGACGACCCTTTTGCCGGAGTGGCGGACTTTTGCCGGCGAGTGGATCTGCGACAGGTCAACAAACGTGCTCTGGAGTGCCTGATTAAGGCGGGCGCCCTGGACACTCTCTGTGACAGACCCAGGCTGCTGGCAATCATTGACCGCATGCTAGGTCTCAGCCACCTATCTCACCGGGCCCGTTCAGTTGGACAACTGACGCTTGACACTCTACAGCCTGATATTTCCGGTGACTCCGAATTGATGTCCGACCAGCTGCCTGTCCCGCCTATTTCGCCGAACGATATGCTCGCCTGGGAAAAAGAGCTTCTGGGTGTCTACATCTCGGAGCATCCTCTGCAACGCATGGCACAAAGTCGCCTCAAAGACTGCACACCGCTTGATCAGATTGACGATTCCCTCAAGAGACGCAAAGTGACTATTGGTGGGATAGTAACCAGAGCCCGCACCATAATCACACGCAAGGGCGACGAGATGGCCTTCATCGAAGTGGAGGACTTGAATGGCAGTATAGACGTCGTTATCTTCCCTAGGACCTATAAGAAGTACAAAGAGTTCCTGGCCGAAGACAGGTTACTCGTTATAACAGGTAAGGTAGACGTACGCAATGGTGTCGTTCAGGTCATTGGCGATTCTGTACAGGACTATGCGCTGGCCGACACCAGCCAAGATAATGCGGCGGCACGCGTGCGTCTTTTAGAAATCAATCTCCACTACAGTGGCAATCATGACAAGGATATGCACCTTCTGAGAAAGGTCTACGAGATCCTTGAGCAGCATCCAGGGTCGGATCGCTTTTGCTTCAACATCATCAGCGATCAGGGCAGCGTACAACTAGATTTCCCGAATGTAACTACGCACTTCAATCCCGAATTGGAGAAAGTATTGAGGGAAACCTTAGGAGAGAATGCTCTCCACGTCCGAGGAATAGAAGTATGAAAAGTGAACAGCCACTGCGCAACGCAAAAAGAATACTGATCCAAATCACGCTTGTATTCCTG
Organism: uncultured Anaerolineales bacterium; assembly: GCA_964478075.1. Taxonomy (GTDB): domain Bacteria; phylum Chloroflexota; class Anaerolineae; order UBA2200; family UBA2200; genus DAOUEX01. The sequence continues at coordinate 58,422 of CAYZGO010000014.1, read as the reverse complement.
CTGGCTGTGGGAGCCATCTTTCTGCACGTGCTGCAGACTCAGGCTCAGGGTACAGTCACCTGGGAACAAACACAGGGCCCAAGCGGCGGCAAAATCAATGTCCTTTTGATAGATAGCCAAAATCCCAGCATCATTTATGCAGGCGCTGACGGTGGCGTCTACACCAGTCGAGATGGTGGGGCGATGTGGCAGCATTCAAGTGATGGCTTGCCCACCGGGCAAGAGGTCAGAGCACTGACCATAGATCCTACCGACTCGCACATCCTCTACGCAGGCACTTACCCCGGAGTCTATCGCAGTATCAACAGTGGTCAGACCTGGTCACGGGCTGCTGTGGGCTTGACGCGCAAGCTGGTCTTCTCTCTTGCGGTAGACCCCATGAACACCTCTGTTATCTACGCTGGCACAAACGGGCAGGTGTTCAAAAGCATTGATGGTGGGAACGAATGGAGTGCAAGCAGCGAAGGACTACCCGAAGAGACCGTCTGGTCATTGGTGATGGATTACGTCACAACAGACGTACTGTACGCGGGTACTGACAGCGGCGTGTTCAAGAGTACTAACGGCGGGCAGCAATGGCAACGCGCCAGCAACGGTATGCCAGAGGGGCTGCAAGTACAGGCACTGGCTATTGATCCCCTCCGCCCCAGCGTTCTCTACGCCGCTACAGAGGCTGGCGTCTACCGCAGCACGGACGCCGCTGATGGGTGGCAAGCTGCTAATGAAGGAATCGGCGAGAGCATTGTTCACTCTCTGGCAATTGATCCTTACAACACGACTATCCTGTATGCAGCAGTTGGCACACATGGTGTACGGCGAAGCACCGACAGCGGTGAGACTTGGGAACCAACTGGTGGCGACATCAATGAATTGGTACTGACGCTGGCCATCAACCCATTACATTCCCAGGTGATCTACGCAGGTACTGGGCGCGGCGTATACTACAGCAGTGAAGCTGGCCAGCGTTGGGAACCCAGAAATGGAGGGCTGATCAACACTAATGTCCTGTTGCTGGTTGCAGTTCCACAACGTCCAAGACATCTGTACGCTGCAACAGGATTAGACGTGCACAAGACAACGGACGACGGGCAGACCTGGGTTCCTATCAACGAGGGGCTTGCCCGTCCTAATGTCCTGACCATGGCAGTGGACCCGTTGCTCCCCGACACTCTCTACGCTGGGACATGGTATAGCGAGATATACCAGAGTATTGACAGCGGCAGCACTTGGCGATTAGTGAATGGCGGCCTGGCCCGTGGCGCGCAGATAAATGCACTGGTGATTCAGCGCACAGCAAGAGCTCGCAGCGACCAGACTTCTGGAGTGCTCTATGCCGGAACCAATGGAGCTGGCGTCTTCAACAGCACCGATGGTGGTGTCAGTTGGACGGCTGTCAACAATGGGCTTGACGACCTGCATGTCCAGGTTCTGGCCCTCGCTCCCACAGAGGGAGGAATCCTGTACGCCGGGACGAGCAGCAGTATTTACCACTTGAATCTTGATAGCGGAACCGACCCAGGCAGGTTACTCTGGCAGCCAGCACAGCATGGGCTGCCACGCGAGGAAGTGCACAGCATCGTCGTGGACGAACGTTCACCGAATGTCATCTATGCCGCAACTGCAACAGGGACGGGCGAGATCTATCGCTCAACTGACGGGGGCAGCAGTTGGACGGCTATCGGCAGGGGCTCCCTGCCCACCAACATCAAGATCCAGGCTCTAGCCATCAACCCATCTCGCGGGCGACCGAATACCCTGTATGCCAGTACAGACGGTGGAGTATTCCGTAGCGAAGATGGGGGGTCAAGTTGGCGTGCCATTAATGACGGCCTACCACCTCACGCCAATGTACTGACCATCCTCGTTGATGTAAAGCGCTCATGCTTGTACGCTAGCATCAATAATGGCGGGGTCTATAGAGGCATTGATGCAGGAACAGGCCTCATCTCCTGGTCCATGCTCGCAAGGGTGATCCTTGCCGCAGCAGCCTTGGCAATGACCTTTTTCGCGGGACGATGGTTCCTCCAATCCTCTCAGGGCATGCAAGACCAAGTTTTCGAGCGCAATTGGCCGCTGTGGAGAGAGGAAATACGGCGTATCCTGCAAAATCAGAATGACGTCAAGGCTGACACGCTGGTTCACGTACCGACAAAACTCAGGATTCGCGCCTTGCAACAGTACGTGCAGGAGCATAGGGATGATAACCTCGTCCTGCGCCTGGACCCACCCGTGCTAGAGCCAGCCAACTCTCTGCAGGTTTCGGGCTTTTTGCGTAACTGGCGCGCGGCACAGGAAAGCCTAAAAAGCGTGGCTGCTTTTAGGCCCGCGGTCTCGCGTATTGCCGATCAGTTATGTCAGTTGCTTGGGTTTACCCTCCTGGACACCCGATCCTACAAAGAACTGCACGGTTACGTGATCAAAGCGCCCGCCTTGCGCTTGAAAGTGCCGCCGACGTTCCCTATTGTTTTCACGCAAAAGCACGACCTGGTAGAGCAAGACGTAGATGACCTTCGTGATCTGATGCGCATCCTCAACGGGTCTAGTTATCTCGCCCTGCTGGTTGTCCCGGATAACGAAACGTCCGCTGGCCGCGAGCGCGGACCGAAGACCCGTTTCGAAAGGCTGACACGCGGCATGGCCCATGACTTCGTAGTCATGGACTTTGGCGACCTGTACGGCATCTTCGTGGCAAAGGACCCAGAGAAGAGATTCACTCAGATACTCCTGAGACAGGTAGACTTGACAGTCGTGTCACCATATGTTACGTCGGGGCCTGTTCCCGAGAACATGTTCTTCGGCCGAGACTACGAATTGAAGACCATCACCCGTACAATCAAAGACAACAGCTTTGCCATTGTCGGAGGGCGGAGGATTGGAAAGACCTCCATTCTGACCAAGCTTCATCGTTTGTTCACAGATGCAACAGACTACTACTCGCTCTACCTGAATTGCCAGTCTGTACAGAACTATCGTGATTTCTGCGACGCCATAGACACGACGTGGAAACTTTCCTTGCCCGATTGCTCTCCTGAAAATCTGAGGTGGTTTGTTGCACGCATGAAACAGAAACGAGAGGGACAACGCATCGTGATACTATTGGACGAGGTAGATGCGCTCCTCAAGTACGACACCATGAATCAGGAGCGCCTCTTCAAAGCATTGCGGGCGCTCTCCCAGGAAAGCTACTGTCGCTTTGTCTTTTGTGGCGAGAGGGTACTCTATGCCAGTCTGCATCATTCCAGTTCTGCCTTTTTCAACTTTTGCAACGTCATTCAGCTGAGTTACTTGAATCACAGGGACACGGGGCGCATCGTCCTGGAACCCATGCAGGAGATGGGGATTGGATTTGAGGACGCCAGCAAATTGATACAAGAGGTCATAGACCTGTCAGCCTGTCACCCCAGCATCGTGCAGTATATCTGCCAGGAATTGATCACACTGCTCAATGCGCGAGGTGATCGCCTCATTACCCTGACCGACCTGGACACCATTGGGGGCTCTAGCCAGTTCAGGGAGCATCTGATCGAAGTCATGTGGGGTAACACTACCGCTCTGGAGCGTCTGATCACGTTGCTCATATTGGACAAGCCTAGCGTTACGTTCGCTCAAATCGAGGATGCGTTGCGTGAGCACGGTGCAGAGGTTTCGACCGCTGCCATGGAGCAGGCCTTGGATGGCCTGATACTTTGCTCTGTTCTGAACAGGGAGGACCAGGAATACTACTTCATGGCTCCTGCATTCCCCTCGGTCATCACAGCAACTCAGGATGTTAAATCGCTCGTGCAGGAAACGATACAACACTTGCGCAGTGAGGGGCTCATAACCTGAAAACGATCTGCAAGAACGATAGTAGTTGCCCAACGCGAGCTTGATTGCCAAATGGTAATGGAAGACAGATTCGTGGGCGTTGCTTTCTTGATCATCCACCCCTTTGGCTGCAGTGTCTGTCTACCTTGCCTTCACCAGCTTGCCCATGACAACCGTACAGAACTACACTTGCAGCCTCCTGCATGGCCTCAATCATTTCAAGACCGTGTGCACCAGCATCGTGACCCATGACGCGACCTTCTCTCAGGTTCCGTTTCGCACCATCCTGTGAACGGTCATTGTCCTCTTCTTTCACGTGCTGGGAGATATGGAGGCGGCACTACGTATCAAACGAGTTCGCGTCGTGGCTGTTGGCTGATGCGCTCCGGCGAGGAGTTCAAAAGTCCACTGTGCTCCGTCACCATTTCTCAAACGTATGATCCTGTCCGGACACTAGGGCCGCACGACGGGCAAAGGGTTCTACAACTACAAGTAGGGAGGAAAGCGCATGGAATACCAGAACATTCTTGTGACCCGTGAAGAAAACATCGGCATTGTCACCTTCAACCGAGCAAAGGTGCTCAATGCACTGAACCACGCCACCATGGTAGAGTTGTCTGCGGCAATTGATGAACTGGATAGCGACAGGACCGTGCGGTGCATTATCCTCACCGGGGCAGGAGAGAAGGCTTTCGTAGCCGGAGCCGACATCAACGAATTGCGCGCTATTGCCAGTTCTGCCGAGGGAACAGAATTCGCTGCCTGGGGCCAGAACATCTTCTTCAAAATCGAGACCCTGAGCAAGGCGGTCATTGCCGCCATTAATGGATACGCATTAGGCGGTGGTTGCGAACTAGCAATGGCTTGCGATATCCGTATGGCAGCAGACAGCGCGAAGCTCGGACAACCTGAGATCAACCTGGGCATCATCCCTGGCTATGGCGGAACCCAGAGATTACCCAGACTGGTAGGTAAAGGGCGCGCCAAGTGGTTGATCCTTACTGGCGACATGATTTCCGCCCAGGAAGCACTGCGCATCGGCCTGGTAGATTTTGTCGTCCCAGTGGCCGAGCTCATGAATAAGGCTAAGGAACTGGCGCGCAAGATTGCGAGCAAGGCACCGCTTGCAGTGGCCTGGGCCAAGAAGAGCATCAACGTGGGTACAGAGATCGATCTGGTCGCAGCCTGTGCATATGAGGCGAGCCAGTTCGGGTTGGTCTGCGGCACTGAAGATCGAGTGGAGGGGACTACAGCTTTTTTGGAGAAGCGCCCTGCACAATTCACAGGGAGGTGATCCTCTTGGCCAGTCCTGGCGTGCTGCGCGAACGTGACGGGAATTTGGCGCTGCTGCGCATATATAACCCAAAACTGCGAAACACTCTCACTCAAAAAGTGCTCTCCGAATTGAGAACTGCGCTCCTAGAGCTGGGCCAGGATGAGGGAATCGGTGCGCTGATCATAGGCAGTGCCATCGAGGGCGTCTTCGCTTCGGGCGGCAACATCAGGGAACTGCGGGCTATTTCCGGTCCCACGGCGGGCCTCCGTTTCGCCGAAACGGCTCAGGCGGTGTTCAAGCTCATAGAAGACTTCCCAAGGCCAGTCGTGATCGCCATCAATGGCTACGCCTTAGGCGCGGCGGCAGAGTTGGCCGTTGCTGCCGACATCCGTGTCGCTGCTGATACAGCCTCGCTCTCTTTTCCTCAGGTAGGCCTGGGCATCACACCTGGGCTTGGCGGAGGCCAGCGTTTGATACAACTGGTTGGCCCTGGACACGCTAAGCGCATGATTCTGACAGGCGACCCGATTAGCGCGCAAGAGGCCCTCCGTCTGGGACTTGTTGAACTCGTTGTACCCCTGTCCGATCTGTGGAGTGTGGCTGAGAGAATGGCACGAAGACTGGCCAACAAACCCAGGGCTGCGATGATCCTAGCGAAAAGGGCGCTGAATCTCTATTCACAGGCCAACCTGGAATCCGGCTGCGCTTACGAGGCTACGCAGTTCGGGCTCGCCTGCCCGATTGCATAGAATGGTGCTTGATGCGACTGACACAGAGAGAGCGGCAATTGCTGGTCGATGGTCTCCTGATATTCGTACTGCTGCTGGCACTGGGCCTGCGCCTGTACCGTATCCAGGCCCAAAGCCTGTGGAATGATGAGGGCACCAGTATCGCCCTGGCTGCGCGAGACCTGGCGGCTATTACCAGAGGCGCTGCCAATGACATTCACCCACCACTATACTACTATGTGCTTCATTTCTGGCTGGCTCTTTTCGGCACCAGTGAATTAGCGGTACGCTCCCTGTCAGCACTGCTAGGCACGCTGCTGGTGCTGCTGACTTTTGCCCTTGGCCGCTCTGTGGCTGGTAACACCATTGGCCTAGTAGCCTCCTTCTTTGCGGCTTTGTCGCCATTTCAAATCTACTACTCCCAGGAAACACGCATGTACATCCTCTGTGCGCTCCTGGGGGCCTTATCTGTGTACACCTTCCTGCGCCTTCTTTCCACCTGGCAAGGCAAAGTTACACACACCAACCCCCGCGCTTCTTCCTTCCGCCGCTATCTGCTCTTGGTGGCCTACCTTATCGTCACGATTTTGCTTCTGTATACCCACTACTTCGCCGTGACAATAATCCTGGTACAGAATCTCGCTTTCCTGTGGTGGTGGCTCAAGAAAGACCGGTTCCCAGATGCCGGTTACCGGTTGCTGGCCGCACTACGCTGGGGAGTATCGCAGGCGGTTATAGGGGCATCATACTTACCGTGGTTGCTCCTGACAGCGCAACAACTGCGCGTGTGGCCTGCTATCAGCGAACCACTGCACTTCACAACCTTGGTTCTTGACCTCTTGCGTGTCTTCAGCCTGGGCCTGTCCGTTGAACCACATCCCAGCCTCGTGCTAGCGGGTTTCGCCGTGCTGCTGCTGCTGGGTATGCGGGCCCCGCGTTCTGCCCCGTGCGAGAGGGCGAGAGGTTTGGGAAGCCAGGCGCAGAGTACCATCCCTTATGTGGCATGCCTGTTGTACCTGTTTGTCCCCATCTGTATAATGTGTGCACTTTCGCTGCAGCGGCCGATGTACAATCCCAAGTTTCTGTTGCTGTGCACTCCCCCGTTCTATCTATTCCTGGCACGGGGTGCTGTACTGCTAGCAGGTGTGGAGCGTTGCTTCTGGCAAGCCGCCAGACCTTCGAATGCTGCCGCTGACAGGCCGGTGGCGCGTATCTGGCCCTGGGCACGCATGGTCTTCTCGTTAGCAGCTATTGCTTTCGTCGTGAGTTCCTTCCTGTACTCGCTGCAGGCCTATTATCTCAACCCACGCTACGCTCGCGATGATTATCGCGGCATTGCGCAGTACATCCACGCGGTCGAGCGAGAAGACGATGCGGTATTGATCAACGCGCCGGGGCAAATCGAGACGTTCACTTACTACTACCAGGGGACCTCGCCCCTGTACCCACTCCCTCGTCAGCGCCCCTTGGATGAAGCAGAGACAGAGGCGGATCTGAAGCAAATGATACAAGGTCGAGGGCGCGTATTCGCCGTCTTGTGGGCCACAGACGAGAGCGATCCAGGGCGCTTTGTGGAAAGCTGGCTGGATCAGCACGCCTACAAGGCCATGGATTCGTGGTACGGCAACGTGCGGCTCGTCGTTTACGCCGTGCCCGGCGCACCCTCCGAAGAGGGTATTGAGCATCCGTTAAACGTGAACCTTGGTGACAAGGTATGCCTGCTGGGATACAACTTACCCACGGCTGAAGTCATGTCAGGCGACATCCTGCAATTGACCTTGTTTTGGCAGGCGATTGCTCCTATGAATGAGCGCTACAAGGTCTTCACCCACATTGTGGATGCACATGGTCACCTGGTTGGCCAGCGTGACGCCGAACCTGGAGGTGGTGCCAAGATTACGACAATATGGAAGGAAGCCGAGCAAATCGTTGATAACTACGGTCTGCCTATCCTTCCGGCGACGCCACCAGGAGATTACGTGATCGAGATTGGCATGTATGGCCTTGGCGACGGCCTAAGGTTGCCAGTGATCGAAGACGGTCGGACTGTCGGTGACCATGTCCTCTTGCAGTCCGTGCGCATCTTGCCTGTTGCGGCACCGCCGCCCCTGTCCGTGCTCAGTATGAAGAAGCAACCAAACGTCCAGTTTGAGGACGTGACGTTATTGGGATATGACCTGACCAAACTGGGTTACGAACACCAACCCGACGCGCCGATCAGCCCCGGCGATATTCTGCATCTTACCCTGTTCTGGCAAGCAGCTCACCGACCCGGTGGAGACATTGCACTAGTGCTACAACTGCGGGACGAAAAGGGCACAATTGGGCTGGAACGACGAGGCCAGCCAACTGAGGGACAACATCCAGCCCACCAATGGACTGCGAACGAAATCGTACGCGATCAGCACAATTTGCCATTGCCGTCTGATTTGCCGCCCGGCCGCTACCGCATGTATCTATCAGTTCAGCGCCTGCCCGGCGGCCAACAAATCGGTGCACTGCTTGCATTAGCCAGCCTGACCATCAAGTGATTGACAAATGAATCACACCTACGTATGATTAAGAGGCACAGGAAAGTGCTGCTATGACCATGCGAGCTCATTTTGCTGAATTGTGGAATTCTGAGGACGTGCTGGACAGCCTGTGGCGCATATTCGTGTCGCCTTACACGACCATGCTCCTCCTGCTAGGTCTGGCCGTGCTGGTCTGCCTTGGAACCTTCCTGCCACAGAGGCCAGCGGACGCAGCTACCGATCCGATGACCAACAGTTTGTGGCTGACGTCACTGCGCGAGCGTTATCACAGCGCCGCTGATTGGCTGGTTCGCCTGAAGCTATTCGATATCCACCACTCTTTGTGGTTCAGGGGGTTGCTTGGACTGCTAGCCTTCAACCTGTTGTTGGGGACTGTGCATTTCATCCATCCGCGCTATTTGTGGCGTGCAGATTTGTCATTGGGCACGAAGACGCTCGTTGGCCGGCTGTCACCAGCAGAGACCTCTGAGCAATTACTGGAGCACGTGAAGGAAGCTTTGCGCGTACACCGCTATCGGCTTCTGGATGGGAATAATGGCCTGCTGGTCTACGCAGGTCGTTTTGCACTCTTTCCTGTCCTAGTGTATCTGGGGCTGCTGCTTATAATCGGAGGATTGGCCTTAAGTGAGCGTACAGCATGGTGGGAAGAAGGAGTCACCCTGCGCCCTGGGCAGGTTCGCCCGCTTAGCCACGGAACGGACCTGGCCATCCGGGCCGAGCTCATCGAGGCGAGCTATGACCGCACAAGAGGCCAATTGCAGGATGGGCGCACAGAACTGACTTTCTTGCGGGCAGACCGAGAAGTCAGGCGCAAGATACTGCACAACCATGCCCCATCTCTCTATGCTGGTCTGATCTTCTATCAGATGTCCACAGAGCCAGTACTGCTGGTGCGGGCCCAAGATGCCACTGGACCAGACCTGGTGTTGCAGACGCCCGAAACTGGAGCAACACAGTTCGTAGAAGTGGCATTGCGCTTTCGCGAAGAGGAGAGCCCACGCTACGTCATCGTGCTGAACTTTGCGCCGACCAGTCTACTGAGCCGTTATTTCCAGCAGGAAGGCAGTGAAAAATATGTCCTCGTGCCCAGTCGTGACTTGTCCTTGCGCCTACTTTTTAGTCCTCCTCCGCCAGGGGAAGTCGCGTCGACTTTCCAGGTAGAAGCGTTCTACGGCGCCGAGACGTCGCCTTTCTATCAGCATCAGTTTCATGGCGCCAGCTCAGTCGAGATTTTAGGCGATAGTTATACCTTCAGACCACAGCATTACGCGGTCATCAAGTTTGGGCAGGACTACGGCCTGATGCCCATCCTTGCTGGCGCGGTCATGGTGCTCGTAGGAATCGTTCTAAGCGCCTGGCGCCCTCCGAGGCGTCTACGGCTGGTGGCGCAATTTGTGAACGGTGAGGTGAACCTCAGCTTCACAAGGGGCGCTGCTGCGCAAGGGGAAACACCCCACTGGTTCGAGAGCCTCATCCAAGATCTCGCTGCCGCGTTAGCGCTGAATGTGCAAAGCGTACCCTGATAGGGAGTTAGTCACGCCCAGGTGGAAACACGTCATGTCCCTTCCTTTAGCTGAGACTCATTTCTTCGCTGCCGCCGCTGTTTGTCTTGTGGGGGCTGCAGCAATTGCCTTGCTGGATGCTCGTTGGCGGACTGTAGAGCGAAGCACCAAGCTCCTTGCACTGCTGTGCATGGTTGCTGGCCTTGGCTTGTCAGCGATTAAGCGGGGCGGTTGGCCACTCCTGGTGACAGCAGAAGTGATCCTCGCTTCGGCGGCTGGGGCCATGTTGTGGCGCGTCCTGTGTAGGCACGGCCATAAATCAAAGCTAGGAGCCCTTCTATTGTACGCGATTGCCGCGGGCCTGCTAGTATGGGGAGTTGCCCGATGGCCCACTCCACAGGCGGTATCTGTGGTTAACTCTGTGCAGCAAGCCTGGCTATTCGCATCGCACTTGACGCTGGCTCTGGCTTGCGGAGCTTTTGTCGAGGCGGGCAGCCTCGCTCTGGCCTGCTTGCTGACGGCGAGGCAGACAAACAGCCAGGCCGACATGGACTGCAATGAAAAGGCTGGACGCAACGCTGTACTAGCTGGGCTTCCCTTGCTGACAGTGTCCTTGCTGCTCACGGCCCTGGGTGGGCAGTACACTCATGGCGTCTACTGGAGTTGGACTGTCTCTGAATCCTGGCACTTGCTCACATGGCTCTTCCACGCCATACTGTGGTGCACTCTTGTCTTGTTAGGCTGGCGTGGGAGACGATTGTGGGGTCTGGCAACTGTGGGCCTGATCCTGACCCTGCTAATGCTCAAAGCCATGGGAGGATAGCCATGGCCAGTGCACGATGAGCCAAAGCGGTGAACCATTGCGCCCAGGAAACGGGCTGCCTGTGAAAGGCCGATGTAAGCTGCTGCTCGTGTTGCCATCCCTGGGCGGCGGCGGGGCTGAAAGGGCCAGTGTTGACCTGCTCCGAGGCATGAACCGGGAGCGGTTCGAATTGACAGTGGCCCTTTTCGTACAGAATGGCAGCTTCTTGCAACAACTGCCTGGCGATGTCCAGGTTCGTAACCTGCGGGGAGGAGGCAGGTACGATTTTCGCCTGGTATGGCGCTTGGCGCGATTGCTGCACCGTGAGGGTCCAAGCATCATTTTCAGCGTGCTGCGCTATGCTAACCTGGTGACACTACTCGCGCATCGCCTCGCGGGCAGCAAGGCCAGAGTCATCGTCAACGAACAGAACCTGCCCAGTGCCGAGTTCGCTCTGTTTGGCGGTGCTCAAGTCAAAGGATGGTTTCTGAAACGGCTGTATCCTCAAGCTGATCTTGTGACCACCATTTCCAAGGGCATAGCTCGTGAACTGGCGTCACTCTATGGCCTTTCCGAACACAAAGTGCAGGTGATCCCTAACCCGGTGGATGTGGCCCGCGTTCGGACCATGGGCTCCGCAAAACAGGAGCACCCCTGGTTCCACTCGGGGCTGCCGGTGCTAATGGCTGTGGGCCGCTTGCATCCACAGAAGGGCTTCGCATATCTGATTCGCGCCTTTGCCATTGCCCGCAATAGGCTTCCGTGCAAGCTCATCATACTGGGCGAGGGGCCACAGCGTCGCAACCTTGAACACTTGATCGCGGAGTTTGGCCTATCCGACGACGTAGCGCTGCCCGGGTTTCAAGCCAATCCCTACAACTATATGCGCAACTCGACTGTTTTCATCCTTTCTTCACTCTACGAGGGGTTTGGCAACGTGCTCGTAGAAGCGTTGGCCCTGGGAGTGCCTGTGATCTCGACTCGTTGCCCGGTTGGACCAGACGAGATCATTAGCGATGGAATAACAGGGCTTCTAGTACCCCCGGCAGACGAGGATGTCCTTGCGCAAGCCATTCTGAGAGTGCTGAAAGATGACGAGTTACGGCGCAGACTGGCTGCCAATGGCCCAGGCCGGGCAGCAGACTTTGCCGTAGAGCGTATAGTGTCACAGTACGAGTCGGTGTTTGAGCGCCTTGCCAGCGGAGCATAGATGCGTATTTTGATCACGTCCGACATATTCGCGCCAGATGTAGGCGGGCCAGCCACATACGTTCCGCGGATCGCGGATGAGTTGGTACAGCGGGGACACCAGGTGACAGTGGTTACCTACAGTGCTGTCAGCTCGCACCAACTGGATGATAGTTACAGCTTCCCCATTGTGCGCGTCTCGCTTGCACCACCCCGGTGGCGACGCACCCCGCGCACGCTGTCCGCGATTCTCACCCACGGGCGCAACGTGGATGTGATCTATGCCAACGGATTGGTCACAGAGAGCGTTTTAGCCAACTACATCCTCCACAAACCTGTCCTGGCTAAGGTGGTGGGTGATCTGGCCTGGGAGAGAGCGAGGGACAAAGGCTGGCTCGCTGACGACTTTGAGACCTTCCAGACAAAGCGCTACGCGCACAAGATAGAGTTATTACGCTGGCGTCGAAACTTTACCTACCGGCACATGGATTGCATCATCGTGCCCAGTAGCTACCTGAGAGATATTCTGGTAGAATACTGGGGACTTGCTTCCAGACAGGTAAAAGTGGTCTACAATGCCTTCGAGGCAGCCGTACGAGATAGGCTACCTGCCGCGATAGACCTGCCAGTTAAGCATAAGATCATCACCGTGTGTCGTCTGACCGGATGGAAGGGTGTTGACGGCCTGATTCAGGTGCTGCCAGAGTTGCCTGATTTTGGCCTGGTGGTGGTGGGTGATGGTCCGCTGCGCGATGATTTGATTGCGCAGTCGCGGGTACTTGGTGTCGATGACCGGGTTTGCTTCGTGGGCACAGTTCCAAAAGAACAGGTGCCCGCCTACCTGCGGGCCTGCGATGTCTTTGTGCTCAATTCCACCTACGAAGGGTTGCCACACGTGCTGCTGGAAGCGATGGCAGCAGGGCTGCCAGTGATTGCCACGGCTGTAGGCGGCAGCGGTGAGGTTGTCGAGCACGGAATCAATGGCTTACTAATTCCGCCTCGTGATCCACCAGAGCTCAAGCAGGCCCTGCTGCGCATCCTGGGCAACCCCCTGGAGCGAGTGAGCATGATACAGAGGAGCAGGGATACTCTCGCCAGGTTCAGCTCACAGACGATGACAGAGCAGACCGAAGCGGTGATCTCTGCCGTAGTGCAGGCGCGTCAGACGTGAACATATTGCTCCTCAGCTTTGACTACACATTATTGCTGGAGCCAACGGCAACCCAAAGCGAGGCAAGACGCCGCCAACTCGGGTACGCACGGGAGTTGCGCCGTCGGGTGCCTGGAAGCAACCTTTTCATTGTCGTGCGTTCGGCGCCGGGTACGGTGACGCGGCCAGCGACAATTGCCGATGATCTGGCGCTCTACCCCACGCCCTCATCGGCTGTCGGGTTCCTATCTGTAGCCTATCGGTGTGGCTGCCAATTATGCTCTCGACACGGCATTGACCTTATCACCAGTCAGTCGCCTTTCAGCGATGGATTGGTCGCTTCGTTGCTGCAATCTCGTTGCAAGGCGAAATGGCTCGCACAATTGCACATGTCCTCCCTGGACAATCCCTTCTGGCTGGCTGAGAGTCGTGCCAACCGTCTGCGGGCCTGGCTGGGCAAGTCCATGCTTCGCCATGCAGATGCCGTGCGGGTGGTGTCGGAAAGCGCTGCTGTCTGGCTGCAGCAGAGCCTAGGTATCGCGAGAGAGAGAGTTTTCGTCATTCCAGTGGGGACGGCATTGGTCACGGAGCCTGTGTCTGTCGCAAAGGAACATACTGCGGGCCAAAACATTCTCTTTGTGGGACGCCTGAGAGTTGAAAAGGGCGTGTCCACGCTGTTACGGGCCTTCCAGCGCGTCAAAGAGCAGCGTCATGATGCCACGCTGGTGATCGTTGGCGATGGGCCAGAAAGGCGGAATTTGGAGGAACTGGCATTGACGCTTGGACTGCGAGAGAGTGTGTGCTTTGTGGGCATGGTGCCCTACGAGCAATTGCCCGAATTCTACACAAAGGCCGACGTCGTGGTCCTCCCCTCGCTTCACGAATCCTACGGCCGGGTGATTGTCGAGGCCATGTCCCTAGGCCGACCGGTGGTAGCAACTGACACTGAGGGGGCCAGGGACCTGATCAGGCATGGTGAGACGGGTTTCATTGTGCCAGTGCAGAACGTGCAGGCCCTGGCCAGCAGGATTAGCTACCTGCTGTGGAACTCACTGGTAGCACGCAAAATGGGCGACACGGCGCGCCAGTTCGTAAGGCGCACTCAGAATCCACAAGCTCTGTGCACGGCCCAGGTGGAGATGTGGCTGAAGGTGGCGGGGCTGTGAAAAAGACAAAGCTCGTCTACGTTCTGCCTACATACGACGCTGATTCGCCAGAGCACACCTTTCACATCTATGCTTTCTTGAAAGCCGTTGCTGAACGCCTTGATGTGCTGCTCATTATTGAGCGTACGCACGGTCGGCCCGACTTTAGGAATTTGAGAGTACACCAGCGGCGCATACAGATACCCTTGCTGAGGGCGCTGGAAGTTCTGGCAGTGATGCTCTGGGCGCGCCTGCGTGGCTACCAGCGATTCTATACGCATTACTCCATGTCTGCAGGCATTCTGTCCGCTCTGGTCACGCGCATTCTCGGTGGCGTTTCTTACTATTGGAATTGTGGACATCCGATGGATTTCGTACCCGAGTGTGTGCGTAATCTGTCCGATCTACGGAGCAAACTGCGTAGCGAGACACTGTTGGGTCTGACCCTGCACATGGTACATCACCTGGTCACCGGTACAGCAACAATGGCCGGCTACTACAGTGAAAGCTATAACCTGCAACCCTCAGGTATTCGCCTCATGCCCAACTGGGTGGACTTGCGGCGGTTCACTGCGCTCCCGGCAAAGTCTGCTCTGCGACTGCAACTCGGGTGGCCTGTGGACAACAAGGTTGTGCTTTTCTTACATCGCGTGGCAGAGCGCAAGGGCGCGCACTACATCGTGCCTATCGCTCAGGAGACGCTGAGCAGCCATCCGGGCTTGGCCTCGGAGTTGTTCTTCGTGGTAGCAGGCGATGGTCCATACAGAGCGAGCCTGGAGAACCAGATCCGAGACGCTGGACTGGAAGACCAGTTCCGGCTCGTGGGTTGGGTGCCGAACCGAGAAGTAGTGCACTACTTTGCTGCAGCCGACGTGTATATGATGCCATCTACAGAGGAGGGATTCCCACGCACGCTGTTGGAGGCCATGGCTGCAGGGTGCCCCTTCACAACCATGGATGTAGGAGGAGTCAGGGACATCCTCACGCCGGGGCAAGCCCGCTTCATGGTGGCTAAAGGAGATTGGCAGGCCATGGCTGTCGCCCTGGGTCGCTTGCTGGCAGATGACGCTCTGCGGGACGATCTGGCCGCCCAGGGGCGCAGCAACGTGGAAACCTGCTCACAGGACAGGGTGGTGCAAATTTTCCTGTCACTGGTTTCAGAGTAGGACGCGCAATGGAGACTTGACCTAATGACCCACCCTGAGTATGTACGCGCATTGCCAAAAGCAGAAGTCACCGCCTCACTTTACACCACCAGGTATGCACTGGCGGTGTTCAATCGAGGCTCTTGTAAGCGCATTCTCGACCTGGGTTGCGGAGACGCTTTTTTCGAGGAACGCTATCCCGAGCGCTTCGTCGGAATAGACGTAGACATCACGAGATTAGATCGGGCTCACAAACGGGGAGTGACGAATCTGGCCCTGGGCAGTGCGGAGAACCTGCCCTTCGCTGACGGTTCCTTCGACGGAGTGCTGCTCAAGGATGTGCTGGAGCATTTTTATCTCGAGCAAGCCTTTCGCATACTGCATGAAGTGTCGCGTGTGCTTAATCCGGGTTGCATGCTGGTTGTTACTACGACAAAGGACACCCAGAACTTCTGGGACAAGCCTGACCACGTACGACCCTATTCTAACAAGTGGGTCAAGAGGGTGCTGGTACAAGAGTTGGACAAGTACGAACTTGTCGCCGCCAGGGAGTTGTCAGGCGGTATTCGCGGCTTTGGGAAGCTGCACCTGGAGTCGCTAACACACGCTCTTGCAGAGCGTTTCGGCGTGCGCAATACGCACGGCATCATTGCCTTGAAGAAAATCTAGAAAGGTGGGATTTGCTATGTCTGAGCGCTGTCTGGTAACTGGCGTGGCCGGATTCATTGGGTCGCACCTGGCTGAACGGTTATTGGAAGAGGGTTGTGAGGTTGTTGGTGTGGATTGCTTCAGCGACTATTACCCACGTAAGGTCAAAGAAGCAAACCTGCTGCGGTTGCGGGGACAACCTCATTTCCATTTCGCCGAAGTGGATCTGTGCTCAGTGGACCTGAGACCCTATCTGGACCGCGTGGTTTACGTGTTCCATCAGGCGGCTCAGCCTGGCGTGCGCGCCAGTTGGGGAGAGACCTTTAAGATCTATGTGGATCACAATGTGCTGGCTATTCAGCGTTTGCTGGAGGCTTGCAGGGGCAGCAGGGTGTGCCAGTTCGTTTATGCCTCTTCTTCATCTGTATACGGCGACATAACAGACCTGCCCGTGACAGAGAGCAGTCCGACGCATCCCGTCTCCCCATACGGCGTGACCAAGCTCGCGGGTGAACACCTGTGTTATCTCTATCGTACGAATTTCGGAGTGCCGACAGTGGCCTTGCGCTATTTCAGCGTCTACGGCCCACGCCAGCGGCCTGACATGGCTCTCCATCGTTTCATAGCCGCCATCTACCAGAGCCGACCCGTAACTATCTACGGTGATGGGGAGCAAACTAGAGACTTCACCTACGTGACAGATGCAGTTGAGGCCAATATCCTCACGCTTCGCCTGAAAGCGCCTCCGGATTGGCGACTCTGGAATATCGGAGGCGGTTCCCGGGCGAGCATCAATCAGATCATTGCGTTATTGGAACGCATCATAGGGCAGCAAGCTATCCTGGAGTACGTAACTCCACAGCATGGTGACGTCCGGCATACGTGGGCCGACGTCAGCGCAGCACGAAAGGACTTGGGCTTTGCACCACGCACAAGCCTTGAAGAAGGGCTGCAAGCCCAGGTTTCCTGGCAAATAAGCCAGATGGGCAAAGTTGACCAGAGATGAGCACGCTTCCTGTATCACAGAAGCGCTGAGGTTGCATTGTGTTAGCGCGAAAATCCCTTTTGCTGTTCATAGTCAATATGGCCAGGTCTTTCCTGGGCTTCCTCTCTACCGTGGTCATCGCCAGATGGATGGGCGCAGAGGCTCTGGGAACGGTGGGCTACCTGCTGGGATTGCTCGGACTGCTGGCTGTCTGTCTGGATATGGGCTTTGCCTTCGCGCACCTGAAGCGCGTGTCCGAGAGCAAAGAGGACCCTGCTGCCCTGATTGGCACATTCCTGGTGCTGAAGACCTCCCTCGTGCTTGTGTTTTTGATCGCAGCCATACTGCTGCCATTCGTCAAGGGCTATCTGGGGCAGCCGCTCTTTCAGAGCCTGGATGAGCGCTATGCCTACTACGTCATTGCCGCGTTCTATATCCTGCATAGCCTATCCAGCGTCTTTCTTTTCACCTTTGAGGCCCGCCTGGAGACTGCAAAGCAAAGCGCAGTCGCCTTTGTGGGCAGTCTGCTGTCCTTTGCCGCCAAGGCACTGGTGGCCATATTCGGTCTTGGTGTGATTGCGCTCAGCGGCGCCTACCTGATCGAGCCGCTTGCTTTCCTTATCTTTGCCTTGCTTCTCTTCAGCGGTTACCGTGTCGTACGCCCCAGACGTGAACACTTTGCAAGTTACATCCGCTACACTCTGCCCCTCACTCTGAACACCATTGCTATCATGGTCATAGCCAACGTTAACCCAGTGCTGATCAGAGCTTTCTGGACAACAGCTGAAGTGGGCTACTACACTTCGGTGTTGGGCTTTGCAGTATTGCTGGATCGCGTAGCCTCGACAGTCACGATATTGTTCTTTCCGCAAGCCTCCAGCGATGCGGCGCGAGGTGATTGGGAAGAGATACGCCGGCGCCTGTTTGTAATCGAGCGCTATGTGTTGACTGTTCTGGTACCCCTCGGAGTGGTGTTGATCTTCTTCAGCAATGAGGTGGTGGTTACCGCTTTTGGGACCGAATTCGCGCCTGCTGCACCCATTTTGATGTGCATGGTGGCCAACAGTATCCTCTCTGTAATCTTTCAACCATACAGCACAGTTCTTTATGCTATCGAAAAACAGAGGTATTTGCTCATCAGCAGTATGCTGGGGCTGTTGACCTTGCTGCTTCTAGACGCAGCACTTGTTCCCAGTCAGATGTTGGGCGTTTCTCTCGCTGGCCTGAGTGGCACGGGCGCTGCCATGGCATTGGTGGCCATGACGATAGCAGGTGGCATCATCCAGGTCAAAGCTGTAAGCCGATACGCAAAGATTGGGTTCTATTGGAAGGCCCTGCTGTATCTGCTCGCAGGTGGGATCATGTACCTGCTAATGCGAGCAGGCAGCAGCCTTGTGGCCATGCCTGTGTGGCTGGCGATACCCCTGTTGACAGCACTCGGTCTTGGGGCCTATCTCACCAGTCTGATATTGCTTGGCCAATTCACACGTGCTGACGCCCAAGTGCTCTTGAACATGCTCCACCCCTCCAAAATGATCGCATACATATCCACAGAACTGGACAGGCACGAATGAGCACGAGAAAATGGACGCCCGCAGCAACATACGTACGCCTGTCAATGACCTATCGCCGCGCCATCCTGAACACCTGGCTGCACAAGTGGCAAAACCAGGTACATGGCATTGTGCTGGATGTAGGTGGCGAGAGACATAACCCTGTGCGCTATGCTACCATGGCGGACCTCGCCGTGAAAAGATGGCTGTACCTGAACATCAATCCAGCCATAGCCCCAGACATTGTAGCGGACGGTGCACACATACCCCTTGCGGCAGAAGCCATTGACACTGTGATCTGCCTGGAGACACTGGAACACGTGGGTGATCCACCGCAAGTAATGCGGGAATTGTCACGTGTCCTACGCCCAGCAGGTGTGTTGCTACTGAGTGTGCCCTTTCTCTACCGCATTCACGCTGCGCCCACTGACTTTTGGCGCTTCACCGAGTATCAGGTTCAGCGCATGGTGAAGAATACGGGTCTGGAGATTGTGCGCATGGAGCGGCTGGGACTGCTCTTCACAGTACTCTGCGACATGACAAAGCAGGCCATAAGCGAGATTCGTCTGACTGTGCTGCGCTGGTTGCTGGGGCTCTTGTTCCTGCCGCTGGCCGCATTCCTGGTCGGCCTGGAGAGATTGGGGGTAGGTAAGCGTTCCCCTGTCCTGGCCAGCTTTACCACGGGCTACCTCGTCTTGGCCATCAAACCGCAGAGTTTCCCGTCCGCGAGTGGGCCGCGCAATGGGTTGATGCCATGATGGTGGAGCAGAATAGCTGATGGCTAGGACCGGCTCTTGGCATAGCATACAGGCCCTTTGGAATGAGGCAAAGCAACTCGATGTGTCATCACCCTCTGCGCTCTTTGACTCGCTCCAACTGCAATGGTTATTGTGGAAGGTACGAAAGTATACCATGGTGCAACGGCCGCGCCTACGAACCCTCTATCACTTGGCAAGGGAGATCGATCGGATCCCGATCTCTGGAGACATCGTGGAATGTGGTGTCTACAACGGAGGTAGCGCAGGAATGCTGGCCTTTGCGTCCCGGCATTCACAACCCCCGCGCGACCTTTGGCTCTTCGATTCATTCGAGGGCTTACCAGAAGCTTCGGCGATGGATGGTGTAAGAGCACGAGATCGCCGTGGCACTTGCGCGGGTGATCCACACAAGGTACGGCAACTGATGCACACTCTGGGAATCGCTCAGGCCAGACTGCACATCATAAAGGGTTGGTTCCAGGACACTTTTCCCACGATACAAATCGAACGCATTGCGCTGCTGCACATTGATGCTGACTGGTATGAATCGGTGCGTCTATGCCTTCAATGGTTCTATGATTTCGTCGAGCCAAGTGGCTTTGTTGTATTGGACGATTACGGGCACTGGCCCGGTTGCCGAGCCGCAGTGGATGAATTTGTCGCGCAGCGCAGACTTGACGTAGCATTAATCCAGGTTGATTACACAGGTCACTACTTTCAGAAACCGGGCTAGACGTGTCGCCCACGGGTTACATGGATAAGATTCGAATTCTGCACCTAGTTGCGTCTTCCCGAGGCGGTGGAGCCGAACACGTGCGTTGCCTGGTTAAGGGCATGAACCGCCAGCGTTACGGATTCACGGTGGCGATGCCTGAAGACGGTGGTCATGTCGGCGCTGCCGACTTTGAGGCTATGGGAACCCAGTTCGTGCCTCTTGCACTTGCTCAAGGCTTTTCTCCATCAGCTTTTCTCAGCCTACGCCATTTGATGCAAAGCCCCTACGCCATTGTGCACTGCCACGGTATGAGAGCAGCCATGTATGGGCGATTGGTGGCATTGACGTTGCGCAAACGCCCTCGGTTGGTTTTCACCATTCACGGCTTCGCTGCAACACACTATCCCCCACCCAGGCGCCAGGCCTTGCTCTCGCTGGAGCGGTGCTTGGCTGGAGTCACTGATGCCTGGATATGCATCTCCAACGCCGAGAGGGGTACTTTGCTAGCTGCTGGCGTGACAGATACAAAGCGTGTCCACGTCATCCGCAATGGCATTGACCTGGAGCGATTCGCTGGCGTAACCGAGCAGCGCCAAGAAGTACGGATGGCGGTCACCGTGCCGGCAGATGCCTTTCTGGTCACAACGGTCTGCCGTTTGCACCGCCCACGTGACTTTGGAACACTGCTCCATGCGTTTCGGTGCGTACAAGATGCGCTGCCGCACGCACACCTGCTCATCGTGGGGGACGGCCCCTTACGTGCCCAGATTGGGCAACTGGTCGCATCGCTGGCACTGGGCAGCCACGTTCGCCTGCTTGGCATGCGGCGTGACGTACCACAGATTCTGCGCGCAACAGATGTGTTCGTTCTGTCGTCTAAAGGATGGGAAGGATTGCCGCTTACGGTGCTTGAGGCCATGGCCTCGTCTCTGCCGGTAGTGGCCAGCGATGTTGGTGGCACGCGAGAAGCCATTGCTGACCTGCAGACTGGCTACTTGTTTCTCCCAGGCGATGCTGCTGCTCTCGCGCAGCACGTGCAGGCCTTGGCCAACGATCCTGCTCTTGCTCGGGAAATGGGGCAACGCGGATTGGCCCGGGTGACGGAGTTGTTCACTCTACAGCGCATGGCGCGCGAGACTGCCGCACTATATGAGCAGTTATTGCCCTGACAGTTTCTCGCCAGCTAGAACGGCTGCTGGTATCAACCGTCGAAAACGGTGGTCACAAATGGGCGTGAAGATTCTGCACATCTACAAAGACTACTACCCTGTGCTGGGCGGCATGGAGAACCACATCAAGATGCTGGCCGAAGCCCTCGTGCAGCGGGGATACAAAGTCACCGTTCTGGTCACGCATCCCACCGCCAGGACGCACATCGAAGAGATCAATGGCGTCCACGTCATCAAAGCAGGGCGACTGGCGACTCTCGCATCTGCGCCGCTAAGCATCTCCTTGCCTCTCCTCCTACGGCGTCAACGTCCTGATATCGCACATCTGCACTTCCCGTATCCCATTGGGGAATTGTCGCAACTCTTGTGCGGACACGCCTCTCACGTGGTAATAACCTACCACAGCGATGTGGTGCGCCAGAAGGGCCTGCTGCGGCTCTATCGTCCTCTACTGTGGAAAGTGCTGCACAGGGCAGACCGCATCATCGCCACCAGTGCCAATTACATCGAGTCGTCTCCCTACCTGAGCCAGCTTCGGCACAAGTGTACCGTCATTCCCTTAGGCATTGAACTCGAGCGCTTCCTGCATGCTCAGCCAGCACAGGTGCAGCAAGTCAAGGACACCTACGGTTCGCCGCTGCTGCTCTTCGTGGGGCGGCTGCGATACTACAAGGGCCTCCAATACCTGCTCGCGGCGATGCCCGAAATCCCATGTAAGCTGCTCGTTATTGGCAGCGGACCAATGGAGACCGAGTGGCGTCAGCTTGCAGCGTTGCTGGGATTGTCGGAAAAGGTCTTTTTCCTCGGGAAAATTAGCGATGAGGATCTGCCTGCATACTATCATGCGTGCGACGTCTTTGTCCTCCCAGCTAGCGAACGCAGTGAAGCCTTTGGCACTGTGCAGGTCGAGGCTATGGCCAGTGCCTTACCCGTGGTGTGCACTGAACTAGGAACGGGCACGTCCTTTGTCAATGTGCACGGCCAAACGGGGCTGGTCGTGCCAGCCAGAGATGCAGCAGCTCTCGGTGCAGCCATACTGTTGCTGCTGCGGGACGAGCACCGCCGCCAGGAGATGGGACAGCGCGGCCGGCAGCGTGCTTTGAGAGAGTTTTGTTTGCAAACAATGGTAGATAGGGTATCAAGTCTGTATGACAAAGTCCTGGCTACTTGATTTTTCAGACCAGGTACAGTAAGATTGATTCAATGAGAGTCCTGATAACAGGGGGCGCCGGCTACATAGGTTCACATTTGGTGGATCGCTTCCTGTCGGAAGGTGCCGCAGTCACTGCGATTGACAATCTATCCGTCGGGCAACGACGCAACATTCAGCACAACCTTGGGTCTGCCGGTTTCCACTTCGTGGAGGGAGACGTTCTGGACAGGCGTCTGATGGAGAGATTGGTCCAGGGACACGACCTGGTGTGTCACCTGGCCGCAGTCGTGGGCGTCAGGCACGTACTGGCCGATCCATTGCACGCCATCCTCCAGAACGTAGGTGGAACCGAGGTGGTTCTCGCTTTGGCTCACAAGTACAGTCGCCGCGTCCTGTTCGCTTCAACGTCTGAAATCTACGGCAAGAGTCTCAAGCTGCCGTTCGCGGAGGATGACGACCGCGTGCTTGGCTCCACTGGGATTGCACGCTGGTCCTACTCCACAGCAAAGGCTCTGGATGAGCATCTATGCTTTGCCTATCACGCGCAAGGGCTACCGCTATCCATTGTGCGCTATTTCAATTCCTACGGCCCACGGCTGGATCCCAAAGGCTATGGTAGTGTAGTCGCTACCTTTATCACTCAGGCTATGGCCAACAAACCGCTGACTGTGCACCACGATGGCCAGCAAACCCGCTGTTTTACTCATATTGATGATACAGTGCGCGGCAGCATGCTGGCGGCCACAAAGTCGGAGGCTCTGGGCCAGGCATTCAACGTTGGCGGCGACGTGGAAACTACCATCCTTGAACTAGCTGCGCTCATTCTGCGCCTGACAGAATCGGATGCCGAATTAGCCTTTGTGCCCTACCACGAAGCCTACGGACTGGGCTTTGAAGACACGCTACGGCGAGTTCCGAATGTGAGCAAGGCCGAGCGACTATTAGGCTTTCGTGCAGAGGTGCCTCTGGAAGAAGGGCTGCAAGAGACCATTGCCTGGTTCCGGAATCGCCCTGTCCCACCTGTGTCTTCCACGCCTCTTGCGGCGTGACAGAAGAGGTGCGTCACCTCTAGTCTCTACGCCTTGCCTCCAAGCCAGCGAGGCGTACCTCCAGGTCTTTGACGCCGGAGACGGGGTAAACGAGGATGACAGAACTGCTGCCAAGCATACCACAGTTACAACGAAGGAACGGATTGATGCGCACCAAGCTGAGCGTGTTCTGTGACAAGGTACTCGAGGCGGGCTGGTTACTCGCACTCATCATCGTGCCCCTGTTCTTCAACGTCTACTCCAGCCGTGTATTTGAGCCAGACAAGCTATCCATATTGCGCTCCATTGCTCTGGTCATGATCGTGGCATGGATCATCAAAGTCATTGACTGCAGTACTTGGGGGCATGCACCTGATGTACGAAGGACAGAAGCGAACAAGGAGACGCAGGAAACAGGCCTGTGGCAGCGTCTCTCTGGCACACCCTTGGTCTTGCCTACCATCCTGCTCGTTGGCGCATACGTGCTTAGCACTATTGTGTCTATAGCGCCGCGCATAAGCCTATGGGGCTCTTACATGCGTTTGCAGGGTACATACACCACGTTCTCTTACATCGTCATCTTTTTCTTGATGTTAGGCACTATGCGTCGCCGCGAGCAAGTGGATCGTTTATGCAGCACCATCATTCTCACCAGCCTGCCCATCTCTCTCTATGGCATCTTACAGCATTATCACCTGGATTCACTGCCCTGGAGTGGAGATGTCGTACTGCGCGTGGCTGGGAACATGGGCAATGCCATCTTTGTGGCTGCCTATTTGATCATGGCCACACCGATCACCCTGGCCAGACTAGTTGAGTCATTCTCAACTCTTCTGAAAGAGCAAGAAGGAACGATTTCGCATGCCCTGCTGGCCGGATGTTATACGTTCGTAATGAGCGTACAATTGACCTGCACCTTCTTCACGCAGAGCCGTGGTCCCTGGCTAGGACTGCTGGGCGGGCTCTACGTCTTTGTGCTTGTAGCGCTCATCTCTCTACGGCGCAGCATCAGCGACCAGAGCCGCCTGAATACCAGGGATGCGCTGAGGGCACTGGCTTTTGCTGTGCTGAGCATTCCTGTGGGAGTAGTACCAGCCTACGTGTTGCTGGTCGCACTCAAGCGCGGCTGGCGTTGGCTCTGGCTTGGCTGGGTGTTCCATACCTTGCTTGCCGCAACGTTCTTGTTCCTCTTCAACCTGCCAAACACTCCGCTATCGCAGTTCCGTGAATTACCATATATTGGCCGCCTGGGGCAGATCTTTCAGACTGAGGCTGGTACCGGCAAGGTGCGTGTGCTAATCTGGGAGGGAACACTCGAGCTTATCAAAGCTGATCCTCTGCGAACGATAGTCGGCTACGGCCCGGAGACGATGCACGTAGCCTATAACCCTCACTATCCGCCCGACCTGGCGCACTATGAAGCCCGGAATGCCTCACCCGATCGGGCGCACAACGAGACATTCGATGCCCTGGTCATTACTGGCGTGATTGGCTTTGTGATCTACATGTTCCTGTTTGGCAGCATATTCTATTACGGCCTGAAGTGGCTGCGGTTCATGGAGACGACACGGCAGCGAAATCTCTTCCTGCTTCTAAGCATTGCGGGAGCTGTCATTGGTGTGTTCCTGCCGAAAGTGATGGAGGGCACCTACAAGCTGTCAGGCGTGGGCTTGCCAGTGGGCTTCATTGCGGGTATGTCGCTCTACCTCATGCTTTCTGCAATGTTCTCCTACACCAGAGAGCAGCCCGCTATTGAGATGAAGAGACAATTGCTGCTCATCGGCCTGTTCTCGACGATAGTCGCACACTTTATCGAGATTCACTTTGGCATTGCTATCGCCGCCACGCGGGTGCACTTCTGGGTCTATGCCGCTGCGTTCATCTTGGTTGGCTTGAACTGGATACGAGATGAGCCCGTAGCTGAGGCCGCGCCTGCTGAGCCCAGAGCATTGCCAGGCAAGCGGCGCAGCAAACGATCCCGCCGTCGTGCGAAAAAACAGGCGCACGAGGCAGCCGTTGCTGCTGTCAGGCAAGCAGGGCAGTCACGTTCCTCGCTGACGGCCAGGTTGCTCACAGGCTCGCTGGTGGTGGCACTACTGCTGTTCACCCTAGGGTTTGACTTCATCGCCAATCCCATGGGGGAGATAGATTCACTGCGCATCATCCAACTCTCACTGACGACCTTCGCTCCTCGTCAGGACTATAGAACTTCATACGGTGTGCTGTGGATATTCTTCCTCACCTGGCTCGTGGGAGCGATTGTGGCGCTGGCCGAGGCAGAGCGCACCGCCCCTTCGCGCCAGAAACCGGGCTGGTGGCTTTCTGCCCTTGGCATATACACGGCAGTGACCCTTACGGTCTTTGTTTTCGGTATGGCAATGTACACCTCTCTCATTAAACCGGGTACGGATATTGCCAACACAATCACCTTTTACTACAGTGCGATATTCGTTCTCGGCCTGCTCATTGCGCTATCTCTCGTGTGGGATACCCAGCTGCCGCAACGACTATGGCGGACTGCGAATCTGTGGGCCTATCCCATCCTGATCGTGCTCGTCGTCGTGGTGATTCTTGCTACCAACATCAGCATAGTG
This sequence comes from uncultured Anaerolineales bacterium, assembly GCA_964478075.1. GTDB lineage: Bacteria > Chloroflexota > Anaerolineae > UBA2200 > UBA2200 > DAOUEX01. The sequence goes on along the minus strand of CAYZGO010000014.1, from coordinate 32,542 downwards.
AAAGCAGACATCTACTATAAGCAGGGTTTGAAATTGGAGGGGGAACGGCGCTGGGATACCAGCATCGAGTTCTACAATCGTGCCATTTCACTGGCACCAGACCAGGACTACTACTACCTGTTCCTTGGCCGTGCGATGATGGGCAAGGCCAGTTCCGTCACGGAACCCCAAGAGAGAATCGGCTGGTTTGAAGAGAGTTTCAAAGCTCTGGATCATGCGCGGCAGTTGAACCCTTTGAACACGGACCACTATGCCAACCTGGGGCGGCTACACCGCAACTGGGCCGACTGGGTTACCAGTGCCGAGGAACGCACAGAAAAGCTAAATCTAGCTCACTATTACTACGAGCAGGCAGCGCAATGCAGCCCACATAATGCCCAGATCTTCAACGAATGGTCTCTGGTCTATACGATAAAGGGCGATTATGATGGTGCTCTGGAGAAACTTGAGTATTCCTTATCATTGGATCAACAATTCGGTTCCACGTACATTATCCTTGGGAACCTTTACACTGCACAGGGCAAGCTCGATGAAGCCGAGGATGCCTATCAGCAGGCGCTTATCTACGAACCTAACAATGCTGAAGCTCTCAGTACACTGGGCTATATCTATTACCACCGGGGCAATATTACGGATGCCCTGGCCTCAAACCTCGAGGCTGTGCGGATCGATCCATATCTCGCCAAGGCACACAGCACCCTGGGGCTGATCTATTTTCAACAAGGGCGATTGCAGGAGGCTATAGACGAGAACCTCAAGGTGCTGCAGGTTCTTCCTGACGATTCGATCAGCCACCGTAATTTGGCCTTGCTCTATCACCAACTGGGACAGATAGATGACGCCATCGCCCACGCGCAGAGAGCGTTGGAGCTGTCCCCAGAGCACGAGCGACAGGCGCTCCAGGACTTTGTTGCCCAGCTAGAAGCACAGAAAGAGGCGATGACCCAGCCGCAACAGTAACAGAAGGGGATATTATGACACAGTACATGTTGATCTTTGCCAGCGCATTGCTTATCGTGGTGGGAAGCATGCCGTTAGTCAAGAAAGCTGCAGTCCGTTGGGGCTTTATTGACCAGCCGAATGAGAGAAAAGTACATACGCGCCCGACTCCACGTCTGGGTGGCGCTGCCATCTATGTGGGGTGCATTGCTGCCCTGCTTGTCCTCGGTGATCGTTTCTATGTATCACAGCTCGTTAGCATTCTGGTGGGCGCGACCCTCGTCTCATTCTTGGGCGTGTGGGATGATCGCCGTGGCCTGCGACCGTTGCTCAAGCTGGCAGTACAGGTGCTGGCTACTGGCATCCTGATGATCTCCGGTATCCAGGTTGGTTTCTTGCACAATCCCGCGCTGAATCTGATAGCCACCTTGCTGTGGGTGGTAGGCGTCACCAACGCTTTGAACTTGCTCGACAATATGGACGGGTTGTCAGGGGGGGTAGCCACGGTGGCCTGCATCTTCTTCTTCCTGTTGGCCGCCATGAGCGGGCAATACCTGGTGGCCACCCTGGCAGCAGCTCTCCTGGGTGCCTGCATCGGCTTCCTATACTACAATCTTAACCCTGCCAGCATCTTCATGGGCGATACTGGCAGTCTCTTCATCGGTTTCGTGCTGGCAGCCCTGGGCATCAAACTGCGCTTCCCTGATAATGTCGACTTTGTGACCTGGATGATCCCGGTTGTTGTGTTGGGGCTGCCCATTCTTGACACTGCCCTCGTGGTGATTTCGCGCCTGCGCCGCGGCCTCAACCCCTTAACTTCGCCGGGGAAAGATCACGTTTCGCACCGTCTGGTGACAATGGGGGCCACCCGGCGTGAAGCCGTGCTTATGCTCTATCTCGTATGTTGTGCCCTGGGCGTTGTAGCCATGTTCCTGACACAAGCCAGCATGCTTGAGGGCTACTTCACTGGTGGGCTGCTGGTAGTCGTCGCACTCTATGCCCTCTGGCGTCTGGAGCAGGTGAAAGTCTGATCATAGGAGTGAAGAAGCCTTGGCACTTGTAGAGAGCATCCAAGAGAAATCGGCTCGTATTTGTGTCCTTGGCCTGGGCTATGTGGGACTGCAGCTAGCTGTGGCCCTGGCTGACGTGGGATACACAGTCATCGGCCTGGATACTGATGAGGCCAAAGTGAGGGCCATCGAACAAGGACAGAGCTACATCCTGGATGTCTCCGCCCAAGACATCGCTAGATTGGTGGCCGCGAAACAATTCTCGGCCACCACTGACTACGATATCCTGGCAGACATGGACGTCGTGTTCATCTGCGTCCCTACTCCATTCGATGCTATGAAAGCCCCGGATCTATCGGCTGTCGTGGCCGCAGCTAGAGGCATTGCCGAGCGGTTGCAACCTGGCCAACTCATCATCCTGCAAAGTACGACTTACCCTGGCACCACCGAGGAAAAAGTTCTCCCCATCCTGGAACAGAGCGGCTTACAGGCTGGTCGCGATTTCCACTTGGCGTTCTCTCCCGAGCGCATCAATCCCGGCGACAAGATGTATCACGTGGGCAATCTGCCCAAGGTAGTCGGCGGCCTCACGCCCAAATGTGCCGACCTGGCTCGGCGGCTGCTCGGGCAGCTCTCGCCAGAGGTTTACGTCGTGTCCTCACCACGTGCAGCGGAGATGTCCAAGCTCCTGGAAAACATCTTCCGCAGCGTGAACATAGCCCTCGTCAACGAATTGGCGCTGCTGTGTGAACGCATGGGCATTGACTTCTGGGAGGTCATCAAGGCAGCCGCCACCAAGCCCTTCGGTTTCATGCCCTTTTACCCCGGCCCCGGAACCGGTGGGCACTGCATACCTGTGGACCCCTATTATCTCTCTTGGAAAGCTCGTGAGTACGATTTCTACACAAAGTTCATCGAGCTGGCTGCTGAGGTCAACCAGAGTATGCCCTATCACGTGGTTGAACTCATCATGGCTGGCCTCAATCGCCATAGTCAAGTCCTGCATGGCGCCAGAGTCCTGATCTTGGGCGTGGCGTTCAAGAAGGACATAGACGACGCTCGGAACTCTCCGGCTGAGCGGATCATGGAGTTACTACTGCAACGTGGGGCAGTAGTCAGCTACAATGACCCCTACGTGCCGCGTTTCCACATAGGCCGCAGCGTGTTCTGTCAAAAGGAGCTACACCTCACTTCGCAACCTTTAACCGAGGATGTTCTGAGAGAGAGTGATTGCGTGGTCATTGTCGCTGGTCACAGTTGCTATGACTGTACCTGGATTGTACGCCATTGTTCTTTGTTAGTGGACACGGTCAATGCCACACAGGGCACAAAGAGCCCGAGCACTGACATCGTAAGGCTAGGTGCACCTTGGGACATTGCCCAGAGTGGCCCAAGTTAGTGTGTTCCTGTGTGAGTCCTAGGACGAGCCAGGATTGGCTCTTGCCTGCAACGCGCCCGGATTGACCTTCATAACCTCTTTCAAGGTAAGCAGCTCGGGGTTTCAGCAGAGGCAGCTCCTCGCGCAGCATCCGCTCATCTGCACCTGCGGCGCAGATGAGCGGAGTGGGCATGCTGCCCGATGGCGGTTTTCAGGGTAGTTTCTCTCTTTGGCAGGTAACGAAAGGCGCGCTGCAGTCCTTTCTGCTGCCACGCAATGCGGAACGAGGCCTGGTATGCTTCCGAGCGATACTATGCCCCTTTCATTGAGGTAAGCGGAGGACATGTGGAGGAACAGACAGAGCTGGCAAAGGACACACCATTGCTTCAGGCGAGTAAGAGTGCCTCCAAGCCAGCGCCCAGGTGGCGAGTGGTCGCCCTTCTCTTCTCCCTGGCTATCACTGTGCTCATCTTTCTATGCCGGGACCAACTGGCTCAGTTCAGCACCTACGGCTACTTTGGAGTCTTTGTAGTCAGCGTCGTAGGAAATGCTACTCTTCTACTACCTATGCCTAGCCTAGCGGCCACTTTCATGGCCGGTGGGATTTTCAACCCTTTGCTGATAGGCGTGGTATCGGGCGCAGGCATGGCCATTGGCGAATTGAGTGGCTATCTGGCTGGCTATGGAGGTAGAGCAATTATCGAAACACAGAACAGAGAGATGTACGACCGCCTGGAAGGTTGGATGCGTCGTCACGGGTTCCTGACCGTCTTTGTACTATCTGTGATACCCAATCCCATCTTTGACTTGGCCGGTATCGCCGCCGGAATACTGCGTTTTCCCCTCTGGCGCTTTTTGCTTGCCTGCTTCCTGGGCAAGACAGTAAAGGGAATAGCCTTTGCTTTCGCAGGAGCGCAGTCACTACAGTGGTTTGAGAGGTTTCTGCGCTAGCACCTTTATACTCCAGCACTGACATTTGTCCGAAGGAGAGCCTATGAAACCTTGCCCATCCGCTCAGTCCGCTTGATCCGCTGACTACAACACTAACACTTTCCATGAAGGAGGCCCTATGAAACTCGACTACAAAAAGACCTTACTGCTTGGCTTCGGCTTCTTTGGCATCAGCCTGATCTGGTCTATATACAATTCGTACGTACCGATTTTCCTGCGCGAATATGATCTTCCTCTGTGGCTCGTGGGATTGGTCATGACCTTTGACAACATCGCTGGCGTCACTATCCAGCCCTACGTGGGCTTCCTGAGCGATCGCACCCTCACACGTTTCGGACGACGCATGCCTTACCTGATGATAGGTGCACCCATTGCTGCTATCTTCTTCAGCCTGATTCCCGTCCTGCACCTCGCTATCCCCATTTTCGCTCTGCTCATGGCAGTGATCATCATTATGAACATCGCCATGGCCATCTTCCGCACGCCCACAGTAGCCTTGATGCCTGACATTACTCCCTCCCCATTGCGCAGCAAAGCCAACGGCATCATCAATTTCATGGGGGGATTGGGTGCCACGCTGGCTTTTCTCGGCGGGGCCTTCCTCTACCGTGCAAACAGGGGATTGCCATTCTACGTCAGTGCGGCCATCATGCTGGCGGCCACGGCCATAGTTGTGCTGGTTATTCGCGAACCCAAAGAACGTGAAGAGGGGCCCAAAGAGCAGCCAGGTGTCCTGGCAACAATTCGCGAAATCATCACCGGCCAGGAAAAGAGCGCCCTTTTCATTCTATTGGCTATCTTTGCCTGGTTTGTGGGCTACAATGCGATAGAGACCTTCTGGACGACGTACGGTAAAGAGTTCCTGGGCATCCCGGAAAGCTCTGCGGCGGCCATGCTCACCTATGTCTCGGCTGCTTTCCTGGTCTTTGCCCTGCCTGCTGGCTTTATTGCCACACGCTTTGGAAGACGCCGTACCATCCTGACGGGCCTGACCATGCTAGTTGTGTTCCTGTTGGGCGGCTACTTTATTACGAACATGACTTACCTGACGGCCATGCTGATCCTTGCCGGCATCGCCTGGGCTTTGATCAACATCAATTCGTTCCCCATGGTCTCTGACATTGCACCGCCGGGCAAAATTGGCTCCTATACGGGCCTCTATTACTTCTTCTCCATGTTCGCTGCCATCATCGCTCCACCTATCGCTGGGGGGCTTATGGACCTTTTCGGACACCGAGCCTTGTTCCTGTTCTCACCCTTGTTCATGGTGCTGGCTATACTATGTATGTTGCAGGTAAAGCGAGGCGAGGCACAAGGCGCGGCCTGATTCCGCTGCATACTGACACAAGAACGCAGGGATTTCTTCGCAAAAGCTACTGACCTTGCCCGCCGAAGCGCGATGCACGCAGCCTTGCAGCACGATACGAGGTCCGTCATAGCACTGCTGTAGCGCACTCTGCTTTTCAGCGGATACGAGGCTTCAGTGAAAGCCGTGCGCAAGGAAACAGGACGCCCATGCGTCCATATAACAAAGCCACATCTGTATCACAATATGGACAGGGCATTTGTGACCTGGGGGAGGAAACATGAGTACTGGCATTCTGGGCACGCGGGCTGGTCTGGTTGCCGACATAAACCTGATTCTGCAAATCGCCATTCTAATAGTGCTTCTCATGGGCTGTTTTCAGGCCAGGAGACGTAATTTCAGCGCTCACGGCAGGCTGATGACTGCGGCAGTTATCGCCAACACCATAGCGATCATAGCCATCATGAATCCGGCCTTCTTTCGCATTTTGCCTGTTGCCATACGCAATCCTGAGGCCCAGCGTCCGACGATGCTGTGGCCGCACGCCGCAATCGGCGCTTTGGCTGAGTTGATGGGCATCTACATCGTCATTCTCATGAAGCTGGAGACATCCAGGCCTCCGCGCTTGCGGAACATCAAGTGGAGGATGCGCATTACGCTCCTTCTCTGGATAGTGGCTTTGGCAATGGGCATTGCACTGTACTTCGTGAGGTACGTATAGCCTATCAGCTCTGACAAAAAGCTGTTTTTGAACGTCTCCTCGTAACCAGAATCGCCTCTGAGGAGACGTTCGTTTTTCCCGAGCGGCAGACGTACTGCGGGTATCGGCAATGCCAAACACCTGACCGTATCGCCCCACCACGGCTAACTATCACCACAAACTTGATCCACCCTTCGCAAGTTGCTGAGATTGACTTTGCACCTTGTATCTGTTATACTTTTTGTGAAAAAAATCACTCACCTGAGACCCGCTG
>CAYZGO010000014.1:0-25974 GCA_964478075.1 uncultured Anaerolineales bacterium | reverse complement strand
ATCCTCATCGTCGAGCAAGCGGCTCCTGTCTACCAGAAGGAGGATGAGATGGGCGCGATACCGGCTTTTCTTCTGAAAAAGCTGTACGCGAAGGGAAGCCTCAAGAACACGGCTACCGGCTTCGAACTGGCCATCCAGAACACCCTGGCTCCAGGCACCATTGTGGGCTGCGCTCCTCTGCAAGTAGATGACACAGAATATGCACTGGAGCAAATAAGCCTGGTTCTGCCCGACGGCACCAAGGTCTCTGCCGCAGACATTTCTGCGGAATCACCGTTGAGCTTCGCCCTTCGCGACAAGGTAACCATCCAGGTGGAGGGCAACTCTCTGCCAGCCGGTCCACACAAGCTGACGATATCCCAAAAGACGATGGAAGCCGGAACGCTTGAAATCTCTGTGCAAGACACCATCGCCTAAGCCACTATGGATAGTTGGCAGGAAGCATGGCATGTTCGCATAAATCATTTCCCGCCGCAGATAGGATTTGCCCGCCCAAACGACACACTAGCTGTAAGCCTGACGGGATCTCATTGTGCACTCAATTGCGCACATTGCGGGGGGCACTATCTCAATGGCATGGTCGCCATCGAGGACGCTGACGCTACTGGTATGACCAGTTGCCTGATCTCGGGCGGGTGTGACCAGCGGGGCAGGGTGCCTGTGACCTCGCATACGGCCCTGGTGATGGCCCTGCGGCCTGGTCGTATTCTAAACTGGCACGTGGGCTTTGTTGACGAAGACGAGATGCGTGCTATTGCTCCCTGTGTGGACATCATATCCTTCGACTTTATCGGGGACAACGAGACAATCCGTGAGGTATACGGTCTTGATCATACGGTGGACGACTATACGTGCACGTACGCTATGCTGCGCCGACATGCCACAGTGATACCTCACCTGACCCTCGGCTTGCGCGGTGGCCAGTTTTGTGGGGAATATCGAGCGCTGCACACTCTCAAAGCGCTTGGCCTGGATGCCCTCGTTGTGCTGGTCTTTATCCCGACGCCAGGCACGCACTATGCGCACTGTCAACCGCCGCCTCTGGCTGAGGTAGCTGACTTTCTGCTCGCCGCGCGCTGTACGTTGCCGGATACCCCTGTTTATCTAGGCTGCATGAGGCCCGGCGGGCGTTACCGCCGTGACCTGGACCCATTAGCTGTATGGGCTGGAGTGAACAAGATTGTAAACCCTGCTCCCTCTGCGGTTCGATTGGCGACAGAACTTGGATTATTTATCAAGTGGGAGAGCGAGTGTTGCGTCATTCAGAGACCGTGACGACGTCGGAGTCATTCATCCGGTCTCGCGCGGGACGAGCGGTCGGCGTATCGGCGGGCACCGCCGCAGTCTTGGGCCTGCACCGCATCCGCCAGGCGGATGCACCAACTACTGCATATCTGATGGTCGGCGATCGCTGCCGCTATGATTGTGCCTTCTGTGCCCAGGCACGCAGCAGTTCAGCGCGCTTGCACTTTCTTTCTCGTATCGCGTGGCCACCCTACCCCCTGGAACAAGCATTGCACGCCGTAGCTAACAGCTTCGTACAGCATAAAATAGCGCGCTGCTGTCTGCAGGTGACAACATCTCCTGGCTACCTGTCGCAAACGCTTGCCCTGGTGCGGCAACTCCATGCGCTCTCTCCCGTGCCGCTTTGTGCATCAATAGTATTGTCAGATCTAGACAGTGTTCGCGCTGTGCTCGAATGCGGGCTCGAGCGCGTCAGCCTGGCCCTCGATGCTGCCTGTGAACGGGTCTACCGCGAAGCCAAAGGCGATGACTGGCATCGCCGGCTTGACCTCCTGCGTGCGGCGGCGCACCTTTTCCGTGGTCGCATTGGGACCCATCTGATAGCCGGGCTTGGTGAGACGGAGCAGGAAATGGCAACCATCCTCCAGGAGATGGTGGACCGGCAGGTCACAATTGGCCTATTCTCCTTCACGCCTGTTCCAGGCACAGCGTGGGGCAGGCGACCGCCTCCTTCGCCGTCGTCGTACCGGCGTATCCAGGCCGCTCGCTACCTATTGACAGCAGGAGCCTGCCGTGTGGAGGACTTTTGCTTCTCCCCGGCCGGCCAGATTGTGTCCTACGGGCTGAGTAGGGCGAGGCTGCGTGAGTTGCTGGCCGATGGCCGCGCATTCCAGACCGCAGGCTGTCCTGGCTGCAACCGTCCCTACTACAACGAGCGGCCAGGAAGGGTAATGTACAACTATCCACGTCCCCTCCATGCCGAGGAGATAGAGGCAGCAATGTCATCGGTTATGGCTGAACTGGCGTGCAAGTAACCCTTGTCTACCCTTAGTCAATGGTGATCAGGAGGAGGGCATGCTCTTTGCCCAATGGCGTCTGATTTTCACTGGGGCTGCCGATGGCTATGTGAACATGGCCATTGATGAAGCGACCTTGACCCTGGTGGGTGAGCGCCGCGTGCCGCCAACGCTGCGCATCTACTACTGGGACGTGCCCTGCTACACTGTGGGTTATCTGCAACGCATCTCGGACTTGGTCCCCCTCTTTCGGCACAGCGAGTTCAAGTGCGTACGCCGCTTGACCGGTGGGCACGCCTGCCTGCATGGGGGCGATCTCTCCTACAGCCTCACTGCCTCCATAGCTGATACGCTCATTCCGTGTAGTGTACTCGCCTCGTACGAGCGCATCTCTTCGGGAGTGATCGAAGGCTTGCGGCTCCTGGGTATTGATGCTCACTACAGCCCGCCAGTCGAGGTGCACGTGGATGGGCATGTAATAGCTACGGCTGCGCAGGCCCGGCGGCACGGTGTGCTCTTGCATCAAGGAACTGTCGCGCTGGGGCCATGCGCGGTTGAGGGAGAACCTATATTGCCATGCCGGACTCTGACACCGCTAAGCGAGCTCGTCGGCGGGGAAATCAACATCGAGGATGTGATGCAGGCCCTGAGCATGGGCTTCAGACGGGCACTTGGGGTGGATCTAAGTCCCAGTGTCCTTTTCGCTAAAGAGAAGCGCCTGGCTCGACAGCTTTTGCGCGAGAAATACATGCAGCCTGAGTGGAATTTTGGTCGTTAGCACTTCAATGTGCATTTGACATATGCGCAGCGGAAAGTGGGCTCCCGGGCGAGATTCGATGCTGTTGACGCCAGTTCGAAAGCTTCTGGAGGACGCCCGACAGCCAGTTAGGCAAAGCTCTCTCAAAAGGGGACCTAGATCATGGGGCCGTTAACAGTAGGAAACTCAGCAAAGCTATACTGTCTAAACTGGATAGAGAAGTATATCGCTGACAAAGCAAGCGAAATCAAGATTCTCGATCTGGGTTGTGGGGAAACTCTCAACTTCACCAATTTGCTAAAGTTGTATCCGGGCGTTCGCTACGTTGGCATTGAACCAGATAGACAATGCTACCTTCGAGCACAGACACACCTTAAGGGTCTCAATGCAACTGTGGTAAACTCTTATGCCTATAATATACATGCATTGCTTGGAGAAGAATTTGACATAGTTGTCTCCTTCAGCGTCTTGGAGCATGCCTACAGGAGGACAGATTACCTGCGTTCAGCAAGAGAATGTCTAAAGGAAGACGGTTACTTTCTTGTAGACTATGACGCTGGGCATTTTCTTTTCCTCTCCGTGACTGATAAACTGAAGAACTCATGCGTCCTATACTAGCTCAGCTTGGCATTGAGAGGGATTATCAGTCGTTTGTAAAGGAGCGTCATTTCTTGAGAATGATTGACGACGTTGGTTTTACCATAATCGATGCCAAGTTCTTCAACGCTTATTCATTGAAAGGCGCTTACAAAGTAGCCCCTCAGGATCGCCGATTCGATTATATGCGTCAATGGCTTGCATTCGAACTTGAATTGAATGAATTGGGAATCCACTACACGGACTCATTAGCCGGCTGTTTTGGGACGCGGAATTTCATTCTCGTTCATAAGCAATGACGAAGGGCAGCTTTGCCTAACAGGCCCATCCACCGTTCGTGTCACTCAGTTAAGCGCCTTCCAGACTTTGCAACACGCAAGATGATTAGACAAGTGCCACTGCTGCATTGACCAGCAGATGCTCTTGGTGCAAAACTCGCACCAAGGCTTGTTATCACACTTGCTTTTCACGAGCTGTAAGATTGCAGAGAAGCCAATTATCAAAAGGAGGACAACCAAAATGGTAAAGTATGCTAAGGATCGGCACTACCTGCCCACCCATGAATGGGTGAAGCTGGAAGCGGATGAGGCAATCGCTGGTATCAGCGACTATGCTCAGCACGAGCTAGGCGACGTGGTCTACGTTGAACTACCGGAAGTGGGCGATACATTTGCCCAGGGTGAGGCCTTTGCTACTGTAGAGTCCGTCAAAGCTGCCTCGGACGTCTATATGCCTATGAGCGGGGCGATTCTGGCTATTAACGAGGAATTGCAAGACTCGCCCCAGCTCGTCAACGAGGATACGTTTGGCAGAGGCTGGTTTATCAGATTCCATCCCTCGCAGCCCGACGAATACGAGTCCCTAATGGACGCCAAAGCTTATCAGGAGCACTGCCAAGAGGAAGCGGAAAGGGGGGGCTCTTAGATGTCCTATGTTCCCAACACAGACGCTGACCGTGGAGTTATGCTGAAGGCTATCGGCGTGGAGAGCATTGAGGACCTGTTTCGTGACATCCCTGACTCCCTTCGTTACCCCCAATTGTCCTTGCCCACGTCGGTCTCCGAACCAGAGATTCTGCGCGAACTGCGCGAAATCAGCGAGTACAACGTAGACCTCGATCACGCACCCTGTTTCCTGGGTGCTGGAGCCTATCGTCACTTTGTCCCCAGTGTTGTCGGGCACATGGTTGGGCGCTCCGAGTTCTACACTGCCTACACTCCCTATCAGCCCGAGGTCAGCCAGGGCACGTTGCAGACGATCTTTGAGTATCAGAGTATGATTTGCGCGTTAACTGGTATGGACGCGGCCAATGCATCACACTATGATGGGGCCACGTCACTGGCTGAGGCGGTGATCACGGCTGTGAGTGCGGCTCGCGGGAAGCGCCGCAAAGTCATAGTCTCAGCGGGTGTACATCCCGAGTACCGAGCCGTTGTGCGCACCTACACTCAAGGCATGAAGTTGACGGTGATTGGGGATGAGACGGATGCCACTGACGCCAGCGTATTGGCCGGGATGGTGGATACGGATACGGCGTGCATCATCGTGCAGAACCCGACCTTTCTGGGATACTTGGAAGAGCCAGCAGCTCTGCGCGCACTGGCCGATGCGGTTCACGCCGCAGGCGCGTTGTTCGTAGTCAGTGCTGATCCCATCTCTCTCGGCCTGTTCGCGCCACCCGTTGACTACGGTGCAGACATTGTCTGCGGAGAGGGCCAGGCTCTGGGCGGTGGACTCAACTTTGGTGGCCCCTACCTGGGCTACTTTGCCTGTAAGAAGCAGTACGTGCGCAAGATGGCCGGGCGGATCGTGGGTCAAACGGTGGATCGGCGTGGTGAGCGGGGCTTTGTGTTGACCCTCTCCACACGTGAGCAGCACATCAGGCGCGAGAAAGCGACTTCCAACATCTGCTCCAACGAAGCGCTGATGGCCTTAGCCGCCGCTGTCTACCTGACAGCCATGGGCAAGACCGGCTTGCGCGAGGTGGCCGAGCTCTGCTACCACAAAGCGCACTACGCTGCCAACAGGTTGTCAGCACTGCCCGGCTATGAACTCCTGAGCGAGCGGCCCTTCTTCAAGGAATTTCCGCTTAGATGCCCAAGGCCAGTTGACGAAATCAATGACTACTTGCTCAACGAGTGGGGAATCATCGGTGGCTATGACCTGCAGCGAGATTACCCAGCGCTGCCCAATACGATGCTTGTATGCGTCACAGAGATGAACACGAAAGATGAAATTGATGTCCTGGTCGAAGCGCTCCCCGCTATGGAGGAGGAAGCATGAGAGAACCACTCATCTTTGAGATCAGCTCCCCTGGGCGCATCGGAGTGAACCTGCCAAAATGCGACGTTCCGCAGGCTCCCCTGCCCCAAGGGTATCTGCGGGAGGACCTCCCGCTGCCTGAGGTGAGCGAAGTGGACCTCGTGCGCCACTACGTGCATCTTTCACAGCTCAATTACGGGGTGGACAAGGGCTTCTACCCCCTGGGTTCCTGCACGATGAAGTATAACCCAAAGGTGAACGAAGATGCAGCCAGGCTGCCGGGCTTTGTGCACACACATCCCTATCAGATCCCTTGCATCGTGCAGGGCAACCTGTTCCTGATGTACCAACTGCAAGAGTTCCTCAAGGAGATCAGCGGATTCAGCGCCGTATCGTTGCAACCGGCGGCCGGAGCACACGGTGAATTGGCTGGCGTGCTCATGATGCGGGCCTATCACGAATCGCGCGGTGACCACAAACGAACGCACATGCTCATACCCGACTCGGCGCACGGCACCAACCCGGCCTCAACGACGATGGCCGGGTATGAGACGGTGCAGATTGTTTCCGATGCACGCGGCAACGTGAGCCTGGATGATCTACGGGCCCACTGTGACGACACCGTAGCTGGGCTGATGCTCACCAATCCGAATACGTTGGGCCTGTTCGATGAGCACGTGCAAGAGATTGCGCGCCTGATCCACGAGTGCGGCGGCCTGCTGTACGGCGATGGCGCTAACCTGAATGCCATCATGGGCATTGTCAAGCCTGCCGACCTCGCATTCGACGTGATGCACTTTAACCTGCACAAGACCTTCTCTACTCCTCATGGTGGAGGCGGGCCAGGCGGCGGGCCGGTGGGCGCCAACGACGTACTGGCTCCCTTCCTGCCAGGTCCTGTCGTGGTCAAGGACAGGCTGGACGAGGAATGTCAGTCAGACGATGAGGAATGGGAGGAAGAGGAAGCCTATTGCTACCACCTGAAGATGCCTGCATCTTCTATCGGGCGGTTGAAAGCCTTCTACGGCAACTTTGGGGTATGTGTGAAAGCCTACACTTACATCCGCATGTTGGGAGCCGCTGGATTGCGCCAGGCCAGCGAAAACGCTGTCCTTAATGCCAACTACCTATTGAGCAGGTTGAAGAGCATCTATCCGCTGCCCTATGACCGTACCTGTATGCACGAATTCGTGCTCTCTGGGCGTCTACCAGATGCGCCGGATGTCCACACTGTAGACATCGCCAAGAGGCTGATGGACTTTGGATTCCACCCACCGACGGTTTACTTCCCGCTGATCGTTCCTGAGGCACTGATGATCGAGCCTACGGAGACCGAAAGCAAAGAAATGCTGGACGCCTTCGCTGAAGCTCTGATTCAGATCGCCTACGAAGCGAAAGCCAAGCCAGAGTTATTGCACACTGCGCCGCACATGACGCCCATCTCACGCCTGGATGAAGTGCGAGCCGCGAGGAAACCGATACTGCAGTGTCCGAAGAGCTAGCCTCCCAAAGACACGCATCTGTGGTTGTTTGCTGTTGAGAGCATTACCGACGGGGAGCTGTCAACGGATTTGAGGAACGGATTGAACGGATAATTACTCATCCAGCAAGCTTTCGCACCCGTTGCCGGTTGAATCCGCTAACAGCAATCCGCTTAGAACTACTCTTCCTTCAGGCAGTCTGGCACAAACAACCATTGGCGGTTCACCTTGTGTTCGGTGATTTTCACCGGTGGAAGGATGCGCCGCCATTGGAGGCTGCGAGCGCCAAAGTTGATCAACAGACCTACCGGACAGCTGGTGACCGCCAGATAGCCTATCACCTGAGCCAGATGGCTGTTGTCGAGACCAGAAAGGGCTTTGATCTCTACGACAACCTGCTCTGCCACGACAAAGTCCGGTATGTAGTAGCCGATCAAGACATTGCCCTCGACACTGTCATAGACCTCGATCAGCTTCTGGGGCGCCTAGGCCAACCCGCTCTCAGTGAACTGCACTTCGAGGTCACGCTGATAGGTGTCCTCCCGACAACCTGGGCCACGCTGGCGGTGTACGGCCATAGCGCAGCCGATGATCTGGTAAGTCAGATTGTCGTAGGGGGTCTGGATACGCTTGCCTGTCATAGAGTCTCGCCTCAATTGGCACAAATGGCTTACTGGGAACAGATTGCCGTCAGCGGATTTCTGGAACGGATACAGCAGAAGTGCCGCGCCACGCTATCCGTTCAATCCGCTCCCCGAATCCGTTGACAGTAATCCGTTCATCTCACGTCCCACAGCCGCATCTGTACGATAGCCCCACCGAGGTTAGCAAGTTGGTGGCTTCATCCACGTGTTGCACTATCCCAAAGGCTACTCTATACCCAGCTTCCAGGCAGCTTTCTCGTCATCCTCTGGGAAGCGAGTCAGCACCGTCGCCCAGATATGCAATGGAACCCTATCACCCCTCGCCAGGTCCTTGATCGCCTTGGCTGCCCCCACCTTGCCGTGCGGCAGAGGGAAGAGGCCTATCGCGGTACCCGGCTCGTTGTAACGCTTCTCTACGTAGGCCATGCCAATTTGACGGCTGCCAACCAGGGTGCAGCTTGTCACCCGGCCAATGTACTGACCGCGCCTGTTGACTACCGGGTCGCCAGTGCGCAGGGCGCGGACCCCCTTCTCGTTTACACGGAAGCGCACTACTTCCATTTTCTTGCCGTTCCCCCCCGCTTCACGGGGGCTGAACTCTATCTCCAGGCAATGCTTTCTGCCGACGAAGAACGGCTTGTGGAACTTGACGTAGGGCGCAAAGCCGGCCTCTGAAGGCGATATGTCATAGTCTCCGGCCAGTTCGTGGCCATAGAGCGGCAAGCCGGCCTCAATGCGCGTCGAGTCACGCGCCCCCAACCCACATGGCTCGAGGCCAAACGGCGCCCCTTTATCAAGCAGCAGGTTCCACAATTCCACCGCTCGATCAGGGTGCACTAGCAACTCAAACCCGCATTCTTCTCCTGTGTAGCCAGTGCGTGCCACAATCAAGTCAATCCCGGCCAATTCGAGCCGTGTGTGCTCAATGCGACGAATACCCGCCAGCCTGCGCTTGGCGTCGCCATTCTGCGTCAAACTCTGCAAGATCGCCAGCGAGCTGGGGCCCTGCAAGGCCAAGTCCACGCGTCGATCCGCGCCGCAGGCGGCATCCCTCAAATCGCGGATGATGACCTCACCTTCAATCTCCATCGCCGGGTTCTCGCGATCAATGATGACCTGTCGAGAGTTCACAGCGCGCAGCCAGGCCACGTCCTTTTCGGCATTGACCGCGTTGACTATCAGCAGATAGCGATCCCAGGCCAGACGGTACATCATAAAGTCGTCAATCACCTTGCCATCTGGGTCAAGGAGATAAGCGTAGGCCGCCTGACCTGGATCAATCCAGCGGGCATAGTTGCTGGCGATGACATCCATAAAGCTGGCCGCATGCTCCCCGGAAACGTCCAAGACGCCCATGTGCGCCACGTCAAACAGCCCAGCCGCTGAGCGCACCGCACGATGCTCGTCACTCACGCTGGTATACCAGACAGGCATCTCCCACCCTGCAAAGGGAATGATCTTGGTAGTTCGCTTGCGGTGTTCTTCATACAACGGCGTGCGCCTGAGAGGAGCATCCTCTGGCGTGTGCCACACGAATTCCTCCGGCTTTGCTGGCAAGCGCACATGCTTCAAAGCTGCCTGGCCCACGAAGTAGAGCTTGCTCAGGCAGAACAAGGACTTCTGTGGGCCTTTGTACAGTTCGCGTGCATTTGGCCGCTCCGAATCATAGTTTGGCAGACCCGCTTGCACGCGCAAAGACTGGCGCAACTGCGGGTCGTGTGGCACAGCGCCGGCCTCGGTCAGCTTGGCCCACAACCTTTCCGCCTGGTCAGGGTGGATCAGCAACTCCATACGAACGTCCTCGACTCCATATCCCACTCTGGCTGCAGTCACCGGCACACCGCCCAATTCGCCACGCCACACCACGCCCTCATCAACCTGCGGCGCTCCCATCTTGCGCAGCACCTGTGGCCCACCCGGCCCCACCACGGCCAGACTCAGCACACGCGCTCTGGGGTCTTCCAATTCATCCTCGCCCAGGTCTTCCACCACGACAGGGCCTTCCACCTTACGGAAGATGTCATCATTGTCAAAGAGAATGTAGCCATCTGCAAGGCCACGCAGCCAGGACTTGAGCCGTACGGTGTTGCGAGGGTTGGTCAGCATCAGGTAGCGGTCCCGACCTCGCTCGTCTGCTTCCAAGCGCAGCACTGCCACGTCATCCAGCAATACGCCGTCCTTATCCAGCAAGAATGTGCGCTGAGCCTGGTTGGGTGCCAGCGAGGCAAGATTGCTGGTCGAGATCTGCTGCATAAACGCCTTGGCTCTCCAGCCACTGATGCGCAGCACACCGATGTCTGTCGTATTCAACAACAGAGCATCGCTGTGCGTGTCTGCCTGGGCGTCCACTGTGGGCAGAGCAATGGGTGTCTTGAGTGCGGGCTTTTCGGGCACGATCATATAATGTGGATAGCCCAAGCCACGCGGCTGTGTCTCAGCCAGAGTGCGTGCAGCGAGTGCCTCTACGTCGCGCCTAGCCGCTTCGAGGATGTCGAGTTCTATCTTGCCGCGTGGCAGTTCGCCCAGCAGCCCAGTGTACCTGAAAGGCTGAATGTTCGTCAGCAGGCGGACAATGATGGCGGCCAGCTCATCCAGGTGCTCCGGCTGCAGGCCCCGCTCGGTGACCCAGGGCGTGCCCATGCGTATGGCGCTGCCCAAGGCTGTGATTTCATCCCCGGGAATGGTGTTCCTGTTGACCACGATGCCGCACAGATCGAGTATCCGCGCTGCCATCTCGCCACGCAGCGGGAAGCCAGTCTCTGTCTTGATGGCACGCAAGTCCACCAGCAGCAAGTGCGTATCTGTGCCGCCGTAGGCCAGTTTGAGGCCGCGTTTGGCCAGTGAGTCGGCGAAGGCTTTGGCGTTATCCACGATGGCGTGTTGCAGGCGGCGGAACTTTTTTGTCTGCGCAATCTTGAAGGCCACAGCCATGGCCGCGAACTTGTTAACGTGCGGCCCCCCTTGTTCGCCAGGGAACACAGCCGCGTTTATGAGCTGCGCCTTGTCTTCATCCGTGACCATGATCACCGCGCCGCGCGGCCCACAAATGGTCTTGTGTGTAGTGAAGGTAATGACATCAGCGTAACCCACCGGCGTGGGATACGCACCCGCAACAGCCATGCCAGCGGTATGGGCAATGTCCGCCATCAGAATGGCGCCCACTTCATCGGCAATCTCCCTGAACTTGGCCCAGTCCGGTGCCCAGGGATAAGAGGTGTAGCCAGCGACGATGATCTTGGGACGGTGCTCACGCGCCAGAGCCATGATCCCATCATAGTCCAGCCGCTCCGTCGTGCGGTCCACACTGTAAGAAACAACCTTGTAGAGGCGGCCGGAGAGGTTGAACTCGCTGCCATGCGTCAGGTGCCCGCCTTGGAAGAGGTTCAAACCCATCAGAGTGTCACCGGGCTGCAGGAACGTCTGATATACGGCCAGGTTTGCCGCCGCGCCCGAGAGCGGCTGCACGTTGACAAAGATGCTTTGGGCTGGAATCTTTGGGGTAGCAAAACACTGCGCTGCGCGGCGCTGCGCCAGGGTCTCCACAAAGTCAGCGTACTCCACGCCCTTGTAGAAGCGCCGATCGGCGTAGCGCCTGTAGTAGGCCAGCTGGTGTGCCCACTCCAGAACTAGCGCCTCCTCGTCGCGCGTCATGCGCAGCGGCGGATATCCTTCTGCATAGATGTTGTTAAAGACCGAACCTAACGCCTGCCGTACAGCACGGGGGGCAATGCTCTCGGAGGGAATAAGGATAAAACGTCTGGCCTGACGCTCTTCTTCGAATCCGATGAGCAGATCGGTATCGGGGTCAACCTCCGCGATGTCGGCGTTGAAAAAGTCAGTGTAATGCCCATGATTCATGCTGAACACTCCTTTGTGTGTTTTCGAATATGTCGTAGACCTGTAAGAACGGCCACAAGGGCCTAGACTACACAAACGCACAAAAACCCGATCCTTATCTGTGCTGGTAGCCCGTACAAGCTTCGGTGCAATCTCCTGGATAGGACACTCTACGACGTACTGGCCTCGTCCTTGTTCCACGCAGTGTGATCCACATAGCGCGGAACGTCCACGCCTGAGCGCACCCAGGCAGCCTCTACCAGAGCATAGAGCCCACCAGAGACCAGCGAGTGTCCCCCCAGTACGACCGGGACAGACGCCGACATGGCAGCAGTGGTGAACTCGCGCACGACCTCATCCGCGATACGCTGCGGACGGCGCAGGTCCGAGTTGTAGCGGTCGCTGGCTGGCGGCCACACTCCCAGATGAGCGAAAATGACGCGGCTGTCCAGAAAGACGGCCTGTCCGAGTTCGGCCAGAGTATCGAAGAAGCGTTCCGGACCCACTTGCTGATAGTAATAGCCCAGCAGCGAGCACGCTTCGCCGCGGGCCTGGCGGCCACTGGCGCGCATGCCGCGCTCCTCAGCGAACACACGCACCCGGCAGGCAGTCTCACGCTCCAGGTATTCCCAGACAGCAGCCGAAACGCGCCCGGCAACCACCACTTCCGCGTCGCGATCCACCAGCCGGCGCATGGCCTGCTCGATGTACGAAGTGTCAAGTTCCAAGCTGTTCAAGAAAGCACGCGTATGCGCTCCTACGCCAGGGTGAGGCGCTAGAGCCATCAAATCGGTAGGGGTATCCACGTCGAGTTGGGTGGACGCGCTCCTGGCCAGGGACTCGTTGGGCAATCCGGCCTTTTCGCCAAGAAGCCATCCCAGGTCATTGTCTGTGCCCGGGGGTTCGACGCCCTCCAAAGCACTCGTGGGAGCAAAAGCGGCAAAGTCAGTGGAGTAAAAGTTGTTGGTGATGAGTATCCTGTCGGCAGAGCACAGACGTTCCACGATGCCTGCCATCTCGTCCGTGGAGAGAAGAGCGCCGCTGCCGCCGCCCATGTAGAAGAGCCGCTCTGCGTTGTACCTACCCGCCAGCGCACGCAACCGCTGCCCAAAATGGAACGCGCCGCCAGGGGGATCCAGTTCAACATCCACGCCTCGTGACCGGGCCCACTCAGCCAGGCGAGGTGCGTTGGTGCTCAACACGATGCGCGAGATGCCCGCTACCTTCTGAGCCCTCTCAATAACATCCTGCGTGATAGCCTGGCGGGCGCCGGCCATCATCCTCTCAACCTCACTGATGTTGTGGATGCCGGTCATGATCAGCAGCGTAGCTTGGGACACCCAACTCCTCCCTGGCCGCATTATAGCTTCTAGCGCATTCTTTTGTCAAAGCCTGTCTCGCCCCGCACTCCAGGTAATGGTAGAGACGTAGCATGCTACGTCTCTACGACCAATGCTGCCCACGAATGCCATGATCCTGGCACGACGCTTCAGGCATAGAGAATTTGAATAAACTCTGCGTTCGTGCTATACTGAGTTGAACCAGATACGCCTCGTTGTGAAAGGAGAGACGCGTGCGACCCGACGGAAGGGCTAACGATGAATTGCGCCCAGTGATGCTCACCCCTCACTACCTGGATCATGCCCCCGCATCTGTGTTTGTACAGATGGGCAAGACGTGGGTACTCTGCGTGGCGTCTGTGGCTGAAGAGGTGCCGCGCTGGTTGAAAGGCCAGCCGCAGGGTTGGGTGACCGCCGAGTACGGCCTCTTGCCAGCATCCACACACACGCGCACGCGACGCGAGGCCAGCACGGGCAGGATCAAAGGACGCACACACGAGATTCAGCGCATGATCGGCCGCTCGCTGCGCGCAGCACTCGACCTGCGCAAATTGGGCGAACGCACCATCACGATAGACTGCGACGTCATTCAGGCAGATGGTGGCACGCGCACGGCTGCTGTGACCGGGGGCTACGTGGCGTTAGCCCTCGCGGTGAACAAACTGATAGAAGCTGGAGCAGTGCGCGGCAATGTGTGGCGCGCACCTGTGGCCGCTGTGAGCGTGGGTGTGGAGCAGGGTGAAACCCTGCTCGACCTCTGCTACCAGGAGGACTCGCAGGCGGAAGTGGACTTTAACGTGGTCATGAACGCACGAGGCCAGTACGTCGAGGTGCAGGGCACGGCAGAGGGACAGCCTTTCGAGCGGGCAGTGATAGATGAGTTGCTGACCCTGGCAGAGAAGGGCATTGAGGAGCTCCTGGCCGCGCAGAAGAAGGCGCTAGCTGGAGGGTAAGTCAGAAACAACACCGACTTCCCCTTGTCACTTTGGTCACCTCGTCCGAGTCGAGAATCCGTGTCGGGGGAGGTGGGGCGAACGGTGTAGTGGGTGCACCACATCCCATTGAACCTGAGTTCAAGCGGAGGCTGTTTGATGGAACAATTCGAGGAATTGCGGGAAAAGATTCTGTCGGTGTTGTTGCCTTGTGGAATCAGGCGGATTGCTCTCTTTGGATCGGTGGTAAGGGGGGAAGATAGCCTGGAAAGTGATGTGGACATTCTAGTGAAGCTAAAGCCTCGCAATGAAAGGGCCCCTCTTGGACTTTTCAAATGGGTAGCCTTGGAAGAAGAATTGAGTCAGAAACTGGGCCGCAAAGTTGACCTGGTCACTGAGGACGGCATGAGCCCTTATATTCGTCCATATGTCGATGCAGAAATCGTGGTCTTGTATGAAGAATGACGCCATGTACTTGCACTACATCTTGGACCCTATAGATCGGATACACAGGAACGGCTCACACTGAACCGCTTCTTCTTTCGCCTGCTCGGATGTGACGACTTTGAGGGATTGGAAACTGCTGCACAACATCCAGTAAGGCTATACCGATAACAGGCGGTGAAACAGCATCATCGAACACTGGAAGCAGAGAGCCAGACAACTGAATGCTGAGACCTATGCTCTCTATCTGGCCTACAAGGATCCCCGAGTTCCCTGCTACGCCAAGGCGTTTGCTGCTGCGGTGGTTGGGTATGCCTTCAGCCCCATTGACCTGATTCCTGACTTCATCCCTGTTCTGGGCTATCTGGATGACCTTGTGCTGATTCCTGCAGGCATTGCTCTTGTGTTGAAGATGGTGCCCAAGGCAGTCTTGGACGAGTGCAGGCAGGAAGCGCAAGAGGTCATGGCCCAAGGGAAGCCAACAAACTGGCTGGCCGCTGGCGTCATTGTTGTGATTTGGATTCTGTGCATAGCCCTGGTCATACGGGCTTTGGCACAGCTCGTCAAGAAATGAGCGCTGCTGCGCAGCAAGATCTCTGCGTGAATTACAGTATCTGACTGGGGAGAATGAGCGATGAACCGTGAAGATGCCTGGCAACTGTTGACCGAGTTCACCAAGAACGAAAACCACATTAGGCACGCCCTGGCGGTAGAAGCTGCCATGCGTGCCTATGCACTCAAGTTCGGTGAGGATGAGGAAAAGTGGGGTATCGTCGGGCTTATCCATGACTTTGACTACGACAAGTTCCCCACCATGCCCGAGCACGCCATAGAGGGGGCTAAGATTCTGCGCGCAAGGGACTGGCCAGAGGAGATAATCCGCGCCGTGCTGTCCCATGCCGATTATACTCGCGTAAGCCGCGAGAGCCTGATGGAAAAAGCGCTCTACGCCGTGGACGAGCTCACGGGCCTGATAACTGCCGTGGCTCTGGTGCGGCCCAGTAAGGACATCCGCGATATCACCAAGATAAAATCAATCAAGAAGAAATGGAAAGACAAGTCCTTTGCCGCCGGTGTGCACCGTGAAGACATCGTGCGCGGCTGTGAGGCGCTTGGCGTAGACCTGTGGAACGAACACGTGCCATTGGTCCTCGAAGCGATGAAGCGCATTGCCGCCGAGTTGGGGCTCGCAGGTCGGGGAGACAACTGACAAGGTGAAGAGGATCTCCCCGAGCAACGTGATACTGGCGGGTTTTGCTGCTCTGGCTTTGTTGGCCACAGCGTGGCTGCTGTGGCCCTGGCAGAGTGGCAACGAGCCAGCAGCATTCTTCGTGCCGACGGCCTCAGCGACCGCTACGCGAGTCGTCCTGCATAGGAAACCCACCCCGACGTCGTTCGTCCCCACTGCCACACTGCAGCCGGTGATACACGTGGTGCAACCCGGCGAGGCGCTGAGCCTCATCGCTGAACAATACGACACCACTATGGAAGCCATTTTGGAGGCCAATGGCCTGGAAGATGCTGACCTGATCAGCGTTGGGCAGGAGTTGGTCATCGCTGGCGCAAAGCGCACGCCGGTGGTCACGGTCGTCAGCACACCTTCACCAATCCCCACGCCAACGTCACGGTTCCCCTACGCAGCACCGCTGCTCATTGCGCCCCGTGACGGAGCAGCATTTCATGGCCAGGAAGCGCGTATTGGTCTGCAGTGGGCCTCTGTTGCGATCCTGGGCGAGAGCGAGTGGTACGAAGTCAAGGTGTGGTCACGGGATCAAACAGATGCACATCGCTTTTGGACCAAGACGTCAAACTGGATTGTGGCTGCCTCCCTGTATCCCGGGGAAGGGGACAATCTGTTCTATTGGAACGTGTCCGTCGTATACCGCGGTAGACGCACTATTCCGCTTAGCCCTGCGGCGAACGTGCGGCGATTTCGCTGGCACTAGCCCCAAAAAAAGAAACCTCCCTATGGTGCACAGGGAAGTTTCGACAACATGCAGCCACAAGTAGATGCTGCTAGTGGCCAAGGGTCTATCCCTAGAGTACTGACTCTATTGGTAGCTCTGCCACTTGCTCTCCAAGTCAGGGCTCTGCAGCGTCTCCGTGATGTAATCCGCGAACTTGGCTCCAGTTGCACCATCAGATCGGCCGGTTATCGTGAGTTTCTTCTCTAACTGGCTGCAGATATCAAGTGCCATCTCTAGTTTCTTGGCCTTCTCGGTGTAACCAATGTGGTTCAACAGCATGGCTGCTGCTTTGACGATGCTGGATGGATCGGCGTAGTGTGCCCTGCCTTCCTTGACCATCCGAGGGGCAGAGCCATGAACTGCTTCGAACATCGCGTATCGTTTCCCGATGTTCGCACTGCCTGCAGTGCCGACGCCTCCTTGGATCTGCGCGGCTTCGTCAGTGATGATGTCTCCGTACAGGTTGGGCGCTACAATAACTTTGAACTCTTTCTGACGGTATGGATCAATGAGCTTGGCCGTCATGATGTCAATGAACCAATCATCCCACTCAACTCCGGGATAGTCCTTGGCGACTTGCTCTGCCACGTTGAGGAATTTCCCGTCAGTGGTTTTCACGACGTTGGCTTTCGTGACCACCGTCACTCTGTTTATGTTATTCTTTTTGGCATAGTCAAACGCTAGGCGGATGATTCGCTCCGCGCCCTGCGTGGTGATCACCTTAAAATCCACAGCGAGGTCATCGGTAACGTTCACTCCCTTACTGCCAAGGATATAGGCGCCTTCGGTGTTCTCCCTGAAAAACATCCAGTCAATCCCCTGCTCAGGAACTTTTACCGGACGGACATTAGCAAACAGGTCCAGTTCGCGGCGCATGGCCACGTTCGCACTCTCTATGTTCGGCCACGGGTCGCCCTTCTTTGGCGTTGTCGTTGGGCCTTTCAGGATGACATGGCACTTCTTAATCTCCGCCAGTATGTCATCAGGGATTGCCTTCATCACCTTAGCCCTGTTCTCAATAGTCAGCCCCTCGATGACTCTGAACTCGATCTTGCCACTTTTCACCTCATCTTGGAGGAGGAACTCCAGGATACGATGGGCGTGCTGGCAGATGACTGGCCCTATCCCATCACCGCCGACAACTCCAATGATGATTGGTTTTGTCTTGCTGTAATCCATCCAATCCTGAGCTCGCTTCATGCGTTCTACTCGTTCAAGCTGCTCAGCGACTACCTTGCCAAAGTGTTCTTTTGCTTTTTCAATAGCTTCTGCAAAAACTGCACTTATATCCTTCACCACTTTATTCCACCTCCTCAGGTTTGTCGGGCATCATATACAGAATGTCATCCCACGGATGCCGGTACAATCTGGCACCAAGCCGCTTCTGATCCATGACGTGCCCCATGAATCCTATGCTTCTGCCAAGCACGAAAAGAGCGTTCAAGGCACCGACTGACACAAACTCTCTGACTTTCTCAGGTGAATAGCCAACGCTCCTCAACATGTCACAACACAGCACACCTATACACCCGTCTACATTGAGGATAAGGTTGCCTCGCTTCGCCGTGGTCAACCTCTCCACTTCAATGGCATAGTCGAGATAGGGCGTCATTGGAAAATGCTTTTTGGCATAGTCTTTCAAGAGCTCGACACGCTTGTCAGGATTGGTCACAGACTTGATCCGGTGTCCTATGCCTTGGATGTTGATCCCTTTCCTCTTCATGTCCTTGACCATGAACTCTGGGGCATGGCCAGCATCATGGTACTCCGAGAATACCTCTGCCGCACCGTTCACAGCGCCGCCAAAGCGCGGTCCGATGGTTAAAAGGCCGCTGACGAGCGATGAAATCAGATCCTTGCCGGCTCGGGCTGTCACAATGGCATTGTGTGCCCCGGACACTGCTGGACCATGATCAGCCGTAAGTAATACGACCATCTCAAGGAAATTCGTAGCCCACTTGGGGAGCTTTCTCTTAAACCACAAGAGCCCGATGACTCCTCCCAGACCATAGTCTTCTTCGAATATCTCGCTGATAGGCACACCGCAGTACCTCAGTTCTTCACCACGGTCGTCGGAAATCGTACTCATGAACTCAGTCGGACGTCGTATCATTCCTTGGCGGAGAGCAGCCTTGTAGTCCACGGGTATCTTTGGCGGTTCCACATCAGGCCGGGGTGTCAACTTGCCTTGCTGGACTAGTCTGTCATAAGTCTCCTTGATTCTCGCATCAAAGTCATCAAAGGAGTTCGGCACGATGGCTCCAGCTCCCCTTAGGGCCTTGTTCTTCGCGTCAGCAGTCTCCCCTTCCGCGCCCGCTCGTGCGCCCGCATGACCGAACTGTACCTCAGCAGGAAACACTTTGGAACAGGTACCGATACACCAAGCAACAAGTGGTTTCGTTATCCGTCCATCCTCCAGCGCCTCAACTACCTCATACTCGTCAACACCACCGACCTCTCCGAGCAATACCATCATTTTGATGTCGGGGTTAGCTTGGTATCTGAGCAGATGCTGGACGAACGGGGAGCCAGGATACCGGTCTCCGCCGATGGCGATTCCCTCGTACACGCCATCGCTGTTGCGGGCAATGATATTGTTCAGCTCATTTGACAGCCCCCCGGATTTGGAGACATAAGCAACGCTGCCCGGTCTATGCAGTCGAGATGCAATGATGTTGTCGAGCATCCCAGCGGTGTTGCCAATCCTGAATGCACCCGCTGCGATCCCACCAACTGTGGCAGGCCCGATGATCCATTTATTGCCTTGCTGAGCAATCTCTATTAACTCTCTAGTTCTATGTTCAGGTATACCTTCTGCGATAATAGCTACCGTGCGGATTGTAGCGCTCTCCAAGGCCTCTTTGGATGTGGGATACGCAGATCTGAAGGATGAGAAATTCACCATTACATCTGCATCAGGGTGATTCTCGGTCGCTTCCTTGAGCGTTCGATACATGGGTATCAGTATTTCAGTAGTTCCCCAAAAGCATTTGTGGAAGCCATCTCGAGTGGGATTGACAATGCAGGCCACAGATGGCTTTTCCCTCCGACAGGCATAGTCGAAATCAAGCATGCGCTGAATTGCGTTTCGCTGATATCCGAATATTATCGCCGTCGTGTCCTTGTCAAACAGGATATAGTCTGCTCTCTTCTTCGTCATCTGGTCATCACCTTGCCTGCTCACTGCCCAGAGCCATTTCTACGATGCGGGTCATATGCGTTTCCGGGCCATACACCTCTATGGGCACACCGAGATCCTTACCCAACTCTTCCATCATCCGTAACCCCTCCTGATAGTTTGGACCCCCTCGGCGAACAAAAATCTTAACATTTGTGCTGATGAGCTTCTCCTTGTAATCGCGTAGGGCCGTGACTATACCCTGGAAAGTTTTCGCCACATCCGTAAAGTTTGCTATGCCACCGCCGATCAGCAGGAACTTGGGCCTTCCTTGAGGATCCTTCTCCCGCGTAATAAGGTCTAGAATCGTCCTGGCATACTCGTAGGTCTCGTCGGTAGAAGGATTCCCACTGTATTCTCCATAGTTCGCAAGCTCTTTCCCGTAACCAAGATCAACTATCGTGTCCGTATAGACGACACTTGCTCCGCCGCCTGCAACCATAGTCCAAACCCTGCCCTGCGGGTTAAGGACTGTGAGCTTTAGCGAAGCCCCGCTTTTCTCATCCATGGCCTTGATGTATTCTTCCTCTTTCGAGAGCTTTCTGCCGAAAGGAGCAGGGAAAGACAAATCACCCCACTTGTTCGCACATTCAAAGTGAGCGGTGTCATCAATCCTTGCTGTGAGATCCAAGGGCACAATCTTGTTATCGGACACTGCAAATGGATTGATCTCCAAAAACGCATACCCAAGCTCCACGTAGAACCTGAACAAGCCTTTTACAAAGTCGGCAAACATCTTTCGTTTATCCGCTGGCGTGTCATCTGGGAGTCTGGATTCAATGTCCACGTGCTCGACATCCTCATCAATGCCGACGTGGATCGTTGCAACCGTATCCCAAACCTCTTCTATGTCAACACCGCCGTGATTCGAGAAGTAAATCGCGTTCCCCTCTCGCTCGCTCTTGATCGCGACATAGAACTCTTCTGTATGGGGCAGGTATGGTTCAACGAGAAAATGCGTCAGCTTGTCGGTGACCTGTCCAACCGTGGCTTGCTTATTCATATGCTCTTGTATCCATTGCCTGGCTTCATCAAAAGTAGCGTTGACTTTGATGAGACCATGCTTCCCTCGTTTCCCGAAGAGCTGGTCAGGCTTTACTACCAATCTCTCCCTTGCTAACCAGGGATGCTCTTTCCCCAGGTCACCAAAGTTGGTCTCAGGTGTGACAAGCGCAACCCGGCCTGGATAGCTGAACTCTTTGCTGACGTATTCTGACCAGTATTGTGCCAGCATTCGCTTGGCATCAAACTCTCTAACACCTCGCTGTGCCATGATTCTCCTGCATCCTCCAACCTTTAATCAACGCGTGTTATTGACCTTACGCAGATCGCTTTTTCATATACGCGAGCGTGCCACCTGCGAGAATGATCTCTTTCTCTCTACTCGACAGGTCGCAGTCAACCTCAAATTCGGTCCCCTTCGATTTGTTCCTTGCGATGAGTTTTCCTCCTTTTTTGATGATGGCTCTTATGTTCGGGATTTCTATCTCGTCTCCCTGATCTATGCCATCGTAGTCGCTATCCTTCTTGAACGTCAGTGGAATGATCCCAAAGTTAACGAGATTGGCCTTGTGGATTCGTTCCAGTGACTTGGCGATTACAGCTTTCACTCCCAGGTACATCGGACAAAGCGCGGCATGTTCACGAGATGACCCCTGTCCATAGCTCAGGCCGCCAACGATGACGTTGTGCTTTCCTGCATCACGGATTTCCACCGCCCTGTCGTGAAATGTGGAATCGACGATCTCAAACACAAACTCTGAATACTTGGGAACATTGGAGCGGTATTTCATCTTGCTGCCTGCAGGTATGATGTGATCCGTGGTAATCTTGTCACCCACCTTGATTGTGATCTCACCGCGAACTGTCTCTGGCAAGGGCGTGCTCGAAGGCGGATCACCGATATTGGGTCCTCTGTATATCTCAACTCTCTCGGGATGCTCTGAAGGATGTATAAACATACTGTCGTCAATATAGAACCTGGCCGGCATCTTGATCTCTGGATGCTCTATCCCCATTCCCTCGAGGTCACGGGGATCGGTCATCTTGCCGGTAATGACAGCAGCGGCTGCAGTTTCGGGGCTCGTAAGATATACCTGGGCGCTTTTTGTCCCAGAACGCCCCAGGAAATTACGGTTGCTCGTTCTTATGGATACTGCGTTAGTCATTGGTGATTGGCTGTTGCCAATGCAGAAACCGCAAGCGGGTTCAGCAATTCTCGCTCCCGCTGATATGAGATCGGTAAGGCCTCCCTCCCTTGCTATGTTCTCCAGTACCTGCCGCGATCCTGGCGCAACAACAACGCTCACGTTCGGATGAGCCTTTCTGTTCTTCAATATCCGTACAACCGTCATCAAGTCTTTGTACGACGAGTTGGTGCAGCTTCCAATGCAGATTTGATCAACCTCCATGCCCTCTAATT
The DNA here is from genome assembly GCA_964478075.1 of uncultured Anaerolineales bacterium. Classification (GTDB taxonomy): domain Bacteria; phylum Chloroflexota; class Anaerolineae; order UBA2200; family UBA2200; genus DAOUEX01. Next base: position 3,852 of record CAYZGO010000014.1, on the reverse strand, counting down.
CCCGTACCGCTTTTATGTTCCCGGGACTGTGAGGACAGGCAGCAAGTGGAACAACCTCACCAAGGTCAATGTCCACTACTTTGTCATACACTGCATCTTCATCAGCCTTAGTTTCAACCCAATCTCCTTCTCTCCCCTGTGCTCTGAGAAACGCTCTCGTCGCCTCATCGCTGGGGAAAACAGATGTAGTCACGCCGCATTCAGCACCCATGTTCGTTATTGTCGCCCTTTCAGGGACGGTTAGTGTTCCTATTCCCTCCCCACCGTACTCAAACACATAACCAACGTTGCCCTTTGTAGTAAAGATCTCCAGTATCTTGAGCACGACATCTTTCGCAGCAACCCACGGTTTGAGCTTCCCACGTAGATTGATCTTGATCACGCGGGGACAAGTCAGATAGAATAGGCCGCCAGCCATCGCCACTGCGACGTCGAGCCCGCCAGCACCAATGGCGATCATCCCAATACCGCCACACGTAGGCGTATGAGAATCGGAGCCAAGGAGTGTCTTGCCAGGCTTGCCAAAGCGCTCTAGGTGCACCTGGTGGCAAATCCCATTCCCCGCTCTCGAATAGATGATGCCATATTTCGCCGCCACGGTCTGAAGGTATCTGTGGTCATCGGCGTTCTCGAACCCGATCTGGACGGTATTGTGATCAACGTAACTGACCGACAGTTCTGTCTTAACTCTTGGAACCTCCATAGCCTCAAATTGCAGGTATGCCATGGTGCCGGTTGCATCCTGGGTCAGTGTTTGATCTATCTTGATACCAATTTCCGTACCGGGTTCAAGTCTCCCCTCGACAACGTGTCCTTCCAAGATCTTCTGCACTATGTTCTTACCCATTGGACCTCCTCATCTGCTTGTCCAGCGGTCTGCGACAGTGATTCTGATAGTGTCTCATTCTGAGGCCGAAGGCTGAAAGTCTCGCCAGAGGCGACGGCCGAAGAATCTCTTCTCTCGAGGCAGAATGACACCCATTGATTTCTACTGTGGCGAACCACTGGATTCCCGTCTGCGAGTAGTCACGGTATTTGGCGCAAGAAAAAGCCTCGAAGATGCCATTTCCGGCAGCTCGAGGCTCGCTGCTGGCGAAAAGCTCTTCTCCAGGGTTAGAGAAGGTCCTTCGCTTCCAGCATGCCAGTTGTGCCCCATCGCACGGAACCAGTCATCGGTATCCATATCACAAGTTGGCAAAGAAAACAGCGCGCCCGTGCGCCTTCAGCGCCTACAATTACATTATAAGCTGGAGTGCTTGGTATGTCAAAATCGCAACTCGGGTACGAGGCCCACACCTGTCTTGTTGTTGCCCACTGTCTGTTCTCGACAGTCAGAACGAAAGCATATTTCATACAACAGAAACAGCATCTGAGAATCACTCACAAGCGAAAAGGCCCTTTCCAGATACGGAAAAGGGCCCTTGCTTGGTGGCGGCGACTAGAGTTGAACTAGCGACCAAGGGCTTATGAGTCCCCTGCTCTACCGCTGAGCTACGCCGCCATCAGACGTGAAAAGAAGTAGCGGGGACAGGACTCGAACCTGTGACCTTTGGGTTATGAGCCCAACGAGCTGCCACTGCTCCACCCCGCGTTGTGTCCGGTATTATACTGAGAATTGAGTCCTAGTCAAATGAGCCCGTCAGCAGATTCAACCAATCCAGCCAATGGGAAGCTGCCTGGGCGCTACCCCTCGTCCCGGCTTCAGGTTGAGACGATGCAGTTGGGGTCGCTGCCACAACGGGGCGTCGTCGGAAAATGGGGATGATAAGATTCTCACCGGGTTTGGCCCATCTGTACTGCTCACGCGCAACTTTCTCCGCATATTCTGGCGATTTCACGTACTCCAGGCGTTCCTGAAGCTGCTCCTGCTCCTCCTCGAGCGCCGCAATTTCGGTGTCCAGCATCGCATTGTGCCGCTGCAAGCGATAGGCCTCCAGTGCCTTGCCGCCGAATGCCAGGATGAAGAAAACGGCACCCATGGAAACCAGGACAGTGATGATATCAGTTGGTGGAAGAGGCAAACGCCGTGTTTTGTCCTTCATTCTCCAGACCCCTTGGCATTCAACACTTACCACGTAACAAGCTAGCCTGTACTAATGATACATCGATTGGGCGGTAAAGTCAATTCATCGCGTTCATCGCTACACCTTGGGTGCATCCCGGTTTCCAGCCGTTCGTGCGGCAATTGCAGAGACGTTGCCTCACCGTGCGGTGAGATTGCACACGCAACGTCTCTCCGCCTGCCGTTCGCCACACCCATCGACAATCCATTGGCTCGCTGATTGCCTTCTCCCATGTGATTGTTGCAGGGAAACGATTACTGTTGTATAATAGCACCATCCAGAGAAAATCCCTTTCTCAGGATACCCTGCGGTTTTCTCGTCGCTAACCTTCTTGTGCTCCAGTATCGGAAGGACCTTGACCATGGCTAAGGAGATCCTCATCATTGAGGATGAAGGTTTTACTGCCGGCTTACTCAGCAGGAACCTATCGAAAAAAGGTTACGACATCCACATACTGGAGCGCAAGGCGGCCCTCAGACAAGTACGCAAGCACAAGCCTAGCCTGGTCATCTTCGAGATCCCCGCTTCTGACACGAAAGCATCAGAAACGTGCCGGCTTCTGCGCGATGCAACGACAGTGCCTATCATTGCCCTTACTGAGTCCCCTGCCAAGCTCGACGAGATTGAAGGTGTCGAGTACCTGACTAACCCCCTGGACTTCCGTGAATTGCTGGCGACTGTGGAGAATGCCCTGAAGCGTCGGCGAAAACGAAAGAAGGGCACTTTGCGCTTTCTGCGCCGTGGGGACTTGGTGCTCGATCTGCAGAGCCGCGGTTTGACCAAGGGGGAGCATCGCTATCGTCTGACGCCGAAAGAGTTCCTGCTTCTCAAAATGTTCATGAGCAATCCGAGCCAGGTGTTGAGCCACAAAAAGATCATGAAAGAGGTGTGGGACACTAGTTACCTGGGCGATAAAAGGACGCTGTATGTTCACGTGAGCTGGATTCGGGAAAAGATCGAGGATGTACCTAGAGCACCGGTGTACTTGCGCACCGTGCGGGGGGTGGGTTACCGCTTCGAGACCAAGCCGTAACAGGCTTTGTTGCCTCTGAGTGCCGCCGAGCACTCAAGAGGATTTCACTCCTATCCAAAAGTGGTTGGGCTGTATGCTAGCTAACTTGATTACCTTGACACGTGCGGGCATTTTCTTTGCGCCCGACAGAGTCTGAGGGTGCACATAACACACATTGGGTGATCTTCCGAATTTCTTCCGATACCGCCGTGCTGCATTCCCAATTTTGGTGGCAAGTGGCACCTTGGGATTGTCGTCGAACCAAAGTAAACCCGTTTTCATGTCAACCTCCATATCCACAGACGTGATACCTCGCTCACAATGAGTTCTTCTTCTTGCGCCATTGCGTTCTACTCAGATGCCAAGTGTTCGCCGCTATGTTCTGATATATCTCAAACGTCCCCTCGGCACAATGCACAAGAAAGCAAAGTCTCCCCGCGTTTCGACGTCGCCGCTTCAAGACAGTCCAACAGCGTTCCACAGCGTGAACACAGTAACGATGCCCGTGCCAGAGGAAGGCTTGCGGAATGTACCCGTGACGGCGCTCTTTCATCTCAATGGGCTCGTCGTAGACGCGGACGTTTCTGTGCCGTCTTATGTTCAAGTTCATCGCACTCCTCGCTCAGTCTTCGTGTCCGCCAACGATGTGGAACTGCCGTTGCACAGGCTCGTGTGCCATTCCCTGGGTGGGATAATACGGCGGTAGCATGTTGTTGGGTGCGGGGGTGCCACCTTGTATGACCACCACTGGCGGGTAGGCTCCGTACCGCCCACGCT
>CAYZGO010000013.1:88341-89330 GCA_964478075.1 uncultured Anaerolineales bacterium | reverse complement strand
GCAGTGTAGTATCACATCCACTCTGCAGGGGAAGGTGCAGATGGCGGCACAAGCGCGCATTCTCCCACAGGCGAAGCAACTCTGACGACAGGTCCCAGGGCTCGATAGATGACAGCCTCAGGCGGGGGAACTGGGTGTTGGCCAGTATGGCACGTACCAGGTCAGCCAGCGTCTCTCCACGCTCGCGCCCATAAGCGCCGATGTGCACACCCGTCAGGACGATCTCCTGGTATCCCTCAGTCTGCCTTTCGAGGATCTCATCTAGAATCGCACGCAGCGGTTGGCTGCGCTGTCGTCCACGCGCGATGCGCACGATACAGTAAGTGCAGGCATTGTCGCAGCCGTCCTGAATCTTCACAAAGGCACGGGTGTGCAAGAAGGGCATGCGCTGAACGCGGGTCCCTTTCTCAACATCCCGCCCAAGAGATGGCGGGACATGGCCCCGCCTGACAGATGGCGGGACATGGCCCCGCCTGACAGATGCGGAGTCTCGCCATCCCCTGGGTGAGGGCGGGACATGGAGTGTGAGTCCAAACTGCTCTGCAACGCTTTCCACCAGGCGTTCCTTGCCTGCGGAGCCCAGGACAAGGCTCACGCCCGGCAGTTGGGCCGCTTCGGCAGGCGTGATCTCGGCATAGCAACCAGTAACCACGACTTGTGCGTGGGGGTTAGCCTTGGCGCAGCGCCGCACTATCTGACGCGATTTGCGTGCTGCCACGTGTGTGACGGTGCACGTGTTTATGATGCACAGGTCAGCGTCAGTGTGTCTATCCACGATATCGCAGCCCGCCGCTGTCAAGCGGCGGGCCCAGGTTTCCACTTCGCTCTGGTTAAGCTTGCAGCCCAAAGCAGTCAGGTATACTCTCATTGGATCCCGATCAGATGCAGCGTCGAGTTCTAAAGCACAGCTTGCACATTTCTACCAGAGTTTCTAATGAGCCAACTGGCTCACCACGGCAGATGAGAATCGTGTTTGCGTGACCATGTAG
>CAYZGO010000013.1:0-88241 GCA_964478075.1 uncultured Anaerolineales bacterium | reverse complement strand
CCCGCAGGGCATGCAGAGCACGAACGGCGAGGGGCTAGACTACGGCTGCATTTTCAGAGCAGACACAAAAGAACTAAAAGACTCTGCGCTCTCCGTGTCTCTGCGGTGACATCTAAAGCGCTGCTTTCAGCGCCTGTCGAAGACGCACCATGGAGTTCCAAAGCACAGCTTGCAGATTTCTACCCGAGTTTCTCATGAGCCAACTGGCTCACCACGGCAGATGAGAATCGTGTTTGCGTGACCATGTAGTTTAGGCCCTTGTGGCCGTTAGTGTCATGCGCCAACACGCCCACCCCGTCAAGCGGTCGCCCGCAGGGCATGCAGAGCACGAACGGCGAGGGGCTAGACTACGGCTGCATTTTCTCTCCGTGTCTCTGCGGTGACATCTAAAGCGCTGCTTTCAGCGCCTGCCGAAGCGCTGCCTCCTGTGTCCGGAGCACCGTGCGCAAGTCGAGCAAGAAAACGTCCTTTTCGATGCGCCCGATCAGTGGGGGCGACCCCAGGCGCAGTCTCTGCGCCAGTTCGTGAGGTGCAGTTACGCGAATAGCGACCAGGCGTGTGGGCAGCGTCTCCCCAGGCAGTGAACCTCCACCGACTCTGGACGATCCGTCCACTACCTCAGCCTGCACCTTCCCGCCGGGTGGGCTCAGGGCAAGCGCCTCACGCAGCCATTCGGTGAGGGCTGTGGCGCGAGACTTAATTTGCCCCACATCCATGGCGATCATTTGCCATACAGGTATCTGGTCTGTCGCTTCGCCTTTCAGATAGTGCAGTAGCGTAGCCTGCAAGCCCGCAATAACGGTCTTGCTCACTCTCATGGCCCTGGTCAGCGGGTGATGCTTGAGCACAGCTATGAGCGCGCTCTTGCCCACGATGATTCCGGCCTGTGGGCCACCCAGGAGCTTGTCACCGCTGAAGCAAACGAGATCCGCGCCTGCGGCTAGACTCTCCTGCACGGTCGGCTCGTGGCCGAGGCCAAATTGCGCTGTATCCAGAAGGGCGCCGCTTCCCAGGTCTTCGACCGCTAGCAAATCGTGCGCTTGCGCTAGGGTCACGATGTCAGCCAGCGGCGTCTGGTGAACAAAGCCCAGGAGACGGAAGTTGCTAGTATGCACGTGCAGCAACATGGCCGTATCCAGGGTAATCGCCGCTTGGTAGTCCTGCAGGTAGGTGCGGTTGGTGGTGCCTACCTCGACCAGGTGCGCACCACTTTGCGCCATCACCTCTGGGATACGGAATCCACCTCCGATTTCCACAAGCTGCCCTCTGGAGATGACGACCTCACGGCCTTTGGCTAGGGCGGTCAGGATCAGGAGCACGGCGGCAGCGTCATTGTTCACTACCAAACCAGTTTCTGCTCCTGTCAACCGGCACAGCAATTCTTCCGCATGGATGTAGCGGGAGCCACGCTCGCCGGCCGGCAAGTCATACTCCAGGTTGCTATACGCGCTCATCTCGCGTATGGCCTCCTGAGCTGCCACGCTAAGCGGAGAACGTCCCAGATTAGTATGTATGATCACGCCCGTGGCATTGATGACCGGATGCAGGCTTGGACGCAAGAGGCTGGATAGGCGTGTAGCCACTCTTTGGCAGAGCTCCGTTGTCTTGGGACAGGCCCGTAGGCCGCTCAGGATAGCCTGGCGCGTGTCAGCGAGGACCTCCTGGATTGCGGTGACCGTTAGCTCGCGGCCGTGCTCTTGAAGCAATGCCCGAACCTCGTTTTGTTTCAACAGTTTATCCACACTCGGGAGTTTCCTCAGTTCCTTTTGCATGTGTTCCCCTATAGCGGCCTTTATATACTCCGCAGCCGGTTCCATCCGTAGATGCTGAGGTTGATTTGCCTGTTGCTGTCGAATCTGACGCCTTCGTCCTCCAGTAGTACGCGTTGGACATTGACACCGCCATACTTGGGGCTGGTGCTCAGCCCGCCGTGAGCGTTGACCACACGGTGCCAGGGGACATCGTGCGGGCAGGCACGCATAGCCCAGCCTACAACCCGTGCGAGCCTTATATCGCCGAGTGCGGCTGCGATCTGCCCGTAGGTCACGACACGGCCCTCTGGCACCTGCTTCACCAGCTCATATACCTTTCGAAAGAAGCCTTTACCAGCGATTTCAGATTACCCCTGGGACTTGCGCGGTTGGAGCTTATTCACCCCCGTCCCGTCAAGCGGGATGAACGATCGGGCGGGGTGAACGACGCTGAGAACGCTGAGGGCCGAGAGAAGATCAAGAGATCCTTCGGACTTGAGTCCTTCAGGACGAAGTCTCTGCGTTCTCTGCGAAGCGTCCCGCCATCGACTTGGCGAGGCTGCGAAGCGTCCCGGCATCCCCTCGACGGGGCGGCGTGCTCTCTCGCCTTGGCGGCTAGACAAGGTGCCGTAGAATCTGCCCTTATGCAAGGCAATTGCGTAACTCCTGTACTCTACAACTCTCAATCAGTTAGTTGCCCATTATAGGTTCAATTCAAGGCCAGGCGGGGCTGCACATCGAGATCCCAGTTGGCCCGCTCTCCGGCGATGTTCTTGAAGTGGCCGGCTGAAGCTACCATGGCTGCATTATCCGTGCATAGTTCGGGTGGCGGGCAGCGCACTGGTACCTTTAGCTTGGCCATCATTTGCTGGCGTAGCAGGGTATTGCTGGCTACTCCCCCTGCGAGCAGGACTTCTTCGACGTGGAATTCCTCCGCTGCGCGTCTCGTTTTTTCTACGAGAACGTCCACCACTGCCGCCTGGAAACTGGCTGCCAGGTCGGCCGATGGCAGCTTGTGCAGGGCTCGAGCCCTATGGGTCACCCGCCTTGCGCTCTGCTTTGAGGGCTGCTTACCCAATCCTTCGTATTTCTGCACAATGCGCAGCACGGCAGTCTTGAGGCCACTGAAGCTGAAATTGTAGCTACCTTTGAGCCAGGCGCGGGGCAAATCAAACATACTCGGATTGCCATCCTGCGCCGTGGCCTGGATTGCGGGCCCGCCGGGATAGCCCAAGCCAAGAAGTCGTGCCACCTTATCAAAGGCCTCTCCGGCTGCATCGTCAAGGGTGCGACCAAGTACGCGATATTGTCCGTGAGCGGTCATCAGCACGAGGTCAGTGTGCCCACCGGAGACAATCAGACAGATGAGTGGAAACCTGGGGACTGGTAATGGTGTCGCCGCGTCTCTAATGCTGTTGTTGGAGGCCTCGTCTCTAGCCCCTTTACCAGACGCTTCGTCGCCGATTCCGCTACGAGGGGTGAAGAGCCAGTTCGCGTATAGGTGAGCTTCGAGGTGGTTCACGCCTATGAGCGGCAATCCCTTGGCCCAGGCGATAGCTTTCGCGGCGTTCACGCCGACGAGAAGCGAACCGACCAGACCAGGTCCACGCGTGACGGCAATGGCATCCAGCGCTGCCCATTCTGTTTCAGCTTGCTGTAGTGCCTCTTCGATGACAGGCACGATGTCCAAAACATGCTGTCGAGACGCCATTTCGGGGAAGACCCCACCATATTGGCGATGCAGTTCAACTTGCGAGGCCACCACATCGGAAAGGATCTCCCGCCCGTCTGCGACTATGGCTGCTGCTGTTTCATCGCACGAAGTTTCGAGGCCTAATATCAGTGACATCCGGTCCTTACTTGCTTGTACTAGCGACTTTGGTCGCCAACCAAGGGGGACTACTGAACTTCACTCAGGTAGGTTCACCAAGTACAGCTTGCTGCCGTTGACGAGGTAGAGCTTTTTAGCTGCTTCATCAACGAACAGGCTTCTCAATTCGTCCATGTACTCCGGCTCCCGACTGCGGAGTTGGCGGACGAACTCGCCATCCTTGTTGAACTGGACAACACGCTGGTTCCCTGCATCGGCGACATAGATGTAGCCTTCTTGCTCCAGGTAACCAGAGGCGAAAATACAGGTAGGCGCTTTCAGTGGCTCATCCAGGTTGCTCTGAGGGAAAGGAACGTCGGCGCCGCCCAGGTATTTTGAGATAGTGCCGTCGGAATGCAGCACGTAGACGTTGCCATCAATGCTCATGTCCACCGCATTGCTTACATTGGCGCTGATCTCAGCTTTGAAATAGTCAAGGGCAGGCAAATCATAACCAGTGCCCGTCGGCTGATACTTGAGCACGCGATTGGCGAGAGGGTCGAGCACATAAAGGTTGTCGTAATACGCTGCCGCAGCCACGGGCCCACGCCATGTGCTGCTGTCGGCTATGGGAAGCAGCTTCAAATCTGCCGATGGGTCGTATTCCAGTATATGGCCCTTTTTGTCCAATATGAGCAGATTGCTCGTTCCCCGCTCTCCGCCTGCCTCTACCCAAACAATGTCCAGCAATTCGTCAACGATAGCTTCGCCACGCTGATCCCCCTTGCGCAGCAAAGCAGGTTCGCCTTCCAGGGCTTGCAGGCCGTCTCTGTTCTGGTTGAGCAGGTATTTGTACACGCGATCCGTTCCCAGGTCAAGCACATACACGTCTATGCCTTGCACGATTACTGTGCTCAACTGACACTTGGCAGTTTCGGTATCAGGAAACTCTTTCAATTCACCAAAGTAGAAGACCCTGAATACGAGGTTTATGCTATCCAGTTGCTTTTGTATTTCTTGCTGGTCCACTACTAGGCGCTCATCTTCTGGCGTCAATTGCAGGGCCTCGTCAAGCAGGGTTAACGCCTGGCGCAAACTGGCTCGCTTGTCCGCTGCAACAGGGCTTGCTTCTGCGCTGGCCTTGGCGTCCTGCACTGCTTGTAGGAGCTGTGTGAGATGTGCCTGACGCGAGCGCCCACATTGGTAGCGGGCGAGGGCAAAGAGCACGATGACCAGTAACGGTATCAGCAAAGCGAGCCACAGCCATTTCTTGTCTCCAGGTGCGGCGATTACCCCCCTGCCTCTACGCGGTTTTGTGCGTTGTCTTGGCTCAGCCTCTGGCAGCATGCGTACCAGCAGTGCAACTAGCCCCCGACCGAGTCTGGTCAGAGTGCGCCAGGCTGACTCAGCAGCGCCTTTGAGGTCAATAGCCAGAGAAAACCTTTCCTTTTCTTCTTCCGCCTCGAACTCTTCCTCCTCTTCGAATCCTTCTTCCGGCGCCGGGAGGAACAGCCCGCGAAGCACAGAGGATACCCTGGCGCGCAAGCTGAGCCGCTCTTCAGCGATTGGACGGGTGCGTGCTTTCTCCTCTGGTGCTGGTGCTTGATCAGCCCGCAGTACCTCGACAATCAGCACGGATAGATCGCGCCCTTGGGCCAAACGTTCCAGGTTTTCGCGCAGAGTATGTACACCGCGATGGATGACCGCGCTGACTATCTCGTCGTCGCTTGCGGCTTTGACCAATGAGGTGGAAGCCAGAATGAAGACGTCACCTTCTCGCATGTACAGGTGAAGCAGTTCTGGCTCAACGTGCCGACGGAGTCCCAAGGGCGGGTGTTCAGTGATGTCTACATCCTGCAGTTTCTCGCTACTCAGCCAAGTGGACTCCTTCGGAAAGCGTTGGGATTCCTCTTTCCCAACGTGGTAGAGCAACGCTGGGCCCAACTGTCCTATGTAGGCGTCTTGATCTCTCAGCACCATGCAAGTTACGCCAGCGATACCGCGCTGCTTGCGTGGAGCGTTGAGGTTCTCCTCAAACAGATAGTCATTGACAGCCTTTATTGCCATGCGTATGCCGGTTGTGATGCTGCGGGATGTGCGATAGTACTCCTGTGCAACATTTATGATCTGCCGTTGGATCTGAGCGTGGTCTGGAAAACTCCCTACGGTCTCCACCAGTACATAGAGGTTGCCCCGTCCACGCCTGGCAGGGATAATGGGAGAACGCTCGATGACGCCCAGATTGTTGGGCTTTTCTTGCCAGACGCCATCTACGATGCTGAGTGAGTCTACGAGTGTTCGTAGTCTTGTGCTCATTGCAGTCCCCTTTTCCATCGGAAGCGCCGGGTAGCCTCGTCAAGCCAGCCACAGGTACAAGAAGGTGCCCGAGTCAATGAGCGAGTGCCACGGGTCCATAGAAGGGCCGTTGCACAGGGATGTGAACGAGAATCCCATCCCCCGGCATAATAGTACTACAACGTCACTTTGACATAATGGCCTTGGAGAAACCTATATCGGGACAATTGTCACTATTCTGCCCTTTCGTCAGTCTTTCCCTTTGTACACGTCTGAGCTCATGACTTGTCGTGCATACTCCAACAGCTTGTCGGTGCGTTCCTTGTCTAGCTGACGTACTTGAAAGTATCTTTCCAATACTTCTAGTGGCGTCATCTGCTCTACGCTTTGATCGCTGCCCAGACGTAGACGCGATGTGCGCTTGACGTCTCTGACTATGGTGGCTACCTTGAATGCTTCGCTCAACAGGCTGTGAATCTCGTTATCTCGCAGCAGAGGGTTCTTGGCGGCTGTGGTATGAATGATTAATCTCACGATAGCATCTTTGACATCGCAAGCTGCGATGGCTTCTTGAACCTGGGCCATGGGATCAGCGCCGTCTGCCTGCGCTCCAATAGTGACAAAGCGTCGAGTGCTTGTCAGCTCTACAAACTTGAACAGTGCTTTGCCTTTCTCGACTTCTGCGACAACAAAGCCTTTTGCCTCTTTCTCCTCCCCGAAATCAATGCGGTCCAAGCTGCCGCTGTAGACGATGGGTGGGTTCTGGTCAAGTTCCTGGTGGCGATGGATGTGTCCTAGAGCCACGTAATCAAAGGCCGGATTTCTCAGGAGACTCAGGGGCAGCACAACTTCCTGACCCAGCATGACGCTTCTTTCGGATCCGTAAGTAGCCCCTTGCACAGCGCCATGAACCGCCAGAATGGTCGGCAAGTCAGGATCTAGCTTGGCCAGTTCAGTGTTCAGGATGGTCTCCAGCTTGCTTAGGGTCAGTTCTTCAATCTCAGAGAGAGGACGATTCTTGTACTCCTCGCGGCTGAGCAGATGACTCCGTACGATCCATGGTAGTGCCACTATCTGAACAGGTCCGGAGCGAGTGGAAATACGGTGCGTGGCAGGCACTCTGCCGACGGTGACGTTGGGCACCTCCAAGGTGGCAAAGATGTCCAGTGTGTCCGCGCGCCCCAAAGTGCTTTGGATGTCATGATTACCAATCAACAGGAATACCGGGATGTTGGCTGAGGCCAGGCGCTGTATGCGCCGGGCGAACTCTCTTTGATGCGTAGGATTGGGATTACGGCTCTTGTAGGCGTCACCGGCAAAGAGCACCAGGTCTGCTGCTTCCTTCAGGGCATATTCCACCAGTTCATCGAAGGAACGCAAGAAATCCAAAAGACGCGTGTGCAGACCGGTTGCAGGGTCTGGACGGCCATAGTTCTCCACGCCGAGGTGCAGGTCAGCGAAATGCAAAACCTTGACCATCGCTCACTCCCATTCGATGGTGGAGGGTGGCTTGCTGGTGACGTCGTAGACGACACGGTTCACTCCCGCAACTTCGTTCACGATACGGCTCGAGATGCGAGTCAGCACATCGGCAGGCAGGTGCGCCCAGTCTGCTGTCATGCCGTCCTCACTGACCACGGCGCGCACGGCCACTACGTTGCCGTAGGTGCGCCCATCGCCCATTACGCCTACAGTCCTGATCGGCGTGAGGACAGCAAAGTACTGCCAGATGTCTCTATCCAGGCCAGCCAATGCTATCTCGGCCGTGACGATGGCGTCCGCAGCACGCAATATGTGCAGACGCTCTTTGGTGACTTTGCCAATGATGCGCACCGCCAGACCTGGGCCGGGAAAAGGTTGGCGGTGCACAATCTCCTGCGGCAGCCCTAGTTCCTCACCTATGCGGCGTACTTCGTCCTTGAACAGGTACTTGAGTGGTTCGATGAGATTGAACCGTAAGTCCTTGGGGAGGCCGCCCACATTGTGGTGGGTCTTGATTCGGGCCGCGACCTGGGTGTGCGCGCCACTGCTCTCAATGACGTCCGGGTACAGCGTACCCTGCACGAGGAAGTCTGCGCCTCCAAGTTTGCGCGCCTCTGTCTCAAACACGCCAATGAACTCGTGGCCGATGATGCGCCTTTTTTCCTCCGGGTCGCTTATTCCGCGCAGCGCTTTTAGGAAACGGTCGGATGCGTCTACGTAGACTACGCGCAGGCCCAGGTGCCTGCGGAATGACTCCAGGTTATGCTTTGCCTCGCCGAGGCGCAGCAGACCGTGGTTAACGAAGATGCAGGTTAACTGGTCACAAATTGCCTTCTGGACCAGGGTAGCCGCAACAGTCGAATCAATGCCGCCGGACAGACCACAAATCGCCCTGCCAGAACCCACCTGCCTGCGTACGGAGGCGATCGCACTGGCTATGAACGAAGCGGGTTGCCACGTGCCCCGGCAACCGCAGATGTGGTAGAGAAAGTTTCGCAGAATCTGCACACCGCGTGGAGTATGGATGACTTCGGGGTGGAACTGCAATCCATAGATATGGCGCTGCGCATCTCCACAGGCAGCAATGGGTGCGTTGTCGGTGCTGGCGAGCACTCGGAATCCTGGCGGCAGGGTCTGCACTTGGTCACCGTGGCTCATCCACACGTGCAGATTCGCGGGCAGGTTGCGGAAGAGGAGACCGGGTAGGGCGGATACTGTCAGGTCAGCGGACCCGTATTCACGCAGTGTGGCTGAGGCCACCTGACCTCCTAATTCGTGGGTGAGCAGCTGCATGCCATAGCAGATGCCCAGGATGGGCTTGCCTTGTTTGAGCACGTAAGCCGGTAAGTGCGGTGCACCGTGTTGATAGACGCTGGCTGGCCCACCAGACAGGATAAAGCCCATCGGCGCAAGGGCTTCAACCACTGCCTGCTCTGCATTGCAACCGAACATCTGGCAGTAGACACCGCACTCACGCACGCGTCGGGCTATGAGTTGGCTGTATTGAGATCCAAAATCCAATATGGCGATTGCTTCATCCTGGCTATCAGGGAGGTTTTCGGTCACCGGCCTCACCTCGCGCTACTCGCCGAAGACAATACGGCCATTGCTCATGTCGGAAATGGAGACAAGCGCTTCAACAGGCACCTCGAATTGAGACACAAGAAGCGCCCGCCCGCCTTCGAAGGTCTTCTCAATAACTGCCCCGATGCCGACCAGGGTAGCGCCGCTGCGTTTCACCAGACGTGCAAGTGCCGAGATTGTCTGTCCGGTGGCGAGAAAGTCATCAATGATCAGCACCTGGTCATCGGGTCGCAACACCTCAGGGGAAACTAGTAATTCCACAAAGCACCCTTTGGTGTGTGATGGCGCTTTCTCACGGTAAGCGTTCTCGGGCATGGTGATAGGCTTGGTCTTGCGCGCGTAAATGACCGGCACGTTTAGAGCCAAGGCTGTGGTCAATGCTGGGGCGATGCCGGAGATCTCGGCAGTCAGCACCTTGCTTGCACCAGCGTGGGCGAAACGTCGGCCCAACTCGCGTCCCACGGACATCATCAGACGGGCATCAACCTGGTGATTGATAAAACTGTCAACCTTGAGAATACCTCGTCCCAGGTTGCGTCCTTCACGTGCGATTCTCTCACGCAGTTCGTGCATTGTTCGTGATCGTCCTCCTTGTGGCAGGCAGCGGCAGGATAATCTCAACCCTGCAGCTATGCAACTCACAATTGAGATTATACAGCCGCTTCGTAGTTTCCGCAAGCGTTGTCTGACTGTGCAAACTCTGCGTTGGACATGCTGCGGATTCTCCGCTATAATGGGTTTGATGGGCATGCTGTACGTGGTAGCGACTCCGATTGGAAACCTGGAAGATATCACCTTGCGTGCGCTTCGGGTGCTGCGCGAGGTGAAGCTAATCGCCGCTGAGGATACGCGGACGACGGCCAAGCTGCTGGCTCGTTATGAGATCAGCACGCCGATGGTTAGTTTCTTCGAGCACAACGAGTTGGCCCGGCAGGGCGAAATCCTGCGCGCTCTGCAGACACAGGCTGTAGCCCTGGTCTCGGAAGCCGGGATGCCGGCCATATCGGATCCTGGATATCGCTTGGTCAAGGCCGCTGTCGCCGCAGACGTGCCCGTCGTCGTCGTGCCGGGGCCCTCCGCGGTGCTGGCTGCTCTCGCTGTATCGGGCCTTCCCACCGACAGTTTTGTGTTCCTCGGTTTTCTCCCGCGCCGTCGCGTTGCACGGCAGCGGCTGCTGGCTTCGGTGCGGGATGAGCTGCGCACCATTGTCTGTTTCGAGTCTCCGCATCGCCTGCTGGCCGCACTGCAAGACATACATCAAGTGTGCGGCGACAGGCAGTTGGCAATTGCCTGCGAGTTGACAAAAATGTATGAAGAGGTCTGGCGTGGAGTAGTCAGCGAAGGAATCACTCGCTTTAGCCAGACTCCGCCGCGCGGGGAGTTCACGCTGGTGCTTGCTGGCGCGCCAAGTCGAGGAGAACCTGCCTGGGAGGAGGACCGCGTGCGGCAAGTTCTGGCTGAGTTGATAGCCGGTGGCATGAGCCGGCGTGACGCTGCTGCTCAGGTTGCCAAAAAGGCGCACTGGCGCAGACGTGCCGTATACAGCCTGGCAGCGCGAACATTACTCCACAATGATGCTGGGGGAGGGACGGATGCTTGACCTGGATGCCCCTTTGGACTTTGCAGCACTGGATCAACAGGGAATGCTGGCCTGCATCGCTGGGTTACCACGGCAGTGCGAGGACGGGTGGAATGGGATTCGTGACCTCGAGTTGCCAGACGAGTACCGCAAAGTCAATCAGGTCGTTATCATTGGTATAGGTGGTTCAGCTATCGGTGGCGACCTGCTGCGTACGCTGCTGGTACAGGAATGTCCTGTTCCCATCATAGTGCATCGCGACTATACCTTGCCGGCCTTCGTTGACCAGCGCACCTTGGTAATCGCCTGCAGCTACTCTGGTAACACTGAGGAAACGCTGCTCGGCTTCGACAATGCACTGCGGAGCGGGGCACGGGTACTGTCTATCACGACGGGTGGCGAACTGGCGCGCAAGACTCGCGAACAGGACTTGCCCTTGTGCTTGTTTCACTATGAGACACAACCGCGTGCAGCGGTCGGTTACTCCTTAATGTACCTGCTGGGGATCATGCAGTGCCTAGGCTTTGTCAGTGACAAGTCAGCAGACGTGGCGGAGGCAGTGGCCGTGATGTGGCAGTGGCAGGCGGAGATCAAGGAGTCGGTTCCCTCAGCCGAGAACGCCGCAAAGTCACTGGCCATGAAGCTCCACCAGCGGCTGCCAGTAGTGTATGGAGCGGAACACTTGAGTGAAGTTGCACGTCGCTGGAAGGGGCAATTCAATGAGAATGCCAAGTCCTGGTGCGTGTTTGATGTGCTGCCCGAATTGACTCACAACACTGTGGCGGGCTATCCTTTTCCACCTGGCCTGCCACACTCGGTGCACGTGGTCATACTGACTTCCATGTTGAACCATCCGCGGGTGCTTTTGCGCTTTGATATTACACGCGAGTTGCTGCAGGAGCACGGTTTCGCTTGTGACACGGTCGAAGCACGTGGACACAGCGCGCTGGCACAGATGCTGTCAACCGTCCACTTGGGTGACTATGTCAGCTATTATCTGGCGATGCTCTACGACGTTGATCCTTGGTCTATGGAGAGCATCCAGCTCGTGAAGGAGCGTTTGGGACGGCTCTAGTACTCGTGCACTGAACACTTCCGAAGTCTGGCAGACTTCGGAAGTATTGGAGGTCACTGTCCAGAGAGCTTAATGGAGGACATATGGACTCAGGAATGGTGAGCAAGATTGAGAAGGCGAGACGGTACGCTGAGGAGAAGGATCGCGTGCGGTTCTCGCAGTTTGAGGTGGTCTTCAGGGGCGATCACAATACCTACACTGTTCGTTACGACAGTGGTGCTTGGAAGTGTGGCTGCAGGTTTTTCGCCCAACGAGGCGTATGTAGTCACACTATGGCTATGGAGAGAATCCTGGCCGGCATGGTGTCAGAAGAGGGGCAGTAGTCCGTGGTGGTGAACAAATGCCCGCGAAAGTTCCTCTGAGTACGATATACACGAATGGCACGAATGAAACCGAATTGCACAAAACTCTGGAAGAACTCGTGTATTGCGGCAGGCCTTCGTGTTGTTCGTGTACGGAGAACAGCGCCCTATTCTCATGACGTGAACTGGAGTGACTAAAGCATGGAGATTGGCATTGTTGGCGCCGGCATCACTGGTCTGACAGCGGCCTACGAGTTGGGCAAGGCCGGTCACCAGGTGACCATCTTTGAGCAAGCAGCACAGGCCGGAGGCTTGGCCGGGACGTTCAAAGATGACCGTTGGGAGTGGCCTCTGGAAAAGTTCTATCACCACTTGTTCGCCTCCGACCACATTGTTCTGAACTTTAGTCGTGAGCTTGGCCTCGGTGACAGAATCTTCTTCCCCAGGCCCATTACGGCCATCTGGCAAAATGGCACGATAAACGCTTTCGACAGCCCGCTTGCTGTGCTCCGCTATCCATACCTGTCTTTCCTGGACAAGATACGCGTTGGTCTGGTGACCCTCTACCTGCGCCTATCGAGGAACTGGCAGCCGTTGGAGCGGGTGACGGCACATGAGTGGCTGCCCCGCTACATCGGGCTGCGTGCCTACCAAATGCTTTGGGAGCCGCTGTTGGTTGGCAAACTTGGAGACTACTACCGCGAGGTCAACATGGCCTGGTTCTGGGCGCGCATCCATAAGCGTACGCCGCGTCTGGGCTATTACGTTGGAGGCTATCAAACTCTTATTGACGCCCTGGTAGAGAAGGTGCAAGCTCAGGGCGGCGTCATCCACTTGAGCGCACCTGTATCACGGGTGGATGATTCTGGGCCAAGGATTCGCCTGCACGTGCCAGACGAGGTGCACGAGTTCGATGCGGTTCTGGCCACGGTCTCACCGTCGGCAATGCTGCGTTTGGCGCCAAGTCTGCCTGAAGACTACCTGACGCAGATACGAGGATTGCGCTCCCTTGGCGCATTGACACTAGTTCTGGCTCTCGAACAGCCCATTACTGCCAGCTTTTACTGGATTAATCTGCCCAAAGGGCAGTTTCCCTTCCTGGCCTTTGTGGAACATACAAACTATCAGCCACCCGAGCACTATGGCGGTGACTACCTTGTCTACCTGGGCGATTATCCAGCGCCTGAGCACAGGTACTTTCGCATGAGCAAGGACGAACTGCTGAAGGAGTTCTTGCCCAGCCTGACTGCATTCAACCCGGCATTTGATCCGTCGTGGGTGCGCAAGAGTTGGCTGTTCCGCGAAAAGTATGCCCAACCAGTGGTGCCTGTGAACTATTCCAGGCAAATACCGCCTGTGCGCACACCCGTGCCTGGGTTATATTTCGCCAGCATGAGCCACGTCTATCCATGGGATAGAGGTTCGAACTATGCTGTGGAGATGGGGCAGGCGTTGGCGTGTATGGTTCTGGAGGATGCTAGAGGGAAGTGAAACAACCCTAGGTGACCAAGTTTTGACAATCAAGCTATCTGTGATATAGTGGCTGAGCCTTGGCCTTAGTATGTCGGTCAGGGCCGCACTTTGTTGACGTAAGGCGATGCTTGTGCTGCACTTGTGACTCCGTGGTCGAGCGCGGACATATGCCGTTGAAGAAGCATTGAGGACACACACAAGACCTGTCAGCACAATGGGGTTCTGTGACTCTATTGTAGTGTGAAGGAGAAGCCTGAAGAATGAAGAATATCTGCGTCATTGGTGTGGGATACGTCGGACTGGTGACAGGAGCCTGCCTGGCCGATCTTGGCAACAAAGTGATTTGTCTGAATCGGAGCCAACAGAAATCGGACAACCTGAAAAAGGGTATCCTGCCGATCTTTGAGCCAGGGTTGGAAGAGGTAGTCCGCCGCAACTACGAAGCTGGGCGTCTGGACTTTACAACCTCGTACGACGAGGCGCTGCGTGGTGCGGAGTTCGTTTTCGTTGCTGTCGGCACGCCGTCCGGAAGCGAGGGGGAGGCAGACCTCTCTCACGTTAACCAGGCGACCGAGGGAATCGCCAGGCGTCTTGCTGAGCCTCTGATCATCGTCAACAAGAGCACAGTTCCAATCGGGACTGGGGATTGGGTGGCTGACATCGTCAATGAGCACAAGGTCAGCGACGTAGGATTTGCGCTGGTCTCCAATCCAGAATTCCTGCGTGAAGGCTCGGCTGTCTATGATTTCACGCATCCCGACCGCATCGTGCTAGGGTGTACAAACCGGGAAGCGGCCGAAAAGGTCGCAGAGCTGTATGCACCGCTGCAGGCCCCCGTTATTATCACTGATCTGCGCACTGCCGAGATGATCAAGTATGCCTCGAATGCATTCCTGGCGACCAAGATCTCGTTCATCAATGAGATGGCCAATATCTGTGAGGCTCTGGGTGCTGATGTGAGGGAGGTTGCGCGGGGCATGGGCAGCGATAAACGCATTGGCCACGCCTTCCTGGGGGCTGGCGTAGGTTGGGGTGGCTCCTGTTTCCCCAAGGACGTAAAGGCTCTAGCTCATATTGCTGCCACGCATGGCTGCCATCCTCAGCTGCTGCGCGCAGTCATGGAGATCAACTACGACCAGCGCAAGCGCGTTATTCAGAAGCTGCGCGAGATCATGGGGAACCTTCGCGGCAAGACGATCGGTGTGTTGGGCCTGTCCTTCAAGCCTAACACCGATGATATGCGCGATGCACCTTCTATCGAGATCATTCACATGTTGCAGCACGAAGGGGCACAGGTCAAGGCCTACGACCCGGTGGCAGCGGACAATGCCAGGGAGATTCTGAACGACGTGACCTATTGTGACAACGCGTACGCCGTGGCCGAGGACGCAGACGCGTTGATCCTGCTGACGGAGTGGAACGAGTTCAAGCAACTGGACATGGGGCGCATTGTCAAGTCTATGCGCCAGCCAGTGCTTCTCGATGGCCGCAATATCTATGAGCCTGAAAGAATGAGGGCACTGGGGTTCACTTATCGCTGCATCGGGCGGGGATACGATGCAAATGGGCGACCCTTGTGAGTGTACCTGATGCTCAGCGTGGGTGTGGATATCATCGAGATTGAGCGCATCCGCCGGGCCATTTCACGTTGGAATGGGCGTTTCTTGAACAGAGTCTACACTCGGGCCGAGTTGACACTGTGCAAGGGGCGGGTGCCTGAACTGGCAGTGCGTTTCGCGGGGAAAGAAGCGCTTTCGAAAGCGCTCGGAACTGGATTGCTTGGAGTGTCGTGGTGCGAGATGGAAGTGCTTGCTGATGCACGTGGCAGGCCGCTGGTTCGTCTACATGGGCGCGCGGCAGCTCGTGCCGCCAAGCTGGGTCTGGTGGAGTTTGCCATCAGTCTCTCGCATTCGCGTGACTATGCGGTAGCTTTTGTAGTGGCAGGTCAGGATGGATAAGATCAAGCGGACTTTGCGGGGCAAGTTGCGGAAGCGGCCAAAGGACACAGTGCGTCTGATCCTGCGTGTCGAAGGCGACGTGTCGCAGGCAACAACACGGCTGGCCGAATTGGGGGTTACGATACTACGGTCCTTTAGCCTTATCAAGGCGGTAGCTGTTTCGTGCTCAGGGGAGACAGCATTAGCTCTTCAGAAGGAGCCGTGGGTACAGGCGATTGAGGAAGACCGCCAGGTCTTCATTCAATAGCAGGACCTCCAGCACTCAAAACAAGGGAGGAAGACGTGAGACGCACCAAAATAGCCGCTGGCCTAGCGGAGACGCTGGGAGCTCCCGGGGCGCCGCATGAGCACCGCATCATCATCAGATACAGACAGGAGGTTTCCCTCGCCAGTCGGCCTCTGGCTGGTATCACAAGGCCGCACCACTTTGTCCTTGTCCCTGCCGCAGCCATGCGTGCTTCGGCCGAGCAGATTCGTGAACTCGCTGACGATCCTACAGTAGAGCACATCTGGCCGGACCTGCCTGTGCACATTTGTCTGGACGCTTCTGCTACCCATATCCGTGCCCCAGAGGTTTGGGCCACTGGCTTTACGGGGCGCAATGTACCAATCGCTGTCCTGGATACGGGCATTGATCCTGGTCATCCGGACTTTGCAGGTCGTATTACGGCCATGGAGGATTTTACGGGTGAAGGGACGAGTGACAATCACGGGCATGGCACCCATGTGGCCGGGATTGCGGCCGGAGCCGGTAACAAGTACAAGGGTATTGCGCCCGAGGCCCGCATCTACGCAGCCAAGGTGCTGCACGGTGACGGCTCGGGGTATATGAGCGAAGTCATGGCCGGCCTGGAGTGGGCGGTGCAGCAAAATGTAAAAGTCATCAATCTGTCCCTGGGCGGCATGGGACCGTGTGATGGCTCAGATGCACTTTCTGTGACCTGCGATGCGGCCGTGGATCAGGGTGTTATGGTTTGTGTGGCTGCGGGCAACTACGGCCCACAGCCTTCCACGGTTGGCCCGCCAGGTTGTGCCAGGAAGGTGCTGACTGTGGGTGCCTGTGCGAAGCAAGATGCCATTGCTAACTTCTCAGCTCATGGTCCCACGAGTGATGGACGGATGAAGCCAGACATTTTGATGCCTGGCGTTGATATCGTTTCTTGTCGCGCCCAGGATACCAGTATGGGCGCGCCAGTGGATGCGCTCTACACGCGGGCGTCTGGCACCAGTATGTCTACACCACATGCCGCGGGCACAGCAGCTCTGTTGCTGGAAGCTTTTCCAGGCTTGACTCCCACGCAACTTGGAGAGCGGTTCATGAGGACGGCGAACGACCTTGGTCTGGATGCCAATGCGCAAGGCAAGGGCCGTGCGGATGCCTATCAGGCGTACCTGGATACGCCGTTTCAGCCATCACCACCTCCGGCGGCGCCGGGCTGTCTTGTTTCAATCTTGCAGCTCTTCGTGCCAGGGCGCTAAGCCTTTGGCTGCCCCTGCCAAGGACACCCTTTTGCTTCGGCACTGAACAGGAACGACGAGGAGAGCAACGAGTCATGCCTATTGCTTCAACTGCTTATCTCTTCCCCGCCGCAGGACTGCTGGGAATCGTTTTCACAGTATACCTGGTCCGCATCACCTTGAGCAAAGATGCTGGCACGCCGGAGATTGCCAGGTTCTCAGCAGTCATTCAGAAAGGGGCGATGACATTCCTGAGGCGCGAGTATCGCATCATGGCTGTGGTTGCGGTCTTTTTCGCCATTCTCTTGTTAGTGGTGCTGGACGTGTATATCATGTTCACGTTCATTGTTGGCGTGGTAACGTCTGTGCTGGCAGGCTACGTCGGCACGAACATCGCCACCCGGGCCAATGGCCGCACAGCTTTTGCTGCCCGTAAAGGGGCCGGTCATGCACTTGATGTGGCCTTTTCAGGTGGGGCTGTTCTAGGTATGACGGTGGTCAGCCTCGGTATTCTGGGGATTTCCACAGTCTATCTGACTTTTTCGCTGTTGCGGGTGGTGCCGAATCCGTTGACCGTGATGACCGGCTACTCTATGGGTGCGAGCTTTGCGGCCATTTTCGCTCGCATCGGAGGTGGAATCTTCACCAAAGCTGCTGACATTGGGGCCGACATGGTGGGGAAGGTTGAAGTGGGCATGCCCGAGGACGATCCCCGTAACCCGGCCGTGATTGCAGACCTCGTAGGCGACAATGTTGGCGATGTGGCGGGCATGGGAGCGGATACCTATCAGTCTTACGTGGATACAACCATTGCCGCACTCATTCTAGGGGGCTCCGCAACGACTGTCCTCGGTGCTCGTTTGGGCCAAAAAGGTATATACTTCCCTCTGTGTGTTCTCGTGATTGGCCTGTTGGGCTGTGTGGTAGGGGTTGTTGCAGTGAAAGTGCTGGCACAATCGGAGAAAGTGGGGCCGGAGACGGTTTTGCGTTTGGGCATGGTCATCAGCGCCGTCGTAGCGCTGCTGGGAACACTGCTGCTATCTCGGCTTTATTTGCACGACCTGCGCGCTTTCTATGCCACGGCATCTGGCCTGGTCGCAGGCGTGGCTATCGGACTGATTACGGAGCACTTTACTTCTGGACGCCCAGTTGACGTGATTGCTGCATCTTGTGAATCGGGTGCGGCGACGACCATTATCGCCGGTCTATCCGTTGGCATGCGGAGCGCTGCTTTGCCCATGCTTATCCTGGGCTTGTCTATGATCTTTTCCCACAGAGCCTGGGGCATTTACGGCATCTCGCTTTCTGGCGTGGGCTTGCTTTCCATTCTGGGCATCACACTGTCTATGGATGCTTATGGGCCAATTGCCGACAACGCGGGTGGCATTGCTGAAATGACACGCCAGCACCCCCGCATACGGCGTATCACGGATCGCCTGGATGCTGCGGGCAACACCACGGCGGCTATAGCGAAGGCCTTTGCAGTCAGCGCGACTGCAGCAGCTGCGCTCTCATTGCTGACAGCCTATTCGGAAGTGGCTATGGTGAAGAGCCTGGACATCCGAGACCCGCGAGTGATGGCTGGCATGCTGCTCGGTGGCGCGCTGCCTGCACTGTTCTCTTCCATGACCTTGAGCGCCGTGGGCCACGCAGCAGAGCTGATGGTCACAGAAGTGCGACGCCAGTTCAAGGAGATTGCAGGGCTGCTTGAGGGCAGGGCTGCTCCGGATTACCAGCGATGCATTGATATCGCTGCCAGGAGCGCTTTGGGGCAACTGGTCTTGCCCTGTCTGGTTGCTGTGGCCTCTCCCTTTGCTATCGTTTTCACCTTGGGGCGTGAGGCACTGGCAGGCTTCATCGCCGGCAACATCGTCAGCGGCATTTTTCTGGCTATTTTTATGGCCAACGCTGGTGGTGCCTGGGATAATGCCAAGAAGCGCATCGAAGCAGGCGCCCATGGTGGCAAGGGCTCTTTGGCCCACCTCGCCAGCGTGGTGGGGGATACTGTGGGCGACCCTCTGAAGGATACGGCTGGACCCACGTTGAACATCCTGGTCGAGTTAGTCGCCGCGGTTTCGCTCGCCTTCGTGCCGCTGTTCTTGCGTCTGATTCCGTAGGGGCAGCGGATGCGTCCCCTCATCGGGATCCCTTGTCACAGCAACAGGCGCCGCCCGAAGTACCTTTCCCGGTTTTGTGTCAGGCAGACCTACTGTCGTGTGCTGCGCGCTGTGGGAGGCGCTCCAATCTTGATCCCGCTGCTCGAGGACGACGAAACCCTGCTGGACGTCTGTGAGCGGCTGGATGGCCTGCTACTGGCCGGTGGTGGTGACATTAAGCCCCAGCGTTTTGGCCAGACACGCTTGGCCAAGCTGAAGAGTGTTGATCCACCTCGTGATCGAGTGGAGTTGTTGCTAGTTCGTCGCGCTGTGGACGATGGCCTGCCCGTGCTGGCTATCTGCCGCGGGCTGCAGGTATTGAACGTGGCCTTGGGAGGCACGTTGTACCAGGACATCTCAATGCAAGTTCCCAATGCGTTGCGGCACGACTTTCATCCTGACCATCCCCGCAACTACCTTGGTCATGATGTACTGGTGAGGCCCGGAACCCGTCTGGCGGACGTTGTTGGCGTTGGACGGTTGGCTGTCAACAGCTTCCACCACCAATCAGCAAAGGATGTGGCCCCTGCTTTGGCCGTGGCTGCATCTGCCCCGGATGGCGTGATCGAGGCTGTTGAGTGCCAAGACCGGCGCTTCATCGTAGGCGTGCAGTGGCATCCAGAAGACCTGGTCGAGGATGACCCCAGGATGAAACGCCTGTTCGGAGCGTTCGTTGAAGAGGCGCGCACATGCCATCGTCCCCGCTAGGGAGCTCATGTCAGCGACTGGAGGTCCGCTATCCCCAATAGGGCTGTTTGACCCCAGTGTTAGTGGTCTGTCCGTACTGCGCGAGGTGGCCAAGCAACTACTGTGCGAGCATCTCCAGCACTGCTCTTTGCACATCCGGTTGGTCATTAAGCCGCACATGAGAATAGCGTGGCGGTTCGAGCAGCGCCTGATCCTCTAAAAGAGCAGCTGCGTCCATCTCCCTCACAGTTAGCTGACAACGTTTCTCAAAGCGATGCAGGACTGGCCTGGCGCCAGGGATCGTGGTTGCGCTTTTGGCAGTTACGGCGAAATCCCCGAATGAAAAGCACTGTTTCCACTTTCGTCGCAGTATGTTCAAGTCGAGTTGAAGCACGAAATTGCCATGAATACAGCAGTGGCGAATATCTTTGGGGGTCTTTGCCGAGCGGTTGAGCCACTTCATGAACAGGCTGTTGGGTCGTAATTGCCACGCAGCAGGGCTCTCCAGCGATAGCGGCTGGCCGTGTGCTTCGTTCACGGCCGCCAGCGTACGCATGCTCATTTGGGCTATCATCGCCCGCGCTGCCCATATATCTGGGGCGATGTCAGCCGGCAAAAGATGCAGGCGGTCGAGCAGCATGATGAGTCGCCAAACCCGCGACTGTTTCAAGACCTTGTCGTAGAATGCCAGCCAGTCACAGCCCAGGTTGGGAACTGCTATCTCAACCAGGGTTCCGACGTGTCCCCGGTAGTGTGTCCCATTGTGATCTGGGTTGTCTCGGGCCAGATAGTACCTGGCGATGAGCCCGCCCACGCTATAGGCCACAATGTCTACTTTTTCAGGCCCTCCAGCAGCGGTGCTCTCACGGCTCAGACGATCAACTTGAAAGGGATAGCTTTCAATGAGGTGAGGGTCGTCCGATAGGCGATGGGCGATATCAACGATATTGCCCTGATAGTTGTACTTGGGGATACCATGTGTCTTTGTGTACCCGTAGTCAAAGAGGCGAACAAACTGAGGGTCGAAGCCACCTTCTTTGACGAGGAAGTCTACCATACCAGAGACTTGCCAGTCTTCGGGTCGGCCCCCCAGGCCATGGATGAGGATGACAGGATGCGGCTTCATTTTACGGATTATGCCCTCGAATTTGGGATATATGGGATATACTTGGGATATAAAGGGATTGTCTACTTGAGGATGTAGTAGGTGCCCTTCTTGGCGCCGATGCGAAGCAGCAACCCCTTGTCTACCATATCCGCCAAATCCAGACGCAGGGTTTCGGGGGTGACGTCAGGGCACAGATTGTGGTAGTCACGGTTTGTGATACGGTCGTGTCCCTGCAGGTAGGCGAGGGCTTTGATCTGACGTTCGTTGAGATTCTGCTCCCACTTGCTGACGGGACGTTCACGTACATTGCGCAGGGTTACCTTGAAAGTGAAGGGGCGGGCCTCGAACTGTGGTGCGGGATGGCCTGCTCTTATCATCTCGTCAATCATGCGGTCAATGCCCAGCCCCAGTTCCTCGATGAGCCCCCAGTAGAAGAGCCCTTTCACAATCCGGGGGTTCCGTGAAAAGTGCTCCTCTACGATGTTATCCAGTGTAATGTGACCAGGCAGCCCGCCGGGACTAATGATCTCCATGCGGTCTTGGAAGATGCGCACCTCGATCCGCCGGCCCGAGATGCGGTAGTCACGATGGGCCACGGCATTGACGATGGCCTCGCGCACGGCGAATGGCGGATACTCGGGACGCTCCTCACGCTTCAAGCCGGAGATCACGGACTCGTGACGCATCTCTTCCCAGATAATGTTCCAGAGGTTTTCAATGATTTGATTCAGTGACCCACTGATCTCCTCCCGCCGCGTATAGCCGGGGAGGCCGTCACGGCTGCCTGGTTGCGTGCCCGCAAAGCGTACCAGGACGGCGCGGCTTTGGGGCAGCAAAGGCTGCGGGTTTCGTCCAAAGAGCAGCAAGCCGGCCACTGTTGGTTTTCCTTCTGCGTCTATGGCACCGCTGTCTAGCAAGAGCTCTGTGCCGCTCAGCTTCTCGCCGCGAGGGCCCCGCAGGCGACGCTTAGCCACGTACTCGGCGATGATACCTTCATCCAGGTCGGCTGGAGTAGCACCGGGCGCCGTTTCTTTTTCATAATCTCCAGCTCCTTTGGCAGAGGCGAGATGCCTGATCTCTTCACCGCCCAGTGGCCTGTTCTTCGCTCTTGAGCGCAGCAGCACCCGTCCGTCGAGGAGGCTGTGTAGTTCTGGGCTGTGGGGCACGGAAATCGCGATTACCGTCCCGCGCCCGATATCAAGCTGTCGCCATTCTGTTCTGATGGGCGGGCGACACATAAGCTGCGCGCGCAGCAGCAGTGCTTCTAGGTGCTCAGGCTCGACCCCTTCGAAGAGCATGCCCGTAGTGCCTAATCCGACGAGGATAGTGCCACCATCGGCGTTGGCGAACGCTGCCAGTGTCTCTGCCAGCGTTTCCGCATCTGGCTGCGGCATGAACTCAAGCAGTTGTCCCCTACCTTTTTCCAGCAGCGCTTTGATGTCCATAAGCCTGTCTCAGCCTTTCCCCTTGTCTCGGCTAGCGCGTGCGGTGCTTCTTGTTTGATGCAGATGCACGGCTCTTGGAGGTCTTTCGGGTTGAGCTCTTGGCCTTTGTGGTGCGAGTAGAGACCTTCTTGGCTCTTGCTGCAGACTTTGGCCTCGTGGAGGGCTTGCGGGAGGCAGCCGCCTTCTTTCTTTTTGGCGGAGATTGGGTCGCTGAGGAAGGTGTTCTGGGCTTGGCCGCGAGGCGCACGATGCCGAGCACCGCATCAGTGCTCTTAAGTGGCATAATGACCGTACCTCGTGTGGAGCGACTTTGCTGGGCGATCTCGCCAGCCTTGGCACAGAGAGCCGCGCCTTTGGCGGGTAGGATAGCTATATCATCATCCTCGTGCACCACGCAACCTGCGGCCAGGTGGCCAGTCCTCGCCAGATTCTTGGTAGCAAATGTAACGACGCCATTGGCATAGCGGCTGTGCGTGGAGTATGCCGTCAGGGGTGTGCGTTTTGCATAGCCCTTTTCGCTTACGACGAGTAACGCCCCCCCCTCTTCCACCAGATCCATACCGACCAGGCGATCCCCTGAGGTCAGCTTGATGGCTTTCACGCCGGCCGCATTGCGACCCATTACGCGAACGTCATCCTCTTTGAAGCGCAGCGCTTGGCCGCCCGCTGTGATGACGATCACTTCCTGATTGCCGGGGCTCAACATGACCCAGCGCAATTCGTCGCCCTCGTCCAGTTTGATGGCTGTAAGGCCGCTGGGGCGCCTGGCAGAGAACTCTTCAGCAGCAGTGCGCTTTATCCGACCCTGCGTAGTAAGCATGATCAGGAATCTAGCCTGCTTGAAATCCGGTACGTCCACCACAGCAGTGACTCTTTCATCGGGTTCCATGGTCAGCAAGTTGGAAAGCGGAATGCCTGTCGTCTGCCGTGCAGAGTCGGGGATCTGGTGCACCTTCATCGTAAAACAGCGCCCTTCATTAGTGAAGAAGAGCACGCTGTGCAGGGTGTTAGCGGCCACCAGATGCTGCACTTGGTCGCCGCTGCCTGTGGTGAAGAGCCTAGTGCCGCCCCGTAGCCGATAGGGCGTGGCGGAAAGCCTCTTGACGTAACCTCGTCGAGTGGTGGCGATGAGCACATCTTCTTCTGGCAGCAACTCCTCTACGCCTATCTCCTCCGCTTCCTTCTCTGATATGCGCGTGCGTCGCGCGTCTTCGTATCGAGCCTTCAGTTCTTGCAGCTCACTCTTGATGAGGTTGAGGATCTTGCGCGAACTGGCAAGCAGGCTCTGCAGGTACTCGATACGCTTCAGGGTGTCGGCGTACTCTTCTTCAATCTTGCGACGCTCCAGTGCTGCCAGACGGCGCAACTGCAAGTCGAGGATGGCCCGTGCCTGTATCTCGGTTAACTCGAACTGTCGCCGCAGGTTTCGCAGGGCTGTATCTGCGGTTTTTGACTTGCGGATGGTTGCGATGACCGCGTCCAGGTGATCAAGCGCGGTTTTGAGGCCCTCAAGGATGTGCGAACGCAGCTTGGCCCGTTCGAGTTCGAACCGACTGCGACGCGTAATCACCTTCCGGCGGTGTTCAACGAAGAGTTGGAGGATCCTTTTCAGCGACAGGACGCGGGGTTCACCGTCAACCAGCGCCAGCATGTTTACGCCGAAAGTGGTTTGCATGGGTGTGTACTTGTACAGTTGCATCAAGGTAGGGCGTGGATCTGCTCCGCGTTTCAGCTCGATAACGATACGCATGCCCTGGCGATCTGATTCGTCACGCAGGTCGGAAAGAGTGTCCAGCTTCTTGTCTCGCACAAGCCCAGCGATCTTTTCAATCAAGCTGGCCTTGCCAACTTGATAGGGAAGCTCTGTGACGATGATCAATGACTTTCCGCCGCCCGCGTCTTCAAAATGCGTCTTCGCCCGTACTACTATACGTCCCTTACCCGTGGCGTATGCACCGCGGATGCCCTCCATGCCCAGGATGGTGCCCCCGGTCGGGAAATCGGGGCCCTTGACAAAGTCCATGAGGTTATCAACAGAGACGGAATCAATACGCCGATACTTCTTTATGAGGAAAACCGTCGCCTCGCAGATTTCCCCCAGATTGTGAGGCGGCACATTTGTAGCCATGCCCACGGCAATGCCCGAAGCGCCGTTCAATAGCAGGTTCGGCAGACGCGCAGGGAGTACTCGAGGTTCCTGCAGCGTACCGTCAAAGTTGTCCATAAAGTCTACGGTGTCCTTGTTAATGTCGGCGAGCAATTCGTCGGCAATGGTCGCCAAGCGCGCTTCCGTGTAGCGCATCGCAGCCGGATTATCACCGTCTATGGAGCCAAAGTTGCCCTGGCCATCAACCAGCATATAGCGCATGGTAAAATCCTGGGCCGTACGCACCATGGCATCATAGACAGCAGCGTCGCCGTGAGGGTGATATTTGCCGAGCACCTCACCAACAATGCGAGCGCTTTTCTTGTAGGGCTTGTCATGCTGTAGGCCCATGTCATTCATAGCGTAGAGGATGCGGCGCTGGACAGGCTTCAGCCCGTCCCGAACGTCGGGAAGGGCGCGCGCGGTGATCACACTCATGGCGTAGTCCAGATAAGCCGTCTTCATTTCCTGTTCGATGTCAACTTGCCTGACTGTGCCGATTTCCATGTCGTGCGAATCCTTTCTTTTCGTGTCCGATAATCGCAGCTAATTATATCCCAAATGGCGTAATTGTTCAAGACGGCTGTGTGAGGTTCAGCCATATTCTGCGTGGAGGGAATTAGCACACGAAGCCGAACAGTAGTTCATGGTCTGTCGCGCGGTCCATCCCATTTTGCATGATTTGTGTACCATTCCTGCAAGTGCATTCGTAGTATAGGGGCTTGTCCCCGTTCCTGGTACACGAACTACCCGCCTCGTCTTGGCGGCCAAAACAGGGAAAGAAGGCGAACAAGACCCTATGGTTTGTCGCGCGCTGCATCGCATGTTGCGTGATCTGCGTACTATTCCGCTGAAAGCGCATTCGTAGTATAGGGGCTTGTCCCCGTCGTGTCTTCTCCGTATTGACTGCGCAAGCACAAGGCGCTATACTTGCTGCGAAGGATGGTGCGGTGCACAGTCTGAGATGTGGAGAAGACAGGCTCTGAGCAGTGAGAATGAGACCGAGCCGCAAGAATTCCTCGGAACGAATCCGCATCTTGGAAGGACGGGCGAAGGGAGCTAAAACGATGAGAGTCATCCATTTTAGAGAGGCAGAGAGCTACGAGCCGGAAAAGGACTGGAAAAGAGTAAGCCTCTGTGAAGAGAAAAGCATTTCAGTAGAGTACTTTGTTAAACCCCCTCACCACTCATCGCCGATGCATGATCACCCTCAAGAACAGGTGTGCGTGGTCATCAGGGGACAGATGATGGTCATAACCTCAAATGGGTGCGAGGAGGTCCTGGAGGAGGGCGACGCAGCCTTTTTCGCTGCGAACGAACTGCATCAAGTGAAGAACCTTCTTGATGTACCATCTGTTGGGGTAGACATATTCTGTCCTGGAAGGTCGTTTGATTTCTGGCTTAACAGGAAGTAGTGGCAAATGGCCAGCCATGCAGAGCATGCTGTGGTGTGGTGGAGTGCTGTCTTGTGGCCTGCGCGCCCTGACCTGCCGCGGCTAGCGGCGGCGCATCCTGGCCCGAGAAAGCCCGGTTGGACCAACTGACAGAAGAATGTAGCAAAGGAGGATGACATAAATCATGGCGTGCATGTATCCTAGCGAGATCAGTCCGGACACCAAGAGCGACGCTGAGCGGACACTCTATGACGCTTTCCGCGATGGGCTGGACAATGACTACACCGTCTTTCACAGCGTGGCGTGGCAGTCGCCAGGCAAGAAGGGACGGCCCCGTGACGGCGAGGCTGACTTTGTCATTGCTCACCCCCAGCGGGGCATCCTGGTCTTGGAAGCCAAGGGTGGCACCATTCACTATGACCCTGGCACGGGCAAGTGGACGAGCACTGATCCCAGTGGCCACATTTACACGATCATGTCCCCCTTTGGCCAGGCGAAGGACAGCAAATACATCCTGGGGGAGCAACTGGGTGTCATGCTGGGCGTGCCGCGCCGCCGTATCAACATCGGCCATGCTGTTGCCTTCCCCGACGTGGTTCTCGGCCAGGAATTATTGGGCCTGGACAAGCCGCGTGAGATTGTCCTTGATGCCACTGATTTGGACGATCTGTCGGGCTGGGTGAGTGGAGTCCTGGCCTATTGGCGCGGCCAGGAAAGCGAGGTTGACATCGCTCCTGGCGAAAAGGCGGTGCCGGCCCTGATAGAGCTTCTGGGTAAGGTCTGGGAGCTGCGGCCGGCCCTGTGGCGCCAGTTGGCACGAGAGCAACAAGAATTCGTCCGTCTCACCGAGCAACAGTACGTCATTCTTGACGCACTCAACCGACAGCGCCGGGCGGCCATTTGCGGCTGCGCTGGGTCGGGCAAGACAATGCTGGCTGCGGAAAAGGCCACTCGTCTTGCCCATCAGGGCTTCGGTGTCCTGCTCACTTGCTTCAACAAGAACCTGGCCGCCGACTTGCGTGCGCGGTTGCATCCATGCCCCAATCTTGACATCGTTCACTTCCACGAACTGTGCCACAAGCTCGCTAAGCAGGCTGCTGTGTTACCTGAGAAGCCGCAATCTGACGACGATTTCTTCCAGCACCAATTGCCTGAGGCGCTGCTGAAGGCAACGGGTGCCCTGGACACCCGCTACGATGCAATCATCGTCGACGAAGGACAGGATTTCCAAGAACATTGGTGGGTCCCGCTGCTGGCCTTGCTCCGTGATGCTGACCACAGTATCCTCTACATCTTCTTCGACGACAACCAGCGCCTCTATGTCTCACAGGGTGCGTTTCCTGTTAGGCAACCGCCTTACCCTCTGACCATAAACTGCCGCAACACTCAAAACATCCATCAATTGGTCACGCGATTCTACGATGGCGAGGTCCGCCCGGCTGCTCTCGGTGCCCTTGGTCGTCCGGTGGAAGTGGTATTCTACGACGATCCACAACAACTGCGGCCCACTTTGATGGCTATTCTGCAGCGACTGACCGTGGAAGACAATATCCCCCCTGAGGAGATTGCCGTGCTCAGTCCGCTGTCGCCTAAGAAAAGCCAGCTCTGGAGCAAGGCGGTTCCTGGATCTCTGCAATTGAGCGCCTCTTGGCCGCCGTCACAGGGGAAGGTTTTCTGCAGTAGCATCTACTCTTTCAAGGGGCTGGAGAGTGCTGTGATTGTCTTGGCGGAGATGGACAAGTGGCGGACGGACCTGGTTCCTCTGGTCTACGTTGGTTGCTCGCGGGCTTGCAACCATCTCATCGTGGTCTTGCCTGAGGATGTCAGCCCGGAGGTGCGCGAAGCCTTCACTGTGACTGGGGCGGAACGCTAGGCTGCTACCGGATGATGGTCCCCACGCGGGGCGTCCCGCTGCGCTAGAAACCGGGTTTTTCTCAAAAAACCGGTTTCTTTGGCACCTCTCCAACAGCCGCGCGCGGCAGCGCGTTTGCCGGTCAGGCAACTCCCTGCTGATGCCTGCTCCCTGCTCCAAGAAGTAAGGCAGTCCGAGTGCAATGCCGCGTGCTGTGTGCATGTCAGGCGCACAATGCGGAATGGTTGGCTGCAGGCCCTCTTCCTCCACCGGATGGAGCACCAAGTTGTACATCTCATCGCCGCTGCGGTCTTTTTGGCGGGTCGTGAGACAACGCACGGCGTGGATGGCAAAAAGGTAGCGGTCGCCTGTCGCGCTCAGACCGCGGTGACGTCCACTCAAACGTCATGCAGCCTACTGACACGCTCCAGTCACTCGCGCGTGAAATCGTCACGTGCCCACGCAGGAAGGGCGCGCCGACGGTAGTGGCGGCCATAGAACACGTCGTCGAGCCACACCAGGAATCGCGTGGCAGACGGCACGTGCATCGCCACCTCTGCAGTCAGGCGGCGAAAGAGCGCGTGCGGCCTGCTCCACGGACAAACGACCTGACAAATAGGGCAACCCGCCCCCTCCGCGCGCCAGTACAGCAGACAGCGCACCGGATCTATAGCCCACTTGCGCACACCGCGCACGACCACAGGTTCGCCTGCCGGTATCGCCTGTGGCGGGCAGGCGTCCGCACATTTCAGGCACTTGCTGCAAAAGTCCTGTATACCCAGGTCCACTGGCGCATCCTCCTCCAGTGGGAGATCTGTGGTCACACACGAGAGGCGCAGGTTGGTGCCGTACTCCTTGGTTATGAGGTACCCGCAGCGGCCCAACTCGCCCATGCCTCCGTCCACAGCCACTGGCACAACCATGATGCCATAGTTGTACACGTGGTGCGCCCGGGCGGAGTAACCGAGTTCTCGAATGTAGTGGGCAACGTGTACAGCAGTCAACGCGCTTAACGAGTAGACGCGGCCTGTCTCCAGGTCGGAAGCTGGGCTGGGGCCAGTGCGCAGTACATCCACTCTCTGAGCAAAGCCCAGGCTGATGGCACGTGGATGAGCGATTGAGATCTCATCACCCCAGTGCTTGCCGCTGTAGCCCGGCGGTGCCTCGTCAAAGTAGGGCCGCACCCCGCGGTGCGTGTAGACCCACTCGGGCCGCAGGGGGCCTATTCGCACCAGGTCGGCACTAAACTGGCGCGCTACCAGCTTGGTGCGGCGCGACATGCGCGCGGGATCCACCTCTACTCTGCGCGCTGAGGGCGGCCCGTCAACGACGCCAGGACTGGCGAGGGCAAAGGCAGCGGCAAACGCCGCGTTGCCCAGGGCAATATGGGCAGGCGGCATGTTGTCCGAGCGCTGCAGGCCAACCCAGAGACGGTGGTCTATGTCCCGCAGCTCCGGATACGCCTTGTGGTAGGCGACCTCCTCTGGAGTGCCTGGCTCCAGCCGCTCTCGAGAAAAGACCGTATCACGTTGGTCATATCGTTCCAGTTGTCCAGCAACCTGGTAGGTTGGGGGGCTTCGTTTAGAGGGAATCGTCATTTTGCCAGTCCTCGTCCTGTTCGTTCTCAATGCAACTGCCATTGTCTGTCATGAGCCAAGTCAAGGGTGACGACGCCCCCGCGCGGATCACAGTAGTTGGGCCAGGACAGGCAGAAATCACCCAGGTCTTGACATAAAGATGCACGGTGATCCCTCGAGCAACAGGTGCACCTGTTGCTGCCGCAGTGTGCTGAGCGGTGGCGATGTCCCGTTGCTGGTTTAGGTTTCTTGCCCCTACTGCGGCGTGACGATCTTTTCCAGCGCGGCGATCAATGCGGGCAGATCCTCAATCACCGTCTGCCAAAGGATGTCGAAATCAACAAAGTCATAGCCATGGACAAGGCGATTGCGCATGCTCGTCATCTGCGCCCAGGGAATCTCTGGATGACTAGCACGCATCTCCATGGAGACTCTGTTGGCCGCCTCGCCAACAATCTCGATCAGCCGTACGAGAGCAAGATTGAGCACACGCTCGGTGCCAAGATCGGCGCGCGTTTTACCTTGAACCAGAGAGACAGCCTCACGGGAGTATTCCAGCATGTGCCGAAGGCGGACGTTGTCTTCATGTCGCGACATACTGCACCTCCGCTTCCGCGAGCACCTGGTCACGGAAGTAGTGGCTCAGACACATAGGAGTATTCATGTCTACTTTCCTGCCGCCGAGAAGCCTGGAAAGCTCCGATTCCATGCCAGCCAGACGAATCAAGCCAGGTACGTGGCCTGGGTCAAATTCCACGAGCACATCGATGTCGCTGTGCGGGCCAAAGTCGTCGCGCAACACAGAGCCAAACAGCGCGAGCTTGCGGATGTGATTTCGGCGGCAGAACTCTGCAATCTTGTCTGTGGGAACGGACAGTTTCTGATAGATCATGGATTCACCCCGTCTAGCCGTCTTTCTATGGCGGAATACTGCCCATAGACGTGCCCTTTACCGCGAACGACAGACACATTATAACACACGTTGGCCCCTGTTTCAACTTCTAGTGGCTCATCGTTTGTCTGCTTCGAGCCGCAGGCGTGTCCGTCGGGAGGCCTGACAGACGAGTGCAACACGCGGGCAGTTTTCCCTGCTGCATGCTTTGTGTGGTATGATTGACTGGAGAAGAGAGAGCACAAATCCGGCCTCAGCGAGGCTGAGGCCAACTTTGACCCGAGGGAGAACATGATGGCCAATATAGCAATTGTCGGTGCTGGGATGATGGGGACGGCCACCGCCTATCCGCTGGCGGATAACGGCCACGTGGTGCGGCTGGTGGGCACTCACCTGGATGGTGACATTATCCAAAGTTGCCAGGAACGGCGCTACCACCCGCGCCTCAAACGCGAAATCCCTTCCACGGTGCAGCCCTATTACGTGGACGAGATGCGGGAGGCCTTGGATGGCGTGGATGTCATTGTCAGCGGCGTTAACTCTATGGGCGTGCACTGGGTTGGCCAAACGATTGGGCCCTACCTGCAGCCGGGGCAGTTGATCATCGCGGTGACGAAAGGGCTGGAGGCCGCGCCGAACGGCGATCCTATCATCCTGCCCGACGTGCTGGCCGCTGAGCTTCCGAGCAGCGTCCGCGATTGGGTCAAGCTGGCCGCTATCGGCGGGCCGTGTATTGCCGGGGAGCTGGCCGGCCGCCGCCCAAGCTGCGTTGTCTTTGCATCGCGTGATCGCGATGCTGCCGAACAGTTAGCCGCGATCTTCCGCACGCCGTATTATCACGTACGAACCACCACTGATCTGCTGGGATTGGAGGTCTGCGCCGCACTGAAAAATGCGTATGCACTTGCCGTCGGCCTGGTGGCTGGGCTGTTAGAGCAAGCCGGTGAGCCAGATGCGGCAGGTGCACACATGCACAACCTGGCGGCAGCCATCTTTGCCCAGGGGTGTGCCGAGATTGCCCGCATGTTGCAGATTGTAGGGGCGACACGCGCCCTTGCCTGCGGATTGCCGGGTGCTGGCGACCTCTACGTGACGTGTCAAGGGGGGCGCAATATGCGGCTGGGGCGGTTGCTGGGACTGGGGCACACCTTTGCTGAGGCGCAGGAGATGATGGCGGGAGAGACGCTGGAAGGCGCCGAAATCGCGCGGGTCATGGGGGATGCACTGCCCAGGCTGCAAGAGCGCGGCGTCATTGCGCCGCAAGATTTCCCGTTGATGCGGGCGTTGGTGGACATCGTCGTCCACGGCCGTTCGGTTGACGTACCACTGGACACTTTCTTGAGTTGAGGCAGCCACTCATAGTATGGAGGTTCTATGTCTGTCCATCTCTACCTTGCACCGGCTGCGGCGGGCAAGACAGCTTGCGTGCTGGCTCGCGTGCGTGAAGCATCCCATGGCTTGCGCTGCATTCCTCGTGTGTGTCTTCCCAGCCACCTGCACGTGCGCGCCTGGCGACGTCGCCTTGCCCGTGACGGTGGGGCCATTGGCGTGCGTTTGCTGACCTTTGACCAGCTCTACGCGGAATGTCTCACTGCGGCAGGCGAGGTCTACACCGAGCTGAGCGATCCAGTCCAGTATCGTTTGATCCGGACGATCGTGGACAGTCTGGTGCTGACGCACTATGCACCGCTGACTGATCGTCCCGGGTTCATTCACGTGCTGCAGAAGTTGATTGCTGAGTGGAAGGCGGCGCGAATCCAGCCTGACGATTTGAGCCGCGCGGTGACTGCGCTAGGCGCCGAACCACGGCTGCGCGAGCTGGTCCAGGTCTACACCGCCTACCAGGAACATCTCCAGCTTCGATCCTGGGCCGATCGGGCCGGTTGTGGCTGGCTAGCTGTTGAGGCGCTCGAGGAACGGGCCCCTGCGGTGGCTTGTGATTGGCCGCTGCTCCTGGTGGATGGCTTTGACAACTTTACTCCGGTGCAGATGGCGATGCTGCGCGTATTGGCGGGTCGCGTCGGTGACCTGATCATCACTCTGACTGGCACAGCCGATGGCAGCGAACGGCCCTTGGTTCACCGCCGCTTCAAGGAAACGCGCGAGCGGCTGGAGGATGCGCTGAGAGTGGCTGCTGTGGCGCTGCCCGTGCGCAGCACGCGACACGCGCCGGTGTTGGCACATCTCGAAGATAGCCTGTATCGCAGGGGTGCTTCCAAAGTGGAAGCAGCTGGCGCACTCGAGCTTTTCGAAGCACCGGATCGTGCAACGGAGGTCCGTGCCGCGCTGCGCTGGCTCAAGGAACGTCTGGTGCAGGATGGCCTCCGCCCTGGCGATACGGCCTTGTTGGCCCGCAGCATTTCTCCCTATCGGCCCTTTATCCTGCAGACAGCGGCCGAGTTTGGGCTGCCGGTGCGCCTACTGGATGGGCTTGCGCTGCGGACCAACCCTGCTGTTGCGGCGCTCCTGGACTTGCTGCGGCTGATGCTGCCGCTGAGCAATGACAATCCCGAGCCAGCTCTTCCTCGCCGTCTGGTCGTCGAGGCCTGGCGTTCCCCCTATTTCGATTGGTCTGCGCGGCCCACGCAAGATGCGCCAGATTCTATCGCCATCGCTCCCGGTGATGCCGAGGCATTGGATGTGGCTGCGCGCGCTGGGCGTGTGGTCGGCGGGCTCTCCCAGTGGCAAGAGACGCTGCGTGCTCTTGCGGAGCGACCCCCGGCAGATCAAGATGACCGTGAGGAGGGCTTGCCTGTCAGTGCGCTGGACAGTTCTGTATCCCAGTCTCTGGTGGTCAAGTTCCAGCGATTTGTCCAACGCTTGACACCGCCCCAGGGGAAACACCGCTACCGCGACTTGACAGCGTGGCTCGAAGGGCTTATCGGCTCTGATCCTGCGTCAGAATCTGCTCGCCATCCTCTTCCCGAGGAGCCAACGTCCCTCCAGGTTATCTATCGTGTTCAAGATGCTGCCGATATGGTTGCCGAGTTGGATGTGTCAGCCTTGAGAGCGCTCAAGGATGTCGTGCGGGGGCTGGTTTGGGCCGAAGAGGCTGTAGAGAGCGACCAACTCGTGGATTTCGCGCGGTTCTTCAGCGAGTTGGTCGGCGCCGTCGAAGCGACCACCTATAACTTGCCGGCCAACTCTGACCGGGAGGAGATCCTCGTTGCCGATGTGACCCAGGCACGGGGTATCCCCTTCAGGGCAGCGGCGGTGCTGGGTCTTGCCGAAGGCGAGTTTCCGGCTACTTTGTCTGAGGATCCTTTCCTGCGTGACGCTGACCGGCAGCGATTGCGCGAGGATTTCGACTTGCCACTTGAATCCTCCACGAGAAGCGCCGAGTTCGAGTATTTCTACGAGTCCATCACCCGTGCTCGAGATCGCTTGCTTCTGAGCCGCCCCCGCTTGGCGGACAATGGAGCTATGTGGCAGGCCTCTCCTTTCTGGGAGGAGGTGTGTGACCGGGTGAATGCGCAGCCACTGCAGCTCAGCAGTGAGAGTGTGCCCTCACCTGGTCGGGTGGCATCGTGGCCTGAACTGATGGAGAGCCTGGCTACACATCGTGAGTACGTCAAGGTTCGGGAATGGGTGCAGCAGAAGGATCCGCATCGCCTGGCAGCTCTGGATCTGGCTGCTGAGCTTTGCCGTCTGCGCTGGGCGCGCACTGACAAAAGCCCCTTCGATGGCGACTTGGCCTCGCTTGCCCGCGAGTTCGGTCAGCGCTTCGGTTCCACCCACATGTGGAGCAGCAGCCGTTTGGAACACTATCGTACTTGTCCGTTCTTTTTCTTCATCTCGGATGTCCTGCGTCTGGAGCCACGGGAGGAGCCGGCAGAAGGCCTGGACCCCCGCCAGTTGGGGAACATCTATCATCGTATCCTTGAGCAAGTATACCAGGCACCGAGCGTCACTGCCCCAACCAATCTTGACCAGCTTCTGGCAGCACTGCCGGCCGTCGCACGGCGCATTTTGGACGAAGCACCACGCCGTGAGGGGTTCCGTGAGACCGCCTGGTGGGCCCAGACGCGCCAGGAGATACTCGATAACGTGGCTCACTCACTTGAAGCGCTGGACTCGGTTCGGGTTGAGCTCCAGGCAAAGTTCGGGGCCGACTTTGTTCCAACGTGCTACGAGGCGCGCTTCTTTGAGCCACAGGCGTTGACCGTGAGTGATGACAAAGACCAGTTCCGACTCCACGGCGTCATTGACCGCGTGGACCGGTCATCCGATGGCCGGTTGCTGATCATTGACTACAAGACCGGCGGC
Organism: uncultured Anaerolineales bacterium; assembly: GCA_964478075.1. Taxonomy (GTDB): domain Bacteria; phylum Chloroflexota; class Anaerolineae; order UBA2200; family UBA2200; genus DAOUEX01. The sequence continues at coordinate 53,951 of CAYZGO010000013.1, read as the reverse complement.
CCATATGGCTTTACGAACAAGGCCGTGGCTGAGGGGGAAAAGCTGCAGTTGCCGCTCTATGCCCTGGCTGCACGCGATGGCTTGAAGCTGGGGGACCCCGTTGAAGGTTTCTACTGGCACGTGCAGCACTGCAAACGCAGCCCCTTCACCTTGAGCGGGTTTCAGCGCAAGGAGAAAACGAGCGCGATAGCAGTTGCACTGGACAAAGCTTGGGAGACAGTGCGCCAGGTCCGCGCAGGGCGGTTTGTACCTTGCTCGCCCAGCAATGGCTGTCCACCATACTGTCCGGCAGCGGCCTTTTGCTGGCACTACCGATCCGGGTACGGAGGTTGAACAATGTGTCATCCCATCGTCCTTCAGATGTGCCCTAGTGACGAACAGAAGCCAGCTATCCGTGCGCGAGGCCACGACATTGTGGTCACGGCGGGAGCTGGCACGGGCAAGACCTCGACTCTTGTAGCGCGCTACCTCTCGCTGCTCGCCGAGAGCCTGCCGTTGCGTTCGGTTATCGCTATCACTTTCACTAAGAAGGCAGCGCGAGAGATGCGCAACCGGGTGCGAGAGGCGATGGACCGCTACCTGAGGCAGTCCTGTGCAAACGAAGGCGGGACGGTTGCGCCGGAGGAGCGTGAGCGGTGGCAGCGACTCTACGCCGAGTTGGATGCAGCACGTATTGGCACAATTCACAGCCTGTGCACAGAGATCCTGCGGGCACACCCGGCCGAGGCGGAGGTCGATCCCCGCTTTGAGGTGCTGGACGAGGGGCAGAGCAACATTCTGTGCAGGCAGGCGATAGACGAAGCACTGGCCTGGGCTGCGGACAATGAAGAGGCCGTGATATTGTTCGCCCTGTTGGGCGAGCGCAGCCTGCGCTTGACGCTCGACCGGCTGGTGAAGCGGCGGCTCGACACAGCGGCTGCTCTCGCTCACTTGCCTGCAGATGTATCTGGTCACTGGCGCCAGGTGCTCGCTGGGCGACAGCAGGAGGCACTCACTGCGCTCCTGAGCGGCTCACTGTGGCTGGATGCTGTGGACACCCTGAGGGAGAATGCTGCGCGTCTGCCAGACGACAGAATCGAGTGCCAGCGCCGTGACGCCCTGGCTGCGATTGACGGCGCAACTGGCCAGCTCGAGGATCGAATCGCGTCTCTGTCACGTCTGGGTTCTATCAACCTGAGCGGCGGCGGTGGCAAAGCCTGGCCGGGGGGCCAGGAGCAACTGCGCGACGTCAAGAATGCACTGCGCACCCTGCGCGACGTGTGGAAACAGGCCGCCTTGTCCGAGGGCTCATTCACGCCACTGGACGAGGAACTGGCTCAAGCAGTTCCTGCTCTGCGTGCTCTGTTCACCTTTGCATGCCAACGCTACGACCTGCTCAAGCAGGGGCTGAGCGCCCTCGACTTTGATGACCTGGAGCAGCGTGCGCTAACGCTGCTGCAACGGAACGGGTCGGTACGTGCCCGCTGGCAAGGTGAAGCCCGTGCCATCCTGGTGGACGAGTTCCAGGACACCAATGGCCGCCAGCGTGACCTTGTGGCGCTGCTGAACGGGGACAGGGGCAGACTGTTCATCGTCGGCGATGCCAAGCAGTCCATCTACCGCTTTCGAGGGGCTGATGTGACCATCTTTCGCGCTGAACGAGAGCGAATCGATCGTGAAGGCGGCTTTGTCTATGCGCTGGATACATCCTACCGTGCGCATCGTGATCTGGTCAACGGCTTGAATGATCTGCTCCGTCCGGTGCTGGGCGAGCAGCCAGACCCAGCGCGCCCCTGGGCCGAGCCTTTCGTGCCGCTGCGACACTATCGCGAGGAACCCATTTCTGGTGGCAAGGCTCCGTATGTTGAGCTGCTCCTGGCCGTGGGCACCAAGTCTGGTGGCGCACTGGCCAGAGCGGCAGAAGTGCTGGCGGAGCGGATTGCCGAGTTGAAGGACGACGGTGGGGACTATGGTGAGGTGGCGATCCTGTGCCGCGCTTCGACCTCGTTCGCACCCTATGAGGATGCCCTGGATCAGGCCGGGATTCCCTTCCGTACCGTTGCCGGGCGCGGTTTCTATCAGCGTCCGGAGATTCGCGACCTGCTCAATGCGCTTGAAGCCGTGGCAGACCCGACTGATGATCTGGCGCTGGTTGGCTTGCTGCGCTCGCCTGCCTTTTCGCTTTCAGATGCAGCGCTCTATTCCCTCTGCCAGCAACGCCGTGAACAGGAAGAGACGGTGGCTCTGTGGGATGTGCTGCGGGAGAGAGGACAGGAACTGCTTGCCATAGAGGGTGCCAGAGCCGCGCGCTGCGTCCGCATTGTCGGCGAGTTGCATGAACAGGTCGGTAGAACCCGCGTCGCCGACCTGCTAAAGTCTTACCTGGATGCTACAGGCTACCGTGCGGCACTGATCCAGGCCGGACAGAGCCGTGGAGTGCGGAATGTGGCCAAGCTTCTGGCTGATGCCCATGCCAGCGGCATCGTGAGCGTTGGGGAGTTTCTCGAATACGTGAGCAGCCTGCGTGACAGCGGCACACGTGAGGGCGAAGCGCGTGCCACGACTGAAGGGGCTGTGCAGATCATGACTGTGCACGCGGCCAAGGGCCTGGAGTTTCAAGTGGTGGTCATTGGTGACGTCACTTATCAGGGGCGCGGCGGCGGTGGTGTTCTGGTTGACCCTGACTTGGGCGTGCTGCTGCCACTCAAGGGTGATGACAAGGAACTGCCGGCCATCTACCGTTTGGGCAAGGCGTGTGACAGCGACAAGGATGCAGCAGAGTCAGATCGGCTTCTCTACGTGGCTGCTACGCGAGCCCGCGAGAGACTGATTCTCAGCGGGTGCATCGGGCTGACGGCGGATGGTATGCCCGGAAAGTGTCGAGGTTGGCTGGCACAAATGGCCGGTTCGCAGGAGCTGGGGCTTGAAGGTGCGCGTGTCCAGTACGATGAGACTGGTGCGGAAGCCATCCACGCGAGTCTGCAGATAGGCCAGACTCCAGTCGCCTGCACTGTTTTCGAACCGCGATGGAAATGCCGGGCCGCATCTTGCGAACGGCAGATGCAGCCTGCACCTGAGGTGCCTCTGCCACCCCCTCTGCTGCACCCCGTGTCTTTCTTGCAGGAGCACGTAGACGCTCGTACACGAGAGCGGGACAGGAGACCGCCACGGCGGGTTTGGCGAGTAGTCCCGGTAGTCAAACGGCCTCGGGCACCAGCGTGGGTGGTGGGGTCGCTGGTACATGAGGCGCTGGCCGCGTGGCGCTTCCCGGACGACACATTCGAACGCTGGGCCAAGGCCCGGGCCAGGGGTTATGGCATCACTGATATCCGTCAACTGGATGATGCAGCTCGTAAGAGTCAGGGGCTCCTGCAGCGCTTTCGGGCTCATGCGCTGTTCATCGAGATGGACAGCGCCCAGCGGCGGCTGCATGAGGTACCATACAGTCTGATGAGGGATGGACACGTAGAGAGCGGTGTTATGGATGCTCTCTATCTGCGTGATGACACGTGGACCATCGTCGAGTTCAAGACTGACGAAGTACGGGATGAGGCCGAATTCACAGCCTTGTTGGATGGGCAGGGCTATCGGAAGCAGGCCAAGCGCTACGTGGAGGCAGCCGAGCACCTGCTGGGCCAGCAGCCGCGGCTCACCCTGTGCATGCTCAACTTCGGTGGCAAGGTCGAGCTGAGAACAGACCTTGGCTAGTCCGATGCCGCCTCGCTGGGAGCAGTGACTTTTTCCCCTTCTCAGACGGCCTCTCACGAGCGTGCGGTCGAAGCAGCCCTATGATTCCCTGGCCTTTTCCTGCAGCTCGTACAGCTTGTTGATGGCTTCCAAAGGGGACATAGAGGGGAGGTCCAGTTCCTGCAGTTCGTCCAGCACTGGATGGCTGCCCGGGAACAGGGACAACTGCTGTACGTGCGTGACGCGGCGCGGCACCGCGCCAGCCGGCGAGCCCTGCACTTCTTGCTCCAGGTTCTCCAGGATTTCCTCGGCACGGCGGATCACCGGTTTGGGCAGGCCGGCCAGTTGGGCCACGTGGATGCCGTAGCTCCGATCGGCGCCGCCAGGCACGATCTTGTGCAGGAACACCACGTGATCCCCTTCCTCAGCCACGGCCACGTTATAGTTGCATACGTGTGGCAAGAAACGGGCCAACTCAGTCAGTTCGTGGTAGTGCGTGGCGAAAAGCGTCTTGGCCTGCAGGCGGGGGTGGTTGTGGATGTACTCGACCACTGCCCAGGCGATGGATATGCCATCGTAGGTGCTCGTGCCGCGCCCTATCTCGTCCAAGATGAGCAGGCTGCGGTTGGTGGCATGGTTGAGGATGTTGGCTGTCTCTACCATCTCCACCATAAAAGTGCTCTGCCCCGCGCTGATCTCGTCCTGCGCGCCCACGCGGGTGAAGATGCGGTCTGCGAGGCCGATCTCCGCCGAATCGGCAGGCACGAACGAGCCAATCTGTGCCATCAGGATGATAAGCGCTACCTGGCGCAGGTACGTGCTCTTGCCAGACATGTTGGGCCCGGTGATGACCAGGATGGTCTCTTGCGGCGAGAGCTGGACGTCATTCGGAACAAACGCTTCTTCGTGCAGAGTGAGCTCTACGACTGGATGCCGTCCGCCGACGATGTTGATGCTGTCGCCCTCGTTGAGCGTGGGGCGCACGTAGCGGCTGCGCTGTGCCACTTCTGCCAGCGTGGCGTAGACGTCGAGTTCTGCCAGGGCGTGCGCAGTGGAAAGCATGCGTGGGGCCGCGGCTGCCACCTGCTCGCAGACCTGGCGGTAGATATGCCCTTCCAGTTCAGCGCGGCGCTCCTCAGCGTTGAGAATGAGCGACTCGTGCTCTTTCAACTCGGGCGTGATGAAACGTTCTGCGTTGACCAGTGTCTGCTTGCGGATGTATTCGTCGGGGACAGCATCCAGGTTCGGCTTGGTGACTTCGATGTAGTAGCCGAAGACTTTGTTGTAGCCCACCTTCAGTGACTTGATGCCCGTGCGCTGGCGCTCGTGGAGCTGCAGCTTGGCGACCCACTGCTTCGCCTCTCGTGCGGCACCGAGCACGCTGTCCAGTTCGGTGGAAAACCCAGGGGCTATCACGCCTCCTGCAGCCAGCGTGGCCGGGGGATCGGGCGCGATGGCTTGTGAGATCAGCGTTACGACCTCTGTGCAGGGATCGAGCGCATTGGCGGGCAGGTCTGCGTCCCGCTCGGCAGCCATCTCCTTGAGCAGAGGGATGATCTCGGATACGACCTGCAGCGAATCGCGCAGCCCCACCAGGTCGCGCGGCCTGGCCACGTGCTGCACCACACGGTTGGCGAGCCGCTCGATGTCAGCAACGCGTTTGAGCAGGGCGCGCAGGGCGGTGCGGTGTGGCGCGTCGTCGTGGAAAGCCTGCACCCCGTCCTGCCGATGCTGCAGTGCGGTCAGGTCCAGCAGCGGCTGGCTGATCCACTGCCGCAGCAGCCTGCCCCCCATAGCCGTCTTGGTGTCGTCCAGCACGCCCAGCAGCGAACCGCGCACTGTGGCAGCGCGAATCGTGCTCGTCAGCTCGAGGTTGCGGCGCGTCGCTGCGTCGAGGGTCATGAACTCTTGCGTTGAGTAGGTGGATAGCTGCGTGAGCTGCTGCAGCGCGGCCTTTTGCGTCTCCGCCAGGTACTGCACGATGGCACCGGCTGCCGACACAGCCAGCGGTAGTCCTGCACAGCCGTATCCATCCAGTGATGCAACCTCAAAGTGCTCCAGCAAGGCCCGCTCAGCGTTTCCGTAGTCAAAGTGCCAGTCGGCGTACGCGGAGAAGTTGTGACTGCTGGCCAGCTCTTGTGCCGGGCTTACCTTGTCGCTGATGAGCACCTCAGCAGGCTGCAGGCGCTCCAGTTCTTGCCACGCCTTGTTTGTGGCCTGCGCACCGTCAAAGTGCGTCGTTCTGAACTCGCCAGTGGTAATGTCCACGTACGCTAGGCCAGCTCGCTCGCCTTGAAAAGCAATTGCCGCCAGATAGTTGTTGCGTTTCTCCTGCAGCAATGCGGGCTCTACCACCGTGCCAGGCGTGACCACACGCACCACCTCACGCCCCATCAAGCCTTTGGGCTTTTGCCGCTCCATCTGCTCGACGATGGCTACCTTGTGTCCGGCGGCAATCAGGCGCGCCAGGTAGCCTTCCACGGCATGATAGGGCACGCCCGCCAGGGGCACACGCTGCCCTTTGCCGGCGGGACGCGAGGTGAGCACGATGTCGCACACCGAGGAGATGATTTTGGCGTCGTCGTCGAACGTCTCGTAAAAGTCGCCCAGGCGGAAGAGCACGATGGTGTCAGGGAAGCGCTTCTTGATGCGCAGATACTGCCTGCGCAGCGGCGTGGTCATGGCATTCTCTCCAGTCGGCCTGCTGTTATCGGACACGTCAAGTATAGCGGACAAGCGAGGTGCTGTCAAAGTGATGTTGTGCCGTGCTGGCCCAAGCGCCTGGCAGCGACAGCGTGGCCCTGGAGGACGCACCAGCACCAGCTATGTAAGGGCGAGGCACAGTCTCGCCCTTACTGCTGACCCGCGGTACTTCCCCTTTGTGCCTCGCAGTGGTACTGCGAGGGGACCGCGGTAGTACCGCGCTCCCTTGCGTTCCGGGGACTGGGCAACTGGCGGGGAAGGTAGGCCATGGCGCTCCAGCACCGCCTGTTTGACGGCGGTGCGCCTGGCAGCGACAGCGTGGACATGGAGGGCGCACCAGCGTGAACAGCTGGTGCTGGTCGGAATTTGCGGTATGGCGCTCCAGGGATTTGGGTCAAGGAACGTAGAGACGTTGCATGCGCAGTCTCGCCATTTGTGGGGCGAGGCAACGTCTTCCCGTCTGCGGAGTCCCGGCCCCGCCTGGAAAATGGCCGGACTGCGCATCGCTTGGGCGGGGTGGGGCGAGGCAACGTCTCTACTCGTGCTGACGCGTCGACTGCGCTCTTCCGGACTTGACAATCCGTGAAAGTGTGCTACAATCGTTGGTAGCTGTTCTCTCTCACACCCGTGGCTGTGAGGCTCTGTTGTTGTTCCTATGCACTGCGATTCACACCTGACAAGGAGGGAACCATGTGCAAGCGACTCACTGTCATCATTCTGTCGGCGATTGTCCTCTCACTGGTTGTATCCCCCGCCACCATGCTGGCCCGCCAGCCGGTGGAGCCAGACGCGTCCGCGGCTGGCATTTCCCTGGACTCCGAAGTGCCTGCTGCTGCGGCCAAGGCGGGCGCCTCATACCGTTTGGCGGGGCTGAACCCGACCGAGGTGGTGAAGCTGACGGGCAACGACGGCGCGGCCGGCGACTGCTTTGGCTATGCCGTGGCCGTCTCCTGCGACACCATGGTTGTCGGGGCAGAACACGATGACATCGGTTCCAACAGCGACCAGGGCTCGGCATATGTTTTCCCAACGGGAGCACTTTGCGGTCTGGATATTGCCAAGACCGATCTAAAGGATCCCGTGGCAGCGACCCATTACATCAGGTACACCGTCGTGGTGACCAACACCGCGACTACCACGGCGGGGACTATCATGCTGACGGACACCCTGCCGGCAGGCACGTACTTAGCCAACGAGCCGGCCAACGCCGGGTGGATGCAGCAGCCGCGGGCGGCCGTCGTCACGCGCACCGTCAGCTCGCTGCTGGCTGGTGGGAGCATCAGCGTGACGCTATGGCTGGGGACGCACTCGACGACGCGGGGCGTGGTCACCAATACGGTGAACGCACGGTGGGACACGTGCGTGGTGACTACGACCGAGGCGACAACCATCACCGCGCCACCGCCGCCACCGACAGCCACGCCCACGCCAACACCAACCTACACACCAACGCCGACGCCAACCTACACGCCGACGCCGACGCATACGGCGACGCCGACCGATACGCCAACGCCCACGGCCACGCCCTTTGGGCCACAGGTCACAGGCAGCATTGCTGCCTATGCCTGGGACGACCTCAACGCAGACGGTGCAGCGGATGCGGGCGAACCACCGCTGGCAGGAGCATTGATGCAGCTATACGCAACTGGAGGTAGTTCAGCAAGCGCGGGTCACAAGCTGCGCTACGCAAACAACGATGAGCCGATTGCGTCCTGCACGACAGATGAGACGGGTCTCTGTGTCTTCAGCGAGTTGGCGGCAGGTGACTATATCCTCAACGTCACCAGCCCCGCTGGCTATTGGCCTACCACAGACAGCGTCTTTGAGGTAGGAGTCGTTGCGGGTGAGACGAGCACGGTGCACTTTGGGGCTGTGGCGCAGTACCGGATCTTCCTGCCGTATCTGTACAATTGGCCGATAACTTGGTGGTAAAGCAGGCAGTGTAGTTGGGTGAGGTGACCGGCACCTCCAAGGTGCCGGTCACCTTTGTTTTTTCTTCAGGAAGCGCGGCACTTCCCCTTTGTGCCTCGCAGTGGTACTGCGAGGGGAGCGCGGCAGTACTGCGCTCCCGTCTCCGCTTCGCTGCGCGCCGTTCGTCCCGGAGGGCCGAAGATCCCTGACGGGAGGACGAACGCTCCGTTGCGTTCCGGGGACTGCGCAACTGCCGCTGAAGGTGGGGCATGGAGCTCCAGCACCGCCTGTTTGACGGCGGTGCGGCTGGCAGCGACAGCGTGGACATGGAGGGCGCACCAGCGTGAATAGCTGGTGCTGGTCGGCGTTTGCAGCGTAGAGACGTTGCATGCGCAGTCTCGCCATTTGTGGGGCGAGGCAACGTCTCTACCGGTATCCGTGGGGCAAGGCAACGTCTCTACCTGTGCTGCGCAACTGCCGCTGAACACTGGAGCAGGCAGCGTAGTTGAGTGAGGTGACCGGCACCTCCAAGGTGCCGGTCACCTTTTTTTTTGCGCTTGGGCGTGAACCATGTAGGGGCGAGGCATTCCAAGCACGCATCTTGGTCTATGCTAGATGCCTCATCAGATGGAATGCAAAGTCTGGTGCAAGACACAGACGGGAATGCCTCGCCCCTGCTGACTCGGGCTGCCGCTGAACAACAGAGGAGCCAGCCCGCTCGTTCGTTTTGTGGCAGCGGATCGCAACGGGTAATCGGATAGGTGCTCGCCGACGCGCACTACCATCCGATTATCCGTTTTTCATCCGCTGCCGATCCGCTTCATCTCCCGTGTCAACAACTGGCAGCGGATCGCCACAAACTTGGCCCCAACCTCACGTAGACCCTCGGCGTATCCTGTGCTTGCAGCAGGGGTAGGCATGTGTTACAATCCTGTCAAAGAGCGAAGACATGGCAGAGCACGAGGGATGAACATGGCAAGAGAGGCAATTGGCTTCATTGGTCTGGGGATCATGGGCGCGCCTATGGCAGCACACCTGCTGCGCGCTGGGTACAGGATGGTGGTGTACAACCGCACTGCATCCAAGATGGAGCCGCTGGTGGCGCTTGGAGCGGAGGCTGGGCTGTCCTGCAAAGATGTGGCTGAGCGCAGCGACGTGGTCATCTCCATGGTGCCAGATTCACCGGAGGTGGAAAAAGTCTATCTGAGCGCAGATGGCGTGCTGGCTGGAGTCAGGCCGGGCACGCTGCTGATTGACATGTCCACTATTTCGCCGGTGACGGCAGTGGAGGTGGCCAAGGCAGCGGCAGAGAAGGGCTGCCCGATGCTGGATGCGCCGGTCTCTGGCGGCGATGTGGGGGCACGGAACGCTACGCTTTCCATCATGGTGGGTGGGGAGCCGCAGGCGTTTGAACGGGCCAGGCCCATCTTCAAGTTGCTTGGCACGCCGGTACTGTGTGGATCATCTGGTGCGGGGCAGACGGTGAAGGCCTGCAACCAGATCCAGGTCGCGTTGAACTTTATTGGGATGGCCGAGGCTTTAGTGCTGGGCGCCAAGGCGGGGGTGGATCCGGCCATCGTGCTCAAAGTGCTGAGTGGCGGATATGCACAGTCGCGGGTCATGGATGTGCGGGGCCCACGTGTCATCAAGGGGGATTTTGAGCCTGGATTTCGCAGCCGCTTTCACTACAAGGACCTGAACATCATCCGCGAGACAGCGCGAGCTTTTGAGTGCTGCCTGCCAGCATCAGCCCTGGCGCACGAGCTGTTCAGTGCCATGCAGGCTAACGGCTGGGGCGACCTGGATCACTCGGCAGTGATCAAAGTCATTGAGTTGCTCTCCAACGTGGAGGCGAGGACCTAGCTATAAGTGCCTATGCGGAAAGCCAGCAGAAGCAGCTCCCACGCTGCTGGATAGCCGGGCCCCGTCAAGCGGGATGAACGACGTGGGAACCCGGCCCACTGTTTTCGGATAGGCTCCGAGCCGGATATCCGGTCCAGGTCACGTTGGGGGCAGGTTCCCGGGGCCAACCCTCCTGGAGGTTCTGATAACACGTTGCGTGCCTTTCCTGGAGGCTGCAAAGCGTTATCGCCAACCTCCGGGAGGGTCTGTTTGCTCCCAATCTGGCCTACACCCCCAGGTATCCGCCTGGCAGCTAGCGATCGAAGCCGCTGAGTTCAAAAGGGAAACGCATTCTACAAGAGGCTCTCTTCTTGAGAGCCTCTTCACGTTTAGAGAGTGCTGCACAGAGCAGTAAGCCATTCCCTCCTATTTCCCCAACTCATTGATCAGCTTCAGGATTCCTTTGTTAGGCATCCCTAACACGATTTGACAAAGACGCGAATTTGTGCTATTAAGTCGCAGTTAGGAGTACCTAACTCTACATCACGTTTAGCTTGTTGTTATCTACTACAGCAATGAAAGGAGGTGAGAGGATGGCAATCAAGAAGTTGAGTGAACTTGAGCCTGGTGAGAAGGGCAGAATTGTCAAGGTAGGTGGCTCGGGGCCGGTTCACCGGCGTATCCTGGACATGGGTGTAGTCCGTGATGCGGAGATTGAGGTCGTCCGCGTCGCTCCCTTGGGCGATCCCGTCGAGCTCAAGATCAAAGGCTACAATTTGTCCCTGCGTAAGAGCGAGGCTGCTGCGATTGATATCGAGATTACATAACTTGGCTGGAAAGGGTCGAATGATGGTAATGCCTCTGAGCATGGTTATTGGGGGAGAGCGAGTGCAATTGGTCAACATCAGGGGCGGTCAACGCATTCGCAAACGGCTTGCGGAGATGGGTTTCAACATCGGCATGGATCTAGAGGTCATTTGCAGAGACGAGACTGGTCCACTGATCGTGGCGGTGAAGGATTCCCGCATGGCCATTGGACGTGGGATGGCGCACAAGATCATGGTGAAGCCATCCCCGGATGATCATCAGTGAGCTAGGCGGGCTGTCTGTGGTAAGGAGGTCCTGTCAAGGAGAAAAGGTATGACTACTAGTGTCAACAGAGGCTACGAGGGTGTTCCGCAAGAACAGATGGAACGCTTACTCAAGGTGCGGTCTGATCATCCCTGTAAGCGCATCAACGTCGCTGGTGTAGAGTGGGAATACATTTCGTGCGGCAATGGCACGGAGGTGTTACTGTTGCTGACTGGCGGGCTGCGGGTTGCCGAGGCAGCCTTTGGCTTCATCCAGATGTTTGAGGGTACTTATCGTGTGATTGCGCCAACCTATCCACCGCTGGGCACAATGGGCGAATTAGTTGATGGAATCGCGGCTGTTTTAGATGCGGAACAGGTGTCAGAGGCTTTTGTCCTGGGCCAGTCATATGGTGGGGCAGTGGCCCAAGTGTTGGTACAACGCTATCCGTCGCGAGTGAAGAAGGTCGTTTTGAGCGGTACAGCACCATTGATAGTGGTGAGGTGGAAAAAGGTTCTAAACAGTCTACTCTTGGCAATAGCAGCACTGCTTCCTGAACGGGTGGTGATGAGCATCTTCAGGAGAATAGTATCTCCGGTGGTAACCGTTCAGGAGTCAGAGCGCGCATTCTGGGAAGCGTACCTTAAGGAGCTGTTTAGGCGACGTCTGACCAAGGCAGATATATTGAGCCACTTTCAAACTAGTCGAGATGCACAGACGAAATATGTGTACACAAGGGGCGAGAAGAGCAGTTGGAGTGGAGACGTACTAGTCATCTGGGGAGAGAACGATCACCTCAGAACCGAGAGATGTCGAAGGGGAATGTTGGAGATCTATCCCCAGGCTCAGATCCACGTTATCGCAGGAGGGGGACACACTGTGGCCATGTCAGAACCGGTGAAGTATGCGGCGGCAGTCAAGGGTTTTCTTGGGAAGAGATGAGGAAAGCACTTGGCTCGCCCGCCTAGCACCCGCTGGTGAGCACAATCAACGTATCTATTTGAAATTCTAGACTGGAGGAAAAACTATGGCAGACTTAACTATCGCTTTGGCTGGCAATCCGAATGCAGGAAAGAGCACTGTGTTCAACGCCCTTAGGGGCGTGCGCCAGCACGTAGGCAATTGGCCTGGCAAGACTGTGGAGAAGAAAGAGGGCACTTGCCGCTACGATGGCTACGAGATTAAAGTCGTAGACCTTCCCGGTACGTACAGCCTTACGGCCTACTCGCTGGAAGAGGTCGTTGCCCGTGACTACATCGTTGAGGACAAGCCAGATGTGGTCATTGACATCGTGGATGCCGGCAACCTGGAGCGCAATCTGTACCTGGCCATTCAGATCCTGGAACTCGGTGCCAGGCTCGTCATTGCTCTCAATATGAGCGACATCGCGGATTCACGCGGGTTGAAGATTGATATTAACAAGCTCTCCGAGGGCCTCGGTGGCACTCCCGTAATGCGTACGGTTGCGAGTCGAGGTGAAGGCATCAAGGAATTGCTGGCCAAGGCTGTGGAGGTGGCTGCACCTGTAGCCGGATTCGAGAAAGCAGCCTGAGGATGAGAAAATCAAGGAGAAATGATGACTACTCATGACACATGAACTAGCCTATACCAGGGGCGCTTTCCTCGTTGACTATGGACGTGAGGTCGAAGAGGAGATTGTCCGCTTGCAGCAACTCATCGAGGGCAAAAAACCCGTTGAGCAAATACAACTCACGTTGGCTGGCAGTCAAACTGCTAGAAGAAGACGCTGACATTATTTCGAAGGTGGAAGCAGTGTCTGGATGGGCCGTAATCCTGGGCCAGGCGCGCAAGAGCATTGCTCACTTGCGCAACGTCTATGGCGATGACATGGACACCATCATCGCCGACCGGCGCTACGGCTTTATCAGCGGCCTCATCAAAGAAGCAGTTTCCGTTCCGATGGAGGCGCGCCTAACTCTCTCTGACAAGATTGACAAGATCGTCACCAACCGCGTTCTAGGGATCCCCATATTCTTGCTCGCCATGTGGATCGTGTTCCAGATGACGGCCAATGTTTCAGGCTACTACCTGGATTGGGTGGATGGTGTGATCGGTGGGCCTATCACCAACTGGACTGTTGCCATCCTGGCAGCAATCGGTCTGACTGGCAGTTGGCTTGAATCGCTCGTTGTGGACGGCATTATTGGCGGCGTCGGCGGCGTGCTGGTCTTCGTCCCCGTGATGTTCTTCATATACTTCTTCATCGCTCTTTTGGAGGACTCGGGGTACATGGCTCGTGCGGCCTTTGTCATGGACCGCCTCATGCATGCCTTGGGCCTGCATGGCAAGAGCTTTTTGCCTATGTTGATTGGCTTTGGATGTAGTGTGCCCGCCACCTATGCCACGCGCACGCTGGTGAGTGAGAAGGACCGCGTGTTGACCGGATTGCTGGTGCCCTTTATGAGTTGCGGGGCACGATTGCCGGTGTACGCCCTGTTCGCCAGCGCTTTCTTCCCTGAAAACCAGGGGCACGTCATCTTTGCCATGTACGCGTTGGGCATCGTCGTGGCTATGGTCAGCGGCGTGATCTTTGACCGCACCATCTTCAAAGGCAGGCCCAGGTCCCCCTTTGTGCTGGATCTGCCGCCCTATCGCCTCCCCACGCTCAAGGGCATCCTGATTCACATGTGGGAGCGGAGCCAGGCGTTTGTGCTCAAGGCAGGGCGCATCATCATGGTGGTGTCTATCGTGATCTGGTTCCTGATGAGCATCCCCTGAGGAGTAGAGAACCCTCGCGATAGCCTCTTCGGCAACGTGAGCGCTGCAATAGCGCCGATACTGGCTCCGGCAGGCTTTGGCGACTGGGAGGCTGCTGGATCTCTGGTCACGGGCTTTATCGCCAAGGAAGTCGTGGTTAGCACGATGAGTGAAATCTATGCCGCTGGGGCTGAGGTGGAGGAGGAACCGGGGGCAGCGCCGAGCTTTGTAGAGGACGTCAAGGAGATAGTCACCAGTTTCATCGGTGCTACTGTGGACACGGTCAAGGCGACAATCAGCCTCATACCTGGCGTGGATCTCATGGGTGAAGAGGAGGAAGAGGAGGAGGACACAGGGCTCATTAGAGCTCTGCAGAGTCCCTCAAAGATGGTGAGACTTGAGGGCACAACCTACAATCCCTACAATGAGTGCAGACCTGCCCGCTTGGTCCGCAGGCCGGCCCGTGCTGAACTGTGCCCTATTGCCGTCGGGGCACCCGATTTCCGCAAGTGAGCTCTACCAACTGTTATTGCGAGGAGGTCGAAGGAGAATGTGTGAAGAAGGACAAAGAGAAGAAGGACTGGTGAAGGAGATACTGAGCAAAGGCGACCTCACTGCCAAAGAGGTCAAGGAGGAGCTTTGGAAGAAGAATGTTAGCTTCGTAAGGTCGTATGATAGAGCCTGTAGCTGGTTGTTTGGTCCGCTTGTCGTTTTATGGCTTCTTCCCGCCATTGCCAAGTGGTCCGGCTGGGGATTGCTGAGTTTCTTCGCTCGCTTGCCGAGGGTGGACTTCCCAACAGTCGTGATAGTCATAGGGGCGGTTTTCTTCGTCGCCGCGATATCCCTGGAGGTGAAAGTTGCTTATGGAAGGCAAAGGCAGGGAGGGTGCCACGATGTGCATGAAACGGTAGTCATCGTCAGAGAAGGTCCCTACAGAGTTATCAGGCACCCGGGCTATCTTGCTGAGATGGTCTACTTCTCCCTGCTTCCCATAGTGCTCAGCGAATGGGTTCCCTTCACAATCCTGGCAGTAGTCTACACTGCCACATGGATTGGCGCGATTGTATACCTGGTCAGGGCAGAGGATGAGTTCAACCTGGGGAAATGGGGGGAGGAATACCGACAATACATGGAAGAGGTGCCAGCAATCAATTTCGTAGAGGGGTTGAAGAAGCTCAAGCCGTGAAATGCTTATCAGGGGCAAGAACATAAGGGTCGGTGCGGATTTGTGGTTAGGCTCTGAGCGGACTACAATCCGCGTCGTATGCCGCGCACAGGGTTAATCAACCACACTGACCAGAGACGGCGACTAGCCTCTTTCTGAAATCACGAATGGCACGAATGAACGAATCGCACGAATATCGAATGAGGGGAATGAATGTATGAAGAATGATAAAGTGATCCACAGGGAATTATCTTGCAAGGTGATGCAGGCAGTATTTGAAGTGCACAACACATTCGGGCCGGGGTTCGTTGAGAGCGTTGATGAGGAAACATTGGCCTATGAACTGGAACTGCATGGCATTCCCTTCGAGCGTCGAGAGTGGTCACAGTGCATTGCAGGGAGCGAGTCGTTGGCACCCATCGCCTTGACGGCGGTGCTGCAGGAACTCGACAATTCCAACCGGCCCGATGACACCACCGGGATGGCGCTGATGGGGCTGGCGACGCTGGTCTTTCTCTTCTGGCTCTAGTGGCGAGTGCGAAGTGGACCGGTTCCATTGGAGGGTAAAGAATGACCAACATACTGGGAATCAAGCGTCTCTGCGTCGCGGTTGACGGAGAGGAGCTACTTCACGACCTTGACCTGACCATTCCTGAGGGGGAGGTCCATGCCCTGTTGGGGCCTAATGGAAGTGGCAAGACCACGCTGGTGATGGCTATCGCAGGCTATCCAGAGTACAGGGTCACTGCAGGGCAGATCCTGTTCGACGGGGATGACATCACCGAACTGCACATCACCGAGAGGGCCAGGCTGGGCATCGGGCTCTCGCAGCAGCGCCCCCCTACCATCGCTGGAGTCAAGCTGCAGCAGGTTCTCGACTATGTCATCGCAAATGCTCCACAACGCGCCCAGAAGGTTAACGATTTGGCGAAGGCCTTTCAAATTGAGCGTTTTCTGGACCGCGACATCAACGCCGCCCTGTCCGGGGGCGAGATCAAACGCTCCGAGCTTTTTCAGCTCCTGGCCACCCGTCCGAGATTCGCCATGATGGACGAGCCCGACTCCGGCATTGATTTGGAGGCTCTGGCCCTGGTGGGGGACATGGTGAACGCGCTGCTCTCCAGAGAAGCGGGCCGGCCAGTGCAGAGGAGGGCAGGCTTGATTATCACTCACACCGGCCAGATCCTGGATTACGTGCACGCCGACAAAGCGCACATTATGCTCGACGGACGAATAGGCTGCTCCGGGAACCCCCATATCCTCCTCGATACCATACGCAAACACGGTTATGAGGAGTGCATCCGGTGTATACTCAGGAGGCAGAAAGGATGAAAGTGTTGAACGCTGACTCCGCAAAGTCTCCGAGCGGCCCGGACCTTGGCCCGGACAGATACCTCACCACACCCGAGACTCCAACGCCGGCGGTGATCTCCCCCGATCAGGTGGAACCAGCCGACGCGAAGGTGATGGCCAGTGTGGGCGTGTACGTCGAAGGGAAGGGCCGCGCAGGCACCTACATTCTCCGCGACTTTCACACCCTCTGCCTGGCAGCTCAGTCCGACGACGTCGAACTTTTGCCCATTGCTGGTGCCCTGCAGC
Organism: uncultured Anaerolineales bacterium; assembly: GCA_964478075.1. GTDB lineage: Bacteria > Chloroflexota > Anaerolineae > UBA2200 > UBA2200 > DAOUEX01. Next base: position 37,276 of record CAYZGO010000013.1, on the reverse strand, counting down.
AATACGATTGGCTGCGACAGAAGTATTACTGGAAGGCAGTGCCGGCTGACCTGGACAAGTACACGGCCCAATGTGCATCGCTGCCGGAGCCTCAGGGGTACTTTGTTCGTGTGCAGAAGGGAGCGAAGGTGACCTTCCCTGTCCAGGCCTGCCTATACATCGCGCAGGGCAACATCGCCCAGGCGGTCCACAACATCGTCATCCTTGAAGAGGGTGCCGAACTTTGCCTCATCACGGGCTGCGCCACGAGATACGGGGTGAGCAGCGCGGCCCACCTTGGCGTCACTGAATGCTACGTGGGCAGGGACGCCAGGTTGACCAGCACGATGGTCCACAGTTGGGGCCCCAACGTGGAGGTGCGCCCTCGCTCGGGGACAATCGTCGAGGAAGGTGGGGCATTCGTGAGTAATTACTGCTCCCTGCGCCCGGCCAGGAGCATTCAGACCGATCCCCGTACCTGGCTCAACGGGAAGCACGCCTCGGCGAAGTACTTCACCATCATCCTGGGCTCCCAAGGCTCGACTATTGACATTGGTGGCCAGGTGTACCTGAACGGTGAGGACACCAGCGCCGAGCTTGCACATCGGGCCGTGTGCACTGGCGGCCACATCTACCAGCGGGGACTGCTCGTCGGGAATGCCCCGTGCCAGGCGCACGTTGACTGTGCGGGGATGGTGCTTGACGCTGGAAAGGATGGTTTCATCCAGTCCATTCCCGGCCTGATGGCTCTGCATCCCGAGGCCAGGATGAGCCACGAGGCCAGTATCGGGAAGATCGTTCCCGAACAGGTCGAGTACCTGCAGTCACGAGGTATGGAGGAGCGTGAAGCGATCTCTTTGATCATTCGCGGCTTCCTGGGCGCCGACATCGTCGGCCTCGGGCCGGAACTCGATGCCAGGATCGCGGAGATTGCCGAGCTTGCCGGGCACGGAGGGGAGTAAAACCTCCAAATCCCGGATGCTGTGTAGAACATGATGCATGATGCGTGGATAGTGCATTACGTTTCATGCTTGACTTGGTGCTGACAAAGGAGACCAAGATTGGGGGTTTTTGATATGTCTGACTGGCTGTGTCCGGCTATATCTGTCTTGTTGGCTATCCTACTGTTGTGGGCGCTGCTGCGGCGACCACAAGCTGCGGCGCGCCCGAAGCCATCCCGTCTTGTCGAGATGGAAGACGCTCTCAAAGAGATCTATAAGCTCCAACAGGATGGGTCTGCCGTGAAGGCCAAGGCCCTGGCCCGGGCGATGGGCCTCTCGGTCGAGATGGCCGAGAATCTGATGGAAGCACTGGTGGCCTTTGCCTGGGCTGAGGGGGACGTGAGCGTGGGCGTCCGCCTGACAACGCAGGGTCTGGAGCGAGCTCAGGAGCTGATCCGGATCCACCGCTTGTGGGAGCGCTACCTGGTGGACCGGGAAGGGATGCCCATGGAGGCTGTCCACGTCGAGGCCGACCGGCGGGAGCACAAGACGACCCCGGACGAGGCGGCGGAATTGGACCTGGAACTCGGCCACCCCGCCTGGGACCCCCACGGCGACATCATCCCCGATGCCGGCCGTCAGGTGCCTCCCCCGGCCGGTAGTCCTCTGGCCATTTGCACGCCCGGCGACCGGCTGCGCATCCTGCACGTGGAAGATGAGCCGCCGGCCCTCCTGGCCCAACTGGTGGCTATGGGCCTGGTGCCTGGCGCTGAGGTGGAGATAGTTGAACGCCAACCGAAGCATCTCAGGGTGAAGGTTAATGAGGACATCTTCCCCCTGGCAACGGCGGCCGCCGGCCGCGTTCACGCTGTGCCGGTGCCCGTGCTGCCCGTCCCTCTGGGCGAGCTTCCGGTAGGCAGCCGGGCGGTGGTGACCGAAGTCAGAGGCGACGGCAAACGGCAGCGGCGCATGCTGGACATGGGCCTGGTACCTGGCGCTGAGGTGACTGTGATTCGAGCGGCACCCCTGGGTGATCCAGTCGAGTACTACGTCAAGGGCACGAGCATTGCCATGCGCCGCAGTGACGCCAGTAGCATCCTGGTAGAGGAAGTGAGAAATGGATAGCGCAGAGCTCTTCCATGAAGGGAACAAAAGGATCACGGTAGCCGTAGCTGGCAATCCTAACGTGGGCAAGAGCGCTCTATTCAACGCCCTCACTGGCAGCCGGCAGCACGTGGGCAACTGGCCGGGCAAGACGGTTGAGCGGGCCGAAGGCGTCTTCCACCATCAGGGCTGGGAGATACGCCTGGTGGATCTGCCTGGTACCTACAGCCTGGCCGCCCAATCGCCCGAGGAGATCATTGCCCGCGACTATATCCTCTCCAGCGAGGCGGATGTGGTGATTGACATCGTGGACGCGACCAGCCTGGAGCGAAACCTCAATCTAACCCTGCAAATGCTGGAACTGACCGATCGAGTAGTAATAGCACTTAACCTGATGGACGAGGTCAGGCGCCAGGGATGGGAGATTGACGTCGGGGCTCTGGAGGCAGACCTGGGTGTGCCAGTGGTGCCCACTGTGGCCACAGAAGGAGAAGGTCTTCCGGATCTGGTGGCGGCGGTAGTGGAGGTGGCCGCTGGGCGACGGCAGACCCACCCGGTGGCGATGGACTACGGGCTGACAGTCGAGGGATACGTCGAGACTCTGGAGGCTGACCTGCTTCATCTAGGGATTGATGGCCGGAGCCGCTGGGTGGCACTCAAGCTCTTGGAGGATGATCCTCAGATAACCGGGGCCTTCCAGCAGGGAGATCTGGTGGCCTGTTGCCTGAGGCAAGGTGAGGGCACCCCATCTCCTTCGCCCAGGGCCCTGCAGGCTGTATGGAACCGGGCAGAGCGCCTGCGCGAGGGGATCAGGCCTGATGCCAAGGTGGAGATCATACGCCGCCGCTTTGAGTTTGCGCACGATGTGGTACACCGGGTGGCCCATCGCCTGCGTCCGGTGTCAGAAAGCCTGACCGAGCGCATTGACCGTATTGTGACTCACAAGTTCTGGTCCTGGCCGATCATGCTGGCGGTGCTCAGTCTCGTCTTCTGGATAACGATTCAGGGCGGCGAGATCGGGGGCGGATGGCTGGAAACCGGCTTCTCCTGGCTGATCCACATCGTCGATGCCTGGCTGTCGAGCATTCAGGCCCCATGGTGGGTGACCGGGGCTCTGGTGGATGGCTTGCTCATGGGCACGGGGACGGTCATCGCGGCCATGCTGCCCCCCATGATCATCCTGTTCGTTGCCTTTGACCTGCTGGAAGACCTGGGTCTCTTGCCCCGCGTGGCCTTTAATCTGGATCGGCCCATGCGAGCAGTTGGTTCCCAGGGAAAGCAGTGGCTCACCTGGGGCATGTGTTTGGGCTGCAACGTGACCGGCGTGCTGGCCTCGCGAATCATCGAAAACAAGAAGGCCCGACTGGCGGCCATCCTCACTGGGCCGCTGATTATCTGCAGCGGCAGTTACGGCGCAGGCGTGGCCTTGGCGATCGCCCTTTTTGGCGATAGGGCCTTCCCGGTGATGCTCTCCCTGTTTTTTCTTAGCGTGGGGGCCGCCTTTCTGGCCACTTTTATCCTGAACAAAACAATCTTTCGGGGAGAGCCGGGCGGCTTCGTGCTGGAGATGCATCCTTATCGTCGCCCACAGTTCTGGCAGGTGATATGGCGGTCGCTGGTGGACCGGGTAGGGCATACTATGTGGCGGGCGGTCGAGTTCGCCGCGCCAGCCACGCTGCTCATCTGGGTCCTGGGCAATGTGCCTCACGGCGTCCCCTTTGCGGATACAGCCATTGGTTGGCTGGTGCGCACGCTGGCACCGCTGGGCCAGCCCTGGGGGTTGAGCGGCGGAATGTTGGCTGCCCTGCTCTTTGCTCTGCCGGCCAAGGAAATCATTGTGCCCGCCCTGGCCATGACTCATGGTCTGCAAGCCAGCTTGGCGGAGTCGGAGCAGGTGCTGAACTACTTGCCCCAGGCGTGGACACCGTTGACCGCCTACACATTCCTGCTGTTCTTCATGCTCTACCTGCCTTGCCTGGTCACTGTGTGGGCCGCATGGAAGGAGACCCGCAGCCTGAAGTGGACGCTGATGGGGCTGCTCATTTCCCTGACCATGGCGAGCATCATCACGTTTGTGGTCTATCAGGGCGGACGGCTGGTGGGCTTTGCCTGATTGTGCAACAGTGCTCATTTTCCGCTGAGCTCGCGGAGTGTGAGGAGAGTCAGGAGAACCATTCACCACTCGCCGAATGCCATCCTTTTCTCTCCCTGTCATCTCAGCGCTCCCTGCGGGGCTGCGAAGCGTCCCGCTCCCTGCGGGGCTGCGAAGCGTCCCGCTCCCTGCGGGGCTGCGAAGCGTCCCGGCATCGCCTTGACGGGCCCGCGTTGTCGGCGGTAAGCAAGTACAATTATGATCTAGGCCGTCAAGTTGTGTTGAACGACGAATCGACTTTCAAAATTGTCTTGGCCATTGCGATCATGTTATTCTCCACGGGGAGTTGTCCCACAAGGTGATGCAGGCGGTGTTTGAAGTGCACAACACGCTCGAGCCAGGGTTCGTTGAGGGCGTACATGAAGAAGCACTGGCCTATGAACTGGAACTGCGTGGAATTCCCTTTGTGTGTCAGAAACTGGTCACAGTGCATTACAAAGAGGAGTCGTTGGCACCCGCCGCCTAGACGTGGTTGTGGACGGCAAAATCTTCCTTGGACTGAAGGCCGTATCGGCCCCAACCGACATGTTCAAACGAGAAACGCTGTTGAATGCAGTCGCATTGTAGGCTAACCTGGGCAGATTCGTGTCATCCGTCCAAGTGAAAACGGTGGGATATGAGATGGGCTGCGGTGTGATGCAAAGAGGGCCAGCCTGTCGAATCAGGCTGGCCCTTGTCGTTGAGGGGGCGGCGAAAATGATGGCTATTCGAACCGGAAGCGCCACACCGCCAGTGCAAAGAAAACGACGGCATAAGCCAACAGGATGCTCACGGGCAGCAACACCGAAGTCAAACCTTGACCACGCAGCACAATGTTCTGGAAGCCATCCATCGCCCAGGCCGTTGGTGTCAAGTGGCCAATGGCGGCGAATGTCTTGCCGGTGATCTCGAGTGGAAACCAAGCGCCTCCTAGGGCGGAGAATACGAACATGGCGACCAGGGACCACGTATGGACTTGGTCCTCTATCTTGGCGAATGCTGCGATGAGCAGACCCAGGCTGCAAACCCACAGAGCGAGTGCCACCATCACGAGCACGACGGCCACAGGTTCGCGCAGGTAATCTACTCCAAAGACGAACTGGCCGACAGCGACGAGCAAAGTCTCCTGCACCAAGACAGGCACCAGCGTGCTCAACGTCTTGCCAGCAATGATCTGCGCCCGCGTCATGGGCGTCGTGAGCAGCCGTCGGAGAGTTCCTGTCTTGCGCTCCAGCACCATGATCATCCCCGACATCATCAAGCCGTGGATAGTGAACTGGATGATCATTCCAGGAGAAGACTGTACGTAGGCATTCGCTGGGCTTTCCTGGAGCTCGCTTTCCACTACGGCTTTCTCAACAGTGACGAAAAGAGGCGGTTCACGCCAGGCCTCACTAGCCAGTGCCAGCGCTTGATCCTGGTACGCCTGCCGCGCCGCCTGGTCCTCGAACGAGGTACTCGCTTCGAAAGCCTCGGTGCTGATGCGGGCAATCTGGGCGGCGCTCAGCAGACGCGTCACAGCAGTCTCAATGGCCTGGACTGCGGTCTGGCCGGACGCTTGGTGTTGGTCCACGATGACGGTCGCCTTCATCGGCTGGCCGTCCACGATGGCCTCGCCTGAGGCGAGACGCTCCGCGGCCTGGCCAAAGCCGACGGGGACAATCAGTGCCGCCGCCCGTTCCCCATCACGAACCAGCTCACTGGCTGTCTGCGCGGATCCTTCGTCCAGCACAACTGGCCGGATGGAGCTCGACGCTTCCAGCAGGCTCAGCAGGCTGGCGCTTAGGGAGCTGGAGCAGTCGTTGTTGAGGAAGGCAACTGGCAGTCTGGGATCAGTCTCACCTCCCTGCCCACCAAAGATCAAGCCAAAGAACAAGGTGAAGACAATAGGCATCGCTACCATGAAGAAGGCGGTCTTCCAGTCTCGGACAAGCTGTCGAAGGTCTTTGAGTGTCAGGTCAATCACACGCATGTTGTCCTCCTACGCAAAGCGCTTGCGGAAACGAAGCGCCCCGATGGCAAAGAAAACGGCGCCCATCCCCAGCAGAACGACTACTGGCAGCGCGACCTCCCCCGCACTTGCCCCTGCCAGGGCAAGCTTCCAGGCGCGCAGCGCCCAGCCGTGAGGCGTCAAGAGCTGAATGATCTCAAAAGCTCTAGGCGGGGTTGACAAACTCGTGGTAAACAGCCCCCCGGCCATACCAGCAAGAGTCAGCACGCTGCCTAGCACGGAACCTTGTTGCCGTGTGGTTTTGATGAACGAAATGATAAAGACGCCAAAGCCAGAGACGACGATGACCAGCGCGAGTACAGCCAGCGACACCGTCAGGGGCATTCCCCAGTGTACCCCGAAGATGGCCGTCGTGAGCAAGGTCAGAACGAGGACTTGCACCAGGACGGTCACAAAGACGCCGGTGAACTTTCCACCCAGGATGGCCGTGTGAGTCGTCGGCGTCGTGAACAGGCGGGCCAACGTGCCATTCTCCTGTTCGCTGATAATCGTTCCAGCAGTGTTGGCCCCCGTGAAGAAAGCGAAGAAGATCATCATCCCGACCATCACAAGGCCAGCCACTTCCGCGCCCCAGCTCCTGGGCTCTGCTTTGCTCAGCGGGGCCTGTACGTCGAGCGCAGGATGCATTCCGTCGGCGCGTGCCTGCCCCACCTCGGCGGCCCAGGTCGCGTACTCTGTGGCAATGTCCTGGAACATCTGCGGCTTCACCGGGACTCCTCGCTGGCCGAATTGCCTTGCGACGGTGCCTGCTGCGATCTTGGCTCCAGAGAACGTGTCTGCGAGTTGGCTCACCAGCCCCTTGACAATGCTTGGCCCAAGGGTGAGGGTAGGGTCCTGAACGAGGGTCACGCGTGCGGTTCCCTCTGGTTCGAGCACTGCGGCGGTGAAATTGGATGGCACAATGATGGCCACATCTGCTGTCTGGTTCTTCACTGCGCCGCGAGCGCTGGCCTCGTCGGGGGCTTCGCTTAGCTGCAAGAGGTTTGACAGGCTCTCGTCCTGGAGGAACTCGAGGAGTATCTGCCCAGCCGAGAATCCGCCCAACTGCGGTGACGGCACGTCCAGATTGGCGACCTGCACACGGGTCAGTGGCACGTCAAAGCCGCCGTCACCCCTGAACAGGGTGCCGAAAGCGAAGTACATCATTGCTGTAAGGAGAATCGGCACCAGGAACATCATCACCAGTCCGAACACGTTGCGGAAAGAGCGGATCAGATCTTTCAACGCGATGTCTATCGCTTTGCGAAGGTGTACAGTCATAGCAGCCTCCTAGTCCCTCAGAGCTCGGCCGGTGAGGTGCAAGAAGACTGCCTCCAGGTTGGGCTCCTGGATCTCTACCGAGGTGATCCGTACGCCAGCCTGCGTTGCGGACTCGAACAGGCGTGGAAGCACGATGTTGCTGTCGTCCACCAACAGCGTCAGAGTCCCGTCATCGGCCGAGACCTTGTGTACGCCCTCGGTCTCCTGCCATTGCTTGATCACCCGCTCCGACTCGGCGTTGATTGACACGTCAATCCGATCCTGTTCGCCCACGATTTGAACCAGCTCATCATGAGTACCGTAGGCAATCAGCTTGCCCTCGTCCATAATCGCGATGTGATCGGAAAGCTCCTGCGCCTCTTCCATGTAGTGAGTGGTATACAGAACGGTCATTCCTTGCTCGTTCAGGTCCTTCACGCTGTCCAGGATGTTGCGCCGGCTTTGGGGGTCAATGCCAACGGTCGGTTCGTCCATAAAGATGACTTGTGGCTTGTGCAGCAATGCGACGCCAACGTTGAGCCGGCGCCTCATTCCTCCGGAGAACTTGTTCACGCGCCCCTTTTGCCGATCCGTCAGGCCGGTGATTTGCAGTACTTCGTCCACCCGCTGGCGAAGCGCAGGGCCGCGCATGCCGTGCATCTTGCCCCAGAAGATCAGGTTCTCCCGTGCAGAGAGGTCAGGATACAGGGCAATGTCCTGGGGGACGACACCGATGGCTTCCTTGACGGCCATCGGATCGCTCAGTATTGAGTGTCCCATCACGAGCGCGTCCCCCTGGGTCGGCTCCAGCAGGCACGAAAGCATCGAAAGGATCGTCGTCTTTCCTGCGCCGTTGGGACCCAGCAGGCCAAAGATCTCGCCAGCGTGCACGTCAAAGCTGACGCCCTGCACGGCGTGCACATCGCCAAAATCCTTGTACAAGTCGTGTACTTTTACTGCTTTTCGCTGTTCCATTGTGACTCCTTCCCACATTTCAGCTCGCTGATGACCAGCGTGAATTGACGCAAACGGAATCGGTGCCAACTAGATTACCACTGACTCGCAGATTGGGTTCAAAGCAATTGAGCGTGCGGTCAAACCGTACGCTCAGATGATACACCGTGGCACCGTGTAATGCAAGCTGCCCGCTAGTTCCAATTCCCTTCGACCTCTCCCCCGAGTCCCAGGCTTACTTTGACCTGCAACACTTTGGCGGCCTTCCCCTCAGTCCCGGGGCTTTTCCAAAGTCAGCCGACCTCCCCACGTTCCCCCGCAGTTGTACTGCGGGGTTGTCTCCACGGCCCTTGCACGAGAGGCGTACCATCGCCAGGAGCCGGGGCAGTGGCTTTGTCCTTACGCCAAAGGCGCCGTCTACGCCTTGTCGCGTACGTCTGGTCTTTACGCCAGAGGCGTAAACGGGAGACAAGGTAAACGCCAACTGCCGCTGAACATGATGGATACAACCGGACTTTGCAAAAGCCCTGCACCTCAGTCTGGATTGGCTTGACCTCTTGATAAAAAGACGATATAATTCTAAATGCAAATCATTTTCATTTAGAAGGAAGACAGCATGACATGGCTTGACGAGGGAGAGCTTGGGGAGCAACTGAGTGCCCATGGCTACAAGCTGACAGGGCAGCGGCGGGCGGTGCTAGCGGTGATTGCCTCGAGCGGGGAGCGTCTCAGCCCGGCTGAGGTGTACGAGAAGGCCAAGGCCGCTTGCCCCCGGATCGGCCTGACCACCGTCTATCGCACCCTGGATATCCTGGTCGAGCTGGGTGCTGTCAGGCTTGTACACCTTGACGAAGGGTGCCACAGCTACGCCCCAGCCACCGAGGGTCACCATCACCACCTTGTCTGCTCTGGCTGCGGCAGCGTCGTGGAGTTCGAAGGCTGCGACCTGTCGCCCTTGTTGAACGCGGTGGCTTCTCGGACGGGTTTCGAGATTGAAGATCACTGGCTGCAGCTCTTCGGCCGCTGCCCGGCTTGCCGGAAGAGGGATTAGCGGTTTTTTCTCCAGTGAAGGAGAATGCGGGAGGTCACGCAACGATGGGGATCCAGAGTATGAGTATAGTGGGAGCTTTTCTCCTGGGGCTGGCGCACACCCTTCACCCTTGCGAGGACAAGGGCGTGGCCGCCATGATTGTGATGTGGGCAGGCAAGAGGCTAAGGGATGCGGTCTTCTTGATGGCCCTCTACGGCTTGGGCACGACCCTGATTAACGCTGCCATGGGAGCCATCGCTGCTTATGTCGGCGCATCCCTCTTCGTGCGATATGGGCGGGCCCTGAGAGTGGTCGCTGGCTTGTTTATCGCCTTGTTTGGCGTTTGGATCCTGAGCAGCAGGGAGGGGCATGCCCACCCATCACTGAAGGCAGCCGCTTTGGAAGAAGAGAAACTGAGGGGCAGGACGGCATGGAGCGTATTCCTCATGGCGATCGTCGGAGGTCTGCCAATCTGCCCGTTCGAACTGACCGTCCTGACGTGGGCTGCTTCTGTGGGCAACGTGTGGCGTGGCGTCTCGATGGTGCTCGCCTTCGGCCTGGGAACGAGCATCGGCCTGATCCCGTGGGGGTTGGCCATGGGTGCCCTGGGAGAGTTGGCGAGAAGGACGGGACACAGCGTCTGGGTTCCGAGGATCACCGGGCTGCTTACGATTGTTCTGGGAGTGCTCATCGCCTTGTCTGGATGAGAATCGCTCCTGCGCCAGGCAGCCCAGTTGGCCGTCTACTACTCCCGGGCGCGCGGCGAGGCTAGGGTGGCCGTTGCTTGCCTGAACGACGGCACACGCGCCGCATCAAGGGGGCCGGACCCGGCACGGTGACCTACAGCCAGGGAAGGGCCGGCACCGTGGAGCCCGCCCTTCCGGCCGAGCTCAGGGCGTGGGGGGTAGAACGATGATGTGAGGCCTGTTGTGGGTCGGATGCTGCTCCACCCGCACCTGCGCTCCGAATACCCGCCGGATGCTCTCCTCCCGTAGCACCTCCGCTGGCAAGCCCTCAGCCACCATCTTCCCCCCGTTCAGCATCAGCAGGCGGTCGAAGTAGAGGGCGGCCAGATTCAGGTCGTGCATGGTGGCGAGCACGGTCAGACTCCCCTCGCGGTTGAGGCGCTTCGCAAGCTCCAAGATCTCAATCTGATGGTTTATATCAAGGTGGAGGGTGGGCTCGTCGAGCAGGAGGATCTCTGGCTCCTGGGCCAAGGCCATGGCAATGACCACGCGCCGCTGCTCGCCGCCCGAAAGCTCGTTGAAGGGTCGCTCCCCCAGGGCCAGGGTATCGGTCAGCTCCATCTTCTCCATCACGACCTGGCGGTCGCGAGGGCCAGCGCTAAGCAGGGGCGGCACGTGGGGGGTGCGCCCCAGCATGACCATCCCGTAGGCGGTGAAGGCGAAGGGTATGACCAGATCCTGAGGCACCACGGCCACCCGTCGGGCGATCTGGCGTCGGCTGAGCTGGCCGATGTCCCGGCTATCCAGGTAGACGAGACCCCGCCGGGGCTTCAGCAGCCCGCTCAGGACCCTGAGCAACGTCGTCTTGCCCGCCCCGTTGGGCCCGATGAGGCCCACCAAGTCGCCCCTTCGCAGCTCCAGGCTGACGCCCTGCAAAACCAGGCCATCGTAGTAGGAAAAATCTACCCCTTGCGCTTGGAGGACAATATCATCCATCTCCATCTCCAGTCTCGCCGTCAGCGACGTGATTCCAATCCTACGATCTTATTTCGTAGTGGCGACTTCAGTCGCTTTTCCCACTTGGTTGGCGACTGAAGCCGCTAGCACAAACCACCAATTCAAGCTTGGCACAACACTAGGTTGGGCAGCTTGTCGCATTCTGCTGCCCAGTGCAGAGATCGCCTTGGTTAAGGGTTCCTTCCTAGAAAGCATACTCCCGCTTGCTTTGTCTCAGCAAGTAGATGAAGAACGGCGCACCTATCAGGGCTGTGATGATGCCGACAGGGATCTCGGCTGGAGCAATGAGCAGTCGGGCCAGCAGGTCGGCCAGGACGAGGAAGAGGCTGCCCAGCAAGGCCGAGGTGGGCAGGAGCAAGCGGTGGTCGGGCCCGAAGACGAGCCGCGCCATGTGGGGCACGACCAGCCCGATGAAACCCACCAGACCGCTGATGGAGACTGCCGCCCCCGTGAGCAGCGAGCCGACCATCAGGAGGACTAGCTTACGCCGTTCCACATCCACGCCCAGGTGAGCGGCTTGTTCTTCCCCCAATAGGAAGGCATTCAGGTCGCCGGCCATCGAATAGGCCGCAGCCACCCCCGCCAGCATCAGGGGCGTGACGATCTCCAGTTGCCGCCAGCCGCTGGTGGTCACCCCGCCCATGGTCCACAGTATGACCTGATGGAGGGTCCGTCCCCTGATCACCATGAGGAATGACATGACGGCGGCCATCATCGAACTGGTGGCAAAGCCTGCCAGAAGCAGGTTAGTGATGGGTGTGCGCGGCCCCACTCGGGCTATGCGATAGACTATGAGGACGGCGATGAGGGCTCCGGCGAAGGCGGCCAGGGGCACCAACGTGAACCCATACCAGACTACCTGGATGGGCAGAATCAGGGCGATGGTAGCCCCCAGTGCGGCCCCACCGGAAGTGCCTATGATGTAGGGATCGGCCATGGGGTTGCGCAGCAACCCCTGGAAGACGGCGCCCGCAGCAGCTAGGGCGCTCCCGACCACTGCCGCCGTGACCACCCGCGGCAGACGAATCTGGAGGATGATGGCCTCGGCCTGATCAGACCAGGTACGCGTCGGGCTCAGGCCCGGCAGGCGGGCCAGGAGTATCTTCGCCACGTCGCTGGTAGCAATAGCCACCGCTCCCAACGATGTGGCCATAATCACACAGAGAACTAGAGCAACCGCCAAGGCCAAGATGACCACGATGGATCTGTGACGTCGGTTGAGGACTTTCAAAGCAGACTCCTTGCCAACTAGGGGATAAGGCCCAGAGATAGACCTTATCCCCCTATTCCTTACTCAAATAGCTCTGGGTGGATGATTCTGGCTACAGTTACCAAACCGTCAACGATACGTGGGCCGGGCCGGCTGATAAGATCATCGTCGATGTCGTAGATGGCCCCCTCTTTGACGGCGGTGATGACCTCCCAGCCAGGACGCTCCCTCACTGACTCAGCGGTCACTCCGTATTTGGAATCAGCGAGGATTATGAGCTGGGGATCCTCAGCTATGATCTCCTCAGCGCTGAGTTGAACCCACGGGGATTCAGCGTCAGCGGCGACGTTCGTCCCCCCTGAGAGCCCGATCATGGCATCCATGAAAGAGCCGGGGCCGGTTGTCCAAGGCCTGGAAGGATCGGTAGCATCTATCTCGCAGAAGACCCTGGGCCTCTCCTTCACCCCGGCTGCTTTTTCTGTGACAACTGCGATCCGCTCCCTCATTTCGTAGACCAAGACTTCTGCCTCCGTCTCGGTCCCGGTAGCCTTGCCCACCAACTGGATGTCAGCCAAGATGCCCTCCATATCGGAGGGGGCTAGGATCATGGCAGGGACGCCCAACTCCTCCAGTTTAGCTATTAGCTGTGGGAGGCCCGTGGGGGCCAACACCAGATCAGGGGAGAGGGAGAAGACTTTCTCGACGTTCGGCTCGAAGTAGCTTCCCACTCGCTCGATGGCTTTGGCGGCCTCTGGATAGTCGCAGAAGTCGCTTACGCCCACGACCTTGTCGCCCAGGCCCAGGGCGAAGAGGATCTCAGTGTTGGAGGGAGCGAAGGAAACCAACCGCTCAGGGATCCCAACGATTTCGATGGTGCGGCCAGTGTCATCGGTGATGGAGACGGTCACAGGCGGCGCCGTCGCTGTTGGCGGGACGGGTGTTGGGGTTGGGGCAGGCCCGCAGGCCGAAAGCACTGCCAGGGCCAGCGCCAGAAGCAAGAACGGTACGGCGTAGCGTGCACGTTTCATTGTCGTCAGTGTGTGTTTGTTGTTCCTTGGCATCACGGATCATCCTTTCGTCAGGTATGATGAGAAAAACAAACCCCTTGCCTCTTCGACAAGGGGTTGAACAGTTCTCTCCGCTTCTTCCCACCCCCTTTCTCTCGAAGGGTCCAGCAGGAGCAGCACAGAGGCGGGTCATCTGGCTCTCTCGGTTGCGCCGAGATTACAGTTGCGGGACAGCGCCGGACTCACACCGGTCTTCCCCCATTGTCGCCTGGCTTTTGGGGCTTAGGGCGACCTCTGCGTTGCGTCTATTCGGTTGTCTGGACATTATACACCAGTCGGGGCCAGTAGTCAAATCATGTTGATGAGCGGGCACGGCTTTTCCAAAGTCAGCCGACTTCCCCACGTTCCCCCGCAGTTGTACTGCGGGGTTGTCTCCACGGCCTTTGCGCCAGCGGCGTAGCATCGCCAGGAGCCGCGGCAGTGCAACTGCCGCTGAACATGATGGATATAACCAGACTTTGGAAAAGCCGTGGATGAGCGGGGATCTACGTCACGTTGGGGGCAAGTTCCTGGTGGATGACTTCCCATAGCTCGTTCCAGCGCTACCCAGGCAACTCAGTCCACAGGAAGAGAATAGCCTGAGCAGCTTTGGCGTCAAAGATGCGATAGTCCCCGTCTTCAGTCAGTGCGTGTCGTTAGCCACGTGCCTGCCGTGCGACGCGGACTGTCGTCCGCCGAGAGCCTATTCTTGCCCCCAATCTGTCGTGCGCGTCTCCGAGAGGGTCTGCTTGTAGCCGACGCCGAAAGATGGTATACTGGCGTCGAGAAGGAGACGTGTCGCGGGTGCAGTGGAGCCTGGAGCTGCGATGAGGGCACCTCTATGCCCCGTTCGATGCTATTGCGGCGAAAGGCCTGCCCATCGTCCAGGGTATTGCTACGGATCGTCGTCCTTGAGATCGAGTCAGCTGCAGAAGGGAGATGATGCAGCGGCAAGCGTAAATACAGGCATCCCCAGCGGTGGTTCGAAGTACAGCTGTAGGCACATTGCTCTCCGCGTGCTCACAACACATCACAGAGAAAAGGAGAATCAAGAGATGAAACACCGAACGATCCGTAACATCGTACTAACCGCTGTCTTACTCAGCCTGCTGCTGGCCGCGAACGGCGCAGTGGCGGGGCCAGCGAAGGAGGAAGTCATCAGCGCCGCTGTGGTCGGCGCAAAGATCAGCTACCAGGGACTGCTCACTGATACCAGCGGCAACCCCCTGAGTGGCAGCCACAGCCTCAAGTTCGAACTGTACGACGCTGCATCGGGTGGCACCAAGCTGTGGGAACAGACCAAGACCGGGGTGCAAGTGCAGAACGGGTTGTTTGACGTTCAACTGGACATTGACCCGGCCGACTTCGACGGGCAGGCCCTGTGGCTGGCGATAAGAGTAGACGGGCAGCTCCTCTCTCCACGTCAGGAGATGCTGCCTGCGCCCTATGCCCTCAGCCTGCGGCCCGGGGCGGAGATAGTGGGAGACGTTGACGGCAGCGAAGCATTGCTTGTGCGTAACTCCAGTTCAACTGATCACAGTGTAGGTGTGGAAGGTTACGCCAGTGCCACAAGTGGCCGGAACTACGGCGTGCGCGGTCTGAGTGACTCCACTGGCGGCCGGGGCATGTTCGGCTGGGCCACCGCCGCCAGCGGCGAAACCTACGGCGTGCTGGGCCGCAGCGAGTCCAACGCTGGCGTGGGTGTGATCGCTTTCGCGACCTCCGCCAGCGGAAAGACTTACGGTGTCTGGGGCGAGAGTCGCTCCACTGACGGCGGCACTGGAGTCTACGGTACCGCCCCTATCACTGGTGTCGTTGGCATCGCCACCGCCAGCAGCGGCGAAACCCATGGCGTCCATGGGCAGACCGACAGCAGCAGCGACTACGCCACAGGCGTGTACGGCTACGCTAGTGCCGCCAGCGGCCGAACCTACGCCGTTCGCGGCCTGAATGACTCCGTTGGCGGTCGAGGCGTGTACGGCTGGGCCACTGCTGCCAGCGGCGAGACCATTGGCGTCTACGGCCGGACCGAGAGCAACAGTGACTACAGCGAGGGCGTGTACGGCTACGCCGCTGGCAGCAGCGGGAAGACCCGCGGCGTCCTTGGCCTGACCAACAGCAGCAGTGACTATGCTGCGGGTGTGTACGGCTGGGCCAATCGCGGCAGCGGCGAAACCTATGGCGTCTATGGAGGTATCTCCAGCAGCAGCGACTATGCCGCAGGTGTGCGAGGCTATGCCAGCCGCGGCAGCGGCGAAACCTATGGCGTCTATGGAGATACCGCCAGCAGCAGTGACAGGGCCGCAGGCGTGTACGGCTATGCTGGTGCCGCAAGTGGCGAGACCTGCGGCGTTGTGGGCGTGAGCGACTCCAATGCTGGTGTGGGTGTGTCCGCTTCGGCGAACTCCGCCAGCGGCGAGACTTACGGTCTCTGGGGCAAGAGTTACTCCACTGACGGCGGCACTGGAGTCTACGGCACCGCCCCTATCACTGGTGTCGTTGGCATCGCCACCGCCAGCAGCGGCGAAACCTACGGCGTGTACGGCCAAGGGAACCGCTGGGGCGTGTATGGCACAGGCGAATGGGGTGTACAGGGCAGTGGCGTAATTGGTGTGATTGGCGAAGGCCTGTGTGGCGTACAGGGCCATGGCGGCGTAACTGGTGTGCAAGGGACCACCGACTATACCTCAGATGACGCCACAGGCGTGCACGGTTATGCCACCGCCTCAAGCGGCGCAACCAGAGGCGTCTATGGCCGGACCGACAGCAGCACCGACTGCGCCGCAGGTGTGCGCGGCTATGCTAGTGCCGCGAGTGGCAAAACCTACGGCGTTTATGGGGAGACCGACAGCAGCACCTACGGGACTGCTGGGGTATTGGGCGTCGCCAACAGTAAGACGGGAAACGTCTACGGCGTTAGAGGCGAGTCGCACTCCACGGATGGCGGCGTTGCG
This sequence comes from uncultured Anaerolineales bacterium, assembly GCA_964478075.1. Taxonomy (GTDB): domain Bacteria; phylum Chloroflexota; class Anaerolineae; order UBA2200; family UBA2200; genus DAOUEX01. The sequence continues at coordinate 20,974 of CAYZGO010000013.1, read as the reverse complement.
GTTATGGGCCACAATTACGGCAACTACTGGGCTGGCTATTTCGACACGGACGACTGGATGGGCTTGAGCGTATGGAACGACTCGGAGGCGTATCCAACCTTGGAGGCCGTCAACCAGGGCACAGGGCCCGCTGGCAAGTTCTGGGGCGACGTTCAGGTCTTGGGCAATTTGACTAAGAGCGGCGGCGGGTTCAAGATTGACCACCCGCTGGATCCGGAGAACCTCTATCTCAACCACTCGTTTGTCGAATCGCCGCAAAGGATGAACGTCTACAACGGTAATGTGGTTCTGGATGCCGATGGCAAAGTCTGGGTAAGATTGCCAGGCTATTTCCAGGCCCTTAACCAGGACTTTACCTACCAGCTCACGCCTGTCGGCGCGCCCGCCCCCAACCTGTACATAGCCGCAGAGATCTCCGGCAACCGTTTCAAGATCGCTGGCGGTCCGGCGGGCGTCAAGGTCTCCTGGCAGGTGACGGGCGTCCGCCACGATCCGTGGGCCAGCGCCAACCTCATTTCGGTAGAGGAAGAGAAGCCGCAGAGCGAGCGTGGCCTGTATCTCCATCCTGAGGTATATGGCCTGCCACGGCACATGGCTGCCAAGATACCCGAGTATGCGGAAGCGAAGCCACCGGACGGGGGTGGCCGGTGAAGGCAGCCAGAGCCGCTATCGTGGGGCTGCTCTTGACAGTGGTGGTCCTAGTTCCCACAGTCATGGGCCAGGCGAGCGCCCATTTTGACCTGAGCTGGCACGTGATTGCTGGCGGAGGCGCCCGCTCTACATCTTCGAGCTTTATGGTGAACGGCAGCATCGGGCAGCCGGCAGTAGGCCGGCTGAGCAGCGCCAACTACGTCCTGGGCGGCGGGTTCTGGCCTGGCATCGGCCCGGTCGGTGCACCTGTGCCCGGGCCCTACAAACTGTATCTGCCCATCGTTCTCAAGATACACTCGTAGCAGGCGGGCAGGCGCGTACCGCCTGCTCCAAGCCGAGCCGATTCACTTGCGCAGCGACGGCTGACATTGTGCTGGTCGGGCTTGTTGGCACGTGACTTTTGGGGCCGGTGAGGAGCGTTTGTGCCTGCCTCGCTTGTACTGCCCTACAAGCCGGGTTTCTTGGAGAAACCCGGCTTGTTCGCTGTGCAAGCCATAAGAGTACCAGGCTGGGATCGCTCTCCGCGATTAGTACCCCAGTCTGCGGCTCCGACGATGCATCAACACGGCCGGCAGCAGGAACAGGACCCCGCTTGCAAGAAGTACGGCCAGATCGAGCCACGGGTTGAGCACCCCTGTCCCCGGCGCGGCGTGGTTCATGAGGTCCTGGGCGTAGGTCAGCGGCGAGAAGTAAGCCACTGTCCGCGCCACCGAGGGCATTTCATCCAGTGGGACAAAGACACCGCTGATGAAGAGCAGTATCCAGCGCATCAGCATGCTGGGCATCGCGACGTCGCCCGGTCTGCGGGTGGGGATGGAGCCAAAGATCAGCCCCAGAGCCGAAAAAGCGAACGACGCCAGGAGCACGGTGGCAGCCAGCAGCCACGGCTGTGCGATGCTCGCGCCAAGGACCACCACCCCCCCGAGCAGTGCAATCGCGCAGACAACGATGGCGAAAAAAGCCCCCACCGCCGTCTTGCCCAGGAGCAGCGTGAGCAGCGACATCGGCGCGGCCAGCAGGCGGTCGTAGGTACCTAGCCGCCGCTCCAGCGGAATGATGAACGGGCCGGCAGCAGGCGCGGTGAAGAAGAGGGTCATGGCCAGCAACTGGGCGACGCCCTGCGCAGGTGCAATCTCGCGCCGCACTGAGAAGGAGAAGAACAAGAAAAACGGCGTCAGGAGACCCATCATGATCATACCCGGCTGGAGGTAGTAGGTCCTCACATCCTTGACGAAGACGGCCGACGCTTGGGCTAGTTCATCTCGTAGTCGCTGTGTCGGTCGGTTCTTCATCGCTCGCCTCCCATCTGGGGCCTCATGCCCCGTCGTCGGGTGCGGCCTTGCTGCGTTTCGTGGCGCACGACGCCTATCTGTTGTCCGGTGATCTCCAGAAAGACGTCCTCCAGGCTGGGGCCCAGAGTGCTTAAGCTGACCACCCGCAGATTGTGTGAGCGGGCATAGTCTATCACCTGTGGCAGCAGTGCCGAAGGATCCTCAGTGTACAGCCGCCACTTATCGCCCATCTTGACCAGCGTGGTCACTCCCGGCAGGGCCGCCAGCGCCTGGCCGTGGTCTTGCCCATCTGGCTCCAGCGCTACCTCTACCGACTGCACCCGCTGGAAGGCTTGCTTCAGCCGCTCCGGCGTGTCAATGGCGGCGATCTGGCCGTGGTCTATGATTGCCACCCGGTCACACAGTTGGTTGGCTTCCTCGATCTGATGGGTGCTCAGGAAGATGGTCGTCCCGTCACCGTTCAGGCGGCGGATCAGGTCCCGGATGGCGCGAGCGCTCTGGGGGTCCAAGCCCGGCGTTGGCTCGTCCAGGAAGAGGAGCGACGGCTTGTGTATGATGGCCATGGCGATGCTCAGACGGCGGCGCATGCCCTTGGAAAAGTCCTCCGCCTTGACGTGCCGCTTCTCCCACAGGCCAAAGGTCTCCAGCAGTTCCCGCGCCCGCCCCCCCCGCTCAGCGCGGGGTACCCGGTACAGTTGCGCGGTGAACATCAGGTTGTCCCAGGCGCTGAGCTCGGTGTAAACGTTGGATTCTTCAGGCACCAGGCTCATCTGCCGCTTGACCGGATAGGCCTCGCGAGCCAGGTCGTGACCGCCGATGACAATGCGGCCTTCGGTGGGCTCCAGCAGTGTGGTCAGCATTCGCTGAGTCGTCGTCTTACCCGCGCCGTTAGGCCCCAGGAAGCCAAAGATCTCGCCTTGCCGCACCGCAAAGTTGACGTGGTCTACGGCCAGCACGCCCGCTCCCGGGCGGCCGTAGTACTTGGTCAGGTTGTCTACTTCGATGGCGTTGTTCATAGATCAGTACCCTCCAGTTCCCTAGAAAGGTCCGCTTCCACGGCAGCGATGGCGCGCTCCAGCAGGTCGAGTAGCGTGCCCTGTTCCTGCGGCGTCAGGCCCGCCAGCAGCCGCCGCGCCTTCTCACAACGGAAGGAGCGCGCCCGGCGGCATAGCGCCTGTGCTTCGGCGGTTAGGAAGAGCTGGATGGCGCGCCCGTTCTGTGGATTGACGCGGCGTTCGAGCAATCCCGCCTCCTGTAACCGCCGCACGCCCACACTGACGGTGGGAGCCGTGAGTTCGAGCCCCGCTGCTATCTCCTGGATGCCGGAACCGGGCGATCCGGCGATCCAATCAAGGAGGGCAAGCTGGGGCATCGTGACCCTCCCATCTTGACAGGGACATTGTCCCAGCCCCAGCTTACGCAGGCGGTGCAGCAAGTTCACGAGCCGCTCCTCTGCCAGCGACGATTCGTCAGCCATTAGCTCTTTCACCCCCTCCCGGGGCATAGTTAGTTGGACAAACTAAATATACCACAAAAGGAAACAAAGGTCAAGTGGAGGAAAGAGGGGGAGATGGTAGTCATGGGGATCCTAATGCGACGACAGATGCATGGCCTGGGCAATGGGTGCCGGAGCCTGCCCATCTGGGACGCCACGCGTGTCTGGGGTCAGGTTAGCCTGTCGGATGGCGAGGAACTGCGCCAGGCAGGAGCAGGGCTGGCGCGGTCTGCTGCTGTTGCAGCTCTGAGCAGAGGGCTATGGGCGCAATTCCAGGCAGTCGCCTACTGCCAAGCCAGTACGACGAATGGCCCCTGCCATCATCTCGATGACCAATCGCGCGCGCAGCACTGGCCGATCAATGCGACTGGGAGCCAGGTTGTTGGTGAGGGCTACCACACGCCAGTCCTGACCCACGTAGATAACGTCAATGGGAAAAGACATGCCAAATGTGTGTATCCAGCGACATGGGCGGATCATCATCCCCTGTCCGAGGTCCAGGGGCCGATGGCCGATCAGCCCGCGGTTTCTGGACCGGACGTCCTTGGCGACTTCCAGGTCATCTACAATCGAGCACTGCCGCTCTATGTTGTAAAGTTTCATGCTCTGTATGCCTGGGTGTCGAGTATTGCGCCAAAGACTTCCGCAGGCAGTTGGATGTTGGCCCTCTCGAGTTTGTCGGCGAACGTGGGGCGAATACCTGTGGGCTGCAACCGTCCAAGGATTCGCCCATCTTTGACCCCAGTCTGCTGGAAGCGATAGATGTCTTGCATGACAATGACGTCTCCCTCCATACCCTGCACTTCGGCCACCTGGACTACCCGACGTACCCCATCCCTCATGCGTGCCAGGTGGATGACGCAATCGATGGCTGAGGCGACCTGCTCACGGATGGCGCGCAGCGGCAGCTCCATGCCGGCCATCAGCACCATAGTCTCCAGACGACGCAGAGCGTCGCGGGCAGTGTTGGCGTGCAACGTGTTTAGGCCGCCGTCGTGGCCAGTATTCATGGCTTGCAACATGTCAAGCGCCTCGCCACCACGAACCTCGCCAATGATAATACGATCCGGTCGCATACGCAAGGCATTGATCAGCAGGTCACGGATGGTTATTCGGCCACGACCCTCTATATTCGGCGGCCGGGACTCGAGGGTGACTACGTGCTCTTGGTTCAATTGCAGTTCGGCAGCGTCCTCGATCGTGATAATGCGCTCGTCATGTGGGATGAAGGCGGAAAGCACGTTGAGCAGTGTGGTTTTGCCTGAGCCTGTGCCGCCAGAGATAATGATGTTCAGACGAGCTTCAATGCATGCTTGCGCAAACTGCAGGAACTCGTGTGTCACTGTACCGAAGGCCCTCAGATCTTCAGCCGTGAACGGGATTCTGGAGAATTTGCGAATGGTAAGCACGGGGCCGACCAGTGAGATAGGAGGAATGGTGATATTGACGCGTGAGCCGTCGGGGAGGCGTGCATCTACCATAGGCGACGCTTCGTCAACACGCCGTCCCAATGGCGTGACAATTCGTTCGATGATTCTGAACAGATGCTCCTCACTCTCAAACGTGAGTGCCGTTTTCTGAATCTTGCCGCGCCGCTCCACATAGATGGCCTGCGGGCCATTGACCATGATCTCGGTAACGGTGTCATCCGCTAACAGCGGTTCAATAGGGCCATACCCCAGGACTTCAGCCATAACCTGGTCGAAGAGACGTACACGCTCTGCGCGGCTGATGACTAGGTTCTCTTCTGCCAGAACCCTCGGGAACATTTCTGCAATGGTTTCCCGTACAAGGCGCGTGTTAGAGATGTCCAACTGGGGATCAAGGCGCTTCAGGAGCTTGTCTCTGATCCTTGACTTTAACTTGATGTCGTTCTTGACCTGGAAGAACGCTTGACTGGTAGTGAGTGTGGGGGTAGTGTGTCGCCCATTTATCGTCATGGTAGTATGCTCCAGTTTTCCAATCCGCAGTCGCATTTCTGACCGATGACTCGCAGGGCCTTGTCGTATTCTGCAAGCGCGTTCTGGTAATCCTTGTCCTCGACGTAACGGTCACCCTGTTCGATGTAGTTGGCATAGGACGAAGAAGGGATAGCGATGGCACTCTTGGTCATTATGCGGATGGCCGTTCTTGCTTGCTCCACAGCCTGCTCGTAGCTGTCCTTTCTGGCGCTGGCGGTTCCTGCTTTGACGTAGGCGGCGAACAACCATCGCGCTGAGTTGTACCCGCCATGGATGGCAATGCTAGTGGCTTGGCGATAATACTGTTCGGCCTGGGTGTAATCACCAGCAGCGATGGCCGTGTCCCCCTGTTGCATCAAGCTATCGTACTGTTGCTGGAAACTGCCTTCCGCAGCGGAAGGTGCGGTGGAGTCATCAATCTCCGTCTGGGCGACCTCGGTGTCCCCTCCGGCTGTCTTCAGCAAAGCGGCTGCATTACCATCAGCATAGTCTGGCCTTTGCTCGTGCACCCACTCCAGTGCCGCGATGGCCCCTTCCACGTCGCCTTGCGCCAGCCGGGTCTGCCCCTCCAGATAGCTCTTGGCCAGTGCCGTCTCCTGCATGGCCTCGGGCTGCTGAGGTTGCAGTGCAAGTGCCTTCTGATACAGATCCTGGGCTTCATGTACAGCCTCGCTCTCCCCTTTAGTGGTCTGTACCAGGCTGATGCCTAGTTTAAGGTAGCACTCAAATAGATGCTCGGTCACACTCTGTTTCTGGTACTCCGTATCCAGATTCGTCAGAGTCTCGTAAGAGCTAATGGCCTCTTGCCAGTCACTGGCATGATAGGCTTCCTCGGCTTCGTCAAACAAGATGCTCAACTGCTGTTGTTCCTGTACGTGCGCTTGCTGTGCTTGCACGCCTTTATAGCCTGGGTCCTGTTCAATGATGGCTCCTAGTATGCGCAAGGCTTCGTCCCAATCCTGTCGGGCTATGGCCTGTTGTGCCTGGGCATAGCTCTCGGCCAGAGCGGCCTTCCTTTCCACCTCCGCAAGCCCTTCTTGTGCCTCTTGATTGGTGGGATCTTTGGCCAGAAAAGTGCGAAAGGCTTCCTCTGCTGCCACATAGTCTCGCTCGGCCAGATACTGGTAGGCCTGTTCCAACTGCTGAGCCTTCTGCAATTCCTGTTGCTGTAATGCCTTCCCCGGTTCCACCCAGTGACCATAAGCCCACCGCAAGCCCATGCCGAGAGCCACGATGAGGCTTAGGATTATCAGGATCAGAGCCGGGCGCTTGACAGCCTGGAGCCTGAAACGCTTGGGTTTTGGTTTGTCTTGGTCCAGAGAGGCTTTCAAGCGCGTCTCTTCCAGGAAGGCTCTGGCTTCGGCATGATCAGGGCAAAGCCGCAGCACGTCTTGGAATCCGGCAAGAGCATCCTGCCACTCGCCGTTCTGAAAGTGCAATAGGCTCTGTTGGTACACGGCGTCAGTGTCTGTCTGTGAACCTGCTTCTAGCGACGCTATGCTTTGCAAAGATTCTGCTTCCACGTATTCACCCTCTTTCGAGTTCAGATTCATTGGGCCAACCCGGCAAAGGTGTGTATCAGAACCGGGATGGCAGGGCCAATGGTCACGGCCAGCACTGACGGGAAGATCATGAAGATCAGGGGAAAGAGCAGCTTGGTCGGCACTTTGCGCGCCTCCTGCTCTGCCCGCTGCCAACGGCGCGTACGCATCTGTTCAGATTGAGTGTGCAACACGCTGGCAATACTGAGCCCGAACTGGTCCGCTTGTACCAGGACGGCCACAAAACTGGATATGTCAGGTACGCCTGTGCGCATGACCATGTTTTGCAGTGCTTCGCGCCGGCTCATCCCAATGCGTATTTCGGCAACAACTTTGCCAAATTCAGTTCCGATGGCATCTTGCCACTTCTGGCTGATCTTAAGCATCGCTGAGTCGAGGCCAGCCCCTGCATCCACGCATATTGTAAGCATATCCAGGGCATCTGGCAAAGTGCGGACTAGTTGCACTTTGCGCCGGCGCACGAGTGAGCCCAGCCAGAAATCCGGTAAAAGGAACCCGACCACGCCTACTATGGCAGCAAGGAGCACTGTTGGGAGTAATCCTGCCCTGCGCGCCGTGAGCCAAGAGAGAACCCCAACCCCAGCCAACATGCCGCTGAGCAGTTTTACGCCAAGGAAATCCAGCACCGTCAAACCGTACGGATAGTTAGCCCGAACAAGATTTTGCCGCAATTTCTCAATATTGTGTGAGGGAGCAAGTCGGCCCGCCGCCCGTATCTGTTTGCGAAGCCAAGGTCTTAGCACTCGATCCAAGAAAGGCAGCTCGAGCTCTGCACCTTCCAATGGGTGCAGGCTGGCAACCAATCGCTCCAGACGTCGTTGAGGCGTCTCGGTTCTCCTCAGTTTGAGCAGGCCCCAGTAGACGATGCCGCAACTCAGGCTTACCAGGAACCCTACGCCCAAGGGAAGATGAAGCGGATTCATTGATTCCTCCTGTGCTTTCAAACGTCGATGGTGCCCAGTTTGCTCATAACAAGGTAGCCCATCACTAGGAGCACGGCGGCACCGATAGGGATGAGCAGAGTCGGGCCCGGCATGAATAAGCCGCCCATGTACTTTGGATTCAAGATGTAGAGAATCAGGCCCAGGCCAACCGGCAGCGCGGTTAGGACGTAGCGAGTCATAGTGTGTTGGATGGTTAACGTGCGCAACTGTCCCTTCAGGCGGACCCGCTCAGTGATGGTATCGCTGATGGCTTCCAGGATCGTAGCTAGATTGCCCCCAACTTCGTATTGTATGGCAATAGCGGTGACCACCAGATCGAGATCATCGCTGCGGATCCGACGCACCAGGTTAGATAGGGCTTGCCCGGTGGACACGCCCAGGCCAACCTCACGCACAACGCGACCAAACTCCTCGGACACAGGGGGGGGCATTTGTGTCGACACTGTGTCCATGGCGATCGTCATGCCGTATCCACTGCGCAGAGAGCCGACCAGCAATGTCAACACGTCCGGCAGTTGTCCCTGAAAGGCAACCAGGCGCTGTCTTTGCCTCCTGCTCAGGTAGAGGCCAGGCAGGAAGAAGCCAACTATTGCACCGATCAAGGCAAGAATAAGTTGCCGTGAAAGAGCCAGTGCAAGCAAGAAGAGCACGCACACGCAGGCAATGTTTATTAAGGTGTATTCTTGAACGGTCAATGGCAGGTTGGCGCGTGCCAACGCAGTCTTCAGCGACGAGGCGAAAGCCTGGCCGGAGATGAAGCGATTTAAGCGCCTGGCGAGACGTTTTGGCTTCTTCTCCTGGCCCGTCTCGGCTTCCGTACTTCCGGTGGCTGGCAAGGGTGCGAAGGCGCCTAGCCGATCCTTGACAGAATCTCTAGTGCTAATGATCTGGCCTAGTCCTATAAAGAACCCAATGATGGCGATGCAGACTAGACACGCAGTGGCAACAGCCAATATCAGCATGCTTATCCTCCAAGTCCGGTCAGGCTTGCATACCAGCTCGCAATGCCCTGGCCATAGAGCAGAGTGACCATGCTCCCGGCGACGAGATAAGGAGCATAAGGCATATACTGCTTGGGCTGTCGCACCCGTGCAAGCATCAGCAGGGCTGCCGCCAATCCTCCCAGAACAACGCCCAAGGTCAGTGCCTGCAAGACCCACGGGAACCCGGTCATCATTCCAATCAAGGAGGCCAGTTTGACGTCGCCTAAGCCCAAGGCGTTACGCCGTGCCAGGGCAAGGAGCATAAAGATACCTCCGCCTACGCCTGCTCCCCACAATGCTGCCGCCAGCCCCGGAGTGGGTTGCAAGACGTTGAATCCCAGTGCCAGCACCATACCAGACCCTACAAGGATATTGGGAATCAAACTGTGCTCCAGGTCAATCGCCGCGATGAGCAGCAGCAGGCCACAATACACTACTTCGATAACAAGAGTGAAACTCCAGCCGTACTGGCGCTGCAAGTAAGCGCAGAGACACGCTGAGATCAGAGTTAGAATACTCCAGCGGGCAATGCGGCGTGAGCCAGATAATCTGGCCTCCACATCCCGTGGCAGCCGATCAGCGCATGCATTTAGGATTAGACCGATGCCCAGGCCGAGCACTGCTGCAAGCCACATCCAGACAAAACCTCCAAAGGTCTCACGTAGGCATAGTTGAGCGTTTGGGCGGGCGGTGGTTCTCCTCCGCCCCAGCGATTACTGTCTCTGTCACCTGGCAGAAGCCCCGAGCTACAGGACTCTTCTTGTGGCTGGTGACCAGCGGTATCCCCCGGTTAATCGAATAAGTCACCAGGGCCTCATCATTGGGAATCTGTACATCTATCCTGTTTTGGATGGCTCCCTCAACGTCTTTCAGTTTGATGCCACCTTTGCACGGATAGCGGTTGAGAGCTAGTATGAACTTGTCTGGTGCCTGTCCCCAAGTCTCGGCCGCCTTTAGAAAGAGCCGCGCGTTGCGCAGTGACGTCATCTCCGGCGTCAGCACCACCACTACCTGGTCTGAAAGTTGCAGCACAGCCAGGGTGCTCTCGTCCAGTGAAGGAGACGTGTCTACAACAACGTAGTCGTTGGCTTCTTGCAACCAGCCAAGGATACGCTCAAATTGTGCTGGCTGCACGTTGTTGCCATCCATACTCCAAGGCGCAGATAGCAAGACCCTGACTCCAGAAGAATGCCTGGCCAGCACCGAGCCTAGTAGTTCGGAATCCAGGTCGTCGAGACGAGGTAATAGATCGGCGATCGTATGCCCGCCTGCCAGGTTGAGCATCACATCCAACGCCCCCCCCAGGACAGAGGCATCCAGCAGTGTCACTCTTTTGCCTGTCTTAGACCGCAAGGCCACGGCCAGGTTGCTGGCTACGGTCGTCGTACCTACCCCACCTTTGGCGCCCCACAGTGTAACGACGTGGGCCAGTGATTGATCCACAGAACCAAGAGCCACCCTGATCCGTGCTACCAGTTCGGCTGCAGCGACCGGTTTGACAATGTAGTCGTTGGCCCCTGCCTTGAAGCCAGCCACCTTGTCTGCCACTTCAGCCCTGGCCGTGTAGATGAAGACAGGAAGCTTCGCCGTCTCGGGAGAGGCCCGCAAGGCGCGGCAGACCTCATAGCCATCAATGTCCGGCAGCTCGATGTCCACTAGAATCAGCTTCGGGCGCTGGCGCTGCGCCAGCATGACACCTCCCTGGCCTGTGACTGCCGTCAACACCTCGTAGCCCTCGGCTTCGAGGATACGCTGTACTTCTTTCTCGCTATTGAGGTCGTTATCAATGACCAGGATCCTAGGCGACATTTTAGCTCCGGTCCTCAGGGCAAAACTGGAATTCGCATCTGGTAACGGTCGACCAGGTAATTCATATCAACCGGCTGGGTGCTGAAGCGTTCTTTGGCCTCTGGGGCGCGCAACACGATGTCCACAGTGCCTCCTATGTCTCGCAGGTGCTTGAGTACCAGTGCATCCTGCGGATCCAGCGTAAAGACGATGGCCTGTGGAGACGACATCGTTGCACCCGTCTGCGCTTTGGCTTCCAGGTCACCCGGCCGGACCAAGGCTGCGATCTCTAGATTTTGCAACGCGTTGAACGTCACTAGCCTTAGGCTCTCCTCATCTGCTACCTCGACCTCTATTGAGAAAAGGACGTCCACGTGGTCCCCAGGTTGCAGCAGATTGTTGCTGCTCATCAGGTCATCGGCAGGGATAGCCATGGCTACCTTATTCTCATCCATGGTATAGGCCACGTGCACTCCTTTAATAGTGGGCGAGATCACGTTGCTGGTCAGGATTATCTCGCCAGGCCAAAGCGGAGTCATGGCTATCCAGTCAACCACGTTATCTATGTGCTGGATGGCGTTCTCTGGCACCATGTCAGCCGGCGCCATGCGCATCTCGACGTCACCTGGCTGGATCAACTCGCGTACGGCGATGACACGGGAGGCAACTACGACGTTTACTTGGGCTGCCTGTTGCATGGGCAGCTCAACCTGTGTTGACGATGCGCGAAATATGGCCCAAAAGGCCAACGCACCAGCCAGCAGCGCCAATATGATTCCGGCTGCGATCCAGATGAGTCCTCCGCGTTTTTTCACTGTTGATCTCCTCCTATTTTGGTAGCTCTGCGCCAGGATGCGCGCCCACGCTATTGAATCAAGCGCACAGTGACCTTTTTTGCCATATCTTCGCAAATTTCATCATTGTAGGTCAGCGTAAAGCTCGATCCAGAGAGGTCCACGCACCAGCCGATGAGGGCGCCGTACATCATGTGATGGCCCGATCCGGTGTATTGGATGAGGCCATGCGGGGCGTAGATGACGCCTTCATAACGGCCGCCGCTCCCGGAGACGTCCACGACAGCACTAGTGCACTGGCCGCTGGGTTCGTAATTGGAAAAGAAGAGCAGGCCATCGCAGTAGTACTCGAATATGTGACCGGAGCCACTGATTTGAATTTGCTCTTCAGCTACGATCGTTATGTGACCGTAGTGGCCGCTGCCGCTGATGTCGACTTGGCCAGTGCAGTAGTGCAGGCCCTCGTCAAAGGTCTCAGATCCCGAGATTTTCCACGTGTCGGGGCCGTGCACAAAGTATTTGCCGGCGGCCTGGGCGGCGCTCGCTGCTACTCCCAGGGGCTCAGGACGGTAGTCCTCGATGTTCCACTGAATTGGGAACGAGTCGCTGGCAGTGCTCTGGACGTAAGTGATGTCGTGGCCGGATCCGGTCTCCTGGACAGTCGTCACGTACTCGACATCGCCCTGGACTTCGTGTCCAGAGCCAGACACCTTCATCTTGCCGTTCGAGTGACCGCGGCCGATGATCAGGCCGCCGCTGCCACTCCACTCAACAGGCTCGGAGCAGGTCTCGCTTTGCGCCCAGAAGCCGTAGCCTCCACAGCCACCACTCAGCAGCTCGAACTGGGCAGCCGCGTCAGCAACAATGGTGCTTTCTTGCAATCCGACCACACCAGCGAAGAAGGTGGAGACCGTTCTTGTGGCGTGAACGCGCACGCCGGTGCTGTTGGCTGGCACGTATCCGCCGCCGACTGCCTCCTCCGAAGGAAGATAGACTGCGTCCACGGTATCGGCGCCGTTGCGTGTGACTGCGTACTCTGTCACGGTTGCCTGGATGGCTGTGTCGTTCCACTCGTCAGCCAGGCGAGATGTCGCGGCCAGGGCCGCAGCATCCGCTGCATTCTGCACGCGGCGGCGTTGCAGGTACATGTTTCCGCCGTCCAGAACCAGAGCCAACATAGCTATTAGGCCGACGAGCAGCAGGGCAACAAGAACCACAGTCTGGCCTGACTCCTTACCTCTACGAGAAACTCTACTTGCGTTCATTTTCAGTACCCCGTATACATTGTTGCTGAACTACCCAGCACCACGGAGCCATCAGCAGATACCACCTCGGCTACGAGTGGAGTGGTAAGCTCAAGAGTGTAACTCACAACCACCCGGACGGTGTCCGTGGTGGGATAAGTCACACTGACCGCCAATTGCGCGGGATCGAGCCCCACCGCGCTATTCTGGACCACAGTGATGATGTCATTCGGGGTGGCTGTGGAGATAATTCCGAAACGGGCCCCTTCCCGAGCAGAGTTTGCCACGACGCTGTAAGCGTATACAGCCCGGCCGAAGTCAAAGACCGCCATGACAATGAGTACTAAAACGGGGACAATGAGTGCGAACTCGACCAGACTGTCTCCGCGTCGTCGGCTATGTTGCCTGGGTGTTGCTGTCGGTTTCAAAGTCATCTCAAAGAACCATCATCTCTGCGCGGCCCTGAAGCTGTATCACCTGTGTGCCTATCAGGAACGAAGTGATCAGGGAGAAATCGTGACTGACGGTGATAAGCATGGGACTGCCCTTCACGCCGGAGCAAGAAACGGTGATGTCATCGGCTGTCACAGCAATCCCCGAGTTCTGGGTCTCATTCATGACCCGCGCGATAATGCCATTGCTGTCGAGCGGGTTCAAAGACCCGTAATAGGCACCTTCACGTGCAGCGTTGGTGATGACGATGTATGCATTGAAAGCGCGGCCCAGGTCAAAGACGCCCAGGAGGATCAAGATCAAGAGTGGGAGGACCAGGGCGAATTCGACCAGACTCTGTCCACGTGCACGTTTTCGGGTTTCCATCTCTACGTTTCGACTCCTTAACTGCTTCATGCGTCAGCCGTTCGTCCCGCTTGACGGGATTGCTAAACTTCACTAGTCGGATTACCGCCCCGTCAAGCGGGACGAACGGTCCCGTCGAGCGCCGTTCGCCCCTACGGGGCGAAGATGCTGCGCGAGGATGAACGATATGAAAACGGGTGCTTGAGCTTAGCGCTTGACGCAGTACGCTGTAGAAAGGGTGGGCAGAGCGGCGCCTGACCGTGTCGCTCTGCCCCCTTCGCTTGCTATTGGGTTTGCTAGATAGCGCTAGCCAGGGAACTGGAAACCCTGTTGAGCACATTGCCGATGGTGCCGCCCAGGAGCGTAACCGCCACAATAGCAATGATCACAATCAGGGCAATGATCAGCGCGTACTCGGTCAGGTCTTGCCCTTCCTCGCGACGTAACAAGGACTTTAGCATGGTGTTTCACCTCCTCTCTTTCATGGGTTGCTTTGGTTTGGTGTTGGATTTGCTAGATAGTGCTAGCCAGAGCACTCGAGACGTTGTTGAGCACATTGCCGATGGTGCCCCCCAGGAGCGTAACAGCGACGATCGCAATGATCACAATGAGGGCAATGATCAGCGCGTACTCGGTCAGGTCTTGCCCTTCCTCGCGACGGAACAGGGACTTTAGCATGGTATTCACCTCCTTTCTTTCATCATTTGCATGTTCATTGGAGGGAAGCGATTCTCCTCCAGGTATTGGTTCAGCATCTCGAGGCTGTACCTGCGATGGCCGCCAGGTGTGCGGAAGGGCGTCAGCATCCCCTGTCGTTCGATTTTATGCAGGGTGAATAGGCTTATGCGTAGATATTGGGCTGCCTCTCGCGCCTTCAGTACGACTCTTCTCACCTCAGTCACCACACGCGTCCTCTCGCAACTGTTGTGTAACCACTAGCCATTGAACTGAAACCATCTAGAACCTTGAGAAACTGTGTGAATCTGTCGAGAGTATAGCATACAACTAGACGTGAATCGTAAAGGGCTGGTAAAGATAGCGTATAGATTGCCCAAAAAGGAGACAGTCTAGAGACAGAGGGTTACTAGTACATTATTACCCTAGTTCCGGTAACCTGTCATTCTGAGCTGCGCCATGGCGTAGCTGAGAAGTTGCTCATGAGCCGTGTGGCTCAACAGTGGTGTTGAAAGTCATGTTCGCACAACCATGTAGCTCAGTCCTTTACCATTCGTGCTCTGCATGCCCTGCGGGCGACGGGCGACGGGCGAGGGACGACGGACGACCGCCTGATCGTTCATGCTCGCGTAGCATCTTCCCCGCCAGAGTGTCTCCTTTGTCTCTCGACACTTTTGTCACGTCTGACCAAGACGTGGAAGACGAGAGGTCGCCCTCCTGCGGGGCCCTTCGGCGGCGTCGCTCGCCCTGTCTCACCTTTGGTCTTCACGCCACCTCTGGTCTTTACGCCAGAGGCGCCGTCTACGCCTTGGCGCGTAGAGACAAGGTAAACGGGAGACAAGGTAAACGGAAGGCGTGAACGGGGACGACAGGACTGAGGCAACGAACGGCGCTTGACGGGAGGGGCGTTTGGAACGGGGACAAGCCCCTATACTACGAATTGACGAATCACGCGTGATGTTGTAGTATTACGCCATGAGCAGGGCGTTGGCGGCCCGGAAGCAGGCAACGACTGCCAGCTGAACCATTGCACACAAGCTGTCACCTCACGATGCGTGCAGCATTGCAGCACTATGCTCGCGTTGGCCTCCTCAATGCTGCCAGACCTAGACATACGTCCTCTTGCCAATCGCCCACGCTGCTTTCGGGCTGAGCCTAGTGTCTGTTACATTGGGCATTATGAAAAGGAGGATGTGATGAAACGTTTGATGGTGATTATGTTGGTTGCATGCCTGTTAGCCAGTGTCGCGCGCTATGTGGCCTGGGCTGATGGTAGCAATAGCACTCAGATTGAGGACCCCCGCGACGACGTGTACGGCCGCCCCTACATCCACCTCTTTCCCTGGCCCGAATTCGGCGCCGGGGTGAGCTATCTCTACGACTCTGTGACGGCAACCATCCCCAAATACCTGGTGGAGAACCAGGACTCGCTCGATTGCCTCGCAGTGACCTGGTGGAACGAATTGGAAGAGCACGCTGACGTTGCTCCCGACGAAGGATTATTGACCTGGGAGACTGGCCAGACGGCAACAGCGACGGACCCACAGGGCGATTCTCCGGTTCCAGAGGGTGACCTGCTGTCCTTCAGCATCTGGGAGCCCGATAATGATCACCTCTCCCTGAGGTTTCGTTTCGCCGTGCCAGTTCGCCAGGTGCCAGCGGTGGTCAGCCCCTACGCCGCGCTGATGCCCCGACAGGGCGCTAGCGACCAAACCCGCACGGAGGGGATCACCTATATGCCATGGCTGCAGGGCGTGCCAGACCGGGAAGAGTTCTCCCTGTCCATGATATACACGGTCACAACAGTGTCACGGATTGTGCACCAAGCATACGACTTCTGCGATATCCGCCAGGCACGGATGGAGCAGGGCGGCAGCTATCTCACCGCTACTGTGACGCTTGAAGGGAATGTGCCCCTGCCGCCCCCGGATGATGCCCACGGGCTGTGCTACTTCTTCGGCTTCGCGCCGTCAGCAGATCCATACGCGCAGGCATTCTCCTACTTGTTGGCGACCTGGGATGGCGGCTGGCAAGGGGAAATCGGTGGGATGGATGACGACCGCATGGAGCCTATCGCTTCTGTTCCCGTCTCGATAGATGGAAGCCACTTGTCCATGACGGGGTCAATCATCGCCCTTGGGCTGCCGCCTGCGTTTGCCTGGTCGGTGGGCACCATGTCTGTCATCGGGCCTGTTGGGGACCAGTACGCCGCCTCGCTGGACTCAGCACCGGACATGGGGTACGTGGATATGACGCTGGAATCGTTCCCTATCTGGATGGTGTATCTGCCCATCGTGGCAAAGTGATAAACCAATCGGGCTCACGGGCCACTCGTGAGGCCCCTGTACTCCGTTTTCGCTGCACATATTCGTGGGTGCATGTCTGTTCCTAAGCGTTTGCACGGCAGTTGTAGAGACGTAGCCTCACCCTGGGGTGAGATTACACATGCTACGTCTCTACGACTGTTCGTCCCGCGTTGACGGGGCCTCGGAGATTGAATGTCCCAGTAGCCAAACATAGTTGGCGTTTTGCTTGCTTTCGCGTTATACTACGGGGGAACGGCAGCTCAAACTCTGACGATCAACGAGGACAGGGTAGTACACCGATAGCACTTGGAGGGACGAGATGGAATCAAGAATACGTATCCTGGGCATTGTGCTCGTGGCGGCACTCCTGCTGGTGATAGTGACCGGTTGCGATTGGCTCAGGAAGAGCCCCACGGCGACGGAAACTCCTCCTGCCGATATTCCTGCTGAGGTCCTGGCCGCGCGTGAATCGGCGCTTGCTTACCTTGGATATGCCTACGCCGGCGAAGCGCCGCTAGAGGGCATCACCTGGGCAGGCCGAAACACTACGCCGCAAGGGCTGGTTGGCGTCTCTTACTACGAATTCAGCGGCAACAACTGGCTGATGAGCATTATGGTGCCTGTAGTCGCTCCGGATAGCGTTATCTATGAGCTGGAACTCCGCAACCAGGATACGGGCTTTCGGTGGATGGGCAAACTGGATATGAGCTATGCCATTCTGGAGTCGAACCTAGACGTGGCTGCTGAGGCGCTGACTGTCCGTGACACTATTCTCTCCCACGTCAGGGAGAATTATGCTGATCAAGCGCCAGCGGAGAATCTGGTCTGGGTAGGTGCTCGTACTACCCCGGAAGGTTCGGTTGGCCACGAGACCTGCCGGTTCACTGCTGGCGACTGGACTATGACTGTGGACTATGATCTGGTGCAACCCGACCAGATGGTCTATCAGATCGAGTTGCATAGTTCTAGCACTGAATTCGTGTGGTGCGGACAGCTTGACGCTGAAGGCGTGATCCTGGAGCACCGCTGAGCGGCTCGAGGTGTGAGCGCGCAGCTCGCTGCGTTGTGAGGCTGATGCACTCGAGCGATCCCCCTTTTCGGAGCCGGGGCTGCGACCTCCACGGTAGTCAGGCACTCTGGAGGAATGTATGACGAGTCACAGTGCCAGCGGGCAAACTCCTGGCGAAGCAAGCTCCGCTTCCCTGAGCATATCGCGGCTGCGCATTGAGCATCTATGGATGTTACTGCCAGCGGTCGTTGTTGCTTGGATGGGTTTCACACGCTCTCTGCAGGCGTTGGACTTCTGGTGGCACCTGAAGATGGGGGAGGTCATTTTCACCTCGGGGGGAATCCCACGTGTTGACCTCTTTTCATTCACACACGCTGGCCGGGCCTTTGTGTACCAGAATTGGCTGGGCGAGGTGCTGTACTACCTCACGTACCGGGTTGGCGGTTTCCCGCTGTTGATCGCCCTCAACACAGTGCTTCTCTTGCTGGCTGTCGTTCCCATCTTGCACCTATGTCTTGAAGCCATTGATCGGCTGCGTGTGGCAGTTGTGTGCGGCCTGGGCGCTGCCATTATGCTGGGGTTGTACGGTAACGTGCGGCCGCAAGCATATTCTTTTGTCCTCTTTGCCGTATTCTACTGGATACTGTGGGGATATCGTGACAGCCGGCGTGACTACCTATGGGCGTTGCCTCTTCTCATGATTCTCTGGGTGAATCTGCACGGTGCTTTTGTCCTGGGGATTGGCATGATGGGCATCGTATTGGGGACCGAAACCGTTCGCCGGGTGGTGCGTGGGCCACGCGCTGACACGTTGGCACCTTCTGCGTTGGCGAAGCTCGCATGCATCCTGGGGCTCACAGTGCTTGCGTCCATGGCTAACCCTGACGGCTATCGGGTGTTTGCCTATGTGCGCCAGTTGCAAGTGGATCCATCATCCCAGTCGTTTGTGACGGAATGGCAAGTGCCTGATATCAAGAACTGGAGCGGCGTGTTGACTTTTTTTGGTGCCTTTTTCGTAACCCTGTTGGTCTTCTTTTACACCTGCTGCCCTCTCAACCTGACAGAGCTTGGTCTGTTCTGTGCATTTGCTGTTCTAGGTCTAGGGTCACTCCGCAGCGGTATCTGGTTCGCGCTGATCACGGCTCCGATGCTGGCCCGCCACTTGGTTGCGGCAAGAATCCCCAATCTGCGCGAGGAGATGCGAGGCCGGCCGTATCTGGGGACACTGGTCCGATGGCTGGAAAGTCGACGGGGAGGTGGGCTCACCAATGTCCATGTGCTTAATTGGGGTATTCTCCTTTGCGTCGTATTGTTCACGGTGATACTGTCGCCCTGGGTTCGGCCGTACCTTGGGACAGGGCGATTGAATCGCCCTCTGGTAGAGAAGCGTGCACCTGTTGGGGCGATGGACTACATCGCGGAGCACCACCTGAGGGGCAACATCTTCCATCCACAGATGTACGGTGATTACCTGATCTGGCGACTATGGCCGCAGCAACGATCGTTCATCGATGGCCGAGTGCACTTGTACGATGAGTCATTTGTGCAAGACTACATTTTGGTTTTCCATGACGACAACTGGGAATCACGCCTTGCCAAGTATGACATCACATACTTGCTGCTGCCACAAGACGATGAACTCTCCGGGTCCATGGTCGAGGATGCACGGAGCTCCAAGAACTGGATACCTCTCTACGAGGACAAGATCTCGGTCTTGTTTGAGAAGCGACCGTAGTACTCTGTCAATGCTAGAGTAGTGGGTTCGTAGTGGCGACTTTAGTCGCTTTTCCCACTTGATTGTACAAATCACCAGTTCAAGCTTGACATAACCTCGGTGCCAATGCCCCAGATGCCCTGAATGCGTCGGGCAGTATCAACTGGGCTCCGATCGTTCGGGAGGCTAACGCCGGCCAAAGAACCTCTGCCCCCCAAGTGCCTCTCGCTTGGTGACGGCGGCGACGATCAGGATCAGTAGCACCAGGATGCCCGTGGAAGCGTAGAGGAGAAACCCAGCGGGGTCTTGACTGCTTCGATGATGCGCCTGCGTCTGTCGTTAGAAGGGGTGTTCTGTGGTGTCATGGCTGCTCTTTCTTGCCTGGGTTTTGCTCGGGCTGGCGGATGAGGTCCATCAGGATTCTCCCCTCCTCGTCCGAGAGCAAGAAATTAGTGCCCTGAGGAGCGCGCAAGATGACCAGGTTTTCCAGAACGGGGTGCTCACGGATCTCCTTGACTGTCAGATGAGGCTTGAGCACCTTCTCAAATCTGACGTCCACCGCGTACGACTCCCATTCTGGCTCGCGGTGCGGCCTGGAAACCAGCCTGCCCCAGCCGTAAATGCCTCTGATCTCTTCGGGGCCTGCCAGCCAGAAGAAGACCAAGTCACCGGAAGTCATCCTGCTGCGGTAGCGCGTAGCATACCACGTTACCACGTTGCCTTCCTCCATCTCCTTGCGCAAATCGTATCGTTTGGGGACGGCCTGGAAGATCCAGTAGTTCATGGCGCTGCTCCTTTCTACGTCACGCGCGTTGTCCCTAGCCTTGCAAGACAGTGTGGTCATTTGCGTCGGCGGGTGGCAGATTGGGCCAGGGGCACACCGGCTGTACAGATCAGATACCGCGCAGCCGATGTGTCACAGCTCTCTGTGAAGCAATGTGCGAACCGCTCTCGCTGGCGACCTTACACAGAGCCTCCGCACTGTAGGAGATGGCTGACTGGGATTAAGTCGGATAACCTATGGCGACCCGAGCACAATTGGCCCGCTCTGGTCAAAGTTGTTGCCTACAAGTACCAGATCGAACACGTTCACTGCGCCGTCCCTGTTCAAGTCGGCGCTCAGGCTCTCTGTTTCCTGCGCGCCAAAGACAGTACTGATCAGCACCAGGTCAAATAGGTCGATAGCGCCATCGCCATTGAGGTCACCGGCGAGCAGCGTAACACTGGCCAGCGTCTTTGTTTCGCCCTTGCTAGACAGAGTCAACTGGCCTTCAGCGCTGAGATAGCCAGCCTTCTCCACCTTGATGGCATGCTGGCCTTGTGACACGCCTTGTACGGCAAAAGTGCCGTCAGAGCGCGTCGTGACCGGGGGGAGTTCGCCAATGGTCACCGTGATCCCGTCGTAGGTCAGGTGTCCCTGCAGCACGACCTTGCCCGTGACCGTTCCCGTGGCTACCTCGACTGTTGATGGGGGATAGGGAGAAGGCGACGGGGTTTCAACCCCCGGCGAACAACTGGCGAGAGCAGTGCAAGTGAGCAACGCCAAAAGCGGCAGGGAACAACTCTTCATTGCAACCTCCTTCGAGCGTGCAACTGTCGTTTGTTCTTGGCCGTGAGAGCGCCAAGCGGCATTCTAAGCGCCGGTGTGAACACGTGCTGGTGATGCGCGTTCGTCTTGAACGATGTGCTCCACTGCTTCGTGCGTCAACCGTTCGTCCTCGCGTAGCATCTTCCCCGTCAGGGTGTCTCCTTTGTCTC
>CAYZGO010000012.1:8115-99634 GCA_964478075.1 uncultured Anaerolineales bacterium | reverse complement strand
GATGTTCTTACACAATGAGTGGCGCGGATGCGTCATGGAAAACCTCGCAATGACAGATTGTCGCTGGGCATAGCATCCCCTTCGAAAATGGAAAAGCCCTGCGATGGCAGACGACGTTGACTTCTGTGCGATGGTGACGTATACTTGGACCTGTTATTCGCAACATAGAGACCTTGGAGCATCCAACTATGCGTGGAACTAGACTGAGACCGGCCTGGCTTATTCTGATGGGCATTGGAGCGTTGATGCTGGCCGTGGCTGGCTGCGCAGTGGCCCCGCAGCCAGCGCCGACAGCCACTCCTGCACCGACGTCCACTCCGACGCCTCTACCTCAGCCCATTGACCTGGTGGTCGTGTACACTTCTGATACGGTGGGTGAGACGGAGCCTTGTGGTTGAGGCCGCCCTGTGGGTGGGTTGGCTCGGCGAGCTACCTTCATCAAAGCGGCCCGTGCAGAGAACGCCAATTTGCTCCTGCTGGATGGCGGGAACACTTTCTGGAGCCGCGTGTCAGTGACGGTGCAATCACAGGGCAAGGTGATAGCAGAGGCCATGAATCTGATGGGCTACGATGCCGTGGCCTTGGGTGAAACCGATCTGCAGTTGGGTGAGGACATTTTGCGGCAGCGCATCGCAGACGCGCAATTCGCAGTGCTATCGGCAAACGTGATTGTGCAGTCCACAGGCGAATTGTTTGCTGACCCTTACGTACTGCTTGAGGTAGGTGGGCGCACAGTGGGCATCATTGGCCTGACGGGGAGTGAGAGTCTTTTGCCGGCTTCTTTGGGACCTGAGCCGCCATTGGATAGGCTCGTCTCTCTGCAGGGGGACAAACCACAGCCTGCCCCCGCACCGTCTCCGCTTTCCGGGCCGTCGTCTCCAACACCTGTGCAGGTCGCGGATCAGCCCCGGCCTGCTGCGGGGCATATAGTTGGCTCTCTGGCAATCATTGATCCTGCTGTTGCTCTTGCAGCCTACGTGAAGGAATTGCAGGCGCAGACCAACGTCATTATCGTCCTTTCCAATTTGGGCTGGGAGTCCAATGTCCGGCTGACGGAGATGGTACCTGGCGTTGACCTCATCATTAGTGCTGGCGCCGGGAAGGTGGTCACTGATCCGTGGCAAGCGCCGCAGACTGGCACACTCGTCTGCCAGGCTGGTGTCTACCCTCAGGCGAACCCGGGACAACTGGTGGCCAACATCAAGATGCACATAGACAGCGCCGGTCTTGTGACGGAGTATACTGGAGGTCTTGTTGTGCTTGGGCCCCAATTTGCAGATGACGCGGGAGTTCGGCGGTTGCTGCTGAGTTACCTGCCGCAGTAAAGGGACTGTGCTTACGGCGAACGGCTGGTGGCGAGACAGCCATCAGCTGTTTTGGGTTAACTGAGGGGCAAGCGGGGTCACGTATATGGCGTTGCTGAAGATCCAGCCGCGTGTTCTCAGCCAGTAACGGCGGTAAGCCTCGACGCGGTAGGCGCCTGGTTCATCCGCGACGTAGCTCAAGGTTTTTCCCGTTGTCCGTGCGACCACCTGTCCGTTGCAAAGCAGTCGGATGTCGGCGGTAAGCGGGGTGGAAACCGTGAGTTCCGCCTTGTCTCGCAGCGGCAGTTCCCCTCCCATTGTGGCTTCCCTCTCACCGCTCTGCGCGCTGAAGTGGAAGCCTCTTGCTGACCCCAGCAAGTCATAGGCTGCAAATCCGCGACCCTCGCGCAGTGCATCGTACAGCAGGGGGGCGTCGTGCTCCAGTTGGCCGTTGAACGGTCCTAGCGTCAGGATGTGGGTATTAGCAGCGCGAAACAGAAAGTGATAGGATAGTACCACGCGATGCAGTGGCCCAAAGCGGTAGGTTGTGCCATGGGCGTCCGAGGCGCAAATGATGGGCACCTTACGCTCGCGCAGCAGTTCGTCCCACTTGAGCAGGGTCTCTGGGTATGGCCCACGGATGACGACCTGGGGGAAATAGGCTGCCAAGAGAGCAGATGGCGCGTTGTGCACATAGCTTTTGAACTCTGACATGTAATTCCAGATGCTCAGGCCTGTGAAACCTGAGACTTCCCAATTCACCCAGTTGATTTCCGGCTCATTTGCATAGGTACCGCTGTGTTCAAAGGGGTGGGCAATGAATCCCAGCCCGCCGCGCTCATTCACGGCGTTGATAACCGCTTGCGGATCCTGCGCATATTGCAGCAACTCCTCACCGACGTTGAACACCAGGAAATGATTGGCTTGAGGGCGACGGTGTACGTCGTGGATTTCCTCGCCTACCAGAAGCAACGTGTGGCCGTACCAGCCATCCATGTTGGGCACGTAGACGTTGTGGTCGGTGGGGATCACAAAGTCCAGACCTGCCTGCGCAGCAATAGCGGCGATCTCTGCGTGTGTAGCGTGGCCATCGGAGTGGACCGTGTGCAGATGAATGTTGCCAACGTATTCATGTAGCATGGTATGTTCTCCTGGCTGGATGTCACGCGCATTATACTGCTTTCTGTCCAAGTCACTAAACCTGAGTAGAGACGTAGCATGTGTAATCTCACCGCAGGGTGAGGCTACGTCTCTACGGCTGCCGTGCAAACGCGGAGAAACTGGGTTGCACCCGTGTTGCAATTGACAGCTATCTGTACCTAGGCTATAATGCCGCTGCAAAGCGCAGCGCTTTCCATATTCTTCTACGCAACAGGGGAGAACATGAAATTTCTCGTCACTGGCGGGGCCGGCTTCCTCGGGTCAGCTTTGGTCAATCGTCTGCTTGAGCAAGGGCATCGCGTGCGCGTGCTGGATGATTTGAGCGCAGGTGACCGCAATCGCCTTGATTCACGCGCCGTCTTTGCTCGTGGGGACACACGGGATGTCCCCAAATTGTGGACGCTGCTGAAGGGCGTGGATTGCGTCTACCATCTGGCCGCTCGGGTTTCGGTGCCAGAGTCTATTCTCTACCCGGTGGAATACAATGAAGTCAACGTGGGCGGCACTGTGGGCCTGATGACTGCCGTGCGTGATGCACGAGTGAAACGGGTCGTGTTCACCTCCTCAGGAGCCGCCTATGGCGAGCAGCGGGAACAGCCAGTCCGTGAGGCTGCTCGCCTGAAGCCGGAGAGTCCCTATGCGGTGAGCAAGATGGCCGCCGAGGGCTATGTGCTGGCGCTGGGCGCGCTCTGGGGCATCGAGACCGTCATCCTGCGCATCTTCAATGCCTACGGGCCGGGGCAGAGCATCCCGCCCACTCATGCGCCAGTGATTCCCAGGTTTCTGAAGCAGATACTAGGTGGTGGTTCGCTGGTCATCTATGGCAATGGCAAGCAGAGCAGAGATTTCGTCTACGTCAGTGACGTGGTGGATGCACTGGTGGCGGCAGCGAAAGCCAGCAGCGTGGACCGCGCAGTGATCAACGTCGGCAGCGGCCAGGAGGTGGCCATCAATGCTCTGGTGGACGCTATCGAGCTGGTGACAGGACGCACCGCACACCGCCTGTACAACGAGATGGAGAGCGGCGGCGTCAGCCGCCTGGTGGCTGACGTCTCGCTGGCGCGTGACAAGCTGGATTTCAGACCCAAGGTAGACCTGGAAACGGGCTTGAAACGCACCCTGGCCGAGGACGAACAGTTCCGCAAGAGTTCGCGGAGGTAGTACAACCCGGTTTCCCTGTGCAATAATGCTTGAGTATAATATGAATGTGCCCCTGTAGCTCAGTGGACAGAGCAACTGCCTTCTAAGCAGTCGGTCGGGCGTTCGAATCGCCCCAGGGGTGCTGGAACAGTTGCCAGTTGTCGGTTACCAGTTGGAGGCAATCGACCTGCAGCACAGTGTCTCTTACCAGATGAGGTAAGAGGTGGTGCCTCTTACCTGTGTGGTAAGAGACTATGCAGTGGACACCGTAGCATAGGTTTTGCAGCATAGCAGTCCGTTCACTGCAGGTCGGAGGACGGGCTTTTGAATTCTGAGCCAAGGGGGCGGCGATGAAAAAGGCAATCAAGTGGGCGGGTGACACATGGCGGCGGGGTTGTCTGGGCAAGGCGATCCTGGTTGTTGTCCTGGCGGTGCTCTTGCTGTGTCCGTGCGTGATTGTGGGCACGCTGCTGCCCACAGCCCCAACGCCGACGCCAATGCCTGCCCCAACGTCTTGGCGAACTTATACGCCTGTGTCAACGGCCACGGCTACTGACACACCGTTACCGACTGACACGCCAACAGTGACGTCAACGCCGTTGCCGACGGGGACAAGCACACTAGAACCTACAGCAACGCTGGTGCCGACACCAACACCGACGGTTACAGCTGCGCCGACGCTAGAATGTCCATATATCGGCAACAGCAACACAAAGGTTTTTCACCATTGGTGGTGCAGTTCGGTGAAACGGATGAAGGAAGGCAACAAGGTATGCTTTAAGACGCGAGAGCAAGCAGTAGCAGCAGGGTATGTGCCGTGTAAGAGGTGCAATCCGTAGCACACAATAGTGGGGAGGCGCAATGGCTGAGGTTCACATACTAGGTGGTGACTTTGGTGAGAGGAAGAAGGCCAAGCTGGGCAGGGGACCGACGCTGGTCATCCCGATGGGTAGGCTCAAAAGGTCGGTCAAGCTGGACCTTAAGAAGGAATTGGACCGCGTGGAGGTTCAGACGGAAGACTCAATCAAGAAGCTCACTTGGAGCAGAGTTCTTCTCTTTGGTGTCTTCGCCTTGGGAATGAGGAAAGACAAGTCGAAGATCTACTTCGCCGCCTACCTGAAGGATGGGCGCAAGTTCCTGGCAATGACCGACCGCAAGACGTTCACGCAGATTCAGGCGGCAGCGTTCAGTGCATCATGACGAATGCGAATCGCTGCTCGCCCGCCCGGTGCCCTCTATGCAAGGCGGGAATCGAAGTTCAGGAATGCGTGAGCTTCGGCGACGAGTCACTGTGGTGGGGCGCGTGTCCTGAGCAGGGGCCTCAGGTCGAGGGTGAGACGCCTGAGAGGGTCAGGGCCGAAAAACACGCTGAAGGAGGCCTATCGAATGAGCCGGATTCCTGAGAACATTGGGTCGTGCTTCAGGTACTTCAAGGACGACAAGACTGGGGACAAGCGCGTTTTCCATCTGTATTGCTACTACTGGGAGAGTCCACATTCAGTCTTGGAGCACAAGCGGCATCGCTCCTGGGAAATCACCGGAACGGAATACGCAGCACAGAAGAACCGCGCGAAGTGCCAGGAGGCGTTGGAGAAAGAGCGAAGGCAGGAGAACGAGAAGCTCTTCAATGAAGACATAATTCAGTGGCTGGAACAGCAGGGCAAGAGACTTGTTCCGATGCAACGTGGTGATGAGACTATCCTGGTCCTTATGGCTGATGAGAGGTCGGAGGGCGGTTCGGCCGACTAAGCTCAAAAGACCTGATGAAGAAAGAGGACCTCGCCTAGAAACACCTTCTGCCACCCTTCACCATCCTGGCGCTCACTGTGCTCATGGCATGGCCTGAGCCACTGGGGATGATGGCGCTGTATGCGCCAACACCAGAGCCGGTGTGCGAGTGCGACGGCGACGGCTATGTCGATGCGGCGGCCACACAGGGAAGGCAAGAACGCCCGCCGCGCCTGGCCTAGCTGGCCGAGGGATGGTGCCTGGCTCCAGGGGGTGCACACGCAGTGCAACAAGAATGCTGTTTGATTTCTAGCGTTTCGGGTGTAGAATAGCGGCAATAAGAAGCCCGCGACTGTTACCGCAGTCCAGGGCGCGGCCACGGCGCAGTGGACACCGTCGCACTCAGATTGTAGCATAGCAGCCCGTTCACTGCAAAGCGGTGAGTGGGCTTTTCAGTTCCCACCCCGGCGCAGATACCTTGCGTGTGCTGGACGGTGTTTGACAAATATGGCAAATTTGCTATAATGGGGACGGGCTCTGAAGGCTACTACATGCATAACGCTATCAACTGGTCAGTAGAGCTATATCCTCCGTGGAAGAACCGGGGCGTCGTTCACAAGTTCCTTCAGAAGCAAACCGACGAACAGCAAGCACTCATTCTTAGGAACCTCGAGCAGCTCGAAGAAGAAGTCGCCGAGCATGGCTTGCATAAACTCTTCGAAGCGCGACACCTCAAGAGGATACGCAGTTCGAGGCAGCATGTCTGTGAACTCGTCATCCGTGGAAAGCCTGGCTACCGCTGTCTCCTCATCCGGATTCGTCGAACTATCGTCGTCGTGCACATTGTCAAGAAGAAGGATTTTTCCACCGATGCCATCAAGACAGCCGACAAGAGAGCTAGCGAGGTAAAAGCCTACTACTCAGGAAAGTAAGGGGTTGTTGATGAAAGTCAGAGAACTGATTGCTGAGCTAAAGAAGAAGCCCGAGTTCGCGCAAGCCTATGAGGACCTTGACCCACAATTCCAAATTGCACGTGAAGTGTTGCGTCTGCGCATTGAGTTAGGCATGACGCAGCAGCAATTGGCCGAGAAGGCTGGGACTGCACAGTCAAATATCTCACGATTGGAGACGGGTGTTGCACGTGCCTCACTTTCGGTTCTGAACAAACTGGCCAAGGCTTTGGGTGCTGACCTACGCATTCAGTTTGTACGGCCAGAAACCCAAAGGGCTCAGGCTGAGGCAGATATGCGCAACGCGATTCCAGTCCTCCAGGCCGAAGGCGAGTTTTCACAAGTGGTGCATCCGACCATTCCATGGCTCGATGTGCTGACTGAACCGGACGTGTGGCACAACCAAGTGAAATTCGACTTGAGAGAATTCGGGTCTCGTCGGGAAGGTTCTCTTTGGTACGGCCGGGCAATAGAGGCTGCGTAAATGGACGCGAAGACTACTGCCAAGTCAGAGGACACAGCCGTTCATAGCAAGTTATCGTGGGCTGCCAAAGCAGCCCTGACACCTGAGGACATAAACAGAGTGCTGTATGATTGGCAATTGACGGCCGTGCGTCTCTATGAGGTCCGTGTCGAAAGGCTAGAAGGGCGCAAGCCCGGTCATGAGCCTGTCACCAAACCAGTCCTGCACAGTGATGTTCGGGTGTCAGTGGCCGGGGAAGGCTTGCTCGGGAGGCTCACTCTCAACCTTGTGTTTCCAAACGAAGCGGCCCCTGAGTATCGCATGCGGTTGTCGCTGGACGGCTTGTGGAGGCCAAGGGATTCGTCGGTTTCTCTGCCCAGCAAAGATGAAGTGCAAGATGCTCGATTAGGCGCCACTATCCTCACACTGCTCTGGCCGTACGCGAGGGAGTCTGCGCATGACCTGATGCGTCGTATGGAGGTCCCAATGCATCCCTTGCCGACGATAGATAAGCTGAAGATTGAGGCTTTGACCCAGGAGCCTGCTCAGTCTGGGGAGCCTACTGACAATGCTACTGTGGAGTAACGGATATCGGGACCACCCTGCGCGAACAGCCCAGGCCGAAGGCGAGGATACGACGAAGCCCTGCCAGATGCAAAGTCACCGGTAGGGCTTCTTTGTTGGTCGAAACAGACCGACTGCTTCGGTGATAAACGGCTGTCAACCTTAACAGCATAGACCACAACAGGTAGTGGTATAGACTGCACAGGCACTACAGGCTGCCCCTGTAGCTCAGTGGACACCGTTCGCCCCGCTACGACGGGGCCGTTCGTCCTCCCGTCAGGGACCTTCGGCCCTGCGGGACGAACGGCGCGCAGCGAAGCGGAGACGGGAGAGCAACTGCCTTCTACTGCCTCGTGCATGAATCACTGAACTTGACAAAGGACTTTCGCGTTGAAAGTGGGGCTTATTGGTCTACATGTTTGTGCAGTACTCTGTAAGCAGTCGGTCGGGCGTTCGAATCGCCCCAGGGGTGCTGGAACAGTTACCAGTTAGCGGTCAATCGAGCTGCAGCCACGGTGTCTCTTACCACACGAGGTAGGTGGGGTGCATGGACGCCATAGCAGATAGATTAGCCCATTCACTGCGAAGCGGTAGACGGGCTTTTGTCGTTCGGCGGCTGACAAGCATCGCTCAGCGGCAGGCTGAAGCAGAAAGTCGCCCCCTTTTCCGGCTTGCTGGCAACCCAGATGTCGCCACCATGAGCGAGCACAATCTGCTTGCAAATGTACAGCCCCAAACCGGTCCCGCGGGCACGGCGGGTGTCGGAGCTTTCCACCCGATAGAAGCGTTCAAATAGGTGGGGTATTGCCTCGGCTGGGATGCCGATCCCGTCATCCTCCACAGTGACTACCAGTTGGTCAGCGCTCACCAAAGTCGAGATCGTCACGTGACCGTTGTGGGGAGTGAATTTGAGGGCGTTGTGAATCAGGTTCCTGACCACCTGCCCCAGGCGTTCCGAGTCTGCGAAGATGATGGGGAGATCAGGCGTCGCTCTGTTCACCAGTGTGATTCGCGTTTCGTCGGCCATCGGCTGCAGCTCTGCCACCACCTCTTGAATTACCTCGTGCATATGTACACGGCCTTTTCGCAGAGCAAAGCGGCCCGCTTCCATACGCGCCACGTCTAGCAAACTGTCTATCAGCCGGGCCAGCTGCTGAGTCTGTCGATCTATGGTCTCGAGGCACTCTTGCTGCGCTGCCTTGTCCTTGATCTTTCCACTGAGCAGCAATTCCACGAATCCGCTGATGGAGTGAAGGGGGGCGCGCACTTCGTGGGACACGGTACTGACAAGCTCGTCCTTCAGCCGATCGAGGTGCTTGAGTTCCTCGCATGCCTCCTGCAGTGCCGTAAAGAGCCGTACATTCTCCACGGTGATGGCGACCTGACTGCTCACCGCTGCCGACAGACTGATCTCCCCCGTAGCCATGCTGCCTGGATTCGGGCTGTTCACACTGAACATGCCGATGACGCGCCTGGCAATGATCAGCGGAGTAATAATAAATGACTGCAAGCTCTGGTCATCGCCGGCCAATGGCTCTGCCAGCATCTCTGTCGTCAGCTCGATAGACTGCTCAGGCAGGTGCTGACCGGTCAACGACTCGAACCCTTCCAGCAGTTTCTGTTTGGCCTCAGCGATGAGACGGGGTGTGCTCGGTTGCACTACCCTGAGGACCATCCTGGCCTGGCCCTCTCTGGCCATGAGAAGAGCACTTATGTGATGGTCAACCTGCATGAACTCGGTGATGGTCTCCATGATGCGCGTCAATACTTTGTCGAGGGAGTCCTGACCCGCAATGGGGGCAGCTACGCGCTGCAGCTCCGTGACTACGTCCAGCAGGCGTTCTAGCTCTGCGGCCCAGTCTTCTGCCTCGGACAAACGCCGTTTCAGTTGATCGTGGCTGTGCTCGGGGAGACCGAGCCCGGCGCGCAGCCGCACGTTCTCGAGGGCCAGAGCGAGTTGCGCACAGACTGGCTCCAGACGTTGGATATCAGTTGCGGAATAGACGTCAGCCTCGCTGTGGCCAATGGTGAGCGTGCCCAGCACTTCCTCGCCAGCCATCAGGGGCAGGTTAAGCAGCGACCGTATCCCTGCCTCAACCAACTGCCCATCCTCTGGAAAACGCTGGTCGAGGGGCAGATCAGCGCGCAGCAGCGCACGATGATGCGCCAGCGCCCAGCCCAGACTGCCGACTGCTTCCAGAGGCAGCCTGTTGCTCGTCGCGTTGATGCTATCTTGCCCAGCCATCTGGAAGGCGAACACCCCGTCCTCATCCCTGTCCAACAGGGCAATGCTGACGTAATCAGTGGGTAGCAGACCGTGCAGTTGCCTCGCCAAACTCTCATAGAGCATTTGTGCGCTGGACACCTGATGAGCCAGGGCTGCAATCCGCTTCAACAAGGCCAGTTGTTCCTCAGGGCCAATCATAGGTATTATATCCGCATTGACAGTCGTAGTTAACGCGCGTAGAGGCCGAGACTGGAAACCCTAGTTTGCACTCGTTCGGCCAACTCTCGTAAAGAGATTGAAACCATGCTTTGCGGTTTGGATAGGATTACTGGCGTGCCGTGGTGATCTGAATGGGCCAGTTCTGCGAACGCAGGGGGTATGACGCCCAGGCAGCTCTTGTTCAACGTGCGCTCGATGTCAGCCAACGGAAGACTAGTCACAGACTGCGTGTGGTTAACCACAATCAGGCCGACCGCCTCGCCTATCAGACCGGCCTCCTCAAGTAGAGGCAGAGTCTGCTCCGCACACGCCACGGGTATGGGTTCTGGCTCCAGCACAATCAAGGCCATGTCACTCAGGCTGAGCACCTCTTTCAAAGCTGGCGACGGCACGTGTGGCAAATCCAGGAGGACGATATCGGACAGCAACTTGGCGCCGCGCACAATCGCTGTAGCATGGCCTACGGGCAATTCGATCAGGCCTGCGCCGGCCGGAGGACTCAGCAGGGCGCGCGCGCCCGAGGGGTGCAGCATGAGCACTCTCTGCACCTGCTGACCGTCAATCTGATCGGGTTCCAGTGCCAATAGATCTGTCAGCGAGGAGCGTACCGCAAGCTTGAGTTGCTGCGCAATCGTACCGGAATAGTGGTGTAAATCAATCAGCAGAGTAGACAACTGGCGTTGCTCCAGCGCAACCGCCAGATTCACGGCCATGGTGGAAGTGCCCATACCCCCTTTGGCCCCAATCAGGGCGACTACCCGTCCCTGCCTCGCTGGCGGTGCGCGTCTTGTCCGAGCCAGCACAGCCTCTACCCGTGCCACAATCTCTCTGGGCTCGGCTGGTTTTGTGATATAGTCATCAGCGCCGGCCTTCAAGCCTGCAACCCTGTCATCAAGCTGCACCTTGGCCGTAAGGAAGATAATGGGAATGTCCGCCGTGTCCGGTCGGCCGCGTAGCTGGCGACACATATCCATCCCGTCCATGTCCGGCATCATGATGTCCAGAATGATGAGATCAGGTTGCTCTGTCTGAACTGCACGCAACCCTTCCTGGGCATCCTGGGCTGTGGCTACCGCGAAACCTTCTGCTGTCAGCAAAAGTCTCATGAAGCGGAGAGTGGAGGGGTCATCGTCAACGACCAGTATCTTGCCAGTCATGGATACGCCTCCGAATAGCTGTGCCGTACGTGACTCCTCACAACATCATGAACAGGCGCCGCAATAGAGCGAGGGGCTGTTTCCTTTTCTTCTGAACAGCAACCGTTGGTTGCTGCTCGATAACCTCACGTGCAAGGCGCGAAATCGCCCGGGTCAAACGGTTGCGCCTGTCACTCAACACCAGTGGTACGCCGTGATTGATGGCATAGGTGTTCAAGGGGCCAACGTCGTCAATGCGAACACGAATGGGAGTATCCAGGGTGCGGGTGATGGCACCGACGGAGAAGCCGGTTTGTTTGGTGTAACGATTGAGAAGCACGTGCACGCTGACGGACTCCTGCCTCCGCGACTGGGCCAGATCACGAGCGAAGCCGACTCGTTTCATCGCACTGATCTCGGGCGTGATGACCAGGAATACGTCGTTAGCCAAATCCAGGACGGGTGCCCAACTGGCCGAACGCAAAGGTGGCCCATCAAAGACAACGAGATCCGCCATATTACGCAACTCGGCCAGGATCCGTGCCCAACTTGATGGGGGAATAGGCAAAACAGCCGAGCCCTGGGGCGGTGACAGCAGCACCTGCAAGCCAGATGAGTGCTCCACTAACGCGCTCCTGAAGATCTCCTGGTCCAACTGGTCAATGACACCCATCAACTCGCCAGCGTGATGGCTGTGCAAGATGTTGAGGAAAACTCCTATATCACCGCCCTCCTCGTGTCCATCTACCAGTACAACCGATGCCCGGGCTTGCTGTCGCAGGGACAGTGCCAGATTGACAGCTATCGTCGTCGTGCCTACGCCCCCTTTGCTGCCGAACAGCGCAGCCACGTAGGCCTGCTCCGCGGAGTAGGCGCCCAGGAAAGCAGCTATCCGAGCCAGCAACTCCTGTGGAGACACGGGTTTTGTGAGATAGTCGCTGCCCCCAGCGCGCAAGCCCTTCACTTTGTCATCTACTTGGTCCAGGGCAGAGAGGAAGATGATGGGGACTTGAGCAAAGTCAGCCATACGGCGCAGCCGGCGGCTCACCTCGTGGCCATCCATTCCCGGCATCATCACGTCAAGCACAATCAGATCGGGGCGTTCCTTCACTGCCTGACGGATACCCTCCTGTCCATTGGCGCCCGTCACCACCTCATAACCGGCAGCCTTGAGGGTCATGGTCAACATCTTGAGCGCATCAGGTTCGTCGTCAATGACGAGGATCTTCTTCATAGAGATTCTCCCGAAGAACAAAGATACGGTACAACGCTTATCATTTCCCGGGTGTCAGCAGTTCTCAGGTGAGCTGCAAACCGTTTGACACTATTGTACGCATATTTGCTGAACCTGTCAATGAGCATGCTACTAACTGGAAACTGTGCAAAGACTCCCTCTTGATATTCCAGCAAGTTCGTGTTATTATGCGTACACGCAACGTCATCAGAGTGCGACCTTGGGCCTGGACGCGTGACGGAAGAAGCATTCCATCGCCAGGATGGGGAGGCTTTCTGTTGTTCAGCGACTGGTACGCGCGGCTTCCCAAAACAAGTGGCATAGAGTATAATAAGATGCCGTAAGGCGGGCATTTCACCTGTAGAAAGGACTCTGGGCTGTGCACTGGCGCTGTCTGTTGAGCTGCGCATTGCTGCTGGCGCTCATGGCGCTTTCTTCGTGCCGGGCTGAGCCACAACCTACGCCGATTCCTTCACCGACGCCCACACCCTCCCTCGCTGGAGCAGAGACCGTGGCGCGCGAATACTTGCGTGCCTGGCAAAATGGCTCCTACGAGAGGATGTACGCCATGCTTTCCTCTTCAGCCGTGGCGGCTGTGCCTGCCGAGAAATTCGTTTCACGCTACCGCGCTATCGCTGCAGAGGCGACCATGACCGGGTTGACCGCCAGTATCACTGGCGTGCAGCGCGTGTTGGCCGCCACAGCGCAGGTCAGCTTCACCTTGACGATGGACACACGGCTGGCGGGCCAATTCCAGATTGAGAACGCGTTGGACCTCTCTTACGATGGGCAACGCTGGGCGGTGGACTGGACACCAAAAGCTATCTTTCCCCTGCTGGTATGGGATAATCTGGTGCACATGTTCATAAATGTGCCTTCGCGGGGCAACATCTACGATCGCAAAGACTTGCCCCTGGCTACGGAAGGGCATATCATTGAGCTAGGCGTAGTGACCGGCCAGATTGAGGACGAAGCCCAGCTTCTCTATGTGTTGAGAACGTTGCTGCGACTGCCAAATGAGACGATCAAGGCCAAATATGCCCACGCGGGCCGTCCTGACTGGTTCATGCCGGTGGGTGACATAACGCCCGAAGCCGCGCAGGCCAATGAGGCGTTATTGTCGTCGGTGCCGGGCATCGCCTGGCGTGAGAAACCAGTGCGGGCTTATCCCCACGGCAGCCTGGCTGCGCAGGTGATAGGTTACATGGCCGAAATTGATGCTGAGACGCTGTCTCGCCTCGAAGCACAAGGCTACAGCGCCGGTGATCTGGTAGGCGTATCGGGGTTGGAGGGTTGGGGCGAAAAGCACCTGGCCGGTACGCGGGGCGGCACACTGGCCATCATCAGTCCAGACGGCCGTATCGTGTGGACGCTGGCCGAGCGGCCTGCAGAACCGAGCCGCAGCATCTACACCACGCTGGACGTGCATTTGCAGCGTGCTGCGGAAAGCATTCTGGACAAGCGCGTAGGAGCCATCGCCGTGCTGGACGTACGCAACGGCGAGGTGCTGGCCCTGGTCAGCCATCCCGGGTACGACCCTGGCATGCTCACTGCTGGCGCTACAGATGAGCAGTGGCAGGCATTGTTGGACGATCCCGAGCGTCCCTTTCTGAACCGTGCTATTGCTGGCGCCTACCCAGCTGGGTCATCTTTCAAGATCGTGACCATGTGTGCCGGCATGGAGGAATTAGGCCTGACTGAGCACAGCACTTTCTATTGCGCTGGACACTGGGATGGCCTGGCTGACGGCCTCACGCGCTATTGCTGGCTTCGCAGTGGGCATGGCACGCTTGATCTGCTTCAGGGGTTGATCAATTCCTGCAACATCGTTTTCTGGACAGTGGGCAAGGCACTGAATGAGCATGACCCGTATGCCCTGCCACGCTACGCGAAGGGCTTTGGTCTAGGCGTACCTACAGGGCTGAATGCCCTGGATGCGGCGGCAGGTCTCATAGCGGACCCCGATTGGAAGGCACAGCACTATTCCGGAGCGGAACAGCAGTGGTTGCCGCGCGATGCGGTGAACATGGCTATCGGGCAGGGAGACGTGTTGGTGACGCCGCTGCAGATGGCCAACATGGTTGCGGCGGTTGCCAATGGGGGCACGCTGTATCGTCCGCGGCTGGTGCGGCGAATTGGCTCGCTGATGAGTGACGACGTGGAGGATTTTGGCCCAGAAGTACTGGGTTACCCGCCCGTCTCAGCGGCAACCCTGGAAGTGGTACGTCGCGCTATGGAGGGCGTGGTCACGCGCGGCACGGCATGCCGGGCTTTCTTTGGTGCGACCGTGCGCATGGCCGGCAAGTCTGGCACGGCAGAAGCTCCACCTGGTGAGCCCCACGCCTGGTTTGTAGGCTTCGCCCCGGTTGATGACCCCCAGATTGCCGTGGCTGTTGTGCTGGAACACGGCGGCGAGGGTGGGGGCAACGCCGCGCCACTGTTCCGGCAGGTGGTGGAAGCGTACATGGGCGTGCCCGGACCGTAGCTGGTCGGGCAGCTCCTTTGACACCGTCCCCACAGTGCCATATAATCCGTGTACAAGCGCCCGTAGCTCAGCGGATAGAGCGGCAGACTTCGAATCTGATGGTCGGGGGTTCAAATCCCTCCGGGCGCGCTGGATACACTGGCTGTTTGACGAAAGCAGGGCACAAGCTGTATGATAGCTGCCAGAAAAAGACCCTGCGGCGGCCGCAACAGCCCAGGGCACGGCCACGGTGCCTCTCACCATATGTGGTAAGAAATTCCGCAGTAGCCACCATAGCAGAGATTCTTGTAGTGGCAACGGCAGTCTTGTCCGAAGCTTGGCCTGCCACATAGGAGGTGAACAGATGAGAGCCTACATCTTGGTTCAGACAGCCCTGGGGAAGCCAGGCGAGGTGGTGAAGGCGCTGCGTGGGGCGGAAGGGGT
This sequence comes from uncultured Anaerolineales bacterium, assembly GCA_964478075.1. GTDB lineage: Bacteria > Chloroflexota > Anaerolineae > UBA2200 > UBA2200 > DAOUEX01. The sequence continues at coordinate 84,600 of CAYZGO010000012.1, read as the reverse complement.
CAAAGCCGCCGATGTCGTCACGGGCCCTCACGATGTGATAGCCGTCGTGGAAGCTAGTGACGTCAAAGCTATCGGTGATTTGGTCACGGAAAAGATACACACCATCGAGGGTGTTGAGCGGACGCTTACCTGCGTCGTCATAGAGCTCGGCTAGTGTCAACTCTGTTCTGACACACCCCCCAAGGCCACCCTATAGCGTCTCACCTCGGAGAAATGAAATGGTCGTCGCAGCGCAAATACTCTGGCATAGCAGCTCGTTCACTGCGATAGGTGGACGGGTTTTTTGATTGATAGGAAGAGGCGCGATTATGATGTGCGTCCCGCACGCGGAGCAACCAGCGAACAAGACACCGCACTCAATTCGGCATTACTTTGTCGATGAGGCTGGCGATGCGGTTCTTTTCAACAAGAAGGGACTCGTGATAGTTGGCACGCACGGTTGTTCGCGCTATTTCATTCTGGGCCTGCTGGATGTTGCTAGTGTGAGAAGTTCTGCTTGGTGATTGACATAGATGATAGGCGCAATCACCGCTATGGGGAATACTACACAAAAAGAAATCCACTATTGCTAACAGCTCTACAACAAATGCCAGAGGATATAGGACTGCCCAGCCGCAGCTGAACACTCACACGGCATGAAGCCGAGTTTCGTCCACTGGCAGTTACATTGTAGCACAGATTATGCCATTCGTCAAGTTTGATAATCAACTAAGGTTATCGGCAATCCAAAAATGAAACCATTTACGGCCGGAAAGTGAACGGGTCATGGTAGAGTCCTCCTGGAGCAAGGAGATAGCAATACACGACGCCTGGTGTGAATCAGTGTCTGGTGTTCCGCGGCTGTTGCCCCGCTCCGCTGCGCCGTTCGTCCCGCTCGACGGGGCTTCGGGGACTCTGCCCCACTCGCGTCTGCGCTTCGCTGCCGCGACTTGCCTGCCAAACATAGGGCAAGATTCCGCCTTCGGTCGCACTGCCGGGGGTTAGCAACGTCAAATGGCGAGCGCGGTACCGCAGTCTGCTATGTATCCATGTGCACGTCTCTAGTATCAGCACTACAGATAGCCTCCATAGCCCAGCGGAGACTGTTCACCCCCTCGTCGTCGCGAAGCGGCTTGCGTCGCGCCCCGCGACCTCAGGAAGGGCCCGCAGCGAAGCGGAGTCGGGCGGGGCCAACGGCGCTGCAACGGGGAAGCGGCAGACTTGAAATCTGATGGTCGGGGGTTCAAGTCCCTCGGGGCGCGCTTTATGCCAGACAAAGCGGGAGCAGCGGCACATGCTCCCGTTTTATTGTCCCTTGGACGTTCAAGTTCCGGCAGCGCCATCAGGAGGACAAAGGTAATCGTAGAGATGTAGCCTCACCCTGCGGTGAAATTGCACATGCTACGTCTACAACTGGCTTGATAACTTGCTACTTCGCTGCAGAACGTGGTAAAATAGAGTATGATGTCCAAGGTCAGTTACTTGGAATTCAGACCAGGCCGTTGGGTGAAGCTGGTAGACGGCAAGGTAGCCGGGCCGGCTACGCCAGAAGAGGTGGCCGCTTGGCGGCGAGAACAGGCAGAGCAGGCCCGCATTTGGGAGGACGTGCTGAGGCAAGCCCCAGCTCCTGAATCCCAGCCGGCTCGTCCTGCCCCGGCTCCCACACGTGCCCGGGAGACAGCGGAGCGTCCCCGGCCGCGTGCGAAGCCCAAGCTCTTGGAAGAGTTTCCTATTTCTGAAGCAATACCTGGGGTTGCCGAGATGGCCAGACCTACAGCCAAGGCTGCCCTTCCTGTGGAAGTAGCAAAGGTTGAGCACAAGCCCGAAGCGAAGATTGCACCTCCTGTAGAGGTGGCGAAGCCTGAGCCCAGGCCCACAGTGGAGGCTGCACCTCCTGTGGAGGTAGCGAAGGCTGAGCCCAAGCCCGAAGCCAAGGTTGCACCACGTGTAGAGGTACTAAAGGTTGAGCCCAAACCCAAAGCGAAGGCTGCACCTCGTGTGAAGGTAGTGAAGGTTGAGCACAAGCCCGAAGCGAAGATTGCACGTCCTAAGGAGATCGTGAAGCCTAAGCCCAAGCCCGAAGCCAAGGTTGGACCACGTGTGGAGGAACTAGAGGTCGAGCCCAAGCCTAAAGCGAAGGCTGCACCTCCTGTGAAGGTAGTGAAGGTTGAGCACAAGCCCGAAGCGAAGATTGCACCTCCTGAGAAGGCAGCAAAGGCTAAGCCCGGGGTTGGCCGACGCAGAACCCCTACCGCGCGTCGGCGAACAGCAAAGAGAAAGGCTCCCCCTACTGCATCAACGGACAGGTTGGGCCAGTTGTACCTGTGGATCATGGCCGGCCCAACTGATGACCTGGCAGCCACCGTGCGGACCTGGCTGCCGAGATACGCAGAACGCTTCAAGCAGCCAGCCGGAGTGGTGCTGTGTCACGCCGAGGACCTGGTAATCCTGGGGGAAGCCAGGCTGCCCGTGGATGTGCGCCAGGCCAATGGAGTGCCGCTGCGCAACTTCTGGCTTGGGCCAAAGTAGTTTTCGCAGCATGGAGACCAGCGCTACATCGCAACCCATATTGAGTGAACGCGAGCTGGAGATACTCAAGCTGGTGTCCACCGGCGCCACCAACCAGCAGATTGCGCGCGACCTGTTCATCAGCGTGAACACGGTCAAGGTTCACCTGCGCAACATCTTTAGTAAGCTGGATGTGGAGTCGCGCACCGAGGCCACGTTGCACGCTATCCGTGAAGGCTGGGTAGTGCTCGAAGGAGTGGAGCCTCCTGCTGGCCTGGAGGAAGAGCAGCCACCTTTGCCTCGGGAACGCATTGCGGTGTGGCAGAGGGCGTTCTTCGTGGTAAGCGCACTGCTTATCGCGCTCGCTGTCTTCTTGCCACCTGCTCGCACGGCTCCCGATAGCACGGGCGGGCAGTTCACGGATCGGACAGACGGAGTGCTAAGCAATCCGCCAGGCGTACTCACGTCGCGCTGGGACAGCAGGGCCCAGATGCCTACCTCGCGTGCGCGTCTGGCGGTTGTCGCCTGGCAGGGAAAGGTCTACGCTATCGGCGGCGACACGGCGAATGGCGTGAGCGGTGTGGTAGAGGTGTATGACCCGACCACGGACACCTGGGCGCGCCGGGCCAGCAAGCCCCGACCCGTGCACAACATCGCCGCAGTGGTGCTGGACGATCTGATTTACGTACCTGGCGGGTACGATGCCATGGATCAGGCCATCGCCACGGTAGAGGTCTACGACCCGCAGGCCGATGCCTGGAGCGAGGTCTCCACCTTGCCGACGCCGCTATTTGCCTACGCTATCGCCGCTGTGCACGGCAAACTGTACCTGTTCGGCGGCTCGGACGGCGTGCACTATCTCGATACGGTATTGATCTACGATCCTGCAAGTGACACCTGGACCACAGGGGCGCCTATGAGTGAGGGACGCGGCTTCTGCGCTGCAGCCGTCGTTGACGGGCGCGTGTATGTGCTCGGTGGCTATGACGGGCAGAGCGAGTCCACGTTGTGTGAGGTTTACGAGCCAGCCAAAGAGGGATCGGGGGAGCATCCGTGGACCCGCCAGGCGTCATTACACATGGGACGCGGGGGACTGGCTGCGGTCACTGCTGGAGGCTACATCTACGCGATTGGCGGTGGATGGACGCAGTACCTGTCTTTCAACGAGCGCTACGACTTGGGCCAGGACATGTGGACAGTATTCGATTCGCCGCTGCTTGGACAGTGGCGAACGCTTGGTGCAGCGTCAGTTCCGGGTGAGGAGGGCGCTGTTATCTACGTTATTGGTGGCTGGAGCGACCGCTACCTGAGCACTAACTACGCCTACAAGACGTTCTTCCGCATCTACTTGCCGGGGGTGTAGGTCCGACGCCGGCTGGTTTTCCTCCTTACGAGCTACAGACATGCCTGTTGACCGCCTGTCAGGCGCGCGTCTGTTTGGCCCGAAGTGGAACGCTGCTTGGTCTAGGGGGTGCGGTCTTGCCCGCAGCCTGAAAGTCAACGTTCAGGGGAGGCGGGTCAGTAAAGCTTGGAATAATCGGTCTGGGTTTGCACAACTCCGAATCTCCTCGTTGAAGGGTCAAAGTAGCAGCCAGATCTGTGGTATTTACCCTCTCGCAATTATCGCTCCACTTTCGCTCAGCATTGCACCGAACTCCGCTTGCATAACGGCCCACGTCACGCTATAATTCCAAACAAAAGGTAAGAAAGATAAACACGTGAGAATATACCTGGACTGTTATCCCTGCTTTGTGCGCCAGGCAATAGAGGCAGCGCGCCTGACTGGAGCCGACGAAGCGGGGCAGCTTGCAGTACTCCACTGCGTGCTAGAGGCGCTGCAGCACGTTGAACCTGGCAGCACGCCGCCCGAGATGGGCGGTCATATTCATCGCCTCATCCGTGCGCAGACTGGGAACAGTGATCCCTATCGCGAGGTCAAGGCCCGCAACACAGAGGAGGCTCTGGCTGTTTACCCTCGCCTGAAGCAGCTCGTAAGCAAGGCGACTGATCCTTTCGACCGCGCCTTGCGGCTGGCTATTGCTGGCAACATCATTGATTGTGGAGTATCAGGGGAGTATGATTTGTGGACGAGCATTGAACGTGTTCTGGGCCAGCGCTGGGGCATAGATGATAGTGGACCCTTGAAAGAGGCCCTTAAAAGTGCGCCGTTGGCGCTCTATCTGGCCGACAATGCTGGTGAGACTGTATTCGATCGTCTGCTGATCGAACAGTTACACCCTGTCCCGGTGACCTATGCAGTCAAAAGCGGGCCGGTTCTGAACGATGCTACCAGGCAGGATGCTCTGGCCGCTGGGCTGGACCGTGTGGCCCACGTTGTGAGCACAGGCTGCGATGAGCCGGGGACCATTCTTGAGCGCTGCAGCCAGGAGTTCCGCCGCCTGTATGACAAGGCCGAGGTCATCATCGCCAAGGGACAGGGAAACTACGAAACACTCAGCACAGGAGGAAAGCGGTTGTTCTTCTTATTGCAGGTCAAGTGCCCGGTCATCGCGCGAGACATTGGTGTACCGACTGGCAGCATAGTCGTCAAGCGGGGGTGAATGCTTTGGACGGCAGGGGCGTGCGTTTTCCAGGGCCAGATCAAGGAACTTACCGGAGCGATCATTGTGGGTGGAGCGGTGAAGGTCTTAGCGAGGAAGTTGAAAGCCGATCCCGGGATAGCAGCTATTCCGGTGGTTATGCTCACCGCCAAAGGCCAGGAGGCCGACAAGCAGAAGGGATTCCATGTTGGTGCAGACGAGCTCGTGCCCCAGCCTTTCAGGCCTTCCAAGGTTGTCAAGAGAGTGAAGGCGGTGCTGGGATAGACAGACTGCGAGTCACGGATTTGGAATGGGAGGTGCTGTTGCGGAGGGGCTGACCGCAATTTGGGATGAACTTGTGGACCTGGCGAGGCTATTCTTGTCGAGAGAGGCTCCGCGTGGTCTTCGGGATGCAAGGAGCGGGCGGATCGGGAGTGTGATAGGGACTGGGTAGAGTTGTTGAGAGTGGGAATTGACCATGAGAATTGATATCACCAAAGAAGCTGGGCTCGTAGTAATTGCTGTGGAGGGGGAAATCGACCTGGAGACCTCTCCCCGGTTGCGGGAGTGTTTCGACCGGCTCCTGACGGAAGGGGAGCAGAACTATGTCGTTGATATGGCGGGGGTGGATTCAATTGATAGCTCCGGCCTCGCGGCCTTTGTGATGCTCTTCAAAAGAGTCAGGATTGGGCAAGGCAATGTCAGGCTCTGTTGCACAAAGCCTGAGATTCAGAGAATCTTTGAACTCACCAAGCTCAACCGGGTGTTCGATATCTTTGCGACCACCGCCCAGGCAGTGGAGAGTCTGCGATGACCCGCGAGATGGGCAGCCCGACAATCAAAAGCCGCCCGGACCAACTCGCCAGAGCACGAGGCTAGGTGGCCCTAAAGGGACAGGCCATAGGCTTATCCCCCAAGAGGTTTTTGCTCCTAGATTGGCTGTAAGCGAGGCTCGCGCCAAGATCATTCAGTATGCCTATGACGGGGCTGACGGCAAGGGCATCATCCTCTCTATCAGCATCAAAGGGAACAAGCCCGCACTGACTATCAGGGATTTCGGGAAGGAATCCGATCTCTCGCGTTACACGCCTCCCAACCTGGAGGGACCGCCCGAGCCTGGGTATGGTGTCCATCTCATCTTGAAGGTGATGGGCGAGGCGGAATATGATACCTCTCCGCCAGAGGGTACAGTGTTGAGGATGGCCGAGTATAGAAGGGAGAAACGGTAACAAGGAAGCCTGGAAGCTGACAACGCGATGGATTCTCGTTGCTACCACCCACTCGCTTCGAACACGGCTGCCAGCAATTGGCGCCGCTCCTGTATAGTCATCGGCCGGGGCTGGCTAAAGTCCTCCAGCATAAAGGTGAGCAGTTCCGTGGAGATGTGGTGGCCTTGGTAGATCACGTGGCGATCCACCATTTCCTGGCGCGTTCCCAAGGTATGCATTTGGTCGAAGAAAAGGTTTCCTAGACCGTAGTGGATGAAGCCGCCCTCGTAGAACTCGATGGCCTGTGGATGATGAGCTTGGCTCCCGCTGACGATGGCGGCTCCGGCGTCCACCATTCCTCGAAAGTCGGCCTGCTGCTGGGACGTTGGTTCGTACCGATAAAACTCCCAGTACTGCCAGGTCACGATTGGCACGTCTACTTCCGATCTGAGTCGGGCAATCTCGGCATGCATGTACTCAAAGTCGCAGGGGGCCGCGCCGGGGCCATTGGCGGTGGCCCATGCGAAGGCAGGGCCGACCGGGTTGCAGCCAATGAACGAGAAGCGGTTGCCATTGTGCTCGATCACTAGCGGCTTGCGGGCATCTTCCAGGTTCGCCCCGCCACCGTAGTAGGGCCAACCCTCGTGGCGGTACATCTCCAGCGTATCCAGAGTAGCCTGGGAGCCATAGTCCTGGAAGTGATTGCCAGTCAGTTCCACCAGGTCGGTGCCCACGGCACGGAGAAGCTCGATGTAGCGTGGGCTGCTGCAAAATACCAGCGATTCCTGATGTGGGTCAGGTGGTGGACAGTCCTCTGTAAACGGGATTTCGTTGCTGATGTGGGTCAGGTCAGCATTCTTGAGCAGTGTGCCGATCTTCTCGGCCGGATACAGCACCCCCTTCTGCTCCATGCGATGGGCGATGCCTCGCACCAATGCCGTCACGCCGGTCATTACCAATACAGTCATCCGCTCTGTGTCACGGTTGGTAAGGATTCCTCCTTGGGCAAGCAGGGCTGCGGCCAGAGTGTCTGCTTCCTTGCCCTGTGCGCCGACCATCACTGCCAGTGGATAAGTCTCTACGTCAAGCCGTTTGTCGAGCACGCTTGCTCCATCCAAGGTCAGCACCTTCCAGCGTGGCTCAAGTTCGTCGAACGGGACTATTGCCCAGGAGTGAGGGCGAGCGGCCCATGCTTCGTCAAGCAGTTCAGCGGGCTCGGCTACGGTGACGGGAGCGTTATCATCAGGGGGCCCGAGGAGCCCCTGGAGGACGGCCAGCGCGTCTGGTGCGATGAACAGGGTGGGAGTAGTTGTGTCACCGGAAATCTCGGCCAACCCATCTGCCTCGCCTGCCCAGAAGCGACGCACGTCGGCCCACTGCACGCCGTCGGCGAGCGTCGGGAAGGGGGCGACAAGGGCGTAGAACCAGCGGGCCAATGCTACCGGCAGGCCCGGGCCCACGAGCAGATCGGCGCGGCCGGGAGAGGGGGCCTGGACGGTGGCGTGCTCCGCCAGTGTAGCGGTGACCAAGTTACGTATGGCGGAGGGCGCAGCGGGATCGAGCCAGACACGAAGTGGGGCCGGCGTGGCGGTGGGTGGAATGGGCGTGCTCGTTGCAGTCGGCGGGGGCGGCGTCGGCGTTACGGTCGGCGAGGGAGTCACGGTGGGGAGCGCGCAGGCGGATACGAGCGTTGCAATGAGTAATAGAACAGCAGCAGTTCTGGACATGGAAGCGCCTTTCAGTTACTCTCTTTTTCGCGGAGGTGCTTCTTCAACAAAGCCACTACGTCAGGATAGTCAATACCCAGGCGTTCAACTATCTCTAGAGTAGGAATGCCTTCAGGCGTCCAGCCCCGGCGTTTGTATACAGCATCAATCAGAGACTCGTAACGTCGCTCCCGATAGGCGCGCAGGGCGTCCATCTTCTCTTTGGTGCTCTTACCCTCAGGGTCAAAGCCCACGAAGTCTAGCAGTTGTTTGTCGTAGCGTTCTGCGCGGGATTCGTACTCTTCGACAGTCACAGGCCCCGCAGATCGGTAGGGGATAGCGTCGTGCTTCCGAGTGCCGTAGCCCATTTTGAGGTTGAAGATGCGTTGGAAGTTGTACACTGCCTCCGACATGCGGATGAGGTCTTCTGGTTCTTTGACATCATGGCGACCTGTTACAGCGGTGAACAGGCGGATGTAGTTGCGCACGTGCTCCGGAACGCGGGCAGCCAGCCATGGCTCGTACTTTGTCTTGTTATCGGCTGGTTCGACGTCGTTCCAGGGCAGCTTGCAAAGGCCGTTTAAGCTGAACCAGGTGCGGAACATGGGGAAGTAGTGCAGCGCCTCGGCCTTGTCTTCAAATGTCGGAATCTGTTTGGCGACGGCGTCCATGAAGATCAGCCAGGCCTCATCATGTTGGGGGCCTTTGTTGGCCAGGCCGTAGCCGCCCTGTTGTGCCACGGATTCTTTCGTTACATACTCAGAGTATTCCAGTCCCTTGCACTCCATACCAATGTCCTGAAGGAACTGGGAGTCGGCACCGTACTGCTCAGTGAAGATGTGCTTCATGCGGCGAATGCCCTGTCCCATGACTGTACCAAAGCCCTCACCTCGTCCCATCTGGTGCAGGACTTCCAGCATGGCCAATGTGTTGCCAAAGTGCAGTTCCAGGCCACCGGTCCTCTCCTTGTTGAGGATGCCCTCCTCGTAGCATTCCATGGCAAAGGCCAGTGCCGTACCGAACGAAATTGTATCAATGCCATAGGTGTCGCAGTAAAAGTTGGCCTCCAACACGGCGTGCGCATCAAAGATGCCGCAACTGGAGCCGATGCCGGCGATTGTCTCGTATTCTGGCCCGTCCACGTGCACCGATTGGTCTTTGTAAGGTCCGGTATGGGGCTGGAAGCGCTCCACGCATTTGGAGCAGGCCAATGTGCAACCGTACCAGCATCCGTCGGGGATGCCCAGGCTGAAGTATTTCTTGAACTCGGTGCTGTAGAGCTTGGCTGCCTGGGGGTGTGAGCCGTAGCGGAAATTGTGTACGGGCAGCAGGTCAAAGTCGTTCATAATGCTCACCAGGTAGGAAGTACCGTTACCGCGCATGTCGTTCATGATTGGATCCTGCTCGCATATCTCGCGGTGCATTTTGCTGCCCACTTTTATCAATTCTTCCCAATTGTCTGGGGCATTGGAATCCGCTTTCACGCCCAGATACTTGACTACGAGGGCCTTGACCTTCTTGTGGCGAAGCACTGTGCCTATGCCGCCACGCCCTGCCTGCTTCAAGCGGGCGAACTCGCGTCTCACATCATAGAAGCTCACGTTCAGACAGCCCATAAGTGTGTGCTCGGCTCCTGATCCTGTGGAAACGGACGAGATGCCCACTTTCTCGTTCGGGAACTCGGCGAAGAGCTCCAGGATCTGTTCGGGCAAGACGTAGCTGTCATTTGCTTCCTCTGGGGTATCGATGATTTGCACCAGGCCCTTGTTGCCGTCCACAAAGACAATGACTTCTTTGTTGGCTTTGCCTTGGATCTCAATGGCGTCCCAGCCAGCGAACTTGAGCAGGGGACCAAAATGCCCACCCACGTTGCTGTCAATAACTGTGCCAGTGAGCGGTGAGATGCTCACAGCAATTGATTTGCCAGCGCCAGGGTAGACTGTCGTGCCCCCAATGGGGCCAGAGGAGAGGATGACTTCATTCTCAACGTCATTCCAGCGGGTACTGCTGCTGACTGCGTTCCAGAGCAGCCATAATCCAAAGCCCCGGCCTCCAATGAAGGTGCTTTTCATTTTCTCGTCAACGGGCTTGCTGACAATAGCATTGTCCGATACGTTGACATAGAGCGTCTGACCAGCGTAGCCACGCTGTACCTTTGGAGGCTCATAGTGAAACTCTGCCAGGATCTTGTGTGCTGCGCGTATCTTCTCTATGGATTCCATTATGCCACCACCTTGATGCGTTTTTCTGTCTCGGTCGGCTTTGCATCTGGCAGATCTTCCACAGAAAGTGCGCCCGTGGGACACGCTTCTGCGCATTTGCCGCACGTCACACACTTGAAAGGCACCACGTAATCGGCGTGGATACACATGGCCAGGGTAGGACAGAAGCCAACACAGGACAGGCAGCCCACACACAACCTCTTTCTAATGCGCACGATGCCGCGCTTGTCGCGCCAGATGGCCATCGTTGGGCAGATGTCAATGCACTCACCGCACTGGTTGCAGATTAACGCCTCGTAATGGCCTGGCTGACCCGCTATCTCGGAGATACGGATGGCCGATTTCTCGGCGTTCGCTTCCTTGAACAAGGTTTGGGAACAAACCTCTTCGCAGATGCGGCAGCCATTGCACAGCTCGGGTTTGAAGATGAGCACTCTCATGGTTCGAGGTTTCCTCCTGCGATGTCGAGTTTATGCCGTACAGCAAGTGCCTCTTGCGAGGCAAACAGCCGTCCCGTCGGGCGCCGTTCGCCGCGCAGGGGGGCGAAGATGCTGCGCGAGGATGAACGATGCTTCACGGGTCGATTGATTGACACAGGGCAGTTACCTGATCCTATTGTACTACGTTGCACCTTGCGTGGCAAATGGCTATCAGAAACTTGCCGGAGCACGTACCTGGAGCCGTAGAACTACTCGACTTTCTCCACCACGATGGTGCACTCGGTGACGAGGGCTGCGAGTGCGCCGACGGCGGCCAGCGTGGGCGCCAGCACGATGCCAGCCACGCCAAGCGTCAGTGGGATTTCGAGCAGCGTCCGATCATCCTGCTTGACGCTGATTCGCCGGACGTTGCCCTCGTGAACGAGCTCCTTCACCTTCTGCAGCAGTTGTTCGCCTGTGATCTTGAATTCTTCGTGTACGGTCTTTTCCTCGCTCATGCTGCCTCCTGCGTTGTATCTGCGGTCAACTCCTGCCAAATTGGCCAGCCGAGCAATCGTTGACGGTGAATGAATATCCCTTGGCGATGCAGTGCTGCATCACCTCGTAGGTCATGCGCCTGCTTCCATAGAGAAAGAGTTTCTTGGCGAATAGTATGCCCGACTGGTATCCTTCTCCATCCAAACGCTGTATGTTGGCGCTCGTCACCAATAGCTCCTGCAGGTTCAGTTGATTTATCCCTATACGATCCAGTTCTCCAAGGCACCTTATCAACGCATCCTTCTGCTTCGGATACGACGGTACTTCTACGGCTACATACTCGAACATGTGTCTGGCCTGAGCTAGGTACCTCAGCGCTTTCTCGCTGTACCCAGTTGCCGCGAGGTTGAAGCGAATCTCATTGATACCCAGCTCCTGGAGTATGCGCAGGCGTTCGTTGTCGGCGAGGATGCCGTTGGTGTAGACCCAAAAGTGCAATGCAGGGTTTGTGGCTCGCAATTCAGACACACAGGCCTCCAACTCAGGGAGGTACAACAGGGGTTCGCCTCCCGTCAGGGCAACGCCTTCCAGTTCGTGCTTGCGGCGGTGGAACTGGTTTAGAAGAGCCCGCCGGTGGTACTTTTCGTCCTCGTCAGGCGTGTCCGCATCGTGGGTCTCTACGAAGCAGAAAGGGCATTTGGCGTTGCAGGCGAAACCGAGCTGCAAGGACATGTATCCCTTACGTATGCATATCTCGCAGCCAGGGATGAGAGGCCCAGTACTTACGGCCTGGTGAGGCTCGTGGAAACATAGGCCGGGGAGGCCAGATTGAAGGCGCTTTATGTCGGCCAAGACATCGGACTGCTTGCGGCTGAAATCCATGAATAATACCTTACTGGCGTTCTACGGCGGTCTGGCGCGTTGCATACTATACTAATAGAAGAGTCGAAAAGCAAACGACTTTGATAGCCCTGCCTGTCCTGACTAGGCCAAGCTGGGAGCAGGGAACATAAGAAGCCATAACCGCAAGTAAAGGCGCTGCCGACAGGCAGTGCCTTTACATATCCAAGGTGGTCTTGAGGTGTGCCTCAGTAGGGCGGGAGGGAGTCGAACCCTTCTGGAGTTCTGCTCCAGCGGGTCAAGTCACCAGCAGTACGCCGATCCGCGTCATACAATATGTAGCATCCGACTCGAAGCGGTACGCTATGTCTAATAGGTCTGCGTCCGTCGCAAGCCTTGTTTCTTGCCGAGTCCGCAGGACTCCGAGTCGACAATTCTTGCAGCCGCCCGTCGTGTCGCGGTCGCACGTGTGCGCCGTTTACCCGTGATGCTGCTTCTGAACCAGATTCCCCGGGTTTGCTGACGCTGGCTTCAGCGCTGCCCACATGCTCGGTGTACCCATGCGCCAAGACCTGCACAGTAAGTCATGGACACCCTACACACCGTGCATAACAGCATTGCGAAAATGGGCAAGATGTGCTAGAATTTGGCTGCAAAAGCCGTCAGGATGGCACAGGAAGTTTGATTTGCGCGGCTGCCAAGGAAGGCGAAGGTGCCCACGCCACTCCTGGCGACCAAAGTGTATGTCCCTCCCGTCCAGCCTGATCCTTCGACTACGCTCAGGACAAGGATGGTGTCGCGGCCGCGACTCACCGAGCGCTTGAATACTGGCCTACTTCGTCGCCGCTCTGCAGACAGCCCAGCGAGACATTGGGGAAGCAGCGCTCACGCTGCTCCAAGCTCGACATCCAGACCATCTTCGACAACCTGCCTCCCGATGACACTCGCGGCGTGGTCGTGCTCTCGGACCGAGCCACAACTACAGAGTGTAGGTGCCGACCATCAGATGGCTTGCTTGTCCGTCTAAACCAACAAGGGATATGCCGACAGGGCACGGCCATTCAGTTCTCTGTGCAACTAGCCAAAGGAGGCACAACCGCAATGAAACTCGACGATGTCCTCAGCATTCTCAACGACGTTCCCGACTATCAGGTCTTTCTCACGGTGGACGAACTGAAAGCCAGTACCCACCAACTGGCGAACAGGCATCCCAACACCGTGGAGATCCTGCCCATCGGCCATTCGCGACAGGGCGACCCGATCGAGGCCATCAAAATAGGCACTGGGCCCAGGCAGGCGTTGTTCTTTGCCATGCCCCACCCCAATGAGCCCATCGGCAGTATGATGTTAGAGTATCTGTCGCTTCGGCTGGTAGAGGACGATGCGCTGCGTGAGTCCTTGGGCTACACCTGGTATCTAATCAAGTGCATTGACCCCGACGGCACACGTCTCAACGAGGGTTGGTTCAAGGGGCCATTCTCGATAGAGAACTATGCTCGTCACTATTATCGCCCGCCTGCTTATCAGCAGGTGGCGTGGACCTTTCCCATAGATTACAAGACCCTCCACTTTCACGACCCGCTGCCCGAGACGCAGGCGCTGATGTCCCTGATCGAGCAGGTGCGGCCCGATTTCATGTATTCGCTGCATAACTCGGACTTTGGCGGGGTGTACTTCTACATCTGGGAAGAAGCGCCCCCGTTGTACGCACCGTTCCACAAGCTGGTCGAAAGCCAGGGCCTGCCCCTGCACCTGGGTGAGCCAGAGAGGCCCTATGAAGTAGAGTACGCCAGCGCGATCTACAAGGATTCATCGATTACTGCTGAGTATGATTACCTCGGAGAGCAGACCGGCACCGATCCGGCCGAGATCATCACGGGGGGCACGCTCAGCTTTGAGTATGCCCGGGCGTTCTGCGATCCTTTCACCCTCATATGCGAAATGCCCTACTTTCATCACCCGGCGATCAGCGACACCTCGGAGTCGGACATGGTGCGCAGAGATGCGATTCTGCAAGGGATAGAAGAGAGCAAAGATGATGTCAACTTTTTGAAAGGGCTGTACGACGCTGTGAAGAGCGAATTGACTGTGCACCTGTCCCGTACCGGCACAGGTACGGGGCCTTCGCCCTTCCATGACGCGGTCGAGGAGACCTTGAGGTCCTTTCCGGCGGAACTCGCCGCCGAGGAGAAGTGGGCGCAAACAAACCGCAAGACCGGCGAGATGGCGACAGTGGCGGAAAAGTTCGATAGTCTGGTGATCGGCAGATTCTACCGGCTGCCTGGCCTGGGTATGTTTGTCCGCATGCTCGACGCCCAGACAGCGGCGACGGGCGAATCACCGTCGCTGTCCTCCGCGCGCGAGGCAGCCAAGGCGACCTTCCAGGCGCGCGCTGCTGGCGGCAGATTATGCTGCCGGGCGGCAAGCACAGCGTCAGGCGGCAGAATGAGAAGGCTGCAAGGCAAGCCCGCGGGCCTTCGGCTCCGCTCAGGACAGGCCCCGCGTTTTTCGTCCACCGGCACCGGTCGTGGCGGGGAAAGCGGGGCGGCGCGTTCGTTTGTGTGGGGGCTAGCGTTAGGTTATGATGGAGGTAGAGCCTGCCAACGAGGGCAAAAGGAGCCATGGAGATGGTACTACCTTGCAAACACGAAGAACGAGTAACGAAACAGGTGCAGCCCACGATTGATTTGCTGACTGATATGGATGTACTACACCCAGATGTGTTGCTTCAACACGCCATTCAACCAGCCGACTACAAGAGTGGGTTGGTCTTTCGTTCAGCAATCGAGAGCATTCGTGGTACGTTCATCGCCTCCTCGACCACGGGACGTGAGGGTCTGGTAAGGGATGTTCTGGAGAACCTGCTGCAACGCAACTGTATCGCTGATTACGCACAAAGCGGCAGCAGAGCGCGGCACGATTTCACAGTGAGCATTGAACGCGATCCTGACTACTTCGGGGCGCTCGAAGTCAAGGGGGGCGAGGGGAACAGCATCAACATCTCTGAACGTCCCTTGTGGGCCAGGGAATTTGGTGTATGGTGCCACCTCGACGGCGCTATCGTCAACCAGCCAGCGCACGGCGCGCATTCGATCATCAACCGCCTGACCAACGAACTGGTCAGACAGCACAAGTTGGTAGATATCTTGTTCTTCAAGGACCTACTGTGCGGCACGCGCACGCGGCCCTGCCCCAAGTATCCGGAGCGCGAGGACAAGATTGGACTCGAGGCAGCGCCGGACGTGTTTCTGTTTCCTCAGCGTATTCCTTCGCTTGATGATCCTGAGCCGCCTGTTCACACATTGGATGGGCTGAGGCTGCCGGCGCTGATTTTGGAGCTGTTCGGCGTAGATGCCACCGCGCAAGACAGACATATCTGGGAAGTTCACGTCAAGATCGTTGAGCGCCCCAATGGGATGCTCCGAAGAATGGTTCAAGTCTGGCACCAAGGGAAAGTAGTTGACGAAAGCACATCTCGCTCATGGCGACCACAGGAGTGAGCACCTTGTCTGAAGACGCGAAGGAAGCACGGCAACTATACCTGTTCGACGATACGAAGGTGATCACCGCGCTTGATGCACGGCTGTGGCACGGATCGTTCAACAGCCGAGAAAGCACGTTACAGCAGTTGGCTCCCTACGTGGGCAAAATGAAATCAGGGATGGCCAAGGTGCTCATCAATCTGTATTCGAAGCCGGGAGATACGGTGTTGGACCCCTTCTCCGGCTCCGGTGTGGTCCCTCTGGAGGCTGCCCTGACCGGGCGGCGTGCCTGGGCCAATGACCTCAGCCCCTACGCTTATGTGCTGACGCAAGGGAAACTGGAAACGCCCGGCAGTGAATGGGTAGCGATCCAGAGGGCTAAAGAACTGATTGACGCCGTCGAACAGGAGGCACCGTCCGTAGACCTGGCCGTTGTTCCCGAATGGGTGCGTGGGTTCTTTCACCCTGACACGTTGCGCGAAGTCCTGACAGCCTTCCGTATATTGCGCCAGCAGGAAGATTACTTCTTGACCGCCTGCCTGCTGGGGATTTTACACCATGTACGTCCCGGCTTCCTTTCTTACCCCGCCAGCCACCTTGTGCCCTACTTACGCGAGAACAAGTACCCGCCTGACGATTTCCCAGATATGTACGCTTACCGCGATTTGCGCTCTCGGTTGCTGGCAAAGGTCAAGCGGGCTTACCGCCGTCATATGCTGCCCGTCGCTTGGGAGCAGCGCCAGTACCAGGTATGGCAAGTGAACGCTATGAACTTGCCTATCGAAGATGAAACCGTGGACGCCATCATTTCAAGCCCTCCCTATTTCGGGGCACTTGACTATGCCCGCGACAATCGCTTGCGGTTATGGTTCCTGGGGTGCAAAGATTGGAAGGAACTCGATGCTTTGCTGACCACCAATCGGAAAGTATACTTGCCTCAAATGAGGATTTGCCTGCAAGAGGTTTATCGTGTGCTGAAATCGGAGAGCTATTGCGTGCTCGTGCTAGGTGATGTTGATCGCGATGGGAAGATACGACGCACTGCGGAAATCCTGGCTGAGCTCGCTATGGATGCAACCAGCGGTGGCTTTGTGATCGAAACGATCTATGATGATCGAATACCGGATGAGAGGCGTTCGAGGCGAAAGACCAGAACGACTAAGTTTGAGCGCATTCTTGTGATGCAGAAGTAGTTGTCTGTTCACCTCGCCGCAAGACATGGCCTTGGCCCTTCGACTTTACTCGGGACAGGATCTGCCCTTTTCACCCACCAGCACCCGTCGTGGGGGATAGCCTGCTCATACGAACTGTTCGCCAAAATTCTCGAAAGCCAGGGCCTGCCCCTGCACCTGGGTCAGCCGGAGATGCCCTAATCGCTATCCAAAAGCTTGTGCACGTGCAGTTGGGTGGCGCGCTGCTGACGACAGGAAAGGCATGGAACATGCTAGACATCCTGATCAAGAGCGGTGTCGTGGTAGATGGCACAGGGAGACAGGCTTGCAAAGCCGACGTGGGGATCGCGGCGGGCCGCATTGCCGTGGTGGGTGAGGACATCGAGCAAGAGGCGAAGCGCACCATCCAGGCACAGGGGTTGCACGTGGCTCCGGGCTTCATTGACGCTCACACCCACTCAGATCTTACCCTGCTGGTTAACCCCCGGGCCGAGAGCAAAATCCACCAGGGGGTCACCACGGAGGTCATGGGCAACTGCGGCAGCTCGCCGGCCCCGCTGTTGGGCGCGGCTGTGGAGGAGGTGCGGGCTGAGGCCAAGAGCGTTGGCCTGGACGTCACGTGGGCGAGCATGGCTGAGTATTTGGAACGTTTGCGGGACCCAGGGCCTGCTGTGAACGTAGTGCCCCTGGTCGGTCACAACACGGTGCGGGCTGCGGTATTGGGCCTTGACGACGTGCAGCCTACACCGGAGCAGCAGGCCGAGATGGAGCGGCTGGTGGCAGAGACCATGGAACAGGGAGCGCGTGGCCTCTCCACCGGCCTGTTTTACCCGCCGGGCTTTTACGCGCGGACGGAGGAGGTGATCAGCCTGGCGCGGGTGGCAGCGCGCCATGGCGGCATCTATGCTACCCACGTCCGCAGCGAGACAGATCGCCTGTTCGAAGCGGTGGCCGAGGCTATCGAGATCGGCAAACAAGCTGGGATTCGGGTGCAGATCTCCCACGTCAAGCTGGAGGGCTACCGAGATTGGGAGGGCGCCGATCGGCTGCTGGACATGCTTGAGGATGCCTGTTCGCGAGGGGACAGAGTGGGTTGTGATCAATACCCCTACACGGCCGGTGTGAGCTGGCTGGCCTATATTCTTCCCTACTGGGCCCAGGCGGGCGGAGCCAGGGCTGTCGGGGAACGGTTGAGCGACCCCCAGATGCGAGCCCGGCTCAGGAAGGACTGGGAGGAGAACCGCGCCGAGTGGGAGAACCGCGGCGGCATGCGCGACTGGACCGACCTCCTGATCACCGATTGCGCTGCCCGGCCAGACGTGCAGGGCAAGAATATCGCCGAGATCTCCGGGGACGAGGGGAAGGCCCCGTTGGAGACTGCCCTCGATCTGATCGTGGTCAGCGAGGGGCAGGTGGAGTGCGCGTGTTTCGGTCAATTGGAGGACAATGTGCGCATCCTAATGCGCCATCCGCTGGTGGTGGTCGGCAGTGATGGGGATGCCCTGGCTCCCTACGGTGTGTTGGCTCAGAGCAGACCTCACCCGCGCTACTACGGTACGTTCCCACGTGTGTTGGGTCGCTACGTGCGCGACGAGAAGGTGCTCTCACTGGAGGAGGCGGTAAAAAAGATAACCTCCGTCACCGCAGAGCGCTTCGGCCTGAGCGACCGGGGGGTGATCCGTGAGGGCGCGTGGGCCGATCTGGTCTTATTCGACGCCCAGACCGTCGCCGACAGGGCGACCTACACTGATCCACATCAGTACCCTGAGGGCATCCCCTACGTCGTCGTCAATGGCGTGGTGGTCATTGATCAGGGCCAACACACCGGCGCTCTGCCCGGACAGGTGCTCTAACCCTAATAAGCGAGAGGGAATCTATGTCCACTTCTGACGTGACAATGCTCGACGTCTATTTGGCCAGACAGAGGATCTCATCCATTGCCAAGAGGACGCCGCTGGTCCATTCTCCCCTGCTGACGGAGCGCGTCGGCGGTTCCGTCTACCTGAAGCTTGAGAGTTTGCAGGAGACAGGCTCGTTCAAGATTCGGGGGGCCGCCAACAAGATGCTCAACCTCACGGTGGAGGAGAAGGCACGAGGGGTTGTCACGGGCTCCAGTGGCAACCACGGCCGGGCGGTAGCGTACGTGGCGAGCCGATTGGGCATCAAAGCCGTCATTTGCCTCTCGGCCCGGGTTCCGAGCAACAAGGTGGATGCTATCAGACGCCATGGTGCTGAGATAGTAGTGCACGGCAACAGCTACGACGAATCCGTCAGTCACGCCTCGCGGTTGGCGAAGGAGCGGGGATTGACCATGATTGACTCTTTCGACGATCCCTTCGTCATCGCCGGGCAGGGTACCATCGGCCTGGAGCTGCTGGAGGACTTGCCTGAGATCGACACCGTCATCGTACCCCTCGCCGGTGGCGGTTTGGCGGGGGGGATTGCGCTGGCTTTGAAATCGGCAAACCCCGCGATTCGAGTGGTCGGCGTTTCGATGGAGCGCGCGCCTGTGATGTACTACAGCTTGAAAGCCGGCGCACCGATAGAGATGAAAGAAGAGGAGACCATCGCCGACGCCCTGGCGGGTGGTCTCGGCCGGGACAATCAATACACCTTCCCTATGGTCCAGGAATATGTTGACGACGTCGTTCTGGTGTCAGAGGAAGCGATTGCGGAGGCCATGGCCTTTGCCTTGGAGAAGCATCATCTGGTTGTGGAAGGGGCTGGGGCTGTGGGTATCGCAGCCCTTCTGCACCGAAAAGTGAGAGACATCGGGCGCAACGTCGCCGTGGTCGTTAGTGGAAGCAATGTGGAAATCCCGTTGCTCTTGAAGATCGCTCAAGAGCACTATGAGATATGAGAGATGACAACGCCCGGCAAAAGCCTTATTCCAATTGCCACATGAAGTACCATGAATAAGCGAGTGCCCGCTGGTTGAGTAGGCCGAAGGCCGTATCGAAACCAAGGGCACGAAGCGTGCAGGGACGCTTGGTTTCGATACGCTGCTCGCTATGGCTCGCAGCTACTCAACCGGCGCTTAACTCATGATTCACGGTGCTTGAATGGGCAATTGGTATTAGAAGGAGTTCACGTGATGACAAACTTTGGGGGAGCGTTAAAGCGCCTGGATCAATTCATAGAACAGAAGATGAAGGTCGTCAATGTCCCCGGCGTGGCCGTAGCGGTGACCGATCGTGAGAAGCTGCTCCGTGTATCAACCTACGGCTTTGGCGATGTGGCGGCCCAGACCCCCGTCACACCGGAGATGCTGTTTGAAATCGGTTCGATCGGCAAGTCTTTTACCAGCATCGCCTTACTGCAACTGCGGGAAGAGGGGCGATTGGACCTGCACGAACCGGTCACGCGCTACCTGCCCTGGTTCGAGGTACAATCGGAGCACGAGCCAATCACGCTGCACCACCTGATGAGCCACACGGCCGGAATCACCATGGGGGCGGAGTTTCCAGGCGAGGCGCGCTATGAAGTTTGGGCCTTGCGCGAGACGGAGGCCACCGCGCCTCCGGGCACGTATTAACATTACTCGGACGCCGGCTACAAGACGCTCGGGGTGGTTCTGGAGGAACTGCTAGGGCAGCCTTACGGGGACATCATCCAGGAGCGCATCCTCGACCTGATGGGGATGATCGCCACCGAGCCCATCATCACAAACGAGACGCGCAAACGGCTGGCGGTGGGTTACGAGGCCTTTTACGATGACCGCCCTCTGCCTCGAGGCCGTCCGCTTGCCCCGGCGACGTGGCTCGAACACGCCGGGGGCGCTGGCAGTATTGCCTCAACGCCTGCCGACATGGCCAGCTACCTGCGGATGTTGATGAACCAGGGCCAGGGGCCGCGCGGGCCCATCCTCTCCGAGGAGAGCTTTGACCTGATGTCGCAGCGCATCATCAAGGCGGCGGAAGAAGGGGACGGCTCTTTCTATGGATACGGTCTCGGCATCCGTGAGAGCGATGGTCACACCTACATCGGCCACGGAGGCGGGATGATCGGTTACTATTCATATATACTGGCCGACATGGACGACGGTCTGGGCGTCGTCGTGTTGATGAATGGGCCAGGGGGCCGATCTGATGAAGAAATAGCCAATTTGGCGCTCAAACTCCTGCGTGCCGCGCTCCGCGATCAAGAGTTGCCGCCCATGCCGCCGACCGACCCGACCAAGATTGAGAACGGTGCCGAGTACGTCGGAACCTACCGGGCCTGTGACAAGACACTCATCCTGGTGGCAGAGGGGGAACGGCTGATCCTGCGCTACGGCGATGAGCGTATCGCGCTCGAACGGCGTGGCCCCGACCGTTTCTACGTGGACCATCCTGACTTTGCGCTCTTCCTGCTACGCTTTGGGCGCGAGAAGAGGGGGGTGGTGGAGGCATTCCACGGCCCGGACTGGTACACCAACGACCGGTACACAGGCCCGACGACCTTCGACCATCCGCAGGAATGGAACGACTATCCCGGTCACTACCGCTCGCATAACCCCTGGCTCACCAATTTTCGGATCGTCCTGCGCAAGGGCGCACTGGCGCTGGTCGAACCATCGGGGGAGGAGGAGCCGTTGGTGCCTTTGGGTAGCGGCGTTTTCCGAGTGGGAGAAGACGATCGCTCGCCCGAACGCATCCGCTTCGATACCGTCATCAATGGACACGCGCTTCGTGCGAACCTGTCATGTGGCGACTGTTATCGTGCGTTTACACCATAATCGCAATACAGGGAACCTTGCCACGGCGCTCCTTGACAGCACCCGTGTACTGCGCAAGGTCCTACTATGCCGATCTACGTACTATGAACTTGTCCCAGTGGGCGACTTTGCGGGGGCAGCGATTGAACGAGGCGCGAAGATAGAGAAAAGCAAAGCGCAGGCCCAGGCTGATACCCGTCCCAGTCGTTATTGACGCGAACCATCCCAAGGTTAAGAACAGCCCGGGCACCTGGTTGTGTCCAGTGCATAGGGAATTGCTCCACACGGTCTTTGAGCAAGCGGGTGCAAATGCCTTTAGCGACGTTGGTGCCGATGGGCTAGCCTTGAGCCAGGGACCGTAGCACGTGCTACAAGAGGGTGAGCACGTTTTTTCTTTTCTAAAGAATAGCAACGCTCTGGATTGCATTTCGACGAGTTTGACAGCTAGAATTTTCCATAGTAAAATGGGACAGCGGGCGTTCGCAGCGAGGAACCCAACTGGTAATGACAAAGAGAGCACACGATCTATCAACGCGTGGACATGATGCTGTGGCGGTCGCACAGTAGCCTCGGGGTAGAGGGGAGTGACGAGCGTGGGCAAGAGAGCGATGAAGGGCGAGGGGAAGACAGGCGGTTTGCATCAACCGGTGCTGCGAATTCGGACAGATGAGGACTTGCCTGACCACAAGAGGGCGGCTTCCCTGGATGACCTGGATCGAGCCATATTGGAGGCGCACCAAGAGGATGTGTTCTGCTCCTACAGGAAACTGGCCAAGAAGCGAGGGGTGACGGAAGCCACCATTTACAACCGGGTACGGCGGTTGAAGGCGTCCGGAGTAATGGATCTCGTCCTAGTCATGAACCCTTACAAGTTCGGTTATAACACATTCACGATCATCGGCATCAAGTTAAAGAGCGAGGTATCCCCCGACGAAGCCGTGTCAGCCCTGCTGGCCATACCAGGCGTTTCCAGTGTGGTCATGGTTACTGGCCGATTTGACCTGTTTGCCCGGTACGTTTGCAGGGACCTTGAGGAATACAGGCGCTTTGCTACCGAAGTACTACTGAGGGAAGTTCCTGGTGTTGATTCCTTCGAGAGTTTTGTCGGCCTTGATCTCTACGAGCCCAAATTCCAGCTAGGGGTGATCGGCTAAGGACATCGATTTCTCCAAGTAAGATCTGATCTGTATTGGTTTTCCGTCTTATCAGCGCCACCCTCCTGAACCGGTGGGCAAGTTTCTGCAAAGCAAGTTGCGTGAACATCACAAGGATGGAGGTATTAGAGTAGTTCTTGGTGCGAAATGCTGTCCACAGAAGGCGCCCCTGAAAGATTGGACAATAAATGTAGTCTAGGGCCTTGTGCCCGTGTGTTTGTTACGGGCAATAGCGCCCACAAGGGGCTAGGCTACAGCTCGTTGTCATTGAGGAGTG
Source organism: uncultured Anaerolineales bacterium (assembly GCA_964478075.1). Classification (GTDB taxonomy): domain Bacteria; phylum Chloroflexota; class Anaerolineae; order UBA2200; family UBA2200; genus DAOUEX01. The sequence continues at coordinate 61,899 of CAYZGO010000012.1, read as the reverse complement.
CATTTTGCACATATTACGACCCCGATAATCTTGTTGAAAAAGGAGGGTTACGATGCGAGAAGAATCAAGAAAAACAGTAGTGAACTCATGGAATGAATGGGATGCGCTAAAACATATTATTCTCGGCCGTGCTGATGGCACCATGGTCCAGGCCCCTGAGATGGCCCTTCAACGCGACTGGCCGGACGACGGGTTCCCGTTGGGCACATACGGGCCTTACCCCAAGGAAATGCAAGACAGGGCCAACGAGCAACTGGACAATTTCGCCAAGATCCTTGAGAGTCGAGGCATTCGCGTTGACCGGCCGACTCCGATCGATTTCAGCCAGGCCGTTCAAACCCCCGACTGGAAGCAGGGATCGATGTTTGGCTGCTGCCCCGCTCGGGATTTGCTGCTCACAATTGGCAATCAAATCATGGAAGCTACTATGTCTTACCACAGCCGCTGGTTTGAGTATCTCTGCTACCGACCACTGTTCTTACAGTACTTCAAAGAAGATCCAAACTTTCGCCTCGAGCCAGCGCCCAAACCGCGTTTGACAGAACGCTCCTACAAGAAAGACTGGTGGAAGGAATGGAGCTCGTTGAGCGAAGAAGAGCAGTATGAGCGCGCTGAAAAGGGCGATTGGGTACTCACTGAAGTGGAACCTTTGTTTGATGCCGCCGATGTCGTCCGCTACGGAAAGGATCTTTTTGTCCAGAAGTCAATGGTTACCAATGATGCTGGTATTGACTGGCTGCGACGCCACTTTCATAACCATCGAATTCATAAGGTCGGGCGTAGGGAACTCTTGCCGTGGCATATGGACACGACCGTCGTTCCTCTTCGTCCCGGCTTTGCGCTTGTCAATCCAACGCGGCCCCCTCTCGATGAACGGGAATGGGAACTGTTCAAGAAGAATGGCTGGGAACTTGTGGAACCCCCAAAAACGCTTCTCAAGAAGAAAGGGCCGATGGATTTCTGCAGTTGGTGGCTAAACATGAACTGTCTTGCACTCGATTCTAAGACCGTCTGTGTTGAAGCCAGTGAGACTCCTGTCATGGAGTTGCTCGATAAGCATGGCTTTGAAGTCGTTCCAGTCCCGTTCTATGAAGTGTCGCCATTTGGGGGCGGACTTCACTGCTGTACGGCAGATGTTTACCGGGAAGGGACCTGTGAAGATTACTTCCCCAAGCAGATTGAAGGATTCTAAAAGGAGGCCAAACAACGCTAGTAGAACACATGACCTGGGAAGAGTATCGGGATGAGGTGAGCCGAAGGACTATCATCCTTCCGGTGGGATCATTGGAGCAGCACGGGCCCCATCTACCTTTGAGTACCGATGTCGTGATCCCAACAAGCCTGGCCAAGATGGTATGCGAGGAATTGGACGCTATGGTGTTGCCGCCGATTGCATATGGGTACAAGGCAGAGGGCGGAGGGCAGTTGTTTCCCGGTACCACTAGCCTGGATGGGACCACGTTGATCAACTTGGCGCTCGACATCCTGCGGGAGACGTATCGCCATGGTGGGAGAAGGTTCCTTGTGCTCAACGGTCACTATGAGAACGTTGCATTCTTGACCGAGGCGGCAGCACTTCTTGTACGTGAAGTGAATGATGTACGTGTCGTGATCCTGTCGTGGTGGGATCAGGTTTCAGATGAGATGATTGACGAGCTTTTCGCAGAGGCGGGCTTCCCGGGATGGGGCGTGGAGCACGCAGCTATAACAGAAACTGCGCTCATGCAGTACTTTGCTCCTGAGCTGGTGCGAGAGGACAAGATCATCGACGACCAGAGCGAGCGAGTGCCGACATACTGTATCTTTCCGCCGCCAGATGACATCATTTCCAGATCTGGCGTACTTTACAAGGCGACCTATGCTTCGCGCGAGAAAGGGGAGAAGCTGGCAAAGCAGGTTGTGGGCGCCATCGTGCGAATTGCTCGCCAAGAGCTGGGATCGTGACGGGAGCTGTATAGCGACTCCGAGCATTGCAAAGGAGGTGGTGTGACGGGGATGAAAGGCGCTCAATGGCTTTGAACACTGGCATACGCAAGTTGGTACGAAAACGCTTACTCTAGAAAAGGAGAAGAAAATGAATAGGCACCTTAAGGTCGCGTTCGGCGTGTCCATCGTACTGGCAATGGTTGTTTCGGCGTGCGCGCCAGCGCCCACTGCGGTTCCTCCTAAGCCAACAGCCACTGAACCTCCCGTTGAGGAGAAAACAAAGGTTGCAGTGCTGTTCCCGGGGGTCGTTACTGACCAGTCGTGGAATCAGTTCGGTTACGAAGGCCTCAAGCGCGCTGCGGAAGAGTGTGGCGTCGAGATCGCCTACAGTGAGAACGTCAGCCAAGATGAGCAGATTGAGGTCTTGCGCAACTACGCCGCCGAGGGTTATGACATCATCATCGGCCATGGCGGCGAATACTCGGATTCGATTGGGATGGTAGCGAAGGAGTACCCAGATCTCAAGTTCGGTGTGGCGGATGGGCCGCCACTGGCCGACAATGTGAGCGCTACCACGCTCAGCTTCCGGCAGATGGGCTACCTGGCGGGGATCTTGGCCGGCGAAATGACCGAGACAAACCACGTAGCCTACGTAGTGGGAGAGCTTCTCGAATGTTGCGACCAGGGCTTGGAGGGGTTTGAGGCTGGAGTGAAAACTTCCGGGAAGGACATAGAGGTCACCTACATAGCCACAGGAGACTGGGCCGATGTGGCCAAGGCGCGCGAGGCGGGCCTGGCGCTGATTGACGAAGGCGTGGACGTCTTGTGGCACATGTTGGATACCGCGGATGCAGGCCTCATCTCCGCCGCGGAGGATAGGGGCGTGATGGCAATTGGCCTCTACCGAGATTCGAGCTCGCTTGGGCCCAATGCTGTCCTCGGCAGTGCGTTGGGATCGCCTGGCGTGATGATCTGCGAATTGGCCTGTGGGAGAGGGATACCCATGCAGATGGTCGTTGTAGATGTCAATACCCCAGGGGGGATCGATATGCACATGACAGACTTGACCCCCAAGGACGTGCAACAGAAAATCTTTGACGCATTAGAGAAGATGAGATCCGGAGAGATTCACATAGAACCGTAGGAACCGGATCCTTTGCACAAAGGCACCCGCCCCACCGCCGCGAGGTTCCGGGGTGGGGCGGGACCTGGCCTGGAGGTGCAGCGGGTGGATCAAAGTGCCGTCGTCGCGTTACTCATGGTGGGGATAACCAAACGATTCCCAGGCGTCCTGGCAAACAACAACATCACGCTCGAGGTGAGGGCGGGGGAAGTGCACGGCTTGTTGGGCGAGAATGGTGCAGGCAAGACCACCCTCATGAATATCCTTTATGGCCTGCACCAGCCGGACAGCGGAGAGATATACTTCAACGGTGAAAAGGTCGAGATTACCTCACCACGGGTAGCAGTTGATCTCGGCGTAGGGATGGTCCACCAGCATTTCATGCTGGTAGAAAACCTATCTGTGCTTGAAAACGTTATCTTGGGCATTCCACCGAGACGCCCGCCTCTTCTCGAATTGGATTCGGCCCGTGACCGTTTTGAGAAGCTAGCCAAGCGGTATCAGCTTGTCATTGATCCCTCGACCCCGGTTTGGCAGCTCCCAGTGGGAACCCGGCAGTGGCTGGAGATTCTCAAGCAACTCTTTCGAAATGCCAGTTTATTGATCCTCGATGAGCCAACTTCCGTCCTTACACCGTCGCAAGCAGAACGGCTCTTCAGGACCGTGCGAAGCTTGGTTGACGAGGGGCGTGCCGTCATTTTCATCAGCCATAAGCTTAGGGAGATGAAAGAGGTTGCTGATCGGGTTACGGTGCTGCGAGATGGTCACGTTGTTGGCACTGTAGACCCCAGAGAAACGACGCCCTCCGAACTGGCGCGGATGATGGTTGGAAGAGGGGTATTCCTGGATAGGCAGCCACGACCGCCCTCTGAGTCCGAGAAAGAAGTACTGGTGATCGAGGGCCTCTGCTGCGATAACGACCGCGGTGTCCCGGCGCTCAGAGACCTGAGCCTGACGGTGCGTGCTGGGGAGATCGTTGGAGTTGCCGGGGTAGATGGGAATGGGCAGCGAGAATTGGCCGAATGCATAGTGGGCTTGCGCCGTCCCATGAAGGGCACCATCCGAATCAACGGTGAACTCGTTACCGGGGTCATTTGTGACCCATCGTTGCTGGGCTACATCCCGGAAGACGGGCGCAAGACGGGCCTGATTGCCGATTTCACCGTAGAAGAGAATCTGATCATCAAAACGTTCGACAGTCCTCCTCTTACGCAGCGGGGTATCCTGCAGTGGAGTGAAATCGGGGACCGGGCAAATACCCTCATCCGGGACTATGACATCAGAACACCACACCCCGCGATCCCACTTCGGCACTTGTCTGGTGGGAACCAGCAAAGAGTTGTAGTAGCACGTGAGCTAAGCGCAAAGCCTGCGTTGCTGGTCGCCTCTCAGCCGACGAGGGGCTTGGATGTTGCGTCGGTAGAGGCCGTCCACAATGCATTGCTGCAAGAGCGAAACCGTGGCGCTGCTGTGCTTTTCATTTCAACGGAATTATCAGAGGTGTTGACCCTCAGCGATCGTATCGTGGTCTTTCTCGGGGGTGAGATCATGGGGGAGGTGGATGCCGAGACTGCGGATGTCAACTTGATTGGGGAGATGATGCTAGGTCATCGCAAGCGTGCAGAGACAGCAGTGGGAGTGAACGAATGAATGGGCGACGATCAATCGTCCCGCTGCGTCTGGGGGAGGTGGTATCTTCAGGCGGGAGGCTAGGCCTTGCCATCGTCCTGGCCTTGACGGTTTCCGCCGGGCTGATCTTGGCGGCAGGTGCGAATCCGATTGAAGCGTATGCCGCTCTGCTGAAAGGATCAATCGGCAGTGTCGCTGCCTTGGCCAACACAGGTGTACGAGCCGCGCCTCTGCTTCTCGGGGGGTTCGCCGTTGGTCTCGCGTTCAAGAGTGGTTTGTGGAACATCGGGGGCGAGGGACAAATCTACCTAGGTGCGACAGCGGCAACCGCCGTGGGCATCATTCCTCTTCCTGTGCCTGCCTGGCTTCACCTGCTTCTCGCCGTTATGGCGGGATTTGCCGGTGGTGCTCTCTGGGCGCTGATTCCGGGCTATCTCCGTGCCTATCGAGGCACAAGTGAGGTGGTCACCACCCTCATGCTGAACTATGTAGCCGGCTATCTTGTCAGTTGGCTTCTGCATGAACCCAGCCCACTGGCTGAGAAGGGTGCCTTCTTTCCTATGTCTCCGCTGATTTTGCCCAGTGCGCGTCTGCCCATTCTAGTGAAGGGGACAAGCCTGCACGCCGGTCTCATCTTGGCGGTTGTCCTTGGCGTGGTCTTGCACTTTGTGCTGCGCTACACGCCCTTTGGCTTTCGAACCAGGCTGGTCGGGGGAAACCCCGAGGCGGCGCGCTACGCCGGGGTTGGCGTTGCACGGCAGATCTTCCTCGTACTGTTGGTTTGTGGTGGGCTAGGTGGCCTGGCGGGGGCTGGCGAGGTCCTGGGGCTGAAACTTAGGCTGTTTGACTATTTCGTAGGCGGCGTGGGGTACGAGGGGCTTGCCGTCGCTCTCATGACGAAGGGCAATCCGCTGGGGATAATGCTCGCGGGTGCCTTCTTCGGATGCCTGAAAGCGGGTGCGAGCAAAATGCAAATCGTCACCGGTATCGAAAGCTCCATGGCGCTCGTTATCCAGGGGCTGACGGTGCTGTTCGTCATTGCCATTGGGTTCGGCGAACGCATGCGCATCACTGGGGCGGAGATGAAGGAACAGGTCACGCAGGAGGACCAGGCAGATGGAGATTAGCCTGAACTTCATCAGCGACTTGCTTAGGGCGACTGTCCGCTCGGCGGCTCCGCTGATGTTGGTGAGCATTGGTGGGGTCTACACGGAGCGCGTTGGCATCTCCAATATAGGCATGGAAGGCATGATGCTGGCCGGCGCGCTTGCGTCTATCGCCGCGAGCTTCTTCACAGGGAACGTTGTCATAGCTGGAATCTGTGCCATGACGGTTGGTGGGCTGCTGGCGGTCGTGCACGCTTACCTCACCGTGACTCGTCGAGCTAACCATGAGGTCTCGGGGGCGGTGATTAACCTTATCGCCCTCGGAGTGACAAACTTGCTACACGCCCGACTATTCCCGACGCAGAGGACGCGTGTTGCCATGTATCCGGTATTGGGCCCGCCTGAACTACGCAATGTGCCTTTCTTGGGGCCAGTGATCTTCTCCCAGCCGGTGATTGTCTGGATCGCGTTGACCTTGCCGATGGTGGCTACCTGGATTCTATACCGTACTAGCTGGGGGCTCAATATTCGAGCTGTGGGAGAGCACCCCCATGCCGTCGCTACCGCCGGGCTGTCAGTATCTCGGCTCAAGTATACCGGCGTGATTCTTTGCGGACTGTTTGCTGGGCTAGGCGGGAGTGCCCTCGCAATGGCCGAGCTTGGGTATTTCGCCCCGAACATGACAGCCGGGCGAGGCTTCATCGTTCTCGCTGCGATTGTCGTAGGCAAGTGGAATCCAATGTGGGCTGCGGCTGCTTGCTTGCTCTTCGGTGCTGCGGATGCTCTGCAGCTGCGATTCCAAGCTCTGGGGTCCGCTATTCCCTATCAATTCCCTGTGATGGCCCCGTATTTGTTGACCATTGCCGCACTTGCTGGGCTCGTGGGGAGAACAGTACCGCCGAAGACCCTTGGAAAGGCCTATGATCCTGAAGCTATCTAACGGACATGCACGCGAAGCTGTCTGGTGGTCCCTTCAATTAATGGGATGAAGAGGAATTCGAACGCACCAATACTGACGATTCCTGACTGCGGCAGATGCCATTTCCATATCCGCGGCGCCAGACTTCAAAGTCAGTTTTCAGCACCGGGATTGAATGGTGGCCCACAAAGAAGCCGCTGTGTGCAATTCAACCGGTAGACTGGAGCGTGTCTTACTGGGCAAGTCAACAGATCATAGTCCTTTCCGTCAGTGACGTTGCCTGCGAGAAGGGAGAAAAGCCGGCAAAGCAACTGGCGCATACAATCGTTGAGATTGCTCGAGAAGAGCTCGGATCAGGCAGCCAAGAGGACCACTCCCTTGGCATAGCGCTGGGACCTTTGAGATTATGGAGGGAGAGATGGCCTTCAACCTGAGGAACAGGCATTTCCTGAGACTGTTGGATTTCACTCCCAACGAGATCGAGTTCCTGCTCAGCCTCTCTGTGGATCTGAAAAAGGCAAAATACGCCGGAACTGAGCAACCGAGATTGGCAGGAAAGAACATAGCGCTGATTTTTGAGAAAGGCTCGACCCGAACACGCTGCGCCTTTGAGACGGCAGCTTATGATCAGGGTGCACACGTGACCTATCTGGGACCGAGAGGCTCCCAACTGGGTACAAAAGAGTCTATGAAAGACACAGCCAGGGTCTTGGGCAGGATGTACGACGGGATTGAATATCGGGGCTTTGGGCAGGAAAGGGTGGAAGAGCTGGCTAGATATGCCGGAGTGCCCGTCTGGAACGGCCTGACCAACGAGTTTCATCCCACCCAGGTGCTGGCCGATCTGTTGACCATGATGGAGTATAGCAACAAGCCGCTCGGCCAGGTCAAGTTTGCCTACCTGGGCGATGCCCACAACAACATGGCTAATTCGCTGTTGGTGGGGGCTGCCCAAATGGGAATGGAATTTCGATGCGTTGCTCCCAAGAGCGTTCAGCCGCACCAGGAGCTGGTCGCCAAAGCCCAAGAGATCGCCAAGCAGACCGGAGCGAAAATCACCATCACCGATGATTTGGACAGCGGTGTCAAGGATTGCGATTTTCTGTGCACGGACGTCTGGGTCTCCATGGGGGAACCAGAGAAAGTCTGGAAGGAAAGAATCAACCTACTGAAGTCATATCAGATCAACAAAGAGGCGATGGGCAAGACCGGCAATCCCGATGTCAAGTTCATGCATTGTCTCCCAGCCTTTCATAATCGCGAAACGATTATCGGGGAAGACATTTACCAAAGATTCGAACTGGAGGCGATGGAAGTGACGGAAGAGGTATTTGAGTCGCCGGCTTCCATCGTGTTTGACGAAGCTGAGAACAGAGTTCACACCATCAAAGCCGTGATGGTAGCAACGCTAGGAAGCTAATCAATCCCAAGAAGAGGAGAAACAGAGGAAGCTATGTCGAAGAGAAATGTGATCATCATCGGCGCAGCTGGGAGGGATTTCCACAACTTTAATACCTACTACCGCGACAATGAGGCCTATAACGTTGTCGCCTTTACCGCGGCCCAAATCCCGGATATTGCAGGCCGGAAATATCCGCCCGAATTGGCCGGCAAACTCTATCCGGAAGGCATTGCGATTTATGCACAAGAAGATCTTCCCAAGTTAATCAAAGATCTGAGTGTGGACGATTGCGCCTTCTCGTACAGTGATGTTTCATATCAGCATGTCATGTCCATCAGCGCCATCGTGCAAGCCGCTGGCGCCAGTTTTGTGTTACTGGGCCCCAAGGACACCATGCTCAAGAGTTCCAAACCGGTCATTTCAGTAGGGGCGGTCCGAACTGGTTGCGGCAAAAGCCAGACCTCACGAAGGATCACTGAGATATTAACGGAGAAGGGCATAAAGGTCGTGGTCATCCGTCATCCGATGCCCTATGGAGACCTTGTCGCCCAAAGGGTGCAACGTTACGCGGAGTTGTCCGATCTGGAAAAGCATAAATGCACCATCGAAGAGATGGAGGAGTATGAGCCCCACATCGTGCGCGGCAATGTCATTTACGCCGGCGTCGACTATGAGGCTATCCTTCGAGAGGCTGAGAACGATCCGCATGGTTGCGATGTGATTCTGTGGGATGGCGGGAACAATGACTTCCCGTTTTACGTACCTGATTTACATGTGACAGTGACTGATCCACTTCGTGCGGGTGATGAATTACGCTATTATCCGGGCGAGATCACTTTGAGGATCGCCGATGTGGTGGTCATCAACAAGATCGACAGCGCGGATCTTGCGGGTATTGAGACCGTGCGGAAGAATGTTGCCGCCGTGAACCCCGATGCTGTCGTCATCGATGCTGCCTCAACTCTTGATATCGATGATCCGTCCGTGGTCAAGGGCAAAATGGTGCTGGCAATCGAGGATGGTCCGACCCTCACCCATGGGGGGATGAAGATCGGTGCGGGAGTCGTTGCGGCCCGAAAGTTTGGCGCAGCAGGATTTGTTGACCCGCGGCCGTACACGGTGGGTAGGATATCCGAGACTTTTGAGACTTATCCGGAGATTGGAACCGTCTTGCCCGCCATGGGGTATGGCGAGCAGCAACTAAGAGACCTTGAGGCGACGATTAACAACACCGAGTGTGATGCGGTGGTCATCGGCACGCCAATCGATCTAAATCGATTCATCAAGATCAATAAGCCCTCAACGCGCGTTCACTATAACCTGCAGGAAATCGGACGGCCTAACCTGACCGAAGTGCTGGAGGATTTCATCTGCACGCCTTACTTCTTGCCAAGTCCGCGGGGCTTCTGAAGGCGATGTGCTCGTGGACTTCAGTCCGTGGTTCGGACACCTGCAGCCATTTGGAACTGCGCGTTCCTGTGCGGATTGCTCCCAATCAACAGGATAGTATGCATCAGCACAGAGCTCAAATCGCGGCAACCACGGGGACAAAGTCCGTTCAAGGCAACTGGATGCAGTGCGACCTTCCACTTTACGAAGTGCAGCTCACACCGCTACCAACGATCTCATCCCACGGGAGCCAATTTGCCGCTAGCCACAGATTGGTCGAAAAGGCCGCTGGGTTGATCCTTTCCTCGTTAGGTGAACGTTCACCGTTAGCGGGAGAGCTTGACAAAACCTAGCTGATGTGATAGAAGGTTTATGCAAACGTGTGCAAGGGCGGACGAGTTCAATGAGCGTATCCATTAGAGATATCGCTGAAGCAGCAGGCGTCTCCCATTCCACCGTCTCTCGAGCGCTTAGATACAGCCCCCTAATCAGCGATGAGACGGGAACGCGTGTACGTCGTCTGGCTGAGGAGATGGGCTACGTAGCCAGCGCCATCACCCGCGGACTGGCGACTAAGAGCACTCGGACTACCGGATTGGTGGCGATCACCATCGCCGATCCCTTCGTTGCAGAGATCGTCCAGGGGGTCGAGGAATTGGCGCTGGACCATGGCTACAGCGTCTTCCTCTCTAGGGCACGAGCTTTCTGGTGTGATAGAGGAGGTGGGTAGCCAGGTGAGGGACCTTGTGCCCGCCGACATGGCCACCGCCGAGGAGATAATGTGGTGATATTCCCACCATTGATTCCACTGTGCGTCTTTCCGACAGAGAGGTAGCCCTTGAACAGTCCTCCAGCCCGCAGGGACAGCACGAGTGTCTGAAGATCGCACATCGCGGCGCCTCCGCCTTGGAGCCCGGGAACACCTTGCGAGCCTTTGAGGCAGCGGTTGACCTTGGGGCAGACATGATCGAGGTGGATGTGCGCCTGAGCAAAGATGGGCAGCCCGTCATCATCCACGACGCCACCTTGGAGACGACGACGAACGGCAGCGGCTACGTTAAGGATAAGACGCTCCTTGAGTTGAAACAGTTGGACGCTGGCCAGAGGGAGAGGATTCCTAGTTTGCAAGAGGCTATCGACTTCGCTCGGGGCAGGTGTGGGCTGTATATCGAGCTCAAAGCCCCAGCTACTCCTGGTCCGGTGGTGGAGGCTGTACGCGCCAATGAGTTCGGAAGGGAGGTGATCATTAGTTCCTTTGATCATGCTCTACTAAAAGAGGTGAAGGAGCTAGCTCCAGAGATGCCTACCTCGGTGCTGGTGGGCCAAACGAACGGGGATTTTGTTGGGATGGCCCGAGCGGCCGGAGCCGACTACGTACACTTTTGCTGGGAACGACGATCACCAACTCCCCACAAGCTGCTCAGTCCCGAACTGGTGACAAAGATACACGAGCAGGGTTTGGGCATCATCATCTGGCATGAGGAGCGCCCCGAAGAGATTCGGGAGATATTGAAGTACGGTATACAGGGCATATGCAGCAATCGACCAGATCTACTATCAGCATCGACATCATCTCTTGACGGAGAAAGTACAGATTGCAAAGCCTGAATGCGGTTGCGACCGGAGTCTATTTGCCAGCGAGCGATGAGAAGTGGCCAGGCTTGGGCCTGGCCGAGCGCTATGCCCCTCATCTTCTCCTAGATAGAGGCGTCGGCTAACGGGATTTTTGCGGCGGCGCCCAGAGTGCGTTTGGCGGCTTCGAAAACGCGCAGAATGTTGCAGATGTGAGAGAAGGAGACTACTTCCGAGTACAGGCTACCCAAGATTTCAATCGTGCCCGCCACAAGGCTTTCATCACCCGATGCTCAGAGATGTGCGCAACGGGCCATCGAGCACGTGCGCCAAATGATGCAATGAAAGGAGACGGGATGATGTCGAACTTTGAGAAAGCAAAGCAATTGATTCGCGAGTTCAAAGGAGATCGCTACGTCTTCGGGTCAGGTGTACTGCCTGAGGTCGGCGGTGCGACCGCCGAGGTTGGTCAGCGCGCCGTCATAGTGTACACTGTGTTCCCGGGCAACGAAGCACTCATCAAGACGGTGAGAGATTCCCTGGCCGCCGCGGGTGTCAAGGTATTGGGTGAAATTGAGGGTGCCAGACCCAACGCTCCGCGCCAAGATCTCTTCCGCATCACTGACGAGATCAAAGCGCTGGATCCCGACGTCATCGTCTGCCTGGGTGGCGGTAGCACCCTTGATGCGACCAAGGCAGCCGAGGTGCTGCGCACTTTGGGAGGTGAGATTGACGAGTACTTTGGTACTGGCAGGGTCACGGACAAACTGCAGGTGACAGGGGAAAGTCTCACCCCAGTCGTTGCCATCCAGACGGCGGCGAGTTCCGGCGCGCATCTCACCAAGTACTCCAACATCACGGACGTGTCTACTGGCCAGAAGAAGCTCATCGTGGACGAGGCGATTGTGCCAACACGCGCCCTGTTTGACTACGACGTGACCAAGTCCATGCCCCCCGGATTCACTGGTGACGGTGCGCTGGATGGCATAGCTCACAATCTGGAAGTGCTGCTAGGTGCAGTAGGAAAACCGTACTACCACAGAGTGATGGAAGTGGCCGACGAGGGTATCCGATTGGTGGTGAACTATGTCGAGCGGGCGGTGACAAATCCCAACGATACCGAGGCGCGGACAGCTTTGGGCCTGGCCACCGACCTGGGTGGCTATGCCATCATGCTGGGCGGAACCAACGGTGGGCACCTCACCAGTTTCTCTTTGGTAGACATCCTGAGCCACGGGCGAGCCTGCGCCATTATGAACCCCTACTATGTTGTCTTCTTTGCCCCAGCGGTTGAGGAACCGCTGCGGATGGTGGGTAACATCTTCAAGGAGGGTGGCATGACCGATGCAGACATTGACGCACTCACCGGGCGGGAGTTGGGAGTGGCCGTTGCCGAAGCGATGATGACACTCAGCAAGCGCATCGGCTTCCCGACAACACTGGGGGAGGTGGACGGATTCACCGATGAACACATCGAGCGGGCTCTCGCTGCTGCCAAGGATCCGCAGCTCAAAATGAAGCTAGAGAACATGCCGGTGCCTCTCACTGCTGAGATGGTCGATGAATACATGGGGCCGGTCTTGGAGGCTGCGCGAGATGGAGACTTGAGCCTGATCAAGAACGTTCCGTAGAGTGCTCCACGGGAATCAGGCCTCAGACTATGGCGATGGAGAACAAGCCTTGAAAGTCAAACTCGCCTATGGCAAAGAAGGACTGTGGGTAGAGCTTCCCGATCGCAACGTGACGGTGGTGGAGCCAGAGTACGTCCCGGGGCTCTCGGACGAGCGTGGGGCACTCCGCGCGGCGCTGCGTGACCCGATAGGTACAGCGCCCCTACGCGAGTCAGTCAAGCCGCACGAAACTGTTGCCATCGTGTTCAGTGACATCACCCGTCCTCAACCTCGTAAGAAGATGCTTTCAGTCCTGCTCAAAGAGATCTCGCACGTCCCGCGCGAGAATGTCGTGCTCATCAACGCCCTTGGCACGCATCGTGCCAATACAGAGGATGAGCTAGTTGAAATGCTTGGTGGCGAGATAATGACGAACTACCGTGTTGTCCAGCACAATGCCTTCGACCAGGCCAATATGGTGCACTTGGGGCAGACATCGTTTGGACACCAGGCTTACGTCAACGCAGAGTACATGCAGGCAAGCGTCAAGATTTTGACGGGATTCATCGAGCCGCACTTTTTCGCCGGCTTCTCAGGTGGACCCAAGGCGGTACTCCCCGGCATAGCGGATGAACGGTCTCTGCTGGAGAATCATGGCGCGCAAATGATCGGAGATCCCCGCGCCACGTGGGGCGTGACCGAAGGGAATCCAATCTGGGAGGAAATGCGGGAAGTGGCGCTGATGACCTCTCCAACGTTCCTGCTCAACGTGGCACTGAACCGAGACAAACAAATCACAAGGATCTTTGCGGGCGATTTGCTGAAGGCTCATGCTGCTGGGACAGATTTCGTGCGATCGACAGCGATGGTACCGGTTCGGGAACTGTTTGACATTGTGATCACGAGCAACTCCGGGTATCCACTGGATCTGAACCTGTACCAGGCGGTGAAGGGGATGTCCGCTGCGGCGCAGGTGGTGAAGCCTGGGGGCAGCATCGTGATGGCTGCTGAGTGTTGGGACGGCCTCCCAGATCATGGAGCGTATGGAGAGCTGCTGCAGATGGCATCTACCCCACAGGAGTTGCTGGCACTTATTGAGTCCCCCGGCTTCCTGCGGCAGGACCAGTGGCAGGTGCAGATCCAGGCGCAGGTGCAGATAAAGGCCGACGTGTACGTCAAGAGTTCGTACCTGGATGACAAGACCATAGAGCGGGCTATGCTATGCCCCTGCAGTTCGGTGGAGGAAACGGTGTCGAGCCTGCTCGAACGCTATGGGCCGCATGCCACGATCTGCGTGCTACCCGAGGGCCCAATGACGATACCGTACGTCGCGCCGGATCGCTCGGGCGGGTGAACAGGATTGGGAAGGTGCCTCGTGGCGGAGCCCTCGGAAGCCGAGAGGCTAGCAGAGCCTGACTTGGGTCCAAGTGCACGACAGGGGCATAGAGTTGCTGCTCTGCGGTCTTCTGGCTGATCCTGTACAAGTCCCTGATCCGCCGGCTGTGCATCCACGGCTGATACAATCGCTCATCATCGTGCCGTTTGATGCGTTCGGGTGCCGTAGGGTAGAGCCTCTAGCAAGTCCGCAGGGCTCTTCACGGCAATCGCAAAGGCCCTCCCATTGCAGGAGAGCCTCTCACGTGTAGGGCGGGAGGGAATCGAACCCTCATGGAGTTTTGCTCCAGCGGGTTTTAAGTCACCTGGACCGCATACTCAAGCGACTACAATATGTAGTATGTCACTTGCTGAATGCTACTATACGTAGTACTTCTTCTCTCTGTTCTGCTTCTTGATCTCTTCGGGTCTCCTAGAGTTGGAGAGGCCTTCTTTGTGCCAAAAAGTCCTCAGGACTGAGTCCGCAATTCTCGGAACGGCCCTCGTGCCCCAAAAACTGTATAGTACGTCTCGGGCTCCGCACACTTGTGGTTTTGACCTGCGGGGTCAAATCATGTAGTATATGGGGCCGTGACTGGCTAGGTCGGGTCGACCAATTGGTTCGGCTGGGCCCACGACCAGTGGGCGTATGGACCCTTGCACGCCGGCAGGGCATGATTGGCAAAGGTAATCGTTCGGTGCCTGTGCGTTAGGCTGTCAAGAAGCGCAAGGCCGTCTACTTCACTGTGACCGGAGGCGCTTCAGCGCTGATCGCTAGAGCGATCAAGGCAGCCAAAGTGATCGCCTATCAAGGCCTGGGACCAGGAGCTGTGCGGCGTCTGGAGGTCGAGAAGCTGTCAGCAATCGTGGTCAACGATATGTATGGCGGGGGCGCCTAGGAGCAAGGGAAAGCCAAGCACAGGAAGCAGATACCCAAACCGGGATTCATCAAGGTAGGATCTCCTGGTACCCGGCCGGCGTGTATGAGAAGCCAGCAGGCGCGCCTGGGACTGAACGTCTGTGGACAGCCATTGCTGGTGCGCCAAGATACTCTGTTATGCGGGGCGACGACCGCATCACCGTAGTCACTGTCCTCAAGATGCTGGGCCGGACGGGGCATGTGTGCTCTTTGGGGGCATGGTACGCTTGTTGTCGGGACAGGAATTGTTGGCTATTGGGGCCCTATGCGGAGCTGCGCGTCGCTACTGCGGGGTGGAAACGCGATGAACACTGTCACAACGCTACGATTACCATTTGGGCATTCCTACGTATCAGTGCAAGTCCCAAACTCCAATCTGGTGGGCGTCTTCGAACCTCAGCGGGTAGAAGAGTGGCATGACGAGGCTGCCTCTGTACATGAAGCCTTGGCCCATCCGATAGGGACGCCTCGCCTGCGCGATCTCGCTCGGCCGGGTCAGAAGGTGGTGATTGTCACCAGCGATCTGACTCGGCCGTGTCCTTCCGCAAAGCTTCTTCCTCCGGTTTTGGCCGAATTGGCGGCAGCCGGCGTTGCTGAGCATGATATCGCCGTCGTCGTCGCTGTGGGCTTGCATCGCCTAATGACCTCCGCTGAACTGGAGGCCACAGTAGGTTCGGATGTCTTCAGACGTGTTCGGGTCATCAATCACGATGTTGCCGACACTGTCAGGTTGGGCTTGACAAGTGTCGGCACTCCCGTTGAGATCTTCCGTCCAGTTGTGGATGCAGATCTTCGCGTCTGCGTGGGCAATGTGGAACTTCACTACTTCGTTGGTTATTCGGGTGGAGCGAAAGCGATCGTCCCCGGCTGTGCTTCTGAGGTCACGGTGACCGCCAATCATGCGATGATGCTCTGCCCGGAAGCGCGAGCCGGATGTTGTGAGGGGAACCCTGTCCGTGCCGATCTTGAAGAAGGTGCGGCCATGGTCGGTGTGGATTTCATCCTCAATGTGGTGGTGGATGCAGAGCACCGCATCGTGCACGCCGTGGCAGGCGACGTGATTGCTGCGCATCGCAAGGGGTGTGAGCTGCTGGCCCTGCGTGCCAAGATTGCCATCCCTGGACTGGCTGATATCGTGCTGGTCAGTCCTGGTGGTTATCCCAAGGATATGAACCTGTATCAGGCACAGAAGGCGCTGGACAACGCTGCATATGCCGTTCGCCGGGGAGGAGCGATTGTCCTGGTGGCAGAATGCAGAGAGGGCTTTGGCAATAGTACCTTTGAGGATTGGATAACCAGCGGCCGTTCACCTCAGCAACTGGCGGAGCGGATTCAGGAACGGTTTGTCCTCGGTGGACACAAGGCGGCAGCCATCGCGAAGGTTGCCCAAAATGCGCGCATTTTCCTTGTTTCACCATCGCTGGCAGACGTACCCATAACAGGCATGGAACGCCATTCCACAGCCCAGGCAGCCTTGGATGCTGCATTCCGGGCCGCAGATGCAGACGCAGGGGTGATTGTACTGCCTGAAGGCTCCTCCGTATTGCCTCAGGTGCCAAACTAGGGCGCCTGTGATTGGCGCTTTGGCAATGCAACCCCGGCTGCGTTCTTGCTGGCACCTGGGGCGACATCCCCCTGGCGATTCGGGCAAGTGTCAGGTGCGATGCCGAGTACGTAGAGCGCCAAGTGCGCAGAGAAGACCTCTTCCTGACGTTCGCTGCGGCCTCTGCGTGCTCTGCCGTGAGATGTTGGTAATCACTGGATGAAGTCGCAGTGCCGCGGGGCCAACGTCTGTTCTGCATGGTACACAAGTGTCATGTGTGTTTGACAGCAGTTCACAGGTCTGCTCGGCACAGCACCGGGCAAGGCAAGGACTCGGTCAAAAGCCCCCGAACGCCCTGGACACTGCACAATGCCGATTTGACGCAGGGCCAGAATATGATATGATTACCTCATCATTCAGGGGCGCATCATACGGTATGAGCATCTCAGGGGTAAGGTCTCAGGCTAGCGAACAAGCCGCAGAGATTGGCACCCCTGCCGAGTATGGGGTAAGAAAAGCGACGATGCATCTATTACTAGTGGACTCGGTAGTGTTGATTGTTACTGCCTCTACTCTCAGGGCAACTGCGAATCTTGCCATGGGGTGGGCTCTGCGAGCGAGTGTGTTCTTCAGAACTGAGGGGGGCTGTCGCACCAATGCGGCGCCTCCCTTTGTGCTATCTCCAGTCCAGTTGGCAGCAACTCTGAGGGAACGGATGCTGCCTCAGCCGGACAGATGATGACTCTGCGGAGTACAGAATCCTAGGAAGTCAATTCCAGAAGCGATGATAGGTGGGACAAGTCTGCCCGTTCAAACACGGGGATAAGGGAGGTGGTTAAGCCTTGGAACACTAGTACGCCCGTATGCCTGAACCGGGCACGAGGGTTGGGCTCCCGCGAACCAGTCAGGGACAGGGGCCAGGCCGCGATGCAGAGGGTCTGGTCGCAAAGGATACAGACAAAAGGAGAAAGGTGTGATGAAGACAAAGTTTTCGACCATTGTTGCGCTTGTGGTGATTGTCGGTGTGCTGGTGGCAGGTTGTGCGCCCAAGGCCACCCCAACGCCCAAGCCAGTAGCCCCGACAGCCAAGCCAGTGGCCCCAACGGCCGAGCCACCACCGCCAACTGAGCCACCTCCCGAACCAGTCGTGATAGGAGCGGCTCTTTCCACGACGGGCAAGTATGCCAAGAGCGCCGCGTGGCACGAGGAATCCTACACGATGTGGATGGAGGAGATGAATGCGGCGGGGGGTCTCCTGGGCAGAGAAGTGCAGCTCATCATGTACGACGACGAGAGTGATCCAACCAAGACGACCAGTCTCTATGAGAAACTGATCACCGCGGACAAGGTCGATCTGCTCCTGGGTCCTTACTCCAGCGCGTGCAACTTCCCGGCCCAGGCGATTGCTGAGCAGTACGAGATGGTGTTCCTGATCAGCGGTGGGACTTCTGAGGGTCTGTACAATAGGGGCTTCAAGTACTCTTTCTGCACAGCTCCAGGTCTCGCCGGCGTCTATGCTAACGGCTTCTTTGAGTGGCTGCAGGAAAATGTTCCGGAAGAAGAAAGGCCCAAGACGATTGCCTTTCTGTGGGAGGACACGCTATTCCCCGAGTCCTGCGTGAAAGGCGGCAAGGTGCAAGCGGAGGCGATGGGAATGGAGGTCGTGCTCGAAGAGAAGTATGCCGTTGGCGCGACGGACTTCACAACCGTCATTGCCAAGGCCAAAGCTGCGGGGGCAGAAGTACTGTTCGGCGGGACCTATTTCCCCGATTCAGTCGGGCTGGTGTCCACGAGTAGCGAGCTGGGCTACTTGCCGAAAGCCATGTGGCTTTCTGTGGGCCCCTCCGAGCCTGAGTTTGGAACGGAGCTTGGAGATCTCGCCAACTACGTATGGTGTGGGGTTCACTGGGAAGCGACTTCAAAGCTGCCGGGCGTGCCCGAGTTTGTGGTGAAATACGCGGAAAGGTGGGGCAGGGACCCAGACTATCACGCTTCCAGGGCTTACGCCTCGTGTGAGATCCTGCAACAGGCAGTGGAGGCAACGGGGACCTTCGACAATGTAGCGCTGGGCGAATACATCAGGACGCATACTTTCCCGACGGTTCAAGGAAACCTGACGTTCGATGAAACAGGCGTGCCCCTGGAAGCGATGATTCAGATTCAGTGGCAGAATGGGCAGAAGGAGGTCGTCCACCCGAACGAAGCGGCCACTGCTGAAGGGATATATCCCATGCCAAGCTGGAGCGAGCGTTAGTTGCAGCAACGCGAATCAGCCGGTGAACAAGCCTGCTGAATAACAAGATAGAGAGCCTCTCATAGGCCGATCTTGGCCCCGGAAATGAGAAGGATCGCTGCCATGCCCTCACCGACGGGGCAGGCGGCTGCGATGAAGTCAGACATGCCCGGAAGCCTGTTTCCCGGCTACAACGAGGCCTTGGCGGAGAGCTTGGGCGCCTGGCGGGCTATGCGCCAGTTCCAAGTCGAGCCCTTCGGGGAATGTGAGAGGCTCTCTTACTCTACAACGAAGCGGAAGGAGTGAGAGGGTACATGGTTGCTTTAACAGTCCAAAGTCTGATAGGCGGCCTGCTGATCGGCGCTATCTACGCATTGCTGGCAGTGGGCTTGAACATGGTCTTTGGCGGAATGCGCGTGGTCAACAATGCCCATGCTAACTTTGTTGTTTTGGGCGCCTATCTGGCGTACACGTTGTCCAAGAGTTTCCATCTAGACCCTTTGATTTCCATGTTCTTGCTCAGCGTCCCGTTCTTTGTGCTGGGAATGGCGATTCAGAGATTCCTGATCGAGCCGCTCAAGCGGAGAAAAGCTGCCATGTTGACCACCATGCTGGTGATGGCTGGAGTGTGGATCATCATAGAAACCTTGTCCCTGGTGATATGGACAGCTGATTTCCGGTTTGTCAAGACTCCCTACACCGGCAAGTCGTTTGAGATCTTTGGCATGATGATCTCGACCACCAAGCTGATCTTCTTCGGCGTCTCGACGGTTCTGCTAGTTCTGGTCTATCTGTTCCTTACCAAGACAGACAAGGGCAGGGCGATTCGGGCCATCACCGAGGACAGAGAGGCGAGCCAGCTGATGGGCGTCAAGATCACTGAGGTGACCGCCTTGATATTTGGGATTGCCTGCGCCCTGGCGGGCGTTGGGGGATCGTTGATGAGTACCATCTACCCATTCTATCCTGCCATGGCCGATGTGTGGCGAGGCCGTCTGTTCTGTATTGTGATTCTGGGCGGTCTGGGGAGCATTCCCGGATCGATCATTTCTGCGTTCATCTTTAGCGTTATCGAAGCGATGGTCACGCTCTTCGCCTCCGGCACTTGGACCGATGTGGTGACCTATAGCCTGGTGATTCTCGTTCTTCTCATCAAGCCTAGCGGGCTTCTGGGAAGATTCACGGAATAGGGGGACGTGAACCGTGCTACATAGAATGCAAAGTTTGGGCACCCAAGTCCTACAGAGACGCAAGTGGCTGCTTGTGTTGCTGCTCCTTGTCTTGGCGATCCTCCCGCTGTTTGTCTCTCGCTACGTCCTGCACATCCTCCTCCTGTTCTTCTTGTACGTGGCGTTGGCGGAGAGCTGGAATCTGATTTCGGGGTTCACTGGGCGGGTCAATTTCGGGCACGTCACGTTCCTCGGCATCGGGGCCTACACCTCAATGATCCTCGTGAAGGACTATGGCTTGTCCCCGTTCTACACGTGTCTACTGGGTGGGGTATTCGCCGTGATCACAGCAGTGGTCGTGGGATACCCACTTCTTCGACTGCGAGGACCGTATTTCGCGATTTCCATGCTTAGCCTGAGCTTTATCTTCACTGCCCTGGCATACAACTTGAGCGCGCTGACAGAGGGAGGGCGCGGGATTTCCGTTCCACCCTTTCCCTCCAAGATCCCTTTCTACTACTATATGCTCGTCGGTGCCATCGTTGCGGTTGGCGGGATCTACAAGATATCGAGGTCCAAGTTCGGGCTCGGCTTGATCTCTATCAGAGAGGACGAAGAGGTAGCCGACTCCCTGGGCATCAACACTACCCTGTACAAAATCCTGGCTTTTGCTGGGAGCGCTGTTCTGCCGGGCATCCTGGGTGGGATCTATGGCTACTATATGTCGTACATTGATCCGCCAGCCGCCTTCTCCTTCTCCTTCACGCTCAATTCCATCGTGATGTGTCTCCTGGGAGGAAGTGGAACTGTGCTGGGCCCGATCATCGGAGCGGTGATACTGAGGAGCATGTCCGAGTACGTCAGCTACCTGGTCCCAGGAGAGTTCTACAAGCTGCTGACTGGCGCGCTCTTTATCGGACTAATCATATACCTGCCAGGAGGGATCATGTCCTTGTTCTCAAAGAAAGAGGGTGGCGATGCCTTTGCTAAGAGGTGAGCGAATCCGCAAGGACTTTGGAGGCCTGAGGGCGGTCGACGACGTAGATTTTCACGTCGACGAAGGGGAGATCGTAGCGCTTGTGGGCCCCAACGGGGCAGGCAAGACGACCCTGTTCAATGTGATCTCCGGTTACTACCAGCCAACCGCGGGCAACGTGCACTTTGACGGGGAGGAGATTCAGGGACTGAAGCCCTACCAGGTGTGCAGAAAGGGCGTCGCGCGGACATTCCAGGTCCCGAGGCCTTTGCTCAAGCTCTCTGTGTTCACCAATATCCTCGCGGGCTGTCTATTCGGTCGACCCGAGGGAGGGAGTGGGGCTGATTGCCGCCCCGAGGCGGAGCGCATCATCGACTTCCTGGGCATGAATGAACTGAGGAACAGCCTTGCTGAGAACCTGAACGTGGCTCAGAGGAAGACACTGGAGATTGGCCGGGCCCTGGCTACTGCTCCCAAATTGATCCTGCTGGATGAGGTCGTGGCAGGGCTCAATCCCATGGAGACGGAAAAGCTGATGACCAAGATCCAGCAGATCAGAGACAGTGGAATCACACTCTTTTTTGTGGAACACGTGATGCGGGCAGTGATGTCGGTCTCCGACAGGATCTATGTGCTCAATTTCGGAAAGAGGATCGCCGAAGGTACGCCCGAGCAAATCGCTGGCAATCCGGATGTGATTGAGGCCTATCTAGGAAGAGGTGCGCACAGTGCTTAAGGTTTCAGGCGTGCAGACATTCTACGGGAAAGTCCAGGCTCTGTGGGGTGTTTCCTTCCAAGTTGAAGAGG
Source organism: uncultured Anaerolineales bacterium (assembly GCA_964478075.1). Classification (GTDB taxonomy): domain Bacteria; phylum Chloroflexota; class Anaerolineae; order UBA2200; family UBA2200; genus DAOUEX01. Next base: position 40,202 of record CAYZGO010000012.1, on the reverse strand, counting down.
GAGAGTATGTCGCTCTCATTGGTCCCAATGGAGCAGGGAAAAGCACCACTCTCAAGTCCATTACCGGCTTGCTGCCCAAGGCTGCAGGTGACGTGTCATTCTTGGGCCAGCCAATCGACCACATGGATGCTTCCGACATACCGGCGCTCGGTCTCGTTTTGATACCAGAAGGCCGGCGACTGTTCGCCCACATGACAGTCGAAGAGAACCTGGTCATGGGTTCGTATGTAAAGCGCGCCAAGGTGCATCGGAAGGAATCGTTGGCCTATGTGTACGATCTGTTCCCCATCTTGAGGGACAGGAAGGACCAGTTGGCCAAGACGCTGAGTGGCGGCGAGCAGCAGATGCTAGCCATCGGCCGCGGATTGATGAGCCGTCCAAGACTACTGATGCTAGACGAGCCTTCTCTGGGCTTGGCGCCCACGCTTGTGGAGCTTGTTTTCGAGACGCTTGAGAAGATCAACGACGCAGGCATCACGATCTTGTTAGTGGAGCAGAACATTGCATCCGCTTTGAGGTACTGTGACAAAGCGTACTTGATGGAGAACGGACGGATCACCAAGTCAGGCTTAGGTAAAGAACTCTTGGCTGACAAGCATGTGAAGGAAGCATACATCGGTATCTAGGTGAAGCCGGGCTCAGCTTGGCCTCGCTGTGACGATCGTGGCTGCAGGCTCCCGTGCCGCCCGGACAGCGCGCTTCCCGAGATAATTGGTCGCCTATATGCCTGGTCCGATTTCTCGGTGGCTTGGCCCTCAAGAGCACGTGAGTGGGGTCGACGAACGAAGTTGGCAATCCTCTGGCTAAACGGGCTCGGCACTGTGTGCCGAGGCGGCCGACAGACTGACTAGTCAAACGCTTCCGCCACCCCAATGGCGGAAGCGGGTTTCTGTCCTGGCCAGATGGAGAGCTTCAGGTGTTTGGATGCCTTGTCTGCTCGAATCGCAACTGATTGCCAGGACAGACGCTGAACCGCTTCAAGGGCTCAAGGAGGCCGTCAGGAGACGAAGGCACTATGTTGAAGCGGGAGCCAATATCATTTATATCGTTTTCAGGGCGCTAGTGAACAGGAACAGAGCACAACCAACTTGATGAAGGGAGGCATCTGTGGAACGACACCTACTAGACGGATTGGGTTCTGGGCGCATTCAGCGGATTGTGGTTGCCAGAATCAAGGCCGGCGCAGACCTGTTGGAAGGTCTCTACGAGGTAGTGCGCAGAGAAGCAATAGAGAAAGGGGTATTCATTACCGCGGTAGGAGGATTGCAGAGGGCCGTGTTCAGAGGCCTGAAGCAACTTCCCCAAGAGTTCCCGGTGACTGACAGAGATCGGTTATACTTGGAGATAGACCAGCCTCTCGAACTTCTGTCTCTGAGCGGACACGTCTCCCGCAAGGCGAACGGAGAGCCCAATATCCACGCCCATTTCTCAGCTTCTATGGTCAGGGATGACGCTATCGTTACTTTAGGCGGTCATTTGACCAAGGGGACTACTACCTCCATAAAGGTAGCAGTAGCCATAGCCGTACTCGAAGGGATCGCTATGAAATCCGTCTTTAGCTCTCGTAGCGAGAGCGAAGAACTCGTGATTGAATAGGGTTGCCAAAGCCTCTGATTTCCCTCCTTATCCGCTGAACGGGCGCGGTATCGAGAGGAGTAGCCACAAGTGGGCTGTCTGCGCCCACTGTGTGGCAATAGCGCAGAAGTGAGGTCATGTCTTAATCCAGTAGTCGTGAGTGGAGGGGACTACTATGGCTAGGCTCTATGAGTACCAGGGGAAGCAGCTTCTCCGAAGCGTGGGGGTCCCCGTTCCGCAAGGCGGTGTCGCCTCCACTCCGGAGCAGGCGCGGGCCGTCGCAGTGGGGATTGGGAAGCCGGTCGCCGTCAAGGCGCAAATCTGGGCCACCGGTCGGTTCAAGGCAGGTGGCATTCGATTCGCCGCCAACCCTGAACAGGCAGAGAGGGTCGCGGGACGGCTCCTGGGCTCCGAGATCAAGGGCCTACAGGTGCAGAAGGTCCTGGTGGAGGAAAAGCTGGAGATTGACGGGGAGTATTACGCTGGGATCATCGTTGGCGACTCCCACAAGGTCAGAGCTCCTGTGGTGGTGTTCAGCACTGAGGGCGGCGTCGACATTGAGGAGGTCGCTCACGAATCACCCGAGAAGATTGCCCGAATGACCGTCGACATCCGACGCGGAGTGAGAACATATCACGCCTACAACCTTGCCCAGGCTCTGGGCCTGTCCGGCAAGCTGCTGGTAGTGGTTGGTCGGGCGATATGTGGCCTGTACGAGTTGTTCCGTTGCTACGACGCCCGGGCTGCGGAGATCAACCCTTTGGTCCTGACCCAGGATGGCGAAGTGTACGCGGCGGATTGCCGCGTGAGTATCGACGACGCCGCAGTGGCGCGACACCCAGAGTTGGGGATTGAGGTCCCGAGGGAGAGTGACCGACCGCCCACTGAACTGGACCGCCTGGCCTGGAAGATCGAGGAGGACGATTACCGCGGCATTAGCTTCTTCGCCCAACTGGTTCCCGAGATCAAAGAGGAGGGTTACATCGGCTACCATGCCATCGGTGGAGGTGGGGCTCTTCTGGCGGCGGATACGCTGGCCCGCCAAGGGCTGAAGCTGGCGAACTTTGCGGAAACGAGCGGCAATCCCACTGCTTCCAAGGTGTACCGCTGCGCCAAGGTCATTCTTGCCCAGCCTGGCATCGAGGGTTACTGCCTCATGGGGGCCGTGATCGCCAGCCAAAACCAGTGGCACCACGCCCACGGTCTGGTCAAAGCCTTTCGAGAGGACCTGGCCACGAAGCCGGGCTTCCCGGTCGTGATCCTGCTGGCGGGCAACAAGGAGGAGGAATCGCTAGAGATCCTGAGGGAAGGGCTGAGCGACTTGCCCATCCGCTTGGAGCTCTACGGGCGCGATTACATCCATCGCCTGGACTTTGTTGCCCAGCGGATGAAGGCCCTGGTCGAGGGGTACCGAGAGTCCAGAAGTGTAGGAGATGTGTAGATGTACACCTTCGAGTTCCGGACCGGGTCGGTGTCCATTGATCACGTCAAGTGCAACGGCTGCACGACCTTTGCCTGCGCGAAGGCTTGCAGCCTCTACGGATCAGGGATTCTCAGAATCGAGAAGGGCAGGGCGGTCCTAGCCGTTTCCCCGGAGGAGGCAAGGCGGCGCTGCACGGAGTGTCTGGCCTGCGAGATAGACTGCCACTTCCACGGCCGGCAGGCTATCACGATTTCGCTGCCTATCGCAGGGTTGGAGGAGCACAGGAGGGCGGTGCATGGCCATATTGCTCGATGAGAGGACCACAATGCTCATTCAGGGGATTACTGGGCGGGAGGGGACGGCTCGGACCCGGTTCATGTTGGCCTACGGCACCAGGGTCGTGGCCGGCGTCACACCGGGGCGCGGTGGGAGCCAAGTCCATCACGTACCCGTGTACGACACAGTTCAAGAGGCCTGGAAGCATCATGGCCCCATAGGTGCCACAGTCACCTTTGTCCCCGGGCTTGTGGTCAAAGACGCAGTGTTGGAAGCCATCGAGGCAGGGATCAAGCTCATCGTTATGCCTGTGGAACGGGTTCCCCTGCACGATGCTCTGGAGATGATCGGTGAGGCTCGAAGGGGAGAAGCCCAGATTGTGGGGCCGGGTTCCTTCGGGGTGATCAGTCCCGGCAAGTCGGTGGCTGGCTGGATCGGGGGCACAGAAGATCTCGCCAGGGAGATGTTCCCGCCTGGTCACGTGGGAGTGATTTCACGCAGCGGAGGACAGACCACTACCCTATCCTGGGCGATTGGGCAGGCGGGCCTGGGCATCAGCACGGCCCTGCATATCGGGTCAGAGCCCGTGGTCGGCACCTCCCCGGCTGAACTGCTGCCTCTCTTCGAGGAAGACGAGGACACGCACGCCGTGGCCTTGTTCGGTGAGATTGGCACTGTGGCGGAGGAAGAGGCGGCCGAGGTGATCCGGGAGGGCCGCTTCACAAAGCCTCTGGTCGCCTACATCGCCGGAGTGGGTGTCAAACCCGGCATGCGCTTCTCCCACGCCAGTGCCATCGTCGAGCGGGGCCGGGGTTCAGCCGAGAGCAAGATTCGGGCTTTGCGCGAGGCAGGAGCGCACGTGGTGGATCGGCCCGAGGAGCTGGCGCCTACCTTGGCTACTCTCCTCAGGAGGTGAGATCGGTGAGATTGCTGAGGTCCATGCTATTCACCCCCGGCAACAACATGCGGATGATCCACAAAGCAGGAACGTTGGATGCTGATGCGGTCATATTGGACCTGGAAGATGCTGTGCCCATGGCAGAGAAGGAGACAGCTAGGATCTTCATCAAGGACTCCATCGAGCGGGTCGGCGCGGGCGGGGCGGCGGTCTTCGTCCGGGTCAATGCTGTCATCACCGAGCTTGTGGCAGAAGATCTGAGATGGAGCACTCAACGCGGTGTTACGGGTATCGTCCTTCCAAAGACGGAGTCGCAAGAAGACGTCGTTGAGGCGGAGAAGCTCATCCAAGAGCTGGAAGGCGAGAGGGGAATGGAACAGGGCGTCCTAGTGCTCATGCCCCTCCTTGAGACCGCCAAGGGCGTCCTTAACGCCTGGGAGATTGCGACAGCCAGCGAACGGGTCATCGCCCTGGCCTTCGGCGCTGTCGACTTCACCCGAGATATGGGTACCAGCCTGTCGGTGGAGGGGACCGAGCTTTTCTACGCCCAGTCGCACGTCGCTCTCGTCGCCAGGGCGGCGGGGGTTTTGGCCATTGACTCTCCCTGCATCGACATGGCCGACCCGGAGAAGCTTGTCCAGGAGGCGAGAAAGGCTCGGCAATTGGGCTATCGGGGCAAGCTGCTTATCCACCCCAACCAGATCGAGCCGGTGAACCGGGTCTTTTCCCCCTCAGAGAGCGAGGTGGCGTACGCCAGAAGGGTAGCGGCAGCCTTCAGGCAGGCGGAAGCCCAGGGTTTGGGCGCCATCTCGTTGGATGGCACGATGATTGACGTTGCCAACGCCCGACAAGCTGAAGATCTCCTCTCCTGGGCTGAGTCGATCGCCCGGAAGGGAAACACTCAGAGCGTTTCCAATGACGTGGGATAGAGGTAGAGCTGACATATCGAGTCAGAGCTGGCAGCACATGGAGTAGTATGGAGGTGTACACTTGGCGAGATTATTGGAGTATCAAGGAAAGGATATCTTCAGCCGATTCAAGATCCCCACGCCCAAAGGCAAAGTGGTTCGGCGCTTGGAGGAGGCGAAAGCGGCTGCCGACGACATTGGATACCCACTTGTGGTGAAGGCCCAGGTCTATGCCGGTAAACGAGCCAAGTCAGGCGGCATACGGATTGTCAATGACGATAACGAATTGCTCAGCGCCGTGCCAGTTATGCTGTCTTCGACGGTCCGCGGGTTGCCCACGGATACACTCCTGGTTGAGGAAAAAGTGGATGTCAAGCGGGAGATCTACGTAGGCGTCACGGCTGATCCAAGCAGTCGAACCCCGGTGGTAATTGTCTGTGGTGAGGGCGGCGTGGATATCGAAGAGATGGCTCAGCAAAGACCCGATGCTCTGCTCAAGTTCTACGTAGACATCTTGCGTGGGATGCATGTCTATGACGCCCTTAATCTCCTGCGGAGTGTTCCTGGCATTAGTTCGCAAGAGAGGCTTGCCGTTGCCCGTGTCATCTGCAGTCTGTATGCCCTCTATCGCCACCACGATTGCAAGCTTGCTGAGATCAATCCGTTGGCTCTTGCAACTGACCGAGTGGTTGCGCTTGACTCCCGTGTGGACATTGATGATGACGCCGTGAGCCGACAGGCAGGGCTGAACATCGAGATGGCTGAGGAGGCCGGGAATCGAAGTGCGACAGTCTTGGAGCGAGTTGCCGGCAGCATTGACCACAACGATCACCGAGGCACGGTCCACTTTGTGCAGATCGACCCCGACCTGTCCTACATACGTGAGCACAACATGACCCCAATCGGCTTTGACTGCGTTGGCGCTGGAGCAAGCCTGGCGATGATGGACGAACTGGTGCCGTTGGGCTTCTACCCTGTGGACTTTTGTGATACCTCGGGCAATCCGGTTGGCTCCAAGCTGTACCGTATTACCAGGATCATCTTCTCGCAGCCGGGCATTGAGGGGTACGTGTTCCTATCCTGTATTTCCAGTCAGCAGCTCGACAACACCGCCCGGGGGATCATCAAGGCATTGAAAGAAATCTACGTTGAGAGCGGGGGACAGCCGAACATTCCAAGTGTCCTGGCCTTCCGCGGCGCGTGGGATGAGGACGCCATCAAACTCCTGGCAGACCACGGAATCATGGGGGGGCGTTGGGTGCGTGTCCTCGGTAGGGATGCCACCGAACGAAGCACCGCTGAGACCTTTGCAGCGCTGCATAGAGAATGGAAAGCTGCGGGTGGGAGGTGCTGAATGAGGGAGAACCGAACCCTTGGTAAGAAACTGCTGGAGTTCAAGGTTCGTTCGGGTGGAACCATAGCCATTGATATCCAGCGTTGCATCGAGTGTGAGACGAAGGCGTGTGTGAAGGTGTGTACGATTCAAGGCGGTCCTCTTGTCTTGGATGTTGAACAGCAGGTGCCAAGCCTACGATGGTCCTTGGCCGAGATCGAACGCGGAGGCTGTGTAGAATGCCTGGGCTGCGAGCTAGACTGTGAGCTGTACGGCAAGCGGGCGGTGCAGGTCAACCTCCCACTCGCGGGATTCGACGAATACCTGAGGTCGGTGGCTGAGTTGCTCGTTTACCAGGTCGATTGAGGTGTGCAGTGTCAATACTAGTCGATGAAAACACCCAAGTTGTTGTACAGGGAGCTACTGGCCGCGAAGCCATACTGCGGATCAAGCTAATGCAATCATATGGGACACAAGTTGTCGCCGGGGTGACGCCTGGAAAAGGGGGGCAGGTGGTCGAGGGCGTGCCGGTGTACAACACAGTTCTCGAGGCCAAGATGCGCCATCCAGGTATCAATGTCTCCACCATATTCGTTCCAGCAAGGGCTGCCAAACTGGCGACTTTCGAAGCTTTGGATGCGGGAATCGAGGTTATCAGCTTGCACCCTGAGCGGGTACCGCAGCAGGACATGCTTGAGGTTGTGGCTTACGCTCAGCACCGACAGGCTCGTGTCATCGGGCCCAATACCATCGGACTGATTAGCCCCGGCAAGGCGCTGGTCGGAATGATCGGCGGAAACCCTCGTGCGGCCAGGGAGTTCTTCAGTCCTGGCCCTGTGGGCGTGCTGTCACGCAGCGGCGGCAACACCACGACTTTGGCCTTTTACCTCAACCAGGCCGGCCTGGGTCAGAGCACGGCCATCGGCATGGGCGGAGATGCTTTCATCGGCACGACCTTACGGGAGTTCCTCGAGCTTTTTGAACAGGACCCTGAAACCAAGATGGTCGCCTTTTTTGGCGAGATCGGAACCAGCGTAGAGGAAGATGCCGCGAAGTTTATCCGCAATGGCGGGTTCAGCAAGCCGATGGTTGCCTATGTCGCGGGGCGTTATGCCAGACCTGACGTGCGTTTTGGTCATGCGGGAGCCATCATATCCAGGGGTGTGGGGACGGCCGAAAGCAAACAAGAGGCGCTTCGATCCGCTGGTGTGCGCGTGGTGGAGCACTTTGGTGATATCGGCGTGATTGCTCGTGAGATGCTGGGAGAGATGCATCTCTAGCAAGGAGTCGCTTGCGATGGTTGTGAAGCTGTCAGCCTGGGAAGATATGCTCCCCGAACGGGTGGAGATCATCGAGGTCGGGCCACGTGACGGGTTCCAGATTCTGCCGAGTTTCATCGAGACCCAGGACAAGATCCATGTGATCGACTCACTGATTGGGGCCGGCATACGACGCATGGAGGTGACCTCGTTCGTGCACCCCAAGTTCGTGCCGCAGATGCGTGACGCGGCGGAAGTCATGCGCGGGATCAAGCGCGGTGGGTGCCAGTGCTTTGCCATGGCCCCCAACCTCAAGGGAGCTGAACGAGCCATCGAAGCAGGCGCAGACATGTTGAACCTGGTCGTGTCCGCGAGTGATTCTCACAACCGGAGCAATGTGCGCAGGAGTGTGGAGGAGTCACTGGCTGCTTTCCCCGGCGTTGTGGAGCTGGCTGCGCAGGCCAAGATCCCGGTCCGGGCCAGCCTTGCAACGGTCTTTGGATGTCCGTTCGAGGGTGACGTGCGCATTGAGAGAGTGCTGCACGTGTGCCAGCGGTTCGTGGACATGGGATGCGTTGAACTGAACCTGTGCGATACCACCGGGATGGCCAATCCGAAGCAGGTTGCTGCTGTGGCCGAGCGTGTACTGAACGAGTTTCCCGGGATCGGAATCGTCCTGCACTTTCACAACACCCGTGGGGCGGGCGCGGCGAACCTGTTGGCTTCTATGCAAGTGGGTATCACGTCGTTCGAGGCTTCCTTCGGTGGGTTAGGGGGGTGCCCCTTCGCCCCAGGGGCAACCGGCAATGTGTGCACTGAGGACATGGTGCACATGCTGCACGGGATGGGTGTCGATACAGAAATCGACGTGGAGGCGCTGCTGAGCGCTGTGCGGGATGCAGAGCGGATTCTGGGCATGACTTTCCCCGGACAGCTCATCAGGGCCGGCCGCAGTTGCGATCTGCATCCACTACCCTCGATGTAGACGCCAACTGAGCGTCCGCCATCTCCCCAATTACGCGGAACCGGTTTTATCTTGATTGTGCTGTTCCTATTCGTTTTGCTTTCGTCAGCATGTTTGGGGTGTGAATCGCTGCCTTGCAGCACGTTTTGGAGAAGGATGGCCTGGATGCCTGACAATGCGCCTGTGCCGTCCACCACGAAGATGTTACCAGGAGGGAATATGTACGATGCAGAGAAGTTGTTGGCCAAGGCGAGAAAACCGTCTGAGGATGCACTGCGCTTGCATCCCTTCTATCGCGGCAAAGTAGAGACAGGGCTCAAGTGCCCAATTCGGGACTACCAGGACTTCGGCATCTGGTATACCCCAGGCGTGGCAGCCCCGTGCGTTGCGATCCGAGACAACCCCGAGCTGATCTGGGAGCACACAAACAGGGCTAATGTTATCGCTGTTGTGTCCGACGGCACCCGAGTGCTGGGTCTGGGTAGTATTGGGGCACGAGCAGGGCTGCCGGTCATGGAAGGCAAGGCGTTGCTGTTCAAGTACCTCGGTGGAGTCGATGCCGTGCCGTTGTGTCTGGATACCAAGGATCCCGACGACATCATTCATACCGTCAAACTGATTCAGCCTTCCTTTGGCGGCATTAACCTGGAGGACATCTCTCAGCCGAAATGTTTCTACATCTTGAATGCTTTGCGCAATGATCCTGACCTGGAAATCCCGGTGTGGCATGATGACCAGCAAGGTACATCAACAGTGGTGCTGGCTGGACTGACCAATGCGCTCAAGATTGTAGGCAAGCAGATGTCAGAGGTAAAGGTGGTGATGATCGGTCTTGGCGCGGCTCAGGTCGTCACGGTTGCGCTGTTGGAGGCCAGCGGCTTGGATCTGGGCAACTTGATCGCCGTGGACTCGAAGGGCATTCTGCACCGCGATCGAAAGGACATCGAAGATACACAAGCCTCGTTTGCTACCAAGTGGCGCGTTTGCTTGGAAGGCAATGCGGAGGACCGTCGTGGGGGAATCGCCGAGGCACTGCGTGGAGCGGATGTTTGTCTTGCGTTCTCGAAGCCTGGCCCTGGAACGATCAAGCCCGAGTGGGTCAAGGGGATGGCCAACGATGCGATCATCTTTTCATGTGCTCAGCCCGTGCCAGAGATCTGGCCCTGGGAGGCCAAGGAAGCCGGAGTCCGCGTTTTTGGCACTGGCCGTTCGGACTTCCCCAACCAAATCAACAACTCGCTCGGATTCCCTGGCATCTTCCGAGGCACGCTGGATGTGCGCGCGCGTACCATTACCAACGAGATGTGCCTGGCAGCGGCACAGGAGTTAGCGCGGTGTGCCGAGGACAAGGGTATCCATGAAGAGTACATCGTCCCGACGATGGAAGAGTGGGAAGTCTTCCCTCGTGAAGCAGTGGCGGTCGCTATGAAGGCTCAGGAGCAGGGTGTGGCACGTCTACAAGCTACCCGCGAGGAACTCTGGGCCAAGGCTTCTGCGACGATCAAGGCCACTCGTGATCAGGTACAGTTGCTGATGAGCGAAGGCATGATTGCGCCAGTACCTGAAGCGTAGCGCAGCAGACGAACAGCAGATAAGCGCGTCGAGACGCCTTGTACTTCTGCTGCTCTGGCAGGCGCTGCACTGGCGTCAAGCACGGACAGGCCAGTGGCGTTATCGAGCACGTCGGCGGTCAGCTTCCCCGCGAGTGGTTCAGTGGACGTGTTGCGGATAGTTACGGTTGCATAGTCGTCCTTGCCACGCGAAGGTCTGGCGATCGCGGCCCTGACATGATCCTCCTTGGCCTCTTTTTCCCACTGCTGCTTGTAGACGGAACTGGCCAACTTTCGGTACTCTGCGGCGAAATAGATCCCGTCTCCAAGTTCATAATGTAGCAAAGGCACCATATCGCGATTCCTTGGATGTTGTTGCCAGTTACTGCAGTTGACCTCTGGAGTCACTCCCATGGGAGAGTGATGTATAACGCTCTTGTGGAAGCCGAGGCTGGCGTGCAGGCTCCTTTCGTCTCGTCGAGCAAATGGGCGACTGCAAGCACAAAGATGTCTGCGCCCTGGATGGCGTCTTCCACCAGCAAGGCCCTCCCATCGCAGGAGGGCCTCTTCGTGTGTAGGGCGGGAGGGAATCGAACCCTCATGGAGTTTTGCTCCAGCGGGTTTCAAGTCACCAGCAGCGTGCCGATCCGCCTCATACAATACGTAGCCTGCGACTTGAAGCCATACGCTATATCTAGTAGGTCTGCGTGGATCGCAAGCCTTGCTTGTTGCGGAGTCGGCAGGACTCCGAGTCGCCAATTCTCGCAGCCGCCCGTCGTGTCGCGGTCGCACGTGTGCGGCGTTGACCCGTGATGGTGCCTCTGGTCCAGATTCCCAGGGTTTGCTCACGCTAGCTTCAGCGCTGTCCCCATATGCTCAGTGTACCCATACCCCAAGGTCCGTACAGCACGCCATGGACACTGTGCACGCCGCACGCAACAGCATTGCGAAAATGGGCAAGATGTGCTAGAATTGGCCTGTAAAAGCCGTCAGGATGACTCAGGAAGTTTGATTTGCGCCGGCGCCGCAGCGGGAAGTGAGGTGTGTCATGACCGTCATAAGAGACGCTACCAAGATATGTGAGGAAGTGCTTCGCGGGGAGGTCTTTGGCGCGGTCAAGCTCTATCGTCTCGACGATCCCACCAGACCGGAGAGTTCCGCCAAGCGTATGTTGGGGATGACGTATCCCACCCAGGCGCTGCGGCAGGCGACGGCAGCCATCGAAGAGCGCATCCAGGGCAAACGCAGGCAGGGCACCTTTGTTTTCGCAGGCGACTATGGCACCGGCAAGTCCCACAGCCTGCTAGCCCTGTACCACCTGTTGACCTCACCTGGCGAAGGACAGCAGTGGCTGGACAAGTGGGGACTGTCTTTGAGTTTCCCCGCTGGCGTGCGGGCCGCAGTCTGCCATTTGCTGATTGAGGACCCCGACTTTGCTTGGGAACCGATCTTCACCAAGCTGGGGCGGGTGGACCTACTGGCTAAGGTGCGCGACCACCCCACCGGCGATCAGATTCGGCAATTGGTGGGTGATACTCCACTGGTCATCATCCTCGATGAACTCGAATCGTGGTTTGGCCCCATCGAGGATCGCTCTCGGCGAGAGCACAACCTGAATTTCCTGCAAAACCTGACCGAGATGGCGGAGGACACCAGCCTCAAGCTCATCTTTCTGGCCTCGCTCTACGGCCGCAATCAGGAGTTGCTGGGACGCATGGGACGTGAGAGGATGTTCTTCAAGGACCTGCGAGTGGAGGAGGACAGAGCAAAGGTAGTGCTCTTCCGCATGTTCGAAGAGATTGATCAGGGTGCGGCTCGGCGTACAGTTGATGACTATGTGGATGCTTACGCTGCCGTGGGAGAGCAGGTGGGCATCCCTTCCAGCACTCTGGACAGTTACCGGAAGAGGATGCTGGCTTACTATCCTCTGCATCCTGAGCTGATGGACGTGCTTTTTGAGGTCTACGGAGGCTGCAAGGACACCCAAAACACCAGGGGAGTTCTTTATGTCCTGTCCGGTGTGCTGCGGCGCTGCGCAGGCGAGCGGGAAATGCTGCTGCCCTCGGACGTCGACCCCAGCTTTGCTGAGGTTCACGACGATTTGTATCAACTTGATCCCGTGCTGCTGGGCAGGGCCATGGACGACATCCAGCGCAGCAAAGACGAATTGCTGGCCCGCGACATGCTGTCCACCATCCTGCTGCGCTCGTTTGTGCCGCAGATGGGTGGGGCGACTGAGTCGCAGATCCTGTTGGGCTGCCTGCGCCCCGGTCTGAACGTCAATGAACTGCATCGTGTGCTGGGGTCGCTGGAGCGCAATGCCTGGTACCTTTGGCGCAGCGAGGACCGGTACGTTATTCGAGCCGAGGAGAACTTGCCGATCAGCATCAACTCGCGGGCAGCACGGAAGTTGGAGGACGACGAGGGTCAGCAGGAGGCAGCAGACGGGCTGCGCGACCTGATCGCTGACTTGGCAGGCGGTACGAACCTCAGCAGGTTCGTCTACCCCCTCGACGAAATCGTGGATAGCCGCCAGATCAAGGTTGTGATCTCTACCAAGTACATGGACGACGAGGCCATTCGCCAGGAGGTTTACCACGGGAAGGAATGGCGCAACACGTTGGTCTTTGTGCGGCCCAAGAGCGCCGGCGACCTGACCCAAAACACGAGCTTCCTAATCAGTGCTCAGCGTTTGCTGGTGTGCGATGACCTCAAGAGCAAGCTGGAGAAAGACAAGCAGCCCCAACTGGCCAAGTACAGGCAGCGCGAAGAGGGGGACCTGCGCGCCAAGCTCAACAGTGCCTACGGCGAGTGGATGAAGCCGGGCGGACGGGGGGACAAGATTTACTTCCGTCCCATCGAGTGTGACTTGGACAGAGCGGCCATCCTCCAGCAAGTGAGAGAGGCATTTGGGGCTGAGATACTGGACGACGCCATTCGCGCCGAACTGCAGGATGTGGGCGAAGAAGGGAAGCGCTTCGATGAGCTACGCCTTTCGTTCCTCAAGCTGCTGGGCCGGCCCGTGTTGGTCGAACCCGAAGACCTGCGCAAGCGGGTCCGCGCTCTTTGCAACGAGGCCGGTGAGATCGTGATGGTGCGCGGCAAGACGCTCTACGACCAGGACAATCGTGCCCCGACGAGCTTCTCTGAGGACGTGGTGCTCTACCTTAAGCAGTATGGTCCGAGCCCAGTTGAAGAGGGCAAGATCACGGAAGCAGAATGGCCGCCCGTCCAATACCCCGGAAAACCCCTTGAAGAGCCAGAAGCGGTCGAAACTAAGGAGCTGCGACCGGGCCGCCAGGTGGTGGTGCGGACGGAAGCCCACGCCACGCCGTTCAGCCTGCAGACTGACGTGGAGGGCAAGCTGCGCAGCGGGGACCGCGTGGTCGGTGTAGAGGTGACGATTGAAGGACAGGGGCTGGAAGAGGCTGGCCCTCTGAGTGAGCTGCTGTCTGAGCTGAAGGCCAAGGGGGCCGACACGCAGGCTACCTTGAAGCTGAAATGGAAGCTCCCGGAGTCGCAAGGGAAGCAAGAGGTGCTGAAGCTTCTGGATCGGCTGCCCATCCCGGTGGACGGCACAGTCAGCGCCACCCTGGAGGTTGAGAGCCATGAAGGCAGTTGACGAAGCCGCCCTGGCCAGGGAACTGATCACCGCCGATGATCCACTGGCTGTGCTCTTCGAGGCCCTCAACCGCGTGTGGTGCGCGGATGAGATAGACGATATCAATGACTTCTTCGTCAGGCGTGAGCGAGAGACGAACGGGCTGGAGCGCTTTGTGCTGGAGACCTTCTTCGACGCCTACGACTTGCTGCTGGCGCGGATCCGCCGCGAGCGGGGCACACCGCGTTTCGAGGGTGCCAAGGGGCCGATCATCATCCTGGACGGCTGCAGCATCCGCGAGGCCAATCTGCTGCCCGGGCGGTTGAAGGACGGCGGTTACCAGGTGCAGGAGTACTCCTATGCGCTATCCGAGGTGCCATCTGGCACGGTGGCCTTTAAGCGGAGTGTGTTTGGAACACAGCGCGTCGCTAGCTTGCGCCAGTGGCGGCAGTACCGGGTGGTGAACATCCAGTCCGGTCAACCCCCGGCCCTGTTCCCCGCGGGGCCCGAAGTGTTGGTCTGGATTTCCTACCCGGACGAACTGTTGCACAAGGTGCGGGGCGAGGCGCTGACCCCTCAGGAGGCCTTTGACAAGACGGTTGACCTGCTGCTGGTCACGCTAGAGGGACTTGGAGGCGACGAGTTTCTGGTGACGTCGGACCACGGCTATCTGTACGTGAAGAACGCGACGCTCTTTTGGTCGCCGGGCCGTGCGGCAAAGGTATTACGGCAGCTTTTCGGCGGGCGGCGGGCTGTGCCGATTGGAGAGATAGGACCGGAGTTTGACAGGCTGCGGAAGGTGTCGAAGGCCAGCACCTATGCGCTGTTCGACGACGAAGGATGTTACGTGCGGGGCCGCTACCACTGGAGCGTGCAAGGTACAGCCTCCGACATCGCTCACGGTGGCCTGTCGCTGATGGAGTGCCTGGTGCCAGTGATGCGCATCAGGAGGGGAAGTGGTGGCTGAGCAGAAAGAGCAGAACCCGCTTTACGCCGAGCCCTCGGATGCGGAGGAGAAACTGAAAGAGGCGGGGACGGCTGAGTACGCGACGCTGGTTGAGGCCGCGCAAGCGGAGGATGGGCAACTCGCACGGTTGCTTGAGGTGCTGACTGAGCAGCTTCGACGGCTGTTGGGCTCTGACCTGTTGCTCTTCATGCTCTACGGCTCGCACGCCAGAGGTGAGGCCCGACCAGGCTCCGACGTAGACCTGTTCGTGGTCTTGGGCCGGGCATCCGCAGCGACCTGTGAGAAGGTACGCCAGGCGGCTTACCAGGTGATGTGGGAGGCCGATTTCGCCTACGTATTCTCCCTCTATCTGACCGATGTGCACCATTACCAGACGCTAAAGCAGCACGGCTCCTCGTTCTTGCGCAGTGTTGAGCGGGAAGGCAAAGTGCTATGGAAACCCGCCTGATGGAGATGCACGGCACCCCCCGCTGGGCCTACTACACCCTGAGCGGGAAGTGCCCGCTCAGGAGCAGCCACCTCTGCCCCTGGCGATGAGCGATGAGGAGAAGGTCCTGGCCTACGTGTGGGAGCATGGCTTAATCACCAACTTCGAATGTCGGGAACTTCTGGGCATTGAAAGTCGCCATCGGGTTACCAGGCCGCCAGGGCAAGCTAGTGGACACCGGCCAACTCCAACGGGTGGGCACCGGCAAAGGTACCCGCTACGAGTTGCCGGTATAGCGCATAAAGGCGCGCATAACGAGCATGAAGCGAGCATAAATCGTCGTCAGAGTGTCAACAGATAGGCAGTCTTCGACGGCGAAGCATGCTACCTATGGGGCCGCTATCATCGGTGGAGACGACCCTGGTGAAGGCCTATGCGACACCCGCTGCTAGGCGTAGTATAACAGGGTATCGCCTTTGTGTGTGGTGACTACGGGAGGTAT
The DNA here is from genome assembly GCA_964478075.1 of uncultured Anaerolineales bacterium. GTDB lineage: Bacteria > Chloroflexota > Anaerolineae > UBA2200 > UBA2200 > DAOUEX01. Next base: position 24,519 of record CAYZGO010000012.1, on the reverse strand, counting down.
CTCGACCATGACTGGCAACCAGAATATCCGCTTTGAAGAACGACCAGATTGGCGGAAACTGGTCACGCCACGTTTCACGCGAACCAGGCCGATTTACAATTGGTTCATTTACCCTCACAGCTTTGATAAGCAACTCGTCCAGGAACTCCTTGCTGAAATGGGAATCGGTCCGGGTCAAACCGTCTGGGACCCGTTCGTTGGTGCGGGTACGACGGTGCTGGCCTGCAAGCAACTTGGTATTTCTGCATATGGCACTGATTTGTTGCCCATCTCTGTCCTGATATCGCGTGCCAAAATCTATGATTATCACCCAGATACACTTAGCGATATTCTGGACTCATTCACTTATCGAATCCGGAAGCGCACCCAGGACAGGTTTGCTGACATCGCTATCGTCCGCAAAGCTTTATCGTCGCGCATCCGTCTCCGCATTTCATCGCTCCTTGAACAGATCGAGGCTCTTGATGAACCAGCCAGGTTATTCTTCACTGTGGCGCTGATCAGTATTCTTGAGGATCTGAGCTATACTGTGAAGTCTGGGGGTTGGTTACGCCTGGACTTTGACAAATGTGTCTCAGAAAGAGATGTCAAGTCCCTGTTCGTGCAAAGGGCCAGCATGATGCTAGATCACGTCAGGACCTCAATGGGCTCGGTCACGCCGTTGCCCTGTCGAGTTGACGTGTGGATTGGGGATGCCAGGTTCGAGCGATTGCCGCAGCCCGTCAATGCAGTGATCACGTCGCCCCCGTATTTGAACCGGCATGACTATACGCGAGTTTTTGCTCTCGAACTTGCTCTGGTAGCGGTCAATACTGATAAGGAGCTTAGGAGACTTAGATATCAGACTTTGCGTTCACATGTAGAGGCCAGAGCGCCGAAGCAGACTAAGCCAAATGACTACCAGCCCCCCGTGCTGTTAGACAAAGTGCTGAAAGACATTGAAGCCAGAGGAGTCAACAATACACGCATCCTTAGGACCATTCGAGGTTATTTTGAGGACATGTATCACGTCCTCATGTCAACCAGGGAGAACCTTGAGTCAGGCGGAATGGGCGCTTTTGTGTTGGGCAACACGAGATTCTCCGGGGTGATGATACCGGTTGATCTCATTGTAGCGGAGATAGGGCGGAAGCTAGGATTGGAGCCAGAGAAGATAATCGTAGCACGTTATCGCGGCAATAGCGCCCAGCAGATGGCAGTCTATGGGCGCGAGGAGGCAAGGGAGAGTGTCATCATCTTCCGCAAGCCATAGCTGTCCGTTTGAACTGGACGGGAAAATACCCCCTCGTCGTGTCTCTTTTAGGGTGCTTCGCAATCTGCTGGCCTACCTGGGCCGGATTGGAGGAGCGAACTACTCGGCCATTGTTGAGAAGCTGTCTGCTGAACTCAGGCTCATACTGGTAACAGACGCGGGCAAACCAATGGGGCGTTCCACACGCTACCATCATCTCAACGCGCTAAAGATCCTCGGCCTGGTGCATAAACGAGGGAACTTATACACCCTCAGCCAGGCCGGCAGCGAAATAGCTGCCTCTCATAACGGCGACGATGTCCCAGTCGAAACGGAGACGCTGCAAGGATTTCGGACGGCCATCCAATCCTGCGATCTTGTGCGCCGGAACTTCTTCGTTCTCTTCACTGGAGACCCCTCTCTCGACCTTCTGAAACATGGTGCCCCCGTGGGTTTCTATCCGATCGCCGGGGAAAGCGTCTATGGGCTAGAGTGCAGAGGTTGGAACGGCAGCCTACGATTGTCCAGAGAGCAGACAGTGGGGATCATGTGGGGTATCCGTCTGTGGTGCCTGAAGGTCGACTTAATCGACGAAATCTTCATAAGACCTCAGGCAGAAGTATCTGCTGAAATAGCGAACATCATTTTCCCTGTGGATGCCGAGGCGGCCCAGCAGATCACACCGGAGGCGTTTGGCAGGCTGTTGCTCTGCCATCTGCCCGTTGATCGCCCCATCTACGGCAATACAGTATCCATTTCCATTCCGCTGCTGCTCTATCGCCTCTGTCCGGCCGAACGGCTGCCTGTGCGCAAAGCGAAAGCGTTGTTAAGAGAATGGCTCACCCTCCACCAAGAATGGGCCTTTGTCGAATCGCCATCGTATAGCGTGCTTGAGTCAGGCCGAGCCAGGAGAGGGTCTTCGCGTGCGGTGTGGAGAAAGCAACAGCGGGTGTTTCTTGATGTGGGAGGCAAATTGTACTCTCGGCTATTTGCATCGCGTGCTATATGGGAATCAGGAGGTACATATCATGCCAGTGGATAAACGGACAGTAGAGGAGGTCTGGGCAGAAGTTGCAAAGACCAACGCTTACATTCATCTTGGTCTACTTCGCAACCCTTTTCCAGCCAGCGGGGGCCCGCCCACCAGCCCGGGGATACAGCCATACCCCGAAGTCTATGAGCAGATCACAAAGTTCTTCAAGGCGTTCATTCGGTCGCGCCAATCGCGGGGAATGGTTCTGTTGGGCGACTATGGCACTGGCAAGACCTATCATCTGCGTTGGATAAAGGGCCTGCTAGAGGCCAGATCGGATCAAGTAAACATCCGAGTGGTCAGCATTGAGACACCAGGGCTTGAGCCCTATGACCTCGTGCGGGGCATTCTGACCCAAATTGGTGATCAGGAAATCGCCAAGGCAGTGTGGGCGCTGTTGCTGCCTGAGATCCGCGCGCAAATTCAGTCCGAGGGATTAGCCTTTTTCAAGCAGTTTGCTGTGGGGAAGGTCAAGCCCAAGCGTGGAAGACAGATCCCACTAGATGGGACGGTCTTTGACGTGACTTTTGGTATTCGATTGAGCGAAGAAACCTTGGTGGATCACCGTGAGTTTTTGAGCGCTTTCGACAAGTCGGGCGTACTCAGCCGGGAGAGACTACGTGATAAGTTTCTACCTTCACTGTATGGTCGCCAACCGGATGGAGGCCGTCCCATTACCGACAACATCGCCGTCGCCAGAGAGCTAGCCAATCTCTGTTTCTTCGCTGGCGCTCCGGCGCTCTCCTCGTGGGAGAGACTGACCGTCCCGGCTACCAGGAAGAGTCCATTTCCCCCGCGGGGCGAGCCGGAGTTTCTGCAAGCCATCCTGAGACTATTGATTGCGACACGCACTGAGTACTTCGTGCTTCTGCTGGACGAATTTGAGAAGGTTCCACTTATGGAGATCATGACGCAACGTGAGACGAAGCGGTATCTGGACACGGTACGGATGCTGGTGGACAGAGGCTGGCAGGAAGAGGATCTGCCGTTCGCCTGGGTCATCGCCTCTCACGATGAGGCATGGGATTTGATCCGAGGTGAGCGTGCATTGAATCAGGCTCTGGCCCAGCGTTTCCTTGTAGAAGTCCACTTGCCCCGGACGTACGATTTGGACGTGGCACGTTACCTGGTGTCACGGTATCTCACCTTGGCGCGCTTGAAAGAACAGCCGCCTGACAGTCTGAGCCCCTTCCCACCCAATTTCCTTGAATTGATCCCGCCGCCTCTACGGCACACACCACGGGTATTGCTGACTATGTGCTATGATCTTGTGGAAGAGGCAAGCGAGGCTGATCTGGATAAAGAAGAGATTCCGGAAGCCTTTGTAACCAAGTTTCTCGAAAGGCATCGCCTGCCATTTGAGGAAGCGAGCGACTCGAGCGATGAATCCCATTAAACCACGCAAGTCTCTCTATCTCGACACAATGGGTTTTATTTACGCCCAGGCGTACCTTACCAGGCGCGACGATGCACTTGACCTGGATTATTTCAAGATGGGAGCACACTACATCCGCTGTCTAGAGGAATGTAGAGAGAGGAGTATACGAGTGTTTTCTACCGATTTGGCTTACCTCGAGATGCATCATTGCCACCACGAGTGGGCCATGCAAAAGCAAGCGTTGCAACAGGGAGCTCCCCTGGGGCTGATTTTTGGTAAGAGTCGCCGAATGGACCCTGAATTCTTGAAGCAGCCTCTCACCCCCGAAGCGCACGAAGAAGTATTGGAAGAGACAGTGCATTGGCTCGAAACGTGGGAATTCAAGGAACTCGTTGAATTCCGACCTCCTGAAGACATACCCAACTGGTTTCTCATCGCGAGGCGCATCTACGCCAGGTGGATGGAGACGGTACTGGACTGCTTGCATCTGGCCGCTGCTATTGCACTGGAATGCGATTACTTTCTCACCCAGGATGAATACCTTCGAAAATTGATCACTGCTATGAGGCCGGACAGGACGTTCCGGGAAGGACTACAGAGAGACCTTGGTATCTCAGAGGATTATGCCCTGCCTGATGCAGTGAAGGCGCAGACATTCAATCCAAAGCCCCGAATTTGAACGCAGTCCGAAGGAGCCAGACTGATGGCCTACATCGAACACGACTTCCCTATCGAGGGCCTGAACAAGATCGCGCAGAAGGAAGGCAACGCCAAAAAGCCCATCTACCAGATGCACAAGTGGTGGGCGCGGCGCCTGGGCAGCGTGTTCCGCATGTTGATCCTGGCGGCATTCGCTGAGGATGACATCCATCCCATGGAGCTGTGGCGGCGCTTTTACACGCGCAACCAACTAACGGTGGAGCGCGATGGCAAGCGTGTGCCGCCCATCATCCTGGACCCCTTCATGGGCGGGGGCACGACCATCGTGGAGGCGCTGCGGCTGGGCTGCAAGGTGATCGGCGTGGACCTCAACCCGGTGGCCTGGTTCGTGACCAAGAAAGAGATTGAGCCGGTGGACCTGGACGCCCTGGACGAGGCCTTCAAGCAACTGCAGAAGACGGTATCCCCCAAGATCCTGCACTACTACCGCACCACCTGCCCCCTGGGCCACGAGGCCGACGTGATGTACGTCTTCTGGGTCAAGAAGGTGACCTGCGTGGGCTGCGGTCAGGAGGTGCGGCTGTTTCCTTCCTTTCGGCTGGCATCCAAGGGGGAGCAGCACACCGTCTTTTGTCCGCAGTGCTACCGCATCTTCCAGGTCACCAGTCTGGAGGATGAGACCGAATGCGACGAATGCGGCCACGCCTTCGTGCCGGCCAAGGGCTACAGCAAGCGGGGCTACTACACCTGCCCGGCCTGCGGGCAGCGGGAGCGGGTGCTGGACGCCGTGCGGCGCAAGGAGGGCCCGCCTGAGGCGGAGATGTTCGCCCTCGAGTACTACTGCCCCACCTGCGAGCGCGAGGGCTACGACCGCCGGGGCTACAAGCCGGTCACTGCGGAAGACCTGGCCTTGTTCGCCGAGGCGAAGGCCGAATTCGAACGGCGGAAGCATGAACTGCCTTACCCCCGGCAGAAGATACCGGTCGAGGGCCGCAGCGACCCGCGGCCAGTCAACCACGGCTACCAGTACTGGCACCAGATGTTCAACGAACGGCAGCTTTTGTGCCTGGGGATGCTGTTAGAGGAAATCTTGTGGATCGCTGACGAGAACCTGCGGGAGCTCATGCTGGTCGCCTTCTCCAACTGCCTAGACGGCAACAACATGCTCGCCAGATACCATCTGACCGGGCGGAAGCTTGAGGAGATGTTCTCGCGCCACGCTTTCTGGCCCAACCCCTGCCCGGCGGAGAACAATGTGTGGGGAACGAAGTTTGGCAAGGGTAGCTTTGCAAGACGTTTTGGCTTGGTTCGACGTGCAAAGCAATATGCCGCCAGGCCGTTTGAGAGGGACGGCAAGGTGAAAAGAAGGACGGGAGATGTCGTGGCCGCAGAGCTTGTCGATGACCTTGCACTGCTTCAGAGTGACGGCAACGCCCTGCTCAAGACACAGACCGCTGAGGACCTGTCCTTCATCGCCGACGGTTCGGTGGACGTCGTGGTCACGGATCCTCCGTACTGCGACAACGTGATGTATGCTGAACTGGCCGATTTCTTCTATGTGTGGCTTAGGCTGGCTCTTAAGGACAAGTATCCTGTCTTCCAACCAGCGTTCGTTCCCAAGGCCAGAGAGATAGTGAAAAACGAGGCCCAGGGCAAAGATGAGGATTTCTTCTTCCGCGGCTTGACACGTGCCTTTCGCGAATGCAATCGGGTGCTCAAAGATGACGGCTTGTTCGTGTTTACTTTCCATCACGCGCAAACCTGGGCCTGGAAAGCCGTGCTTAACTCGATTCTCGAAGCAGGTTTCTACGTGACGTGCGTCTATCCCGTCCATGCGGAGATGAAGACATCCACTCACATCATGGAGGGTGGCATCTCCTACGACATCCCCTTCGTCTGCCGCAAGCGCGGAGGGGATGGACAGCCGGTAGGCTGGGAGGCGCTCAAGGACGAGATCTACTTCGCTGCGCAGGAGTCGGTAGAACGGCTCAAAACCTCGCGACGGGCCATCTCGGACGCCGACCTGTTCGTCATCGCCATGGGCCGCTGCCTGGAACTGTACTCCAAACATTGGCCCAACGTGCTCAAAGAAGGGCAGCGAGTGGACGTGGACCAGGCCGTGGAGGACCTGGACGGCCTGGTGGACTCGCTGATCAAGTCCTACGAGCTCAAGCTCCTGCCGGCCAGCCTGGACGAGGTCACCAAGCTCTACCTGCTGTACATCGCCGGGCAAAAGACGGTCAGCGCCGATGAGCTGCGCAAACGGCTGGTAACCGGCGGTGGCAGCCTGGACGTCTTTACCAAACGGCAATACCTGCTCACCAAGCGCAAGCAGATGAAGGTGGCCACGCCGAGCGAGCGGGTGGAATTCATCGAAAGGGAGCTGGAACGCCGCGGGGCGCTGCCGCTGATTGACGTCGCGCATCACCTGTACGCCACCTACAAGTCCGGACAGCCGGTGCAGTGGTTCCTGGGGCGCTGGACAAGGGAAGAACTGCTGGCGGTGCTGGAGCACCTGTACCGCAAGAGCGGCGACCGCGTCTGGCGCAACCTGGCTGAACTGGCGCGCAGCTCGCTGGCGCCAGCTACAGAACGCCTTCTCTAGGAGGACGGAGCGCATGGAGAAGAAGAGCCTGCGTCCAGGATACAACTTTGTCGAGCGCAGCCAACTGCGCGTCAAGATCGAGGACATCGAAGAGACGATGAGCATCATCGCCTTCCTGCGGCTGCTGCGCCGCGGCCAAGCGCCCCCGCGACAGGTGAAGGTGGAGGGACTGGATCGCCTGCTGCTGAGGATGCAGGACCGCGAATCCAGCCGCTTTGTGCGCCGCCTCTTCTCGGACGCCAGCGACGTGCTGATGCAAAGCGGGCCCGTTGTCCTCTTCCCGGTGGCCAGGATCGGCTGGAATCTGCACCCCAAGCTCGTGGTGGAAGGCAAGGATGTGCGCTTCTTCCACATCTTTAGCAAAAGCTTGCGGCAAGAGGACGTGGGGCACTGCTGGTCAGGGTTCAGCTTGTCATAGGATCGGGCCTTGCATCGGAGGCTTACATCACGGTCCCAAAGCTGGGTGATGTAGATGGCCCGGATCTGGCACTGGCAGCAGGTTCCCCTCTCGGAAGAGGCAAGGCTCTTCCACATCAAGAGAACCTTGTGTCGGGAAACATGGTATCGATTCAGCGTGAACTCAAGCTACTACGCGTCTGAGTAGGGCGGGAGGGAATCGAACCCTCATGGAGTTTTGCTGCAGCGGATTCCAAGTCATCACGACTCGCTGAAGGGCTTACCACAATAGGTCGTATGATGATCCGCCTAAGACTACTATATGTAGTATGCCATCTCTCTGTTCTGCTTCTTGATCTCTTCGAGTCTCCTGGAGTTGGAGGAGCCTCCTTTCCACCGCAATGTCCTCAGGACTTCGAGTCCGCACTCCTCACGAACGGACACGTATCAGGGTATCTCTGAAGCTTGGTGCTTGTTTCACTCGTAGATTAGCACGATCCGCCGGAGAGGTCAAACCGTGGCCGCTCTGTCCGTGAGGCGCACAGCACCCAAACGGGAAACAGGTCTCGGCTGATGGTACGCAGGCCGCAGTTGAAGATGCGAAAGGCAAAGTCCTCAGTGGTCAGCAGGGCGCCCTGGTCGAGAGCTTCGTGGGCCATGCGCTTCATCTGGCGCTGACGCAAGGCGGCTACGCCGTCGGAGCCACGCGCAAGACGGTACCGGTGATCTTCCTTACCAACGTGAAGGGTCAGGACAACCGGTACCATCTTGGACTGCGATAGAGGTTTGTGACCTGGCTCAACTGCCGAATCCGCAGTCATAGCCAACTGACCGGCCTGGAGGGCTTCCGGTTGAGAGAGCCAGGGGAAGTAGACTTCCTTAACCAATTCGGTCAGCGCCTGCACTTCACAGAGGGAACAGCCTGACCCTTCTCGGGCGCGGGCGATGAAGATATGGTCAAGAGTTTTGACTATCAAGCGATTGAGTTGCTCGCGTTCTGGTTGTCGGATCATTGGGCTGGTCTCCTTTCTGAGTAGCGATCCTACTCCTATGATAAGGGTACCTGCCATATGGCACAAGTATAGTTAGGCCGCCCTGCCATGCTCGCCGATCCACAACGCTTGCCAGTAGAGGAACACATGCTGAAACCTACTACGGACCCTAGCGGCACCACCGGTCTACCCGCAGCCACAGAGGCCTTGCATCCCCGCGCTTGAGGACTTTATGCGCTTCGAGGATCAGGATCTTGCGGCAAGCGAGTACGCACAATGGGCCTCTTCGCTCAATGAGGCATTGCCCGAGCGCGGGAGGGACGCTTGCGCCGTCCGGGAAGGCAGAGGGAGGGCGAGGGCCAGACCTCAAGTGTTGAATCACCATCGTCGCTCAATCCAACGGACTGCGCACCGCCAGGCCTCCTCGCTTCAGGACATGGGTATAGATCATCGTGGTTTTCACATCCTTGTGCCCGAGCAGTTCCTGCACAGTGCGGATGTCGTAGTGATTCTCCAGTAGGTGGGTGGCGAAAGAGTGGCGGAAGGTGTGGGGTGTAACCCGTTTGGCGATGCCGGCCTTCTTGGCAGCCTTCTTGACAGCTTTCTGCACGGTGTTCTCGTGGAGGTGATGGCGACGAATCACGTCACTGCGCGGGTCTTGTGATCGTTGCGTAGCAGGGAAAACGTACTGCCAAATCCATTCTTTGTTCGCATGTGGATACTTTCGTTCCAGAGCATAGGGCAAGTAGACAGCCCCGCACCCGTCGACCAAGTCCTGCTCGTGCAACTGCTTTGCCGTGGCCAGCTGGACGCGCAACGGCTTGATCAGGCTGTTGGGCAAGATAGTCACCCGGTCCTTTCCCCCCTTGGCATCTCGCACCAGAATCTGGCGCTGGCCAAAGTCGAGGTCCTTGACCCGCAGCCTCATGCATTCCATCAGACGCAAACCACTGCCATACAGAAGTTGTACAATCAGACGGTGGACGCCAGTGAGTTGGGCAATCACTTGCTGGACTTCTTCTTTGGTCAGGACCGTAGGCAACCGTTTGGGTCTTTTGGCCCACACCAATTCGAGGGGCAGATCTAGATCCTTGCGCAATACCTCCCGGTATAGGAACAGCAGGGCACTGAGGGCCTGGTTTTGCGTCGAAGCCGCCACGTGTTCCTCTGCTGCCAGGTAGGTGAGAAACTCGCTGATTTGCTTCTCACCCATCTCCAGCGGATGCCGCTTGTTGTGATAGAGAACGAAGCGCTTGGCCCAATAGACGTAAGTTTTCTCGGTGCTGTAAGCATAGTGCTTGACCCGTATTGCATCGCGCACTTGGTCGAGCAGCTTTTTGGGTCGTGGTGTCATTACGAATCTCCGAGAATCTGGATTTGCTCAACGAGCGGAACTGTGGTACAATAGTGAATAGTTCTGCAAAGAACCCCAGCGGCGGATATTATACAGAAGAGTTCTTGAATATGCAAGCTTTGGGTGCTTCTGTAGAACTTTTCCTCATAATCACCCATTGGGTCTGTTTATGTATAAAGGTTCTGTAGAAGTATGAGTTCGGCGGCTGACGTACTTTCGGCTCTTCTGGTTCCGATTCAGTCAGTTTCTGGATCGAGCCCTGCGCCAATCAGATGGCCGCTCCGCGGCGAGAGTGGGCAAACCTTGAAGGATGCACTATGGGGGAAATTGACTTCCTAATCGTTACCGCGCTCGAAGAAGAACGTGACGCAGTGCTAGGCAAACTGTCCAGCCCCCAGCGCCTCAACCCGTCCGCGCGGGATGTGTGTGTTTACTATGCCGCACAGGTATCCGCCGTAATGCCTGAGGGGCAGGCCGGCGAGTATCATCTCGCCGTCATGCCATTGCTCGGCATGGGGCGTGTGCAGGCAGCGACGGCCACTTCGGACGCCATCCAGCGGTGGCAGCCGCGCTACGTGATGATGGTCGGGATCGCAGGTGGCGTGGCGGCAAAGGGAGTTGCGCTCGGGGATGTGCTCGTCTCCCAGCAGATCGTGGACTATGAAGTACAGAAGTTGACGCCCAGTGGGTCACAGGTCCACTGGCAGGTGTATCAAGCTGACCCGCGTTTGCTCGCCGCCAGCCAGAACTTGCGCGACGAAGACTGGTGGTCACTGGTCAGCGCAAGTCGGCCGGTGGGGGGCCAGCCGAAGCGCCTCATTGGCCCGATTGCCTCTGGCGACAAGGTTGTGGCGCACAAGGCAACTTTGAACAAATATCGAAAGGCTTGGCCGACTCTGATTGGCGTTGAGATGGAGGCGGCGGGCGTGGCGACGGCGGCATTTCAGGCGGCAGAACCACCTGGCTTCATTATGGTGCGAGGTGTATCAGACTTGGCCGACGAGGGCAAGGGTACGCCAGAAATCGAAATGTGGCGTGGTTATGCCTGCGATGTCGCAGCGGCGTACGCGATCGCGCTTTTGAAGAGCGGACCAATACCGATGCAAGACCCTGGTATATGGGAGATTACGCCGGAAACCCGACGTCAAATGGAACTGAAATACCTTCAAGGCATCGGGCAGCGATACGACCACTGGCGCGATCTGTATACCGATCCGGCAGCCACCGCCTTACGCGAAGAACAGGTGGTGAAGGTCAAGGTGGCGGCACTGCGTTACCTGGAAATGCAGCACGACCTCTACAGAGACATCAGCTACGAACCCGAAGATGACCGTAGTAAGGTTGTGAAGGTTGAAGACTTTGCTGAGCTGCGCGAGGGCATCCGCAGATATGGACGGGCTGCCTTAATAGGTGACCCAGGCGCGGGCAAAACGACCACCCTCCAACGACTGGCATATGAACTTGCTGCCGAAGCCATCGAAAACGAAGGCGCACCACTGCCGTTGTTTGCCAGTCTCGGGGAATACAATGGGGACGATTTCAGTGTATTTCTCGAAACTGCTTTTGGTGGGTTAAGCCTGCGGGACTATCTTCCTGGGCGGGTCTTCCTGCTACTAGACGGGCTAAACGAAACCCCGCCCGAACGTATCCCAGCAGTTCAAGGTTGGATCGCTCATTACCCCGAAGTCAAGCTCATTGTCACCTGCCGCCGCCTGGATTACATAAACCTGAGGCTGCCCTTACAACGTATCGATGTCAGTCCCTTTGATGTGAACCGCATTCATCTGTTTATTGGCAGTTACGTGGAAGACGAAGACCGTGAACGTCTTTTCTGGGAACTCAGCGGGACGGAAACCCGCGCCAGTTGGGAATGGCTCCAACGAGAAAAAGGAGAAAGGACCTTTGGCTTCTTCTGGTTTGATGACGATGAACTGCCCGGTTTTGACTGGAATCCCGAACGCCGCCACTTGATTGCCGTGCGCCAGGCATTACGGGAAGAAGGCAAACTGCCCGGAATGTTGGGTGTAGTCAGCAACCCGTTCTTATTGTTCCTGACGGTCAATACCTTTATTCAGGATGGAAAACCACCTGCTAACCGAGGGCAGCTGTTTCAGCGATTCGTTCATCAATTGCTTGAAAAGCGCGGACAGCCCGCCGCCAAGACCCGTCCCCCTTGGATCAGCGAAGACATCCAACGCAAAGCATTAGCTGCCTTGGCATATCGGATGCGGGCAGAACGCACAGGAACCAGCGTGGAAGCAAGTTGGGCACGGCAGGTCATCGAAGAACATCTGGCAGGCTCCCCACTACCTCTAGGAGAGGGATCGGGGGTGAGGGCAAATGCTGACCAAATCCTTTACTTGGCAGCCAGTGCCAGCATCATCGAACGTGGTAAGACGGTACGCTTCGTTCACGAACTTCTACAGGAATATTGCGCTGCCTGCCAAATGCGAGAGGAAATCGGGCGCGGCGTTCCGGCGACCGAGTATCTCCCCTCTGAACGCTGGTGGGAGCCAACCGGATGGGAGGAGGTGCTCCTGCTGCTGGCGGGCATGGAAAGCGACGCCACGAAAATCGTGGAATGGCTGACCCCTGTGCAACCGACGCTGGCGTATCGCTGCGCCACCGAAAGCCGAGCGACTTGCGCGGACGATGCCCTGAAAATGCTGTTTGATCCCCAGATTTCTCCCCTTCCTGTGTACAAGGAGGGGGCAGAGGTTGACGAATGGCGGGAGAAACTGCCCCGCATCACCCCGCTGGCACGTGCCGAATGGGGACGCCGACTGGCAGAGCGCGGCGACACGCGCAAAGGTGTTGGAGTGAGACCTGACGGCTTGCCGGATATTGACTGGGTAGACATTCCAGCGGGGAAATTCCAATATGGCGGTGATCCGCAAGCCTACCAAAGCGCGGAAGCACAGGAATTCGACCTGCCGACCTACTACATCGCGCGTTACGCCATCACGTACGCTCAGTTCCAAGTGTTTATTGATGCTGATGACGGAATACGGGATGATCGCTGGTGGAAAGGACTGGCGCAAGAACACAGGGAAACACTTGAACAGCGTTTCAAATACGCTAACCATCCCCGGGATACGGTCAACTGGTATCAGGCTGTAGCTTTCTGCCGCTGGTTGTCGCACAAATTACGGTCTGTAGGGGCACCTTTAATGGTGTCCGCCAATGAACAACGGACGGGATTAATCCCATCCCCACAGGATTACGACCCCATGAAACCCTTCACTTGGGCAGTACGACTGCCCACCGAACAAGAATGGGAAAAAGCGGCACGAGGCACGGATGGGCGGAAGTACCCTTGGGGCAATGACTACATCAGCGGGTATGCCAACATTGATGAAACCTTTAACAATGTGGGTAGCTATTACGTTCGCCAAACCAGCGCGGTAGGGATGTACCCGCAGGGAGCCTCACCGTATGGGCTGCTGGATATGAGCGGCAACGTCTGGGAGTGGTGTTTAACGGACTACCATACGGGAAAGAATGATGAATTCAGTGATACTAGCGTCCACGCGCGGCGCGGCGGGTCGTGGATCAACGTCAATGACTTTGCGCGTGCCGCTTACCGCTACAGCCGCAACCCGCGTCCCAATTACTTCGACTACGGCTTTCGTCTGGTGTGTGCGTCCCCCTTCTAGTTGGACAACGTCAATGTTGTCCCTACGACCACGACGGGCGACCCTTAGGGACAGGGTGTAATGCCCACACACATCGTTTCAATCAGGTAGAATAGTTTGAGCGACCGGTCAGCTGTGGACACGGACTCTGCCCACCGTTTCGTTGGTTCGAGCGGGGTCGTCCGGAGAAGCCCATGCGGAATCGGTCACTGCACGGAAGGTCCCTGAAGTCATCATGCCCAGGAGCTCCCATCCGCCGCCGCAGGGTACGCTCTTGAACACTTACTGCCGGCAGTAAATGATGTGGTTCAAGAAGGCACAGGATGTCTGAGAATGACACACTCACAGCACGGCAGAAGCGAGCTCTAGCGGCCTTGCTTGCAGAGCCAACGGTGCCTCTTTGATGTCTGTGGCACATTATACCGCAAGTCGTTGCACAGACTAAGAATGTAGCGTTCAAGCGGCCCGCGTCTGTCACCCAGTGGCGGCAGAGGGCAGTTGCGACACTCTGGTGGCGCTGCTGCTTGTTAGATCAGTTGGGCCGCCCCGGACAGCATGATGCGTCTCTTACCGATTTGCGATGCCTATTCGAGCCAGATCGTGCACAGCATCTCTCCAGGCGGAACAGATAAGACTCTGCAGTTGAGGACAGAGCTAGGGCGATACAGGCACCCGAGGACTGCGATGTCGCGTCGTGGTTGTGAGTTCAGTGTTGATGCGAGGTTCTCCATAAGCGCCTTGTGAAACCCGCTGATGGGGAATAGCGCGTCCCATAGTCTCACGGAATGGGACTACAGTTCGGACTGATCGTCGGTCCTGTCGGAAAGGTCTTCTTCCTCCTCATCATCCGCGTCAGTTTGGTGATGCTCCGACGCTTGCCTCGCCTAGGCGGCTGATAGGCGTGTAAAGGCCGCTGGCAACAGAGGATTCCTCAGTCCGCTGGGCCACGGCCATACCGAATTGCCCCTTGATTCTCGGCTCACAGTGTGCTACTCTCATCATAAATGGTCGAATGCAAGACACAGCACTAGCGCGTGATCGAGGTGCCACTCAGAGAGGCCGAGGGGACACAGATGCTTCTCTCCATGTTCGATCTGATCCAAGAGGAGATTCACCGATCCGACCGGGAGTGCTTCACCCAGTTAGCAGGTTGAGGAGTGCGTGGGCGTGGAATGGCGTACGTTTTCGTGGTGACAGCTTGGAGAGGTAGATGCCAGTTCGCTACGGACTAGAGGGCGTTGATGCTCCTTAGGTAGAATATGGCTGCCAAGACCAAACCGAGCACCTCTTGGTACAGCGGGAGCCAGTCGTGGCTAGGCGGAATCGGGTCAGAATGATGGGTTGTGTAGTTCCGTGTCAGCACGAGGCAGGCAAGTGCACGCTCCTCAGACGGGCCAGTGCTCACCACGATAGCCTGGGCGTATGTGGTGAAGTCCTTGGTGCTGCCTGGCCAGCAGCTGTAGGATGATGGATATGGGATGCCAGCGGTGCTAGCAGCGTTGCTGACCAGGGGATGAAGAGTAGCTTGACTCTTCTGTTGCGACTTCAGGTAAGCAACGCCCATTGGGCTTCTCCGTAGAAGAGATTCGATGAGCCAACAGATGTTTCTCAGTGCTGCCAGCAAGCGGGATCTGACGTGCACTGTGCTTAATGCTCTGGCACGTTGCAGGTTGTCATTGGCTGCCCAAGTGCTCGTCTCAAGCAGAAGTCGGTCTTGCAGATCCAGGCTGGTCATAAAGCTCTCAAGAAACGGCTGATCGACGACTAGGCCAACACCTGTGCATGGCTGCTTCGTCACACGACGGATGTAGTCGAATATATGGGGAACCTCGAACTGTTGCCACAGCACGCCATTGAGGATGTTGTGCGGGTCGCGGTTAGTGAAATCCTGATCCTCAAGGTCCGCAGCCAGGAAACTGGAGACACCGTGGTCGATCTTGCCGCCCGCGATTTGTGCAACCCCGAGATTTCCATACGCCATGCCTTTGTTGAATTGCTTGTTCCGATACGCCTCATAGTCGAGAATGCACTTCAGCAACGTCTGGTGGTATAGTTCTGCCACACCCAAGAAATCCACCTCGAGCGCAGAACCATTGCTCAGCGAAAACAGTGGAATCCTTTTCCACAGTGGTCGTCCGATCATCTCACATTCGTTGAAGTACGCGTTCTTCGCTGCATAGCCACGCTTGAAGTTGTACCCAGGGTCCTCGTCCATGTTCTGCACTAGTGTGTTGAGCCCTGCGACCATCAGCTTCGTAACTCGCTCCATTGCGCCCAATGTCGGGGATCTTGGGGGGTAGAGTAGATCGTCAATTCGGACACCAAGGGCTGCAGCCAGAGATACCAGAGTGCTCATGCGGGGATTGGAATCTGAACCAGTCTCAATCTTGGACACCGTACCGCGCGCAATACCACTCTCTCGCGCCAAGTCGCCTTGGCTCCACCCTTTCTGTTTGCGCAGTGTGCGGATTCTTGTGCGATTGATGAATCTCTCCACTTGTCACGCCTCCGTGGTACAGAGACTCCAGTGGAATCATACCCTACTGAGAGTGCTTTTCAATGCCTGAAATTGAAGTTGGGACATTGGTTCGGACATCCCGAGAACCGAACATCTATCGCTTTCAGATAGGTGCACTTCTAGCCCTTTGGGCCACGCTGTAGCGTAGCATAACTGCCACCTGAGCCCTCGCGTGATAGGCATCGCCGACAGATGACCGAAGCTCAGTCTAAGTCCATACCGTGGGTCTACCGGGCCGGCAGGCTGGTCCATTGCGGGTCGATGGCGTCTTCCACCATCAGGCCCTCCCATCGCGGGAGAGCCTGACCATGTGTAGGGCGGGAGGGAATCGAACCCTCATGGAGTTCTGCTCCAGCGGATTTTAAGTCCGCAGCGTCTGCCGTTTCGCCACCGCCCCATATGCAGAGGGCTGACAGCAGGGAATGCTATCAGCCATGTCATGGAGGCGACGGTCGGAATTGAACCGACGATCGGGATTTTGCAGACCCCTGCCTTAACCACTTGGCTACGTCGCCCTGAAACTGTGCACAACGGGAAATGAGACGAAATGGAGCGGAAGATGGGATTCGAACCCACGACCCTCTCCTTGGCAAGGAGATGCT
>CAYZGO010000012.1:0-8105 GCA_964478075.1 uncultured Anaerolineales bacterium | reverse complement strand
ACTGGGGACACCTTGATTTTCAGTCAAGTGCTCTACCAACTGAGCTACCTCGGCCAGCCTTGTTGAGCACCCCTATTCTATATGATGTTGCCCCCGTTGTCAAAATCGGGCACTCGCCTGGGCGGGCAGCGCCCGCTCCCTGAAATCTCCTCCTCTGCGGTTGCGACTGGGCCTGGCCAAGCACTTGAGCGACTGCGCAGGTGTCTGCGCGCAGGCTTCCTTCCCTGATACAAAGGCAGCGATTGGCCACTCGGTGTGTCATGGACGGATTCACTAATGCTGGAGACCAGACTTGACGAAATTCGCGAAATATGCTATAATGGTTGACGAAAAACGTCGAGGAGCTGGCCTTGGGTTACACAATTGATGCTACGGATCGTCGCATCATTTCCTTGCTGCAACTGAATGGCCGCATGTCGAATGTGGACATCGCGCGCGCCATTGGCGTTGCGGAGGCCACGGTGCGCAAGCGGATTGAACGCTTGCTCAACGAGGGTGTGATCCGCATTGTAGGCGTACCGTCGCTGGGCAAAGTGGGCCTGGACCTCGAGACGATCATTATGCTCGAGGTGGACCTGCGGCAGGTTGACCAGGTGGGTGAAAAGCTGGCCGCAATGAAAGAGGTGCGCACTGTCAGGTATGCTACCGGCGGGTCTGATATTATCATTGAAGCGGTTTTCCCGTCCGACGACGATTTGCTGGAGTTTTTGACCAATCGCCTGGCGAGGATACAGGGAATCCGTGCGACGACCACTTCGCACGTCTTGAAGACTATCAAGCACAGTTGCGATTGGATGCTGCCCCGCGAAGGCCCTCCCCTAATCCTGATCGTTGATGATGACCCTGATTTTGTCGAAGCCAACCGCATTGTGCTGGAAGCTGCTGGCTACCAGGTCATCTCCGCCGCTAACGGCGAACAGGGATTGCGTGCCATGCGCCAGGAGCGACCAGACCTCGTGATTCTCGATGTGATGATGAGCGGCATTCTCGATGGGCTTGATGCCAGTATGCGGATGCAAGCTGAACGGGGACTCGAGAGAACGCCGATATTGATGATTTCCTCCATTACCAGCTCGGACTATGCGGCCATGTTCCCTACCGATCAATATGTACCCGTGGAGAGCTTTTTATCCAAGCCAGTTAGCCCGGACCAGTTGCTGGCCGAGGTCAAACGGCTGTTGAAATAGCGGCAAGGCGTGGTTTTTGATACCATAGTTGTAAGGAGGTGGGGATGGCGAAGGTTTTGGTAGTTGACGACGATCCAGATTTCGTGGAGATCACGAGGATGATTCTGGAGGCAAATGAGTATGAAGTAAGTACAGCCGCCAATGGCGATCAGGCGCTCAACACGATGCGTGAAGACCCTCCAGACCTGGTTCTGCTGGACATAATGATGTCCCACGTGTTGGATGGGCTCGACTTGAGTCGCGTCATGAGTGATGATCCTGTGCTCAAGAAGGTGCCAATCATAATGGTTTCGTCCATCACGGACAGCCCATCTGCAGGATTGTTTCCAACAGATGAATACCTTTCCATTGATGCGTGGATCTCGAAGCCAGTGCAACCTGACGATTTGCTTCAGAAGGTTGCGCAGTTTATCAAAAAGTAGCCTGAGGAGCCAACACAATGTCCTCTGCAGGCAAGATACTGATAGTAGATGATGACCCGGATTTTCTGGAGTACACGCGCATCGTGCTTGAATCGCAGGGCTACCACGTGCGCACCGCCGCAACTACTGACCTGGCTCTCAACATGATGCATGAGGATAAGCCAGACATCGTGCTCCTGGACGTGATGATGTCTTACGTGTTGGACGGCCTCAACGTCGCGCGCCAAATGCGCGATGATCCAGAACTCAGGGACGTGCCCGTGATCATGATCTCTGCTATTGTGAGCAGGCAAGAAGCAGGGCTGTTCCCAACCGACGAATATCTAGCCGTTGATACGTTCATGACCAAGCCCGTTGACCCGGCGGACTTGTTGCAGCAAGTCGCGCGACTGATTTGCCACAACGATAGCAAGATGAATAAGGAGGGATGATGCAACCAGACGTCAAACTGGCCGATCCGGCCAAGCGCTCTATGCTGCTGACGGCGCTCTACATTGCCCAGGAGCAGTATGGCTACTTGACCAAGGATGCCATCGAGCGAGTGGCCAAACGGCTGGGGCTTCCTGTCACTGATGTATACTCTATGGCCAGCTTCTATACCCTCTACCGCACAAAGGCCACAGGCCGCTACGTGCTTCAGGTTTGTGAGGGGCTATCCTGCCATTTGGTGGGCGGGGCCGACCGCCTGGTTGACTACCTGTGCAAGAAACTCCGTATCAAAGTCGGGCAGACGACTGAAGATGGTCTGTTCACGCTGCAAACAGTACAGTGTCTGGCCTCCTGTGGCACGTCTCCTGCCATGCGCGTGAACGACGCCCTGTACGAGAACATGACCGCAGAGAAAGTTGACGAGTTGTTGGAGACGTTGAGGGGGTACCATGTTTGAGAAGGTCTTGACACGCAATTTTAGCCTCCCGCGATCGGAGACGATTAACGTATATATGGCCAATGGTGGTTATCAGGCTTTGCCGAAAGTGCTGCGCGAGTACCCACCGGAGAAGGTGATCAAGACTGTCACGGCTTCGGGGCTGCGTGGCCGTGGTGGAGCAGGCTTCCCGGCTGGCAGGAAGTGGAGCTTTTTGCCCAAGGATGCAGACGTTGAGAAGTACGTCTGTGTAAACACTGATGAAGGAGAACCGGGCACATTCAAGGACCGCGAGCTCGTGGAGAAGGACCCCCATCAGATCATTGAAGGCACAATCATCGCCAGCTATGCAGTCGGTGCCCACCGTGCTTTCGTCTATATCCGCGGCGAGTTCTTCCTTGGTGTAAAACGTTGGATTAAGGCCATTGATGACGCCTACGCCAAGGGGTTTCTGGGCAAGAATATCTTGGATAGCGGTTTTTCCTTGGACTTGTCTGTGCACCGAGGAGCTGGCGCTTACATCTGCGGCGAAGAGACTGCCCTGATTGAATCACTGGAAGGCAAGCGGGGTGAGCCAAGAATGAAGCCACCCTATCCAGCCAGCGTGGGCCTGTGGGGCAAACCGACTCTCGTGCACAACGTGGAGACACTGGCCAACATCCCCCATATAATAAATCGCGGGGCCAAGTGGTACAAGAGCATAGGCACCCCCAAGAGCACTGGGCCAAAGATCTTCTGCATCAGTGGACACGTGAAGAACCGTGGCATATTCGAGTTGCCGCTTGGCGTCTCTCTGCGAGAGCTCATTTATGAGCATGCTGGCGGGATGGCTTTCGACAAGCAGTTGAAGGCAGTTATTCCCGGCGGCGCTTCCACACCCATGCTCACAGCGGAGCAACTGGATACCACTATGGATTTCGAGTCGCTGGAGGCGGCAGGGACCATGCTCGGGACCGGGGCAGTGATGGTCATGAACGAGGACACATGCATGGTGGATGCAGCGCGGCGTCTGATGCGCTTCTTCGCGCACGAGTCTTGCGGGCTTTGTACGCCTTGCAGGACAGGTACTCAGCGCATGCTGGATATCCTGGAACGCCTGGAGCACGGTGAAGGTAAGCCTGGAGACGTGGAACGCCTGGAGGAGATCGCCCGAGGTATACAAGGGTTGACTTTCTGCCCTATGGGCGATGCGGCGGCGAACCCTGTTTTGAGCGGCATCAAGCTCTTTAGGGATGAGTACGAATATCATATCAAGAACAAGCGCTGCGCAGTGGCGGCGTCCCGCCCTTAGTCTGGCGGGACAGCGTAGCAGCAAACCGCTTTGTTTGGAGGAGGAATCTGTGGCCAAGATACTGGTTGTGGATGACGACCCCGATTTTGTCGACGCTATGCGCCTGACTCTGGAGCCGCACGGCTACCAGGTTGTTAGTGCTGTCAGTGGAGACGAAGGCCTGGTCAAGGTGAAATCGGAAGCACCTGATTTGGTGATCCTGGATGTGATCATGTCTTCCGTGCTCGATGGCCTGCATATGAGCCAGCAGATGCAGCAGAGCCCAGAGCACAAGAGGATTCCCATCCTGATGGTAACCTCTATCGCCAACACTGACTATGCGGCGCTGTTCCCAACGGACGAGTACATCCACATTGATGGCTTTCTTTCCAAGCCGGTGCCACCTGATGTCTTACTAGAGCGTATCTCGGAATTGGTGGATCACTGAGTCTGGCATTTGTCAAGTGGGTGCGTTGCAGCTATCATGTATGGCTGTGGTCTGGGGCACTGGAATGCTCCCAAAGCAGTATGAGCTCGTATGCGGTGCATCAAGACTTTGACCACTTGATCCTGATGGGTTGAGAATCTCATTTGACAACGACCTGTGGTGCGGCCCCGAGTTGAATCCATAGCGTTTCGGCACCAGCGGGCATGGTTGTAACTAGCAATTCTTAGGAGGTGTGTGGTGAAGGTTCCGAAAGTCAAGGCGGGAGGCATAATCCGCAACGAGCGCTTGGCCAAGATTGGCGTCATGTCAGCCCCTGACCAGCCTGGTCTGGCTTCCGCCGTGCTACGTGCACTCGGTGACAAGGGCATCAACGTGGAATTCATTGTGCAGTGCATCGATCTGACGGATCACAGCCACGTTATTCTGTGCGTGTCCGAAGACGAGCTTGATGCGGCTCTTACTGCGCTCAAGCCAGTGAAGACCAAGGTGAAAGCACAGGCTATCGTCAGTCAGCGCGATGTGGCAGTGATCTCCGTATTTGGGCCGGATTTCCGAGAGCGCCCGGCCATCGCAGCAAAGGTGTTTGGGGCCATGGCTTCGGCGGAGACCAATATCATGGCTATCAGCACTTCAATCTCTACAGTATCGTGTCTCATTGATGGAAATCGCGTTGACGACGTTGTGGTGGCCTTGAGAGAGCACTTCGAACTTCCTTGACCCGAGGCTGGAACAGCTTTTCGCCGGCTCTGGATCTTTGACCTACAGATGGGGAGGAGCGTTGAGCGAGCAATTGGTCGTTCCGTCGTATTCCCGGTTGAGAGAGGACATTGACCAGCTTGTCCAATGGCGCTGGGTCTTTGTCATAGTCATGCTAGCAGTTATCTCCATAGCTGATTCTCTCTTCCCTGGCTCACTACCGATGCCGATTCCGGCAGTGATAGCGGCCAGCATGGGTGTCTACAATGGGCTCTTTTTCCTGTATGCCCGGCACTTGAAGGCTGTCCAAGCTGAGGACCGGGAGCGCCGCTATGTGGTGTTTGCCCACGTACAGATTGTGCTGGATCTGGTTGCCCTTACTGTGCTGCTCCATTTCACCGGCGGGATTGAGCATCCATTCTTCTTATTCTACATTTTCTACGTCACAGCAGCCAGCATCCTCTTGCCGCGCCTGTTCAGTTTCTTGTATGCTGGCCTTGCCTCTACGTTGTTTTCCGCCCTGATAGCTGCAGAGTACTGGCAGGTGATTCCCCACGTACATCTTGAGGGGTTTGTGTCCCCACAACGCTATCAGCGGGGCATCTACGTAGCGGCAGTGCTGTTTGTCTTGACAATCACATTGTTCCTCTGCACTTATCTTGTTTCTGCTATTGTCCAAGAGTTGCGGAGCCGAGAGGAGGAGTTGTTCGAATCCAACCAGTCCTGTGAGCTGAGGGCAGGAGAACTGGCAAGGCTGAACGCCAGGCTGCAGGAGCTGGACAAAGCTCGTGCTCAGTTCATTCGTCTGGTGACCCATGAACTGCGTGCACCAGTGGCGGCCATCCAGAGCTATCTGAAGCTGATCCTGGAAGGCTATGTCCCGCCCGAGAAGCAAAAGGAGATTATCACCAAGGCTGAGCGACGTGCACTGGAGCAACTGGCGCTGATCAGTGACCTGCTTGATCTGGCTCGCTTGCAAGAGAGAAAGGATGAGGAGGCGGTTGAACTGGTAGATGTAGCGTGTGTGCTGCGCGGAGTTGCGGATTTGATGCAGACCCGGGCTGAGGACAAGGACCTTCTGTTCAGTGTGCAGATAGAACCCGATGTGCCGCCAGTGCGGGCTAACCCAGAGCACGTGAAACGACTGTGGACCAATTTGATTAGCAATGCCATCAAGTACACCGAACCTGGCGGCATTGTCGTCGTCAGCTTGTCACAGAATCCCAAGTATGTGGTAGGCGTTGTGCGTGACACGGGCATTGGCATGACGCCCGAGCAAAAAGCGCATCTCTTCGAAGAGTTCTACCGCACAGAGGAAGCAAAAGCGATGGAGCGACAAGGCACAGGCCTGGGCCTCTCCATCGTCAAACGCATCGTGGAATCATATGGTGGAAGGATCTGGGTGGACTCGGAGAAAGGGAAGGGCAGCAAATTCAGTGTTGCTTTGCCCAAAGCTGGGTAACGCTCGATTGCAGCGGGTCAAACGAGAGGCTGTCCGTTATCGAACAGACTTCCCTCATACCAGGTCTCTAAAGCGCCCCCATGGTACGTCCTAGCTCTAACCCCTTGGCTTCCTTGAGCCGCTGGCTAATCAATCCCGCGAGTTCCTTCATCACCGCAAAGCCGATGTAGTTGTCCTGTTCCATTAGTTCGTTCATGCCTGTGCCATCAATAGCGATGACTTGGACGTCACTGATACAGTGAGCGTGGGCAGTGAGGCGGCGCGGCTTAACCAACGCTGACCAACATAGCACATCCCCGGGTTTGTCCAGCAGAATTGCGGTATCCTGGCAGGCGTCCGGCTGGGGACAAATCTCGTACCGTAGTCTGACCTTGCCATCCTTCAAGACATAGACAGTCTTGGCTTCGTCCCCTTTGCAGAATATGAGCGACCCTTTAGCGTACTGTTCCTCGTGGCACAGCGGGAGAATCTTGTGCAAGTCTTCATCCTCCAATTCGGAGAACATCTGGCTTGTTTTCAATGTCTCGGCTGTGATCATTCAGGCCTCCTTGTCAGATGTGATGTATCATCATACGAGCTGCCGTTATGCAATCAGCACTTCCTCCGTTTTGTTTCCCTTTGCTTTGCCACCCATTCTGCCCAGTCCTGTACGCCCTGGCCGGTCTCACAAGACACTTCGAAAACACTCACATTAGGATTCATGCCTATGATCAGCTTGCGAAACGCTGCCACATCGAAGCGGAGATAAGGCAACAGGTCAACCTTGCTGATAATGACAGCGTCTACAGCGACAAAGATGCCTGGGTACTTGTATGGCTTGTCGTCCCCTTCGGGTACGCTGGCGATCATCACATTCAGATCCTCGCCCAGCTTGAACCCTACAGGGCAGATCAGATTGCCGACGTTCTCGATCATGATCAGGTCGAGATCAGGGAGTGGCAACTGTGTCAGCGAGCGACCGATCATCGGCGCGTCGAGGTGACACTGTCCGCCGGTATTGATCTGCACCACAGGCACCGCTTTTGCAGCCACGCGGTCAGCGTCAACATTGGAGGCAATATCGCCCTCAATGACGCCGATGCGCAGGCGGTCACGCAGTGCATCAATAGTGCGCAGGATGAGGCTCGTCTTGCCGCCACCAGGCGAGGCCATGATGTTGATGACACAAATACCGTGCTCGTCAAACAGTTGCCTGTTCTGCAGGGCGATTTGATCATTGGCATTGAGGATGCCCTGCACCACGGGAATCTCCATAGTTGGTTTACTCCTTCGTCACTATTCGACTTTTATGCTTTCCACCCGGAATTCCTGCCCGCTCAGAATGTCGCCACCGATGGTCAGGCACTGTGGGCAGGCCCAATTAAGATCTCTGGGCTCGAACTCTTGACCACAGGCTCGGCAGCGCACTCGTGGCGGTATGCGCTGGATAACGAGTTGCGCTCCTTCCGCGAGCGTATCCGGGCTGAGCATATCGAAGTAGAACTGGATGGAGTCATCCACAAAGCCGGTCAGCTCTCCCACTACCAGGTTAATAGCAGTGACCCGCTGTGCTCTGGCACGTTCCGCGTGTTCAATTACAATGTCAAGGATGTCTTGTGTAATGGACAGTTCGTGCATACTAGTAGTTCATTTGAGCCCATCGTAGTCTGGTTCCACGCAAGCACATATTATGGCTCATAAGCCTGTTCCTGGCAACTCTACGAATTGCCTCACGATAAATCTAACTTTGCGGGAATCGTTGCCTCATGGTAGATT
>CAYZGO010000011.1:94657-100468 GCA_964478075.1 uncultured Anaerolineales bacterium | reverse complement strand
CCGTGTCCGTCGGCGTGGGCGTCAGCGTGTCCGTTGGCGTGGGCGTCAGCGTGTCGGTTGGCGTGGGCGTCAGCGTGTCCGTCGGCGTGGGTGTCAGCGTGTCCGTTGGCGTGGGCGTCAGTGTGTCCGTTGGCGTGGGCGTCAGTGTGTCTGTCGGCGTGGGCGTCAGCGTGTCCGTTGGCGTGGGCGTCGGTGTGTTTGTCGGCGTAGGCTCTACTTCGGCAACCTCGGCGACAAAGGCATCCCAGAGCAGGTTGTAGGCGAGGTCTGGCCCCACGATCACAGGGAAGCCGGGCTGGGCGGACTCAGTCTCGCCAGTGACGTAGGCATTCCCTGTGCCATCTACGGCGATGCCGCGGCCCTTCTCGCTGCTGGAGCCACCGATGTAGCCGCAGTACACGAGCCCCGTTCCGCCCGAGTTCACCTTGGCAGCAAAGGCATCGTTCGCGCCACCGTTGTAACTAGGGTCCGGCCCCTCAAACACCGGAAAGGAGGCCTCGTCAGACGTGGTGTAACCGGTCACGTAAGCATTCCCACTACCGTCCACGGCAATGCCCGTGCCCTCTTCGTTGCCGCTGCCGCCGACGTAGCCGCAGTAGGTGAGTGCCGTGCCCACTGAGTTGACCTTGGCAACAAAGGCATCGGATGCACCGTTGTAGGTGGTGTCCGGACCGTCGGCAACGGGGAACGTGCCCTGATCGGAATCGGTGTAGCCAGTTACGTAAGCGTTCGCACTACCATCCACGGCGATGCCGAGGCCCTGTTCGCTACTACCGCCACCAATGAAGCCACAGTAGGCAAGTGTCGCACCATCCGTGCTCACCTTGGCTACGAATACATCGTATGAGCCGCCATTGTAGATAACGTCCGGCCCGACAGCTACGGGGAACGTGGCCTCGTCGGACTGGGTGTAGCCGGCAATGTAGGCATTCCCGGCCCCGTCGACATCTATGCCTGCACCAGAGTCATTGTTGATGCCCCCAATGTAGCCGCAGTAGACGAGCGCCGTGCCATCCGCGCTCACCTTGGCTGCGAAGGCGTCCGCGTGGCCGCTGTGCGTGAGGCCTGGCCCAATGAGCACAGGGAAGGTGCCCTCGGTAGACAGAGTCTCGCCAGTGACGTAGGCGTTCCCAGAACCGTCTACGGCGATGCCGAGGGCCTGGTCTGTGTCTTGGCCACCAATGTAGCCACAGTAGACGAGCGTAGTGCCATCCGAGCTCACTTTGGCTACGAAGGCGTCGCCTGGGCCAACGCTGTCGTCGTAGGTCAGATATGGCCCGACGACCTCAGGGAACGTGGCCTCGGTGGAACTCGTTTTGCCAGCAACGTATGCGCAGCCGCTGCCATCCACCGCAATGCTCCAGCCAAGGTCGTCGCCGCTGCCACCAATGTAGCCGCAGTAGACCAGCGCCGAGCCGCTCGGGTTGACCTTGGCAACAAACGCGTCCTGTGCACCGCTGTAGGTCAGGAACGGCCCGCCGATCGCAGGGAAGCTGGCCGGGGTGCTGTAGGTGTGTCCAGTGACGTAGGCGTTTCCGCTGCCGTCCACGGCGATGCCTTGGCCATAGTCATTGGCGCCGCCACCGATGTAGCCACAATAGAGGAGCACAGCAGGGTCGAGCACCAGAGGTTTGCTTGCATCATAGTCCCCCACGCGGAAGCCGTAGACGTAGGCCTCCGCAATCCCGCCCGACTCCCGCCTCCGCTTCGCTCCGCGCCGTTCGTCCCGCAGGGCCGAAGATCCCTGGCGGGAGGACGAACGCTCCGCTTCGCTTCGGGGACTGGCATCCAACAGATGACGGGACGCATTCGCAGTTCCGCCGTCTTTCAGAGTATAGGCCACGTCCACTTGCATCTGCCGGCCACCTTCGGCTTCCTGGTAGGCATACGGCTTGTCATCGTGCAAGTCGCCCATAGGGGTGCACACTTCCAACTGACCTGCCTCATTGATCCTGACCCCCGTAGCGCCGCGGTAGGCCAACCGGATGCTAGCCGGATCAGCCCCCGGCTTGATCACAAAGCGGTACTTCAGCCGGTTCAACGTGCCGGAGTACACCAGGTCAATGCCCGGCCAAAGGTCGGGGTAGACCACGGTGGCGTAGGTCTTCAGACCGGTCTTCCACTGCTCCTGTGGCCCCTTGAAATAGCTGATCACAGCAGTGGTCAGGTCCTCCCCGATGGGCTGCACGTTCGGGTTGGCACCCACAAAATCCAGCTTGAGTGCCCAGCCCTGCGAAGCGTCCTGCCCTACAGGGATGCTTCTCAAAGCGGAGCCGAAGGACCACGGCCCCTCTGCTGGCTCTCGCCCTGGCTCCGAGGCTGCCACACCCTCAGGCGACTGATGGGCAGCCTGTGAGGCGTCCAGGGCAGCAAGGAGAAACGTGACGCCCTGGGAGGTGAAGTATACGCTCTTGTCCCGCCCCTGGACATAGTAGGCGACATGGGCATCAACCTGCCCGCGGTTCTCGATGAAGTACAGGGGGAGCTGCCCCAACGCTGCCTGCATCCCTACCTTCGCTGCATCAGAGTTCGCTGCCGGCCCACTCACGCCAGCGTGCTGCTGGCCGGTCAGCGGCAGCGGAGTAACGAGCAACGACAGCACCAGGAGCAAAACCGTGATGATACACACCTGTCTCGGCACGATTCACCATCCCTCGTGTGAGTCTTATTACATTATAGTGTCTAACCAGTATCTAGTCAAGTTTGGGCTGGCAACCAACGGGAGAGAAGACGCGCAGAACTGGGCTCCAATGTTCAGCGACAATTCTCCCGCCGCTGATTAGCCACGTCCAGTGGCGAGCGCAGTGCTGCGGTCTGCCTACCCGCCCCCTTCTACCTACACGCACGCCTCCAGTATCACTCGCCGCCGAACGACGCTTCGCTCACCGCAATCAAGCGCATCTCCTCTTCAGGTGTACGGAGGAACGTGCCAGCGGCCCATGAGCGCATCTGACTGCCAATGCCCACGGCTAGCGCCACAGCCTGGCGTGCTACACCTGCAGAATATCCACTGCCCCGATCTCACCATCCATGAAAAGCAGGCGACGGCGCAGCGGCTCACCACGGCCGATCAGCAACTTGACGACCTCTTGGATTTCCCAGGCTGCCACCATCATGGGCGTTGCCGCCGGGTTGCCCCACTGCACCTCGATGCCGTGCTCCGGCAACTCACCATGGCCGTAAAGCCCGTACAGCCCCGGGTCGTCAGGCAAGATGGTCATCACCTGCCCGACGTAGCCAGCGATCGCTCCGTGCACCAGAGGCAGGGACAGCTTCTGCGCAGCACGCTGCAGGGCCAGGCGCGTCGGCAAAGCGTCCAGGGCGTCCACGAGCACGCCGGCGCCGCGCAGCAACTGCACCATCTGTGCCTCGTCAACTCGCACCTGGTGCGCAGCAATTTGAACCGCCGCGTTGACCTCAGCAACTCGCCGTAGTGCTGCTTCAATCTTGGGCTGTCCCAGGTTGCGCTCAGTACACAACGCCTGGCGGTTAAGGTTGTTCTCCTCGAACGTTTCGCCGTCAATGATAATCAGGCGCCCCACACCCATACGCGCCAGACCCTCAATGATCCAACCACCAAGGCCGCCAGCTCCAACGACGCCAACCGTGGATTGCAGCAGAGCAATCTGTCCCTCCCAGCCAACAGTGCCCAGGTTGCGCAGATAGCGCGCGGGCATCACGCGCTCCCGCAGCGCTGCTATCTCCACCTCGCGAAGGGACACGCCCATTTCACTGGCGACCTGCCGCACACCTGACAATGATACGAGCCACAGTTCCTCCCCTCGCGAATCCGTTGTCGCCCTGGCCAGTGCCTGCAGGCGTGCACCAATCTCGGCCACAAGTCCTCCTTTCATCCACCCGCCACTGGCGGGAAGAGGCTGACAGTATCGCCTTCAGACAGCACGTGGTCCAGTCTCCGTGCTTTGCCGTTGACCACAGCCACTACCGCCGCGCCCGCCGGAATACCCACCTGCGCCATGACCTGGTTCACTGCGGTGCCCAGACCCACGTTGAGGGCAAGGCCGGCACCACGTGGCAAGTCGGGTTGATACCTGCGCAAGGTTGCATGCAGCTTGACCGTAATGAGCATCAGTATTCCTTTGCTTGTTCCTCTCCGCGCAGCACACGCAGCGCACCTTGGGCCATGGCCAGCATTTCATCCTCGCCTGGGTAGACCAGCACCGGAGCAATCCACTCCACACGCTCGCGAATCCAATTGACCAACATCTGTGAACGCGCCAGGCCACCAGTCAACACGATAGCGCCAACCTGGCCTTTGAGCACTGTGGACATCAAGCCAATCTCTTTGGCTATCTGATAGGCCATCGCTTCGTAGACCAGACGTGCCTGCTGGTCTCCACGCGCAATGCGTTTCTCCACTTCCACAGCGTCGTTCGTGCCAAGATGAGCCAGCAATCCGCCCTGTCGGGTGAAATACCGGAAAAGCCCTTCGTACGTGTACCCTCCGGAGAATGCAAGCCGCAGCACGTCGCCGACAGGAAGACCGCCGACCCGCTCAGGCGAGAATGGCCCTGTGCCGTCCAGAGCCTGATTGACATCAACCATCTTGCCCTGACGGTGCGCGCTCACCGAGATGCCGCCGCCCATGTGCACAATCACCAGGTTTATCTCTTCATAGCTACGCCCAACGTCACGAGCAGCACGCCTGGCCGTGCTCTTGAGACTCAGAGCGTGCGAGAGACTCCTCCGCTCTATCTCCGGCAGACCCGAAATGCGGGCCAGCGGCTCGAACTCGTCCACACAAACAGGATCAACGATGAATGCCGGGATGCCACCTGCCGCCTCCGCAATTTCGTGAGCAATGATCGCCCCCAGGTTGGAAGCGTGCTCCCGTTCCTTGGCAGGAGCGCGCAGCTCTTGCAGCATGCGCTCATTGACGCCGTAGGTGCCACTAGACAGCGGCCGGAGAAGGCCACCACGTCCGACCACTGCATCCAAAGAGCGCAGGGGCACATCGCGCTTGCGCAGGAAAGACAAGACCGCGTCTCGGCGGAAGGCATATTGGTCTGCAATACGCGGAAAAGCAGCGACTTCTTGATGAGGGTGGGCCATGGTTTCGCTGCAAATGGGCTTTTCATCCTCGAACACAGCCACTTTTGTGGACGTAGACCCTGGGTTAATCACCAGGATGCGCAAAGGCTCCCTTTCGTTGACGGACACGATCGTTCCTCCAGTATTGGCTCACCGCAGAGACGCAGAGGTCACAGAGGAAAGCATGTTATTCCTCCAGACCCAAGACCAGCCTTTTGATCCCTCGCCTCAGTACTGGGACGTTAAAGTTGAGCAACAGTCCCACTTTCCATCCACCCAGCCGCAGGTAGGTTAATACCTGAGCCTCGTGAATAGGCAAGAGGGCCTCAACAGCTTTCACTTCCACCACGACTAGCTCTGCCACTAGCAAGTCCAGGCGATATCCACAGTCAAGCTGCAGCCCCTTCTATTCGATGGGGAGGCGTCGTTGCCGCTCAAACGGAATCTGTCTCAACGCTAGCTCCCGGCACAGGCACTCCTCGTAAGCGGACTCTAGAAGCCCAGGTCCCAAAGCCCGATGCACTTCAATAGCACCGCCAATAATGGCTTTCGTAAGCTCATTGATCTTCATCCCTCACCGTCCTCTGCGGTGCATCATCTCTTAGCCTTGAATTCCTCAGCGTTCTCCCCCGTCAGGCGGCGTGGACGATGCGCCTCTGCGGTGCAACATCAGTTTACCTTCAGTTTCTCAGCGTCCTCTGCGTCTCTGCGGTGCATCATCTCTTAGCCTTGAATTCCTCAGCGTTCTCCCCCGTCAGG
>CAYZGO010000011.1:10937-94557 GCA_964478075.1 uncultured Anaerolineales bacterium | reverse complement strand
GCCTCTGCGGTGCAACATCAGTTTACCTTCAGTTTCTCAGCGTCCTCTGCGTCTCTGCGGTGGATTATGAGTTTACCTTCAGTTTCTCAGCGTCCTCTGCGTCTCTGCGGTGCATCATTGACGCTGGCACGCAGGACAGAAATGCGTTCCTCGACCGCCGACCACAATGCGCTGAATGGATGTACCACAGCGGAGGCAGGGCTCCCCGCCCCGATGGTACACCCGCAAGCTTTCCTGATGATGGCCTGGCCGGCCTTGAGCATCGCGATAGCGCCCATCTGTCAGCGTTGTGCCGCGATTATCTATGGCCTGCTGCAGCACCTGACGAATGGCCGAGTAGAGACGCCTGGTTTCCGTGGGTGAAAGCGTGTTCGCCTTGCGCAGAGGGTGCAGCCCAGCTACAAACAGCGCTTCGTCAGCGTAGATATTGCCCACGCCAGCCAGAAAAGCCTGATTGAGCAGCAAGGGTTTGAGCGCGCCTCTGCGCCTGGACAACAAGGCGACAAAAGCATCCAAAGTGAAATCCTCTGCCAGAGGCTCAGGCCCAAGATCACCCAGCACCAGATCCGGGTCCCTGATGAGATAGACGCGACCAAACTTGCGCGTGTCCGAGAAAAGCAAGCGCCGGCCATCGGCCAGGTGGAAAACGAGCCGCGCATGGTCGTCAGGCGACGACGTCGGCGACTCAACCCGAACCTGCCCGCTCATGCGCAGGTGGATCAGCAGATAGCTTGGGCCGGATAACGACAAGAGCAGGAATTTGCCCCTCCTGCTCACATCCAGAACCCTGCAACCTGGCAACTGCCTGGCGAACTCGTCCGCAGTTGGCGTCGCCACCGCTCGAGGCCAGTACACCTCCACGTCTGCAAACCTGGCGCCGACCAACAGCCGCCGCAAGTCACTGGCCAGCGTCTCAACCTCAGGTAGTTCTGGCACGCCTCCTCCCGAAGACAAGAGCCGCCACGCCGAGCAATCCGCCGTAGAACACACCGCAACAGGGTACGACCCTGCGGCGAGCAGCGCCAGGGGTTACGGGGACAGTCGGACTGGGCGTCCCTCGCGCCTGCAAGCCCAGGCTCCTGCGCCACCGCAGGTCCAGCTCATCCATACCAAACCCGTATACGCGCTGCAGCGCTTCCTCCTGGTAGAACCCTTCACGGATGGCGTCGAGCAACTGAGCCATTTTGTCCTTACCGTATGTCTGCAGCATGAACTCAATCAGGCTGTAGACCTCCCCGTAAAAGAGATCCACCTGTGACGGGTCGCCTGTGTAGCCAGACAGGGAACGCACCGAAATCAACCTATCGCGCCGGATCGCATCTTCTAGAGCACGCCGGTTTTGGGCAGGAAGCTTCTCCTCGGCGTACATCGCCAGGCCCTCATCCAGCCAGCGGGGCAGAGAGGCATAAGGGTTGTCAGTGGCAAGGCCCACGACGATGTGCGATAGTTCGTGTGCTATGGTCCCCTCGACGTCACGATGCGAGCCCAGGAGGAGCATGGTAGCATCGTCAACGACCACCCCCAGGGTGAGTATGCGCTCGTCGTAAGCTTCGCTACTCCTCGGAAGGGCCAGGTTCATGTCAGACTTGCTCTGATAGACGTAGATCTTGACGGGGCTGTCCAGCGTGATGCCCATCTCGTCCTGCAGACGTGCCAGGGAGTTGGTGGCATAATCCAACAAGCGGCGCGCCTGCGCCTCATTCGAACCGTACCAGAACAGGATGATACTGCCTTCCTCCAATGCCTTCCAGGTGAAGCGGTCGTCTCTGTATTCAAAGCCCAGTGGGGAAGTCTTCGATTCACTGCCTGCTTCGTCCATGATGTGCCAGTAGTACTCGATGCGCGCACCAACCGGCACGTCGCCAGGCTCGAGCTCCCAGGTGTGCGTGAAAACGCTCTCTCCAGTCTCAACAGAAACAGGGACTCTGACCGTCAGTCCCTCCCCAACCCGCCTGTAGAACAGCGTCACTTCCTTGATCGCCGCTTCAGCCTTCAGTCCTAGGCGGAAGGTGATGCCTTCGGAAAACGCCACCTCGTAGCTGTTCTCTACGACCTGGATTTCTCCGTCTGCGCGCACGCTCCCGCCGCCCCTGGCGAGCAAGCACACCATGCCCGCCAGGAGAGCAATGGCAAGCAGCGCACGGCTGAGTTTACGTCTGATCCTATTCACAGACACCTCTGCGCCGTCTTTCTGTGGTTCAGCTTGCCAGGCGCATTTACTCCAGTTGTTCCACCGGCGTATCGCGGTGCTCATCCCCTATCTCAATCAACATCTGTGGGATGTCATCCACGACCGGATACTTGCGCCCGCAATCTGGGCACACCAGCCACTTGTTCTTGACTACATCAAGGCGGCCGACGTCCTTGTTCTCCGGGTCACGCTTGGGATCGCTGACACAAGCCGGACAACGCAGGACGTCTTCGTCCAACATCCACTGAGTCGAAGGACCAATCATCGAACTACCCTCCTACGTCGCAAATGGCAACGGACAGCCAGCACTCGCTGGCCGCCGCTGCTGCACACAAGTATACTCCAAAGGGGCATGGAATGCCAAAGGCAGGTACAGCAGCCGAAGGCTCTTCCAAAGTGTGGTCATATCTACCATCTTCAGCCGCAGTTGCCGTTTACCTTGTCTCCCGTTTACCTTGTCTCCCGTTTACGCCTCTGGCGTAAAGACCAGAGGTACGCGACAAGGCGTAGACGGCGCCTTCCGTTTACGCCTCTAGGCGTAAAGGCTAGAGGTGGCGTAAAGACAAAGGTACTGCCGCGTATTCGCACGCCCAACGCCCCTTGCCGACTCGACCCGCAGTGCAACTGCTGGTGAACATGGTCCAAGTTGACGTCTGCCTCAAAAGTGAACTACAGCCGCAGGCAGCACGGACTTGGCACAGGATGTCGAAAGCACTATAATCCTATCTACTGGGATGTGAGTTTGGCCAGGTCTGGCTGACTTGCAGGCGAAGCATCTACTCGGTCTGCATCGTCCACACTCGCTGTACAGGAGGTCATCATTCCGCCCACGACTAGTAGCACTGCAAGCGCATCGAAGGACAAAGCTGCTGAAGCTGCGCAATTCCAGACAGGCCGCGTGCTGACCGTCGCCGCCGCCCATTGGCTGCACGATACCTACACCGCTTTCCTGGCTCCCCTCTTGCCAGTGTTCATCACGAACCTGTCTTTGTCAATGACAGAGGCAGGGCTGCTGACCGTTTTCATCCAGGGGCCGTCGCTGCTCCAACCCATCGTTGGTCATCTGGCTGACCGTGTGAGCCTGCGCTACCTTGTCATCCTGGCTCCCGCAGTGACCGCCACAATGATGAGCTTGCTGGCGATGACACGGAGCTATGCCATTCTAGCCTTGTTCCTCATGGTTACCGGCATCAGTTCAGCCGGCTTTCACGCCGTGGGACCAGTAATGGCTGGCAACCTGTCGGGGCGACGCCTTGGCCAGGGGATGAGCCTCTGGATGGTGGGCGGTGAGTTAGGTCGCACCCTGGGACCAAT
Source organism: uncultured Anaerolineales bacterium (assembly GCA_964478075.1). Lineage (GTDB taxonomy): Bacteria > Chloroflexota > Anaerolineae > UBA2200 > UBA2200 > DAOUEX01. The sequence goes on along the minus strand of CAYZGO010000011.1, from coordinate 91,052 downwards.
CGTGATCGTCAGCACGATCGCGCTGCTGGGCACGCGGGGCACGCCCTGGCTGATGACCATCGGGCTGTTGGGTTCAGCCATCCTCTACGTACGGCTCAGAAACGTGTCGGCACGCTCCCCGAATGCGGGGCAGGAACTGCCCTGGCGGCAGGCGTTGCGCGGCATGGCACCGCTCATGATGCCGCTGGTGGGCATCATCGTGGCGCGCTCCTTCATGACCTCGGCGCTGACCACCTACCTCCCCATCTTCCTCAGCGAGGAGGGCGCTGACCTCTGGGTTGCCGGCATCTCCCTCTCGGCGCTGCAAGCAGCAGGCGTAGTGGGCGCGCTGGTAGGAGGCTCGCTGAGCGACCGGCTGGGCCGTCGGCTGATCCTCCTGGTTTCCATGTTGACGACACCGCTCTTGATGTTCGTCTTTCTGTCAGTCAGCGGCGCAGCCCAGCTCCTGATCCTGCTAGTGCTGGGCTTCACCGCGCTGTCCATCACACCGGTCATCATGGCCCTGGTGCAGGAGAGCTTTCCCGAGAACCGCGCACTGGCCAACGGCGTTTACATGGCTCTGAGTTTCGTCCTCCGCTCAGTCGTAGTAGTCGCGCTGGGCGCGATGGGGGATGCATTTGGGCTGCGCCTGGCGTTCACCGTCAGCGCCATCATGCCGCTGCTTGGCCTGCCGCTGGTGTTCCTGCTGCCTGTGTAGGGGCGCAGCTTTGCCTAGCCGGGGCAAGACATGGCGGCGCTGCGCCCTCTGCGACGTCTGCGATTGGCCAGGATGACGTATGTTCAGGCGTGTCGAGCAGGATTCTCCCTATCCTCCGGCCTGTATCCGTTTCAGAAACCCGGTTTTTGGCGACTGCCCGCCAAATCCGCCCCTAGTGCAGAGTCGATTCGCTGCTTACTTGAGAAACCGGGCTTCTAATCTTCGAGGTGCTCGTAGAATTCCTCTGGTCTGAGTTCTTTGAACCGGCCAAGTTTCACCAGGTGCCTTCTTATGTCGAGACAAAGATGGCACTTGGAAACATACCCTTCCTGCTCCTGATAGCCAAATTCCTCGCCGAGAATGTACAGCTTCTCCATGCTGGTCAGCAGCGCCTCAAGAACCGGGAGCGCGTCCAAATCTATCCCCTGGCAGATGGCATCAAGATCACGTGCGTCACCCAAAGATATGCCAGCACAGTACCCTGGGACAAAGTTGCAATAGTTGTCTACGTGGATGTGCCAATCCCTTATCAGTTCCTGCCTGCAGGATTGCGCAAAGAAATGCTTTGCTGGATACTGTTTGAAAAGGTGTCCTAGCTTGTAGGGAACGCGGCCACCAGGGAGCAACTCAGCGTGGCGCAGGCCGTAGCCCGCCTGCTGCATATACTGTTCAAAAGGCAAAGTGCCCTCCAGGCCTAGGCTTGAGAATTGCTCGTAGAAGAACATCTGGTAGACGATGGCGTTCTCATGAAACACTTCCGTACTGATTCTAGCAGCCCTCTTGATGCGCTCAAAGGGCACCTGTTCCACGACGAAAGGATTGGCGCTGATGAGTATGCCATCCAATCCTGCCTTTTTGAGCTGCCTTAGCTTTTCCCTGCTCGTTTCGTCATCCCTGCACCAGAAGCAATTCGTTTCCACAAAGGTAGACGGAATGCCAAGCCGGTGCGCGATTTCTGTGACCTTGAGGAGCAAATCAAAGTTAAGGAAGGGCTCGCCGCCGGAGAAATGAATCCCTTGATTGACGCCGATCCGCCCTGGATAGCGATACTTGCCTCCAAGCTTGGCGGACAGCTGAGTGAGAATCTCTTCTGCGTCCTCCTCGGGGAGCCAGTCGCCCTTCCACTTTGGGGAGCACGCATACAAGCAATGCTTGCAGCGACTCGTGCATTTGTAAGAGAGGAGTATGCCGCCTGAGAATGGCTCTGGTACGTACAGCTTGGTCATCATAGCTTCCCTCGCGCACCGCCGTGAAACAGGCGGTGGTGGATTGCTCGCCCATTCACTCAATCAAACCCAGCACCGGCACTTCAGGCCGGTGCGGCACATGCGTCCGCCCTCCTATCGCTCGAGGGTTAGGATCTTCCTTTTGCTTGTGCGCCCACAACCCGTCGGTGATGTAGGTCCAGCAAGGGACGGGTTGGAAATACGGAACCTCATGGCGGTAGATTTGGACGCTGAGCTCGTTCGGAACGACCTGCACAGTGGACCGGTATTTCGGTGGCATTGTGAGCCCCTTTCTCAGATGTTATCCAGAAACGCCGCTGCCAATGTCCAAAGGTGTGAGCTGCAGAGCCTCGTAAGTCGTCCCTTCAATTGCCGACAAAGAACCAGTAGTAGGTCAACAGCCCGTGCCCCAGAGTGCTGAGGAGGAGAACAGGCACGAACCACGGATGTTCGCGGACATTGGTCTTGTGCCTGAAGAGTGCCATGCCTAGCCAAGCGCCAGGGAACCCGCCGAGTATGGCCAGAAGGTGCAAGATAAGCTCCGGGATGCGCGCATTCCCCATCTTGGAAAGCAGCTTATCGAGGCCGTACATGACGAACGTGGTTATCGTCAGGGCAGCCACCCACACGGCGTAGGGATTGCAGGTGGTGTTGCTGTAGATGAAGAGATAGAGGAACGCCACTATGGCAGAGCTCAGAAGGCCAAAAGACATGTAATAACGCATCTCATGCTAACCTCAGTGTCGAAACAGACTGTCCTCGACCAGGCTCTGCCAGTTGGCTATCACCTTGCGCAACGCCGATACCCCTGCCCCACGCTAGTGCAGGGCTCTTGCCACATTCCGCGTGTTCTTGGTCAGAGTAACATAATGATAGCACACATTCAGAGCTTGGTCAAAGCCGGCCAATCGCGATCTCCCGTAGGGGCGAGGCATTCCGCTGCGCTGGTCTCTCCCGCCACGAATGCCGTACTCTGAGGCATTTCCGATTGGGATGGGCCACGTGGGAATGCCTCGCCCCTACACCACCGTTGCGCTTATGCTCTTTGCGAAATTCGGGGATGTATGTTATACTGGCCTACAGCTTGAGAACGCGAAGGAGGAAGAAAGCCAATGAGGCACCACTCAGTTGAAAGATCCTGGCCGTTAAGAGCATGCCTTATGGGCCTGCTGCTGGCCCTGTTGATATCCGCGCTGGCGCTGGCAGGCTGCAAATCAGGCACTCCCACGCCGACACCTACTCGGACGCCAGGAGTCATTCCTGTCACCGTGTTACCGCTACAGGCAACAGGCGAAGCGACTACCTTGCTGCCAACATACGATCCGACTCTCCAGCCACCAACCACGCCACAACCCACGCCGCTTCCACCCACAGCAACGCCAGAGGGGACGACCGTGCCGTACCCTGCGCCTGCAACTCCTGGACCCAGCCCCACGCCTGTGTCCTACCCATCGTCATAGGCAGCACCAGCGTGCACCTGTGAGCACTAACATAATAAAGCAAGGGATAGCATCTGCCCATCCCTTGCTTTGTTCTTTTCCACCGCGGAGCTGGCAGAGAACGCTGAGTAATCACAAGGCAGGTAGACCACCCAACAGCCCCGCCCCACCTAGGGGGCTTCGACCCTGAAGCGTCCCTCATCTTCCCGCAAGTATCCCACAGGCATGCGCACATCGTGTACGAAGATCAGCAAAGCGTGCCTTTCCAGCACCCAATCTCTCATCGCGCGCTTCGTCTCCAGCGTTTCGAGAGGCTCCACGTCAAAAGCCGCTATCCACGCCAGGCGCTCAAGATTCACAGCCACGGGTGCCAGATCTCCCAGGAAAACCGCTGTTTCTCCCTCAGATTCGATGATCACACTCTGGTGCGCCCGCGTATGCCCCCTGGTCACCTTGCAGCGCACTTTCCCGGTGACACGCGTGCCCCCAGAGAGCAACGTGAGCTGACCAGACTCCTGAACCGGTCGCAGATTCTCCGGCAGATACGTGTTACGCGTGCGTTCGTTGGGATAGCAGGCATCGGCCCATTCCCGCCGCTGGATCCAATACTGCGCATTGGGGAACGTCGGCACAGGCGCCCCATCACGCAAGATGGTGTTCCCCCCGCAGTGATCCGAATGCAAGTGGGTGTTGATCACGATGTCAATGTCACTGGGGGTGTACCCCGCCCTCTGCAGGTCGTCCAGTAGGTCACCCTGTTCGCGTCGCAGGGCATGGTTCTCATACTCCTTGGGCGATAGTTTGCGACCCAAGCCAGTATCCACCAGGATGCGTTTGCCCTCTGAGATAATGAGCAGGCAGTTGAGCGCCACCGGCACGCGGTTCAGCTCGTCGGCCTGAATCACCTTCTCCCAAAGCACTTTGGGCACCAGGCCGAACATTCCACCGCCGTCCACGCGGAACTGGCCATCACTTAGCACAAAGAGTTCAACGTTGCCCAGGCGCATCTTGCTCCTCGCCAAACAGGTAAAAGGATTCACCGCAGAGACGCAGAGAGCGCAGAGCACTGGCAGGATTCATTGCAGGGCCCGATTAGAAACCTGGTTTCTGGGAGAAACCGGGTTTCTGCTTCCTAGTCAGGGATTTCCTGCCCGCTTGCTCTGGCCTTTGCTACGAGCTTCTCCCACTCACGGTCCACGTTCTCCTGAATCGTCTGGATGTCTTCAGGCTTCAGATGGGCAAAACGTCCCTGCAGTCCCAAGTACTCCTCGACCGGGACCCTCTCCTTGGGCCAGACATTGATGGTGTACTTCTCGCCGTTCTCAATCTCATAGAGCGGGAACACACGAGTCTGAACGGCCAGACGCGAGATGCGCACAGAATATGCTGGCTCTGACTTCCAACCAGGTGGGCACGGCGACAACACGTGCAGGAATTTGGAACCGCGAATGTTCTTGGCCTTGCGCACCTTGCGCACAAAATCTTCGGCATAAGCGACAGTAGCCGTGGCAGTGTAGGGTATGCGATGGGCAGCCATGATTGCCATCATGTCCTTCTTCGGCTGCTCCTTGGGATGCCGCACGGGCGTGGTGGTTGTCCACGCGCCCCAAGGCGTCGCCGAACTGCGCTGGATGCCGGTGTTCATGTACGCCTCGTTGTCGTAGCAGACGTAGATAAAGTCTTCGTTGCGCTCCACAGCCGCCGACAGTGACTGCAAGCCTATGTCGAAAGTGCCACCATCACCAGCCCAGGTCATGACCGTTGTGTCTTTGAGGCCACGGGCCTCCAGCCCAGCCTTCACGCCAGCGGCCATGGACCCACCCGTCTCAAAAAGCGTGTGCAGCAAGGGCACCTGCACAGCCGAGTAGGGAAACGGGCCAGCAATGATTGACCAGCAAGAGGCAGGAATGACCACGACCGTGTTTTCCCCCAGAGCCTTCAGCGCGTAACGCATGGCCATAGGTGCGCCACAGCCTGGGCACGCAACGTGGCCTGAATACATCAGTTCCCGTTCTTCAATGTCGTAGCTCACCTCTTCACCTCCATCCAGATGATATCCTCGCCCGGCTTGTCATGCTCCTGTGTGTAGCTCACAATGTTGCGAATGGACTGCGGCGTGACGTCGCGTCCGCCCAAACCAATGATGAAAGGGAAAATGAGCGGATGGTGAGCCCCGCCGTACAGTGCCGACTTGATTTCAGCCGCAAAGATGCCGCCATGGCCGAAGGATATGTTGCGGTCAACCACCGCCACCTTCTTCGCCCCAGCCAGAGCCTCCTGCACAGCGGCAAAGGGGAACGGGCGGAACAAGCGCATCTTCAACAAGCCCACCTTCTCCCCCTTTGTCCTCAACTCGTCCACGACCACGCGGGAGGTACTGGTGATGCTGCTGCAAGTGACCAGCACTATCTCGGCATCGTCCATGCGATACTTTTCCACGACGTCGTAGCTGCGTCCGAAGACCTTCCCGAACTCGGCACCCACCTGGCTCGTGACGGCCACCGCTTCTTCCATGGCCCTCTGCATCTTGTAGCGCATCTCCATGTAGTGGTCAGGAGCCAGGAGACCGCCAAAAGCACGCGGGTCACCCGGTTGCAGCCTGAATTTCGCCTCATAAGGGGGCAGGAAACTGTCCACCGTCGCTTGGTCGGGAATGTCAACTGGTTCCTGTGTATGCGAGAGCACAAAGGCATCCAACACGACCATGATGGGCAGGAAAATCGTCTCTGCAATCTTGAACGCTTGAATGACAGTATCCAGCACTTCCTGGTTGGTCTCGCAGTAAAACTGCAGCCAGCCAGTATCGCGCTGCGCCAGGCTGTCCGTCTGCTCGGTCCACACGGACCAGCCAGGACCCATGGCGCGGTTGACATTGGCCATCACGATGGGCAGCCGCGAACCAGCCGCCCAGTGCAGCACTTCGTGCATCAGTGCCAGGCCGTGCGAGGAGGTAGCAGTACACGCACGAGCCCCGGCGAATGAAGCACCCACAGTGGCAGCCATCGCCGAATGCTCGGACTCAACTTTGATGAACTTGGCATCTAGCAAGCCATCAGCGCAGAACTCGGAAAGCATCTCCACAATCTGCGTCTGCGGCGTGATCGGATAGGCAGCGATGACCTGGGCACGGGCCAACTGTATCCCGTAGGATACAGCGTGGTTGCCCATTATCACTTTCTCCATTTTAGCTCCTCCTCCATTGAGATGGCGTCGCGCGGGCACTCCTCGACACAAACGCCGCAGCCCTTACAGTAGTCATAGTTGACCTCGTATCCCTCATGATCCACCCGAAGGATACACACATCGGGACAGTACAGCCAGCAAGTGTCGCACTGATTGCACGTTCCACAACTGAAGCAGCGCTCAGCCTCACAAAGTGCGTCCTTCTCAGCAAAGCCCAGATTGACCTCGCCAAAGTCCTTGATCCGTTCAGAAACTGCACGCTGCGGCTGTGGGGTGCGCTCCTCCTCAGTGAAATAGGCCAGATTCAGATCCTCGAAATGCACTACAGTGGGGTCAACGTCCCTGGGCGCAGCGTGTACGTGCTCGGTCAGCGGCGGGAAGTCATCCAGCGCCTCGCCTCGCAGGAACTTGTCAATCGCCAGTGCGGCGCGCTTCCCAGAACCAATAGCGTGGGCCACTGTGCCAAAGCCTGTCGCCGCATCTCCGCCGGCAAAAAGTGCCTGGCGTGATGTAGTCCCAGCCTCATTGGTCACGATCATGTCACCCCTGGTGCGCACCCCCTTGTCCAAGAACGAGAGGTCTGCTTCCTGACCCAGAGCAGGGATGACAGTGTCCACGTCTTCTATAGTGTACTCGGAGCCAGCGATGGGTTCGGGACGACGACGCCCGCTCTCATCTGGCTCGCCTAACCGCATGCGCACACATCTGAGGCCAGTGACTTTCTTGCGTGCGGTCAGTATCTCCACCGGTGCACTGAGGTACTCAAGTCTGACACCTTCTTGCTCGGCCTCTTCGATTTCTTCGCTGATGGCCGGCATCTCCTTCCGCGAACGCCTGTAGAGGACGGTTACATCTGCGCCAAGCCGCAGTGCAGAACGGGCCGCATCCATGGCCGTGTTACCGCCACCTATCACTGCAACTTGGGGGCCGACTTTCACTTTCTGACCCAGGTTGACCTGGCGCAAGAAGTCGAGACCTGGCAGCACGCCCTGAGCATCCTCGCCCGGGACGTTCAGCTTCCGGCTGCGATGCTGGCCCACGGCGAGGAATACGGCGCCGTAAGCGTTCAAATGCTCCCAGCTAAAGTTCTCCCCCAGGCGCATGCCAGTCCGGATTTCAACGCCCAGCGCTGCAATGGCAGCAATCTCGGCATCCAACACCTCACGCGGCAGCCTGTAGGAGGGAATGCCCACACGCATCATGCCCCCCGCCACAGGCAATGCTTCGAACACCGTGACGTGGTACCCACGACGGGCCAATTGATAGGCACAGGACAGGCCGGCCGGCCCGGAACCAATCACAGCCACTTTGGCTCCAGCGGGCGCGGTCGGTTCCGGTGTAAGCAGCTTGCGTTCCAGCGGGAGATCCGCCAGAAACCTCTCCATAGCATGGATAGCAATGGCCCCGCCCAACTGCGCCCGGTTGCACTCCGACTCACATGGATGCCCGCAAACCCGACCGCACACTCCGGGGAAGGGATTCTCTTCTAGTATTCTCTGTCTTGCCTGCTCATACTCACCTTTGTCAACCAGCCTCAGGTAAGCCACAATGTCCTCACCAGCGGGACAGGCCTGGTTGCAAGGCGGTGTCTTGTCGCGATAGATAGGCCGAACGTACCTCCACGAGCCCGTCTTGTTATACAGAGTGGTATCCAATGACATGGGCAAGAGCGGCATGTCGGCCTCGGTTTTGAAGACGATTTTCTCAGACATGACGGCACTGTCCTCCTATGACACTTTCACTGCTTCGTATGCCTCACGCGCGGCGCCCACGTTGTCATCGGGTTTGGTCGGCACGGACTCGCGCACGGCCTCCGTCACTGCCTCCAGGCTCACAATGCCTGTGACCTTGGCGAAAGCGCCCAGAATGGCAGTATTGACGATGGGAGCAGTGCGCGGCCCCAGGCGACGCCTGATGGCAATGGCATTGGCATCCACGGTGGCCACCCGGAAGCCGGGCGGCAACTTGAACGCAGCAGGAGACTGCTCACTGTTGATCAGAATCCAACCGCCCTCCTTGAGCCCCGCCGTGACGTCCACCACCTGCATCAGACTCGGGTCGAGTACCATCACGTGATCGGGGTTGTAGATCTGGCAGCGGAGGCGCACAGGCTCATCGTCTATGCGCGTAAAAGCTGCCACGGGAGCACCGCGCCGTTCCACGCCGAAAGCAGGAAAGGACTGCACGTAGCGGCCTTCCTTGAACACAGCGACCGCCAGCACCTTGGAAGCAATCACTGCTCCCTGGCCGCCGCGGCCATGAATCCGTACTTCGATCACCGGCACCCTCCTTTCCGCACTGCTTCGTAGATTGTGTTTTTCATTTCCTTCCAACCTCCTTGTTAAAAGGATTTCATCGCAGAGAGCGCTGAGAACGCGGAGACCTCACTGTTCCCTCGCACTTGCAGTGCGAGGCGGAGTCTCGCCCATTAAACAAGGCAATCGCGGCACTGCAAATGCTTGGTGTGAACTACGCTTTTAATCGCTTCCAGGAAAGGCATCTGCGTCCCCCTCACATTCCTAGCCCAGGGAGCCCGCTTTTCAGATAGGCATTTAGCAATCCCAATCGTTAGAGGTCAAGCTGGAATCCACCATTACGCAAAGCTGGCGAAGCCGGTAGTGTACAAAGCGTGGAGCATGCGCAGCGCCTTCAAAGCGGTGCGGGGGTAAGCGAAATCCGCTGCCTTGACCTGCGTATCCTCCGCCATCTCGCCACTTTCAGTTGTCGGCACGGGCAAAAGTGTCCTCAGGTCCGTAATCAAGGCTAACCATTCCTTCTGGTCCTTCAAGTCTTCCTTCTTCACTTCTGGTGCATTTCGCTTGCGAGCCCAGTTCAGGACGCTTAATAGCGGCTCCTCTAACTTCCCTTTTGGACCATGGAACTTGGGTAATACCTTCATCAGTACGGCTGTGTCGAAGGCATCGTCAAGGTCAGCGAATCCATCAGAGACGGGCGAGCCCTGCACATTGGCAAGGAAGGCGATGATCTCATCGAAGACGCGGTAGGCAAAGTGAAGGTCATAGGGTTGAAGCAGAGCCTTAAGGCGGTCGAGCTGTTCCCCGTACGTTGGATGCCGAGCGGCGAATGCGGCGATGGTTCCCTTGCCCACTATGGCGAACTTGCCACCCCGTGCAAAGTCCTTCAACAACCGCTGACGCAAGTTCTCTAATTCCTCTTGAGATAGCCCCTCACCTTCCTGCAGGGGGTAGTGCTCAAAATCTACCTCGGTGAACTCGATAGTGAAGGCGCGGTCCAGGACTTTGGGGCTGAACATGTAAGTCGTCTCATCCACATTGACCGTGCCCGCGAAGTAGAGGTTGGGTGGAAGCTTAATCTGGGCAGGGATGGGGTTACCGCCAGCGTCCTCGACTGGAGTTCGGAAATCATGGAGAGCGATGTCCTCCTTGGTCCAGCCGTCTTTGGCGCGCCCTGACTCCAATACGCTGAGAAAGTCGGCGAAGTAGTACTCCACGCGGGCCAGGTTCATCTCATCCAGGATAATGAAACGCGCAAACGCTTCCTCACCTCGCTCCTGGTATTCCTCGATGGCGTTCAGAACAAAGCGTAGAAACTCTGTGGATTCAAAGCTTCCTGTCAGGGGGTTGAAGTACCCCAACAGACTCTTGCTATCTCGCCAGTCGGGACGCACGGACACGAACCGACGGTTTTCTTCGCGCGTTGTGACCCGTCTGACTTTGGGCTGTGAGAACCTGAAACCAACAAAGTTGCTCTCTTCATCTACGATCGGCTCCAGCAGCACAATGTCGCCTTGCTGGAAGGAGGAGACGAACCATTTCTTCACCTCTCCCCTGAGATAGAGCGCCAGGTAGTCCGTTCCCGAGTATGCTGCGTGACCGAATTTACACTCCTCTTTTCGTCCGTCAAAGGAGACTTCAACTTCAACTGTTTCCCCTGCTGGAGGGACATCTATCAGTTTCCAGTAGCCTTTGGGGATGATCATCCGTGCATACTTCAGCATGTAAGGCTGTACCCGGACTGGAATGTCGAACTCGCTGATCTCCGGCTCTTCGAGCAATTCGACTTTCGAAGCCATCAACTCTGCGAACAACTGCGCCAGCTTGGTCTTCCCTGTGCCGGAAAGTCCGGAGAGGATGACGAAGCCCTTGGTCTTGAGGGCGGTGTAGAAGGTGGCGAGCTGGTGGGAAGTGAAGTTGAAGCCTTGGGAGATGAAGTACCGACCTAAAATGCCAGTGTTCTCCTCCGTCTTCCCTTCCTCTACCTCAATCTCCTCGGCTATCTTGCGGCCTCTGTCATAAACGCTGGCAAGGTCTGCAGCCATTTCCTCAATCAGATCTTGTTCATCTCGGGAGCGGAGTTCCGAAGGCGAGAGGGATCTCGCAAGATAGCAGTATCGTCCTCCTCCACTAAACAGTAAATTCACGACTGTCCTTGCTTCTTCCCCTTTGGCTTTGTCCCTAATCTTGTTGAAGAGATCTTCCACTCTGGGAGCCACCTCTTGTTTCCCCCACCAACTGGCACCCCAGACCAGCTCATTTTCCAAGTAGTCGCTGACACCAAGGCGGATGCCTACAGCGAAGCCCTTGATCCCTTCGCTCTTGACAGGGATGTCAACTCGACCGTAGTCCCGCGTTTCTACTTTCCTCGGCTTTGGCGGCCGCGGCTTTCTGTATTTGATCTCGAGTGTTGTTTCCAGTTCGTTCGTGACCCTAGTGCGGAATCGCTCCATAACTGCTTCCAAAAAGGGTCGAGTAATAGGGCGAACTTGCTTCTCCCACAAATCGGGATCTGTGAACTCTGCGTCAGTGAGAGACGTGGATGAAAGCAACTTTGCCAATTCAGCGATTTGATCTACCATGTGTTTTCCCTCACGTCTAATCACCAACTACGTCGTTGAGTGAATGATCGTCGCGATTCCCTGGTGCCAGCGGGATGGCTCCCACGCCCTCCCATTGCTTCTCGATCAAGTCCTGGAGGTCAATGGGTTCCTTTTCGCACTTGTTGCGGTCATAGAACTCCCCTGCGCCCTCACTCCCCGGAAACAGAACCACCGCCGCCCGAACGGTCTGCAACGCATCGCGGTAGGTGTGCATCTTGTAGATATCGGCCCGCTTCACAATGCGCTCCACGTCCCCCCTTGCCACATCTCGCTCGTAGGTGTCCTCTTGTTCCTCAGCAGGCGTCGATCTGGGATCGAAGCGGAACTTGGCATCGAAAACGAGTGTCGGCTTCCCATTCTCATGCAGCACAAAATCAGGCCGCAATGGCACGGAGTAGCTCCGGCCCTTGGCCCGCCCAAAGCCCTCGTTATAGACCAGCTCACGCTTAGCGCCGTGAAACCTGGCCTTGACCTTGCCTTCACGGAGTGCCTCCGCTGCGGTAAAGTCCAGTTCCAGCCTGGCCTTGCCCCACATCTCTTCCAAGCGGCGCACTAGCTCGAAGAAGCACCAGTACTCGTACAGCGTTGCTACGTCACGGGAGTCAATAGCCTCCGCTAGACGTTGAAAAAGGGGGCGCCGAGCCAGGTTGAAGAGGCGATAAAGCTCCAACAGCTCGCGGTAGCCATCGCGCTTGAGCAGGACCTGCGAGGAGGCAGGAAAGTAGACCATTTCTCCCACCTCATCGAACAGTGCATCATGCAGAGCCGACTCTAGGAGGCCTCTGACGTCAACGAATTCCCTTCGAGCTTCGTTAGCGATGCTGCCCCACGGCCACTCTCCTCTGGAGATGGCCTCAGTCCAGAAAGCCAATTCCCGCACAAACCATTTCACGAAACGGTTCTCTGGCGTGTCGAAGGTATGCACCTTCAGTCGTTGCCAGACCTTGCTGGGCGCGTAGCGAACGCCCGAGACCTTGAGCCGCTCAGCCACAGCCAGGCCCTGGCCTTCGTATCGTGCCCAGTGTTCCGGGTGGCCCAGAATGCTCAAGAGCACGTCAGCATCCACCTCTGTTACAAGAGGGAGGGGCACGAAATCCTCCTCCTCGCTCAGCAGGCGATGTGGATTGCCCAGGATGGTCTCCAACGCTTCTTGGAGCTGCTCCCGATTGTTCTTGAAAAAGTGGAAGATGAAAAGGGGCGAGGGTGGCTCAGCGCTTTCCTCGACAGTGTGATAGGTAGGAGCAGTGAATGTGAAAGGCAAAGCGGCGCTGTGCTCGACAATCTGGTCTACCAGGGCGCGGTAGAAGTCAGGGTAGTAGAGGCGATCACCTTTTTCGAGACTGAGCTTCTCGGAGATGACTTCAACTTCCAAAGGCGGCAAGGGCTGGTCGTCCACCATGATCCGTATCGTGCTGTGGCCGATTTGGTTCTTGTAGCTGAATTTGCGGTAGTTATCTGGATCCTCTGTGGCCTGCTGGTCTCCGAAGAACACCTTCATATCCACACGCGCTTGGTCAGCGTCCACACGAACGCGGTACTCCGTCCACTCCCAGAGGAAGAATCGCGCAAGACCCAGGTCAGGGGCAAGGTCACGATGTTCCTCGATCTTGCCCTCTGTCTTATCCTCTCTCTTGTGCTCTGTAGTGTAGACGCGTGCTTTGAGCTCACCGACCTGGTATATCAATTTGGGTTTTTCGAATCTCCAACAATCCATCATTGCATACTCTGTCCAAGAGAGCCACTAAGAGTACCGGCGCCCGCCGATGAAGTCGGCGGGCTACAGAGCAGCGCCCCTTGCAAAGGGGCTAAGCTGGGTTCAGCCAGCGCTATCTCGTAGCCCGGACATTCATGTCTGGGCGGGTTCTCTTGCAACCAATCAAATGCGGAATTCACACCAAGCGTTCCAAGCACCGCCGAACTGGAGTACGCACTTTCCAGAAGACCAGGGCCCAGAGCCCGGTGCACGGCAATAGCAGAACCGATAATGCTTTCCGTGATCTTGTTGAGCCTCTCTTCTTCTTCGGTCAAGCGAGTGAATGCCCTCTTTATCTCTGCGTTTTCCGCGATCTCTGCGTTGAAAAGCCTATGAAGCCAGGACAACGCCCAGAGCCATGGAGACCAGCTTGGTCTCATGCGGATCGGAGCGTGAAGCCACGATCAGGGGTGACTTGCCTCCCACGACCACAGCGGCCATTTTGCCCTGCGCGAAATAGGTGATAGCCTTGGCCAGCATGTTCCCCGCCTCTACGTCGGGCGTCACGAGGATGTCAGCATGCCCTGCAACTGCGCCCTTAATGCCTTTGATAGCCGCCGATTCAGGAGAAATGGCGTTGTCCAAGGCCAGAGGCCCATCAATGAGTCCGCCCTGAATCTGTCCCCTATCGGCCATCTTTGACAGGTTCGCTGCATCCAATGTCGTGGGAATCTTGGGATTGACCATCTCCGTCGCCGCCAGCACGGCCACCTTTGGTTCCGCCACCCCGAGGCGCTGCGCAACCATGATCGCATTCTGCACGATTTCGACTTTCTGTTGCATCGTAGGCGCAACTACTACGCCCGAGTCAGTCACGAACAGCAACCGGCCAAAGCCCGGAAGCTCAAAAACGGCAATGTGAGTGAGGAGACGACCGACGCGCAAGCCTGCTTCGCGGTCCAGAGCGGCCCGCAAGAAATCCCCTGTCTCGATCTTGCCCTTCATCGCCAGGTCAGCATGGCCCATGCGCAGCAATTCCATGACTTTGCGTGCCGCAACCTTGGGCTCCGTCTCATGGATAATCATCATTCTATTTATGTCAATGTTATGCTCAGCAGCCAGTTTTTTGATCAGGTCTCGATCGCCGACGAGCGTGCAGTCGGCAATGCCCTCGCGCTCAGCATCCTGAGCAGCCAGCAGTATCTCCTGTTCGTGAGGGGCAACCACGGCCACCATTTTGGGGCCAACCTTTTTTGCCTCGGCCATCAATTGTACAAAGGTTGTGATGGGCATTGCTTCTCCTCCCCAACTCGATTCATCTTCGCTTCTTCTTCTTCTTCCGTGTACGACGCCTGGAACTGCTCGGAGCCTGGGCAGTTGCCGCCTGCGGCTGTGCAACTCCCTCCCCGCCAGCCATGTCCTTGCGCATGCAGCAATTCTTGTACTTGCGCCCGCTGCCGCAAGGGCACGGGTCGTTTCGTCCCACATTGGCCTTCGCCCTGCTGTGGCTTGGCACCGTGCGCTGCCCCGCGCGACCTGGGCGGAAGGCACGCACACCGCGCCGCACCGGCTCCCGCACCACGGTCGCAAAGTATATCTTGTGTGAAATGTCGTGAGCGATGGCAGCTTTCAGTCCCTCAAACATGTCAAACGCTTCGCGCTTGTACTCGACGAGCGGATTCCGCTGCCCAAAAGCTCGCAGGCCGATTCCTTGCCGCAACTCGTCAAGAGCCGTCAGGTGCCTGACCCATCGAGAGTCCACGGAATGCAGCATGAGCAAGCGCTCCAACTGGCGCATCATCTCGGGCCCTAACTGCTGCTCTTTGGCCTCATAGATTCTTTGAGACAAATCCAGCAACTGCTGCTCGATCTGCTCCGAGCTCACGCTGCGCCACTCTGGTTTGAAGGTTGGAGGCAAAGGTAGAATCGAACGTACAGTCATCAACAGCCCAGAGAGATCCCAGTCCACTGGGTCACCCGCCGTGAAGAGACCGACCGCAGCGCTGAGCTCTTCCTGAACCATGTCCAGTATCGTGTCCTTCAGAGTATCCGAAATGAGGATCAGACGCCGCTGGTCGTATATGAGTTGGCGCTGCTGATTGACCACGTCATCATACTCCAGCAGGTGCTTACGGATGTCAAAGTTGTAGCCTTCCACTTTGACCTGCGCGCTTTCGATGGAGCGAGTAATCAAGTTATGCTCGATGGGTATGTCCTCATCCACGCCAAGGCGATCCATCAAGCTAGCGACAGTCGAACCACCAAAGCGCTTCATCAGGTCATCTTCCAGAGACACATAGAACCGCGAAGAGCCAGGGTCTCCCTGCCGGCCAGAACGACCACGCAGCTGATTGTCAATACGACGGGCTTCATGACGCTCAGTGGCGATCACGTGTAATCCACCCAGGACCAACACTTTCTGCTTGTCGGCAGCACAGGTTTCCCGTGCGTGCGCCAACTCTTCGTCCCAGGTTTGAGCATCCACCTCGGTCAGATCCACGCCCTGCCGCCGTAGTTGCTCACGCGCCAGCCCGTCTGGCTTGCCACCCAACAGGATGTCCACGCCGCGCCCAGCCATGTTGGTGGCGATAGTGACCGTACCCGAACGCCCAGCCTGAGCAATCACGAGGGCCTCTTTTTCGTGCTGCTTGGCGTTGAGCACCTGGCGCGGTATGCCCCTGCGCCTCAACATCTCGGCAAGCATCTCCGATTTCTCGACAGAGATCGTGCCCACCAGCACAGGACGACCTTGGGCATGCAACTCTTCTATCTCCCGCACCACAGCGCGGAACTTGGCGCTTTCCGTTTTGTATACCTGGTCAGGATGATCCTGCCGAATCATGGGCTTGTGTGTGGGAATCACCATCACGTCCAGGTCATAGATGCGCCGAAATTCCTCGGATTCTGTAGCGGCTGTACCTGTCATTCCTGCCAGCTTATTGTACATGCGGAAGTAATTCTGGAAGGTAATGGTAGCCATGGTCAGACTCTCACGCTGCACCCGCACCCCTTCTTTGGCCTCGATAGCCTGATGCAGTCCTTCCGAGTAGCGCCGCCCATACATAAGCCGGCCCGTGAACTCGTCAACGATGATCACCTGGCCATCTTTCACGATATAGTCTCGGTCCGCCTTGAACAGCACCTCAGCCTTGAGCGCGTTTTCAAGATAGGGAGTCAAATCATAGTGTTCAGGCGAATAGAGGTTGTCTATGCCCAGCGAACTCTCCACTTTGGCCGTGCCCTCCTCGGTGAGGGTCACTATGCGCATTTTCTCATCTACGGTGTAGTCAGCCTCGGGCTGAAACCCCCGCGCCAGACTAGCAAAGCGGACATAGTTGTCGGTTGGTTCCTCCGCGGGTCCTGAGATGATCAAAGGGGTTCTTGCCTCATCAACGAGGATGTTGTCTACCTCATCCACGATAGCGTAGTGCAATTCGCGCTGCACGCACTGTGACAGGTCCCGGACCATGTTGTCGCGCAGGTAATCAAAGCCAAATTCATTGTTCGTACCGTAGGTAATGTCCGCAAGATAGGCTTCGCGCCTGGGCACGGGGCGCAAATTCTGATAGCGATCGTCAGTGGCGGGATAGTCAGGGTCGAACACGAAGGAGCCCAGAGCAGGGTCCTTGGCCGCAGACTGGATGACACCCACAGTCAAACCCAGCAGCTGGTAGATGGGGCCCATCCACTGCACGCCGAACTTGGAGAGATAGTCGTTGGGTGTTACCAGGTGCGCGCCATGCCCAAGCAAAGCACTGAGATAGAGCGGCATGGTGGCTGCAAGCGTCTTGCCCTCGCCTGTCTTCATCTCGGCGATCTTGGCCTGGTGCAGCACGATAGCCCCGAGGAGCTGGACGTCAAAGTGTCGTTCCCCAATTGTGCGCTTGGCCGCTTCGCGCACCACAGCGAAAGCTCGCGGCAAGAGCACATTCAGGATGTTCTCTTCGGTGTCTCGTAGACATTTCGTGGCAGCTTGCAATTCATTCTCCAACTCAAGCCGCGAATCCGTATCTGAGGCCATTGCCAATTCCTGCCGAAGCTGCGCAACTTCTGTGCGCAGTTCACCGACAGCATCCTCTGCCTCTTGTTTGAAAGCTGCTGTGCAGGCCCGCAACTCATCGTCAGAGAGCCGCTCGTACTCGGGTTCCAGCACGTTTATTTCATCAACAATGGGCTGCAGCCTCTTCAATTCTCTGACGTTGGCGCCGCCCACTATCTTGCCCAACAAGCCTTTGAACATAGAACTAGCTAACCTCTAAGCAACTCTACCTAGATTATACCACAGACGAAGCGCGAATAAAAGGGAAGAGCCCAACGACATCGTAGAGACGTTGCATGCGAAGTCCCTCGTCAAGCGAGGCGAACGGCCGCCATCTATTTGGCGGGGCAACGTCTCTACGCGCCAGCGGGGCGAACGGTTGCCATCCGTTAGGCGGGGTTTCCCGGGCCAAGGTCCCGCCATCTGCTTGGCGGGGCAAGGTCTACGCTTCGCCGAGAACACGCCTTCGGTCGCCAACCAGGTAAGGAGATCGCGGCACTGCGACCGAAGGCGAAGTCCCTCGTCAAGCGAGGTGAAGGGCTGCCGTATGTTTGGCAGGGAAGTCCCCAAAGCGAAGCGGAGACGGGAGTGGCGCAGAGTCCCCGAAGCGCAGCGGAGCGGGACAAGTGCCGCTGAACCGCGTGGCGGGCTACTGAGAAAACAGTCTCTAGCGCCGCACTCAAGGCAAGCTTCACAGACCTTGGAATGGCACGGATCACCACTACTGTCTGCGGTACTGCACCGAAAGCTGCACAAGCAAACATCTGAGAACCGCAAGCCCGGCTATCCTTTTCGGATAGATCTCAAACAACCACGTGAATGCCACATGCCTCCCTATACTTGGCTCTTGCAGCACCCACGGACTGTCCACGATGAATGCTGTCAATCACGTCGCCCAGCAAAGGAGCGATTGAGAGAACTGTAATCTTGTCAAGCTGCCTTTCTGGCGGCAGAGAAATCGTATTGGTGATGACCAGTTCGTGAATGTTGCTCTCGCGGATGCGGTCTACGGCTGGCGGTGACAACACTCCGTGAGTAACGCAGCACCAGATACGCTGGGCACCACGTCGCTCCAGCACATGCATGGCTTCCATCAAAGTGCTCGCCGTGTCCACTTCATCATCAAATATGACTGCGTTCTTCCCGCGCACACGACCAATGAGATTCAAAGCTTTGGTGGCAGGGAAATTACCCATACGACGCTTCTCGATGATCGCCAGAGGTACATCGAGTACCTCTGCGAAATCCCGCGCGCGCTTGGTGGCACCAACGTCTGGAGCCACCACTACCGGATCTTTCAGCCCCTTTTGCAGCATGTACTTCGACAAGATAGGGAAAGCGCTAAAGTCGTCCACGTAAATGCTGAAGAACCCGGAAATCTGCTGGGCATGCGGGTCAATGAGCAGCACGCGATCCGCACCTGCTACGCCAATCATGTCCGCAATCAGGCGAGCCGTAATGGGAACACGGGGCTGATCCTTCTTATCCGTGCGTCCATAGGAATAGTAGGGAATCACTGCAGTGATGCGACCAGCGGACGCTCGGTGCACGGTGTCGATCAATATCAGCAATTCCATAATGTTCCGATTCACCGGCGAGGTTGTTGGCTGAATGATGAACACGTCCTTGGAGCGAATGCTGCGGTGCAAGCGAACGAACACGTTCTCGTTCGGGAAGTCAATGATATCCCGACCCTCAAGAGGGCAATCGAGGTACTCGCTGGTCTCCTGAGCCAAGGGTTCGTTCGCCGAACCACTGATCAGAGCCAGATCACCATAGAGCGTATCTCCCATGTTCTCTCCTCCTCGTATCTAGGGATTGAGGCTGGCACGAGCAGACAAGAACTCATCACGCAGCACGCCCATGATTAGTTCGTCGTGGTACTTTCCATCGTGGAAGCGCGCCTCGCGCATGCAGCCCTCCAGCTTGAACCCGCACTTTTCGTAGCAGTGCAGGGCCCGCTGGTTGTATTCATAGACTGTCAGACTGACGCGGTGCAGGTTCATCTCCGTGAAAACAAAGTTCAGCAAAGTGATAATTGCCTCGCTGCCATAACCCTGTCCCCAGTAATCCTTCTCGCCAATCACAATGCCCAGCACCGCATTGCTGTTCTTCCAGTTTATGCTCTCAAGCCCGATATTGCCGATCAGTTTGCCATCCAGCGCCTCAATGCCAAAGATGTGGCGGCCTTGATCTCCTAGCTGAGCTTCGAACCAGCGTTCCTCCTGTGCCAGCGACATGGGCGTCAGCATCTGTAGATACTTCCTGACTTCAGGGTCATTGAACCAACGCACAAAGGTGGGGATGTCAGTGCGCTCGATGGCCCGTAAGCGAAGCCTCTTTCCCTGGATGGCCATAGCTACGTCCTCCTCTGCAAGTGATTCAGGTGACACGTGTCGTTGAGCAGGGCGATGCGTGGCCGCACGCCACCCAGAACCACGATGCTCAACGACGCATTATCGAATACCCACGGTTGCCGCTTGCGGAAATCAAGTGCCAGTAGACTCGCCAAGTACGCGCCCAGTGTACCTCCGTGAGCAATCACAGCAATTGTATCGTCTCCTTTGTGACGAGCAACGATCTCATCCATGGCCGATACGACCCGGCGCTGAAAAACGTCGGTGTCTTCCATCCCGGGAATGGGCACGTGCCAAACATCTCGTTGCCATCGCTCGACAATCTCAGGGTACTGAGATTCCACCTCCTCGAAACGCAGCCCCGTGATGACGCCAATGTGATGCTCCTTCAACCGCTCGTCCAGGGCCAGGGCCAAGTCCAGGACATCGGCGATGATCTCGGCGGTCTGGCAAGCCCGCAGCAATGGGCTGGAGTAAATGGCGTCAATCCGTTGCTCACTTTGCAAGCGTCGCGTCAAGCCCAGTGCTTGTGCTCGCCCGACCTCGGTCAAAGGCTCGTCATTCCAGCCCTGGATGCGTCTCGCCGCGTTACCAGTAGATTGCCCATGTCGTATCAACAAGAGGCGCATCCAGACTCCTCCAGCCGCCCCTTCTCCACGGTGAGTCCGGTCTCAGCGATCAGCGTCTCGGCAGCGGAATAAGGGTCCTGTTCACGTGCTACAATGCGCTCAACGGTGCTCTGCAGATTCCGGTCCGAAATCTGATTCAGCAGGCGCTCCAGCAAGGTATGGCGCAGTATGCGGCGCAGTTCGGCTGTAGCCCGCTCACGCTCACGACGCTCCTTGAGGCCGCTGTCACTCTGGTATTGCAGGTGCGCCTGAATGGCCGCGATCAACTCCTCTGTGCCCTCACCACGTATCGCGCTCGTCTTCAACACAGGTGGCCGCCAAGCCACCTGCGTACCAGCAGAGTCCGTGACGACGCCCGCCACACGGGCCGATCGCCTGTGGTGCCACTCGGTATGCGCAGAGTCGAGGTCAAGCATAGTCCGGAGTGCTGTCACTGCATTGTCGGCACCAGGCAAGTCAGCCTTGTTCACCACAATAATGTCGGCGATTTCCAAGATTCCAGCCTTGATAGCCTGGATCTCATCACCGGAGGCAGGCATCTGAATCACTACTGTAGTGTGTGCCATGCGGGCGATTTCCACCTCACTCTGTCCCGCCCCCACTGTTTCCACCAGCACAACCTGATAGCCGCCGGCATCCAACACGCGTGCGGCGTCTGCTGTTGCGCGAGCCAAGCCGCCCAGGCTGCCCCTGGTCGCCATGCTGCGAATAAAGATGTCCCGCTCAGTGGCTAGCTCTCTCATGCGGATGCGGTCGCCCAAGAACGCGCCTCCCGAGAATGGGCTCGTAGGGTCCACAGCGATGATGCCCACCGTAAGACCTTGGCGCCGGTAGGCCTTGGCCATCTCGTTCACCAGCGTGCTCTTGCCAGTGCCAGGTGCACCGGTTATGCCCACAATGTGGGCCCGTCCGGTATGAGGGTAGAGTTGGGCCAGAGCCCGCCGCGCTTTGTCACCGCCACGCTCCATCAAACTGATCAATCTGGCGATAGCCCTGCGATCTCCAGACAATGCTTGCCTAACGATTTCCATAAGTCAGCGTGAGCTAGAGGCGGACAAGCGTCTAGACTTCCGAAGTCTGACAGACTTCGGAAGTCTCAAGCCCTCTCTCTCGCTGCGACCTCCTCCCTAATGGCCCGCACAATGTCGTCTATGGACGTGCCGGGTCCGTATATGCCTTTCACTCCAAGTTCACTCAGAGCGGGGACATCCTCATCAGGGATGATGCCCCCCACGAAAACCAGCACGCCGCTCAGGTCGTACTCCTTGAGCAGGCGCATCACGCGGGGGATAAGAGTCATGTGCGCCCCAGAAAGGATGCTGAGCCCCACTACATCCACATCCTCTTCCAGCGCTGCTTCTACAATCATCTCTGGAGTCTGGCGCAGGCCAGCATAGATCACTTCCATGCCTGCATCACGCAGACCCCGAGCCACGACCTTGGCTCCCCGGTCGTGTCCATCCAAACCCGGCTTGGCAATCAGTACCCTGATCTTCTTATCTGCCATGAATCCCCCATGTACCTCTCATCCAGACTTCGGAAGTTTGACAAACTTCCGAAGTCTTCAAGGCCTAAATAATCACGCGCTCCCGGTACTCCCCAAACACCTCGCGCAGCACGTCGCAAATCTCGCCCAGAGTACCGTACGCACGAACCGCGTCCAGGATGTAGGGCATCATGTTCGCAGTGCCCTCCGCTGCGGCGCGCAGCGCTGCCAATCGCCGCTGAAGCAGTTCATTATCCCGCTCACGACGCACCCGTGCCAAACGCTCCCTCTGCCTGCGCTCGCCAGCGGGATCCATCTTGAGAAGGGGCACGGACAGCGGTTCATCGGTCAAGTAATCGTTGACCCCGACAACAATACGTTCGTGCCCGTCGATCTCGCGCTGATAACGATAGGCACTCCTCGCAATCTCGCGTTGGAAGAAGCCCTGCTCGATGGCAGGAATCACACCACCCAGGGCCTCAATCTTGTCAAAGTACTCATAGGCTTCAGCTTCCAACCGCTTGGTCAGGGATTCGACCAGATAGCTACCAGCTAGAGGATCTACCGAGTTGGACACGCCACTCTCGTGGGCAATAATCTGCTGCGTGCGCAAGGCAACGCGCACTGCCAGCTCGGACGGCAAGGCCAGAGCTTCATCCATGGAGTTAGTATGCAGGCTCTGTGTTCCGCCGAGAACGGCAGCAAGCGCCTGGATAGTAGTGCGCACGACATTGTTCTCGGGCTGCTGAGCGGTAAGTGAACATCCCGCTGTCTGTGTGTGGAAGCGCAGCCACCCGGAACGAGGATCCTTGGCCTTGAAACGCTCTTTCATCTCGCGTGCCCAAATGCGGCGAGCTGCGCGGTACTTGGCAATCTCTTCGAAAAGGTCATTGTGGGCATTGAAAAAGAACGAAAGGCGTGGGGCAAAGCTGTCCACGTCAAGCCCCCGTTCAACGGCCGCCTGTACGTAGGCCATACCGTCCGCCAAGGTGAAGGCCAACTCCTGTGCTGCAGTCGCGCCCGCCTCGCGGATATGATAGCCGCTGATAGAAATGGTGTTCCACTTGGGCAAGTACTCCGTGCCAAACTCAAAGGTGTCCACAATCAGCCGCATAGAAGGTTCAGGAGGAAGCAGCCACGACTTTTGCGCGATGTACTCCTTGAGGATATCGTTCTGGATGGTACCGCCCAGGTTCTCGATGGGAATACCGCGCTTCTCGGCAGCGGCAATGTACATTGCCCAGATGACCGCAGCAGGCCCATTGATGGTCATCGAGGTCGTAATCTTGTCCACCGCAATGCCGTCGAAGAGCATTTCCACGTCTGCCAGCGACGAGACAGCTACGCCACATTTGCCGAACTCGCCCTCTGCGAGAGGGTGGTCCGTGTCGTAACCATACAACGTGGGAAAGTCGAAGGCTACTGAGAGGCCCGTTTCACCGTGAGCCAGCAAGTACTTGTAGCGTGCATTCGTCTCCTCAGCACTTCCGAACCCGGCGAACATGCGCATCGTCCACAGCCGGCCGCGATACATGGTGGGATGCACGCCACGGGTAAAGGGATACTGGCCGGGGAAACCCAGGTCACGTTCGTAGTCCAGGTCCGCAACATCGAGCGGCGTGTAGAGTCGCTGCACTGAGTCACCGGATGTCGTGACAAACTCGTCGTGTCTCTCCGGCCGCCTGGATAGTGTGTCGTGCAGCGTCCCGCGTTCCCAACTTTCCCTTGCCTCTCGAACTGACTGAATCTGCTCTTGATCCTGCATCAGGCCCCTCCATCTGATGGATTCGTAGTGGCGACTTTAGTCAGTTTTCCCATTTCATTCGCGACTGAAGTCGCTACTACAAGCCTCTAGTAAGCTTGATGAGCACTAGTACTCAATCCCCTTCCTGCCCTTGACGCCCGTCTGGTACGGATGCTTGACCTCGACCATCTCAGTCACCAGGTCTGCACGCTGCATCACCTGGGGATGAGCACCACGCCCGGTCAGCACCAACTCGACGTGCGGCGGCCTGGCGTCGAGCAGCATCAGCACCTGATCCAGTGAAATCAGCCCATAGTCCAACGCGACGTTGATCTCGTCCAGGATAACTACATCATACTCCCCAGTTGAGAGAACGTCAAGGCTGTGCTGCAGTGCTTCCTGGGCCATGCGCACGTCCTGTGGGTCGGGATTGTCCCGATCAACAAAGTCGGGGCGACCGAACTGCACCAGGGTGACGTTGGGCTGATGCTGCAAAGCCTCCAGTTCGCCGTAGTGGGGCCAGCCCTTCATGAATTGTACGATGTAGACCTGCATTCCATGACCAGCAGCGCGCAAAGCCAGTCCCAGAGCAGCGGTCGTCTTGCCCTTACCGTCCCCTGTATAGACTTCTATCAATCCTCGCTCTAGAGCCACTTTTCCTCCTCGTGCAGCTCGAGTAAAACGCAGCTGCAAAGTACGGTGGTCTACGTATTGTGTGTTGGTGCATTTACTTTAGCGCATAGCACGGAGCCTCTTGGCACCTTGGGTGGCCAAGAGACGCCGAGCGCGCAGAGTCTCTGGAGTTCCCTCAGCGGTCTCTGCGAAGCGTCCCGGCATCTCTTCGACGGGGCTGCGGTCTTTGCGATGAGACAGCGAGTCAGTTTTCATAGCAATGCAATTGGGGGAGACTACCCAAAGTACTTTCAGAGCCTCTGCCAGGCTTCGCACAGCCACCCAGCGTGCTTTCGCTCCTTCCCGCGGTCCCGCCTCACTTGCAGGGGTTGGAAGCATCGGCACGACGAGCCACGAGCAGCAGTATGTCGCCCCACTCGTCAAAAGGTGCATGGTGGATCAAGCACTGTTCGATAGCATCGAGCACGCGCACGAGGGGCCGCACCTTCACTAGACGCGACGGCCAGGAAAAGCGATACGTCGAGTCCCCGAGCACGCCAAAGCCCGCCTGACGAACCATGGTCGCAAACTCGGCCCGGCTGTAACTGCGGTGCGGAAACGGTGGGCGCCATTCTGGACGTCCCAGCAGGCGGCGTATGAATCTCAGCGGCCATGCCAGGGCCTGCGTGACGCGGTTGTCACGGTTATCGGTGCTGATGACCAGTGAGCCGCCAGGTTGCATCACGCGCCGCATCTCGCGCAGTGCAGCCTGATCAGCAGGGACGTGCTCGATGAGCTGGCTGGACAGAAGCAGGTCAAAAGAGGCATCAGCAAAAGGCAGCGCCGCGGCATCAGCAGCTACCAGGCGTACAATCTCCGGCCGCCCCTCGTGCTGCACCCTCTTTCTGGCCTCGCTGAGGATACGCGGCGACAGATCCATACCCACCACAGCAGCAAAGTCGCGCCTGCTTGACCAGGCCAGGTATGGTCCATTGCCGCAACCCACGTCCAGAAAGCGCTGCACGCGCAGTCCCTGCAAGCGCTTCAGGATAGCACGATGCTTACGGGCCGGGAAGCCATCCGGGCCTGTGTAGACGTACTCCTTGGCTCGCTCATCGTAGATAGCGCGCAGGTTCTCATCAGATGGTCTGTTGACCTTGGGCATGCTCTCCGGAGCTCTCCAAGTGATGCCTGTCATCGCCGTAGAGAACCCGTTTTCTGGTGCCCACGACGCAAATCGAACAATGTTGTCGAGCCGATTGACCTCATAGCACGAGAGAAAACGGGTTTCTTTGTAGTACAAGCTGGCTAAACGATGATGACCAGAGGCTCACCCGCCTCTACATCCTGTCCTGCTCTCACCAGAACCCGCTGCACCGTGCCCGCTTGGTGCGCGTGTAACTCATTCTCCATCTTCATCGCTTCGAGAATGCATACCACATCACCCGCATGGATGGCATCTCCCTCCTTCACCAGCACGCGCGAGACCTTGCCAGGCATCACCGCTTCCACAGCGTAACCACCGCTGACCACAAGTGGAGGCGTTGGTCTGGGGTCAACACCTTGCACCACCTCCTGCTGACTTGGCCACAGTGACTGTGAACGTCGCAGTGGACCTGCAAGCATTGGCCTGCCCCGCAACTCGAAGCGATAAGAGAAGCCATTGACCCAGACTATATTCTGGTCTAGTTCAACACTGTATTCGATGCCATCCACTCTCACCTTCTGGTCAGCCACTTTTACATGGAATGGACGACCGCTGACAGTGACTGCATCTTTGACCACCTCAATCTGGTAGTCTGTTCCTTCCACCATGAGCACGAAGCGCCTCATCGAGACCTCCAACCCCGTCCAATGCGGCCAGCCAGTTTCCACATTGAGACTGGGCTGCCTGATTGAGCCACTTCTCTTTGCACTTGGTCCTCACGCACCGCAACGGCCGCAGCGATTGCAGCTACAATCTCCTCCCTGCCAGTACCTTTGGCCCGGCGCTCCAGAAAGGTGCGTGCAACTCGTGGGAAGAGGGCATAGCAGAGCACATCCTCTTCACTCTGGGCCAGATCCCCGATCTCGGACGCCGCCTTGTCATAGCCTGGCTCCAGCAGGTCTGCCGGGCGGCAATCAATGGGCTCCTCATCACCAATGATCAGCCTCTTGACCTTCTCCTCCATCGGCGCCGGAGGGCGGCCATAGAGGCCCTTCACGTAGGCCTTTACCTCCTGGGGTACAACCTTGTAGCGTTCACCGAGCAGCACGTTCAGGGTAGCCTGCGTGCCAACAATCTGGCTGGCAGGCGTGACCAGCGGCGGATAGCCTAGTTCGGCCCGCACGCGCGGCACTTCGGCCAGCACTTCCTCGTAGCGGTCGAGGGCGTTCTGCTCACGCAGTTGCGAGACCAGATTGGAGATCATGCCCCCCGGAATCTGGTACTGCAGCACGCGGACATCAACCCCGGATACTCCCCCTTCAAACCTGCCGTACTTTTTGCGGGTCTCCGCGAAATACTCAGCAATTTGCGCGAGAAGACTCAAGTCGAGGCCAGTGTCGCGCGGCCTGCCCTTCAGCGCGCTGACGATCGACTCGGTGGGCGGCTGGGAAGTGCTGAGCGACAAGGACGAGATAGCGGTGTCAATCACGTCCACTCCTGCTTCGGCGGCCTTCAAACAGGCGGCCGTTCCCATGCCGCTGGTGTAGTGCGTGTGCAACTGCACAGGAATGTGCAGAACCGCCTTCAAGCGGGTCACCAACTCGAAAGCATCGTAAGGCGTGATCAAGCCGGCCATGTCCTTGATGCAGATCGAGCCTGCGCCCATGCGCTCCAGCTCCACAGCCATCTCGACAAACTTGTCCAGAGTGTGATAGGGACTCGTCGTGTAGCACACGCTAGCCTGCACATGGCCGCCTACACGTTTGGCCACTGACATGGCCCAGGCCATGTTGCGCACGTCATTCAAAGCATCGAAAATGCGAAAGATGTCAATGCCGTTAGTCCTGGCGCACCGGATGAAGCGCTCTACGATGTCATCGGGATAGTGCTTGTAGCAAACGAGGTTCTGCGCACGCAGCAGCATCTGACACGGCGTATGAGGCAGCCTGGCCTTTAGCACGCGGATTCTCTCCCAGGGATCTTCCCCCAGGAAACGCATCGCCGAGTCAAAGGTGGCACCACCCCACATTTCCACGGAGTGGTAGCCGATGGCGTCTATCTTGTCCAATATCGGCAACATGTCCGCAGTGCGCATCCTGGTCGCCAGCAGCGACTGATGCGCATCGCGAAGCATGGTATCGGTTATACGCAATGGTTTGACGTCCATCAGTACCTCAACTCACCGTTCCCTGTGCCCACGGTATCTTGTGATGGAGGTTACCAGAGGTAGGCCTTTTCAATGCACTCTGAATGACCGGGCTACGATGATGAATCTGCTTTTGCCCATTTCGCTTGCCGCTGCCTCGTACCGCTATCTCGCTGGTCAGAAGTGCGACGATACGCGGCCGTCTGTCTCGTAGAGACGTAGCATGCTACGTCTCTACAGCTCTGCGTCCCAGCGACACTGCCTTTCTATCTGCGTTTCCACCTGTACTCGACGCTAATTCCTTGCTGGATAGTACTTGTCCAACTCGCATTTCAACGGATTGTCGGCGATATACTCTCTTATCTGCCGCAGCGATTCCTCATTGCGAATGATGTGCTCGTAGAATCCAGGCTGCTAACCGAAGTCTGAATAGCCATTCTGGCGACAGTACCGAGTTACCGCGGATTTGTATGACCGCACAACCACGCTCAAAGAGCCTGCCTTGGGCGAGATTCCCGACATGTGCTGATGCGCTGATTTGGCGGCGGCGCTAGAGACGTTGCATGCGGCATTGGCTGTAGAGACGTTGCATGCAACGTCTCTACAATCCTCTGCGGCGTGTTCTTTGATAATCACGATGCCGTGCACGTGATTGGGCATGATGACAAACGAATCCAACTCGACGTTTCGGAAATGATGGGGAATCTCCGCCCAGTATTGGCGGGCAATCTCTCCAATCGGTGATAGGTGCATGTCTCCGTCCACAACGTTGCCTAGGAAGCATTCGCCGCCCCGCGTACAGATGGTCACGAAACACCAACCGGCTCCAGCGTAGTCCCAATGGCGTAATCGGGCCGATTCCACCCGGTATTTACCCTGGAACAGACTCACTTTCTCAGTCTCCTATCACCCACGTTGTCGGGTAGAGACGTAGCATGCTACGTCTCTACGGTTCTACGGCGCACGAACATTGCCCTTGTATCTGCGCTCCCACCAGTATTGCATGACTTCAATGGGCAAGTTCTCATCTATCTTGAATCTCACTCGCTTGCTCCGGCTGACGCCGGGACAAAGCGTTCTCGGGTCACTTCGGCTGCGTACCCCAGCACGGCCTGGATGTCGGCTGCTTCCAGAGAAGGGTAGCTCGCCAAGATCTCTTCCTGGCTCAATCCCGCAGCCAAGTTATCCAGGATAACCGACACCATAATGCGTGTTCCCTGTATGCATGCCTTGCCATGGCACACCAGAGTGTCCACACAGATTCGTTCCTGCCAACTCATGTCACCACCTCCCGGACAGCATCATTCCAGTCTGGCTACTCGCCCCCAACTAGTGTTGTGCACACACTTGTCGAGCTGGCCGGCCTCATTCTAGCACATCGTGACCTCTCGGACAAAAGCAACCCGCCTTCGCGTGTTAGCTGAGACCAGCAGCGCTTTGACCATAACCATAGCCAACACCCAAGCCCCCGATTGAGCGCGTGATCGCGGCCACACGCCGCAGATTCGATTATCCGCCGTTCGTGCTCTGCATGCCCTGCGGGCGACCGCTGCGACGGGGTTTTTCCGATTTCCATCCGTTGCCAGCCCCCCCCCACACCTACAACGGAATATTCCCATGCTTCTTGGGAGGATTGCTGTCTCGCTTGTTCTGCAGCATTTGCAGTGCGTTGATCAGGCGTGGGCGCGTCTCGTGCGGCTCGATGACATCGTCAACGTAGCCGCGTCCAGCCGCAACGTACGGGTTGGCGAACTTGGCACGGTACTCTTCGGCCAACTGCTCGCGCTTCGATTCAGGATCCTCTGCTGCAGCAATCTCCCTACGGAAAACAATGTTGACCGCTCCCTCCGGGCCCATGACGGCAATCTCGGCACTGGGCCAGGCATAGTTGATGTCCCCGCGTACGTGCTTGGAGCCCATCACGTCGTAGGCTCCCCCATATCCCTTGCGCGTGATAACGGTGATCTTGGGCACAGTAGCCTCGCAATATGCGTAGAGCAGCTTGGCTCCGTGCCGGATGATGCCGCCATGTTCCTGAGCCGTCCCAGGTAGAAAACCGGGCACATCCACAAAAGTGATGAGCGGGATATTGAAGCAATCACAGAAGCGGACAAAGCGCCCGCCTTTGGTAGAGGAGTCAATGTCCAATACCCCTGCCAGGAAAGCCGGATTCTGCCCCACAATGCCAACCGGACGGCCATCCAGACGGGCAAAGCCAATGGTGATGTTTCGCGCCCAATGTTCCTGCACCTCAAAATAGTCCCCGCCATCCACAACGCGCCAAATGATGTCTCGCATGTCGTAGGGCTTGCTGGGATTGTCAGGCACAATGCGGTCGAGTTCATCATCCATGCGCAGCGGATCATCCGTGGGCTGCGCCAGTGGAGGATCCTCCATGTTGTTCTGAGGAACAAAGCTCAGCAAGCGCCTGACGAGTTGAAGGCAATGCTCCTCGTTCTCCGCCGCAAAGTGGGCCACGCCACTGACAGCATTGTGCGTCATCGCGCCACCGAGTTGTTCAAAATCAACCTCTTCGTGAGTAACAGCCTTGATCACCCCTGGTCCGGTGATGAACATGTGGCTAGTGCCCTGTACCATGAGGATGAAATCGGTCATTGACGGCGAGTACACTGCGCCCCCGGCACAGGTTCCCATTATGGCCGAGATCTGTGGGATGACCCCTGAGGCCAGGACGTTGCGCAAGAAGATGTCGGCGTAACCGCCAAGGGCGGCTACACCCTCCTGGATGCGTGCACCTCCCGAATCATTGAGGCCAATCAGGGGTGCACCGACCTTCATCGCCAGATCCATCACCTTGCAGATCTTCTCAGCGTGCGCTTCGCCCAGTGAGCCTCCGAACACCGTAAAGTCCTGAGAAAAGACGTACACAAGGCGACCGTCAATGCTGCCGTAGCCAGTAACGACACCGTCGCCGTAGGGCCGCCTCTTCTCGATACCAAAGCCAGACGCGCGGTGGGTCACAAACATACCTAACTCGCGGAAGCTTCCCTGGTCCAGGAGCAGATCCAGTCGCTCCCGCGCAGTCAGCTTGCCTGCTGCATGCTGCTTGGCGATGCGTTCCGGTCCCCCACCGAGGCTGGCCTCTTTCTTTAATTCTCGTAGCTTTGTGATCTTTGGATCAATGGACATAGATGCTGCCCTACTCCTCTCCTTCCTTCGACTTGGCACTACCACGCTCGATGTCCCGGAAAGTCATCTGATCTGCGGTAGCCTGGCGGTGCAGCATGAGGCCAAGCCCCATCATCGTGCGCCCCACTTTCTCGGCACTTGCTTTGTCCTGCACCTGGCGAAACAACGCCAGGCTCCGCTCCAAGAAGCTGGCCGCTTCCCCAAGGCCTCCATTGCTGATGTGCAAGCAGGCGATCTCGTAGCAGATTTGTGCCTGACTGTTCAGATCCTGGGTGTACTCTCCCTCACGCAGACAGGCGTGGAGCCAGGTGAATGCTTTGTCCCACTCACCGCGCCCTTGGTAGAGCTTGCCAATGTCTTGCTTTACTACCAACTCGGCACGTGCACGACCGAGCTTGCGAAACAAATCCAGGCTTTGCTCATAGTAGTGCAGCGCATCTTCCGGCTGCCCAAGCGCTACACAAATGTCTCCTGCCGTGTCGAAAATGAAGGCCTGCGATGATTCGTCTCCTAGGCTACGCGCAAGACGCAAAGCCTCCCTCGCACAGTCAGCCGCTTCCGCGTAGCGGCGCGCAGCCTGGTAGACTTCCAGCAGGATGCGCAAAGCGTTCAGAGCAAGCTCCGGCAGTGGAATGCGAGTCGCCTCTTCGACGGTCTGTTGTAACTGTTTTTCAGCCTCCTCCCAGCGCTCAAGCTGGGTCAGGACATGGCCATGACGAAAAGCTGCAACGGGACTGTACTTGCGCAGCAGCCGACCTGCTTCAGAGGCCCGACACGCAGCGTATTCGCACACAGCCTGCTCTAGCTGCTGCGTTTGCTCAAGTGCATAACCCTTGTGGAAGTGCAGCTCCGCCGCTAAGCCCGGCTCGTGTTGAACAAGGGCCAGCGCCCTATCCAGGGCAGCTACCGCCTCCGGCCATTTGCGCTGCTGAACCAGGTCGTACCCTGCCTGCCAGCTTTGCGAAAGGAGCTGTATCTGACGACGCTCAGCACGCTCGCGCAGCCACCTGTACAGCCGATAGGCCCCCCACAGAACAACGACCGCGGCACAGAAGTAGGGCACGGCATCCCGCAAAGTCAGTTCAGAGCCATCAGCGAGGCTCCAGTTCAACTTGCCTCTCAACTCCTAAGCGTTCGTGTCGTAGAGACGTAGCATGCTACGTCTCTACACCCAGCATGCTACGTCTCTACACCCAGCAGGGTACGTCTCTACACCCAGCAGGGTACGTCTCTACACCCGGCATGCTACGTCTCTACACCCAGTATGCTACGTCTCTACACCCAGCGTGCCTCAACGCGGATCAGCCGAACGCGCTCGCCGTGATGGGCCTAGCTTCCTCATACAACTGCAACACCGCCAGAGCGTATTGGCTATGCTCCCATTGGGCTGACTTGTGACTGCTCTTGGGCAGCCGGTTCATCACCCCGCCTATCTGAGAATGCTGGCCGCGATGACCATCCTCTGAACCTCGTTCGTGCCCTCGTATATCTCCGTGATCTTGGCATCACGGTAGTTGCGCTCAACCGAGTATTCCTTCATATACCCGTAACCGCCATGGATTTGCACAGCGCGATTCGTAACCCACACTGCTGTCTCAGAGGCAAAGAGCTTGGCCATAGCCGCTTCTTTGCTGAAGCGCTCACCTGACTCTTTCTTCAGCGCGGCGTTCCAAGTCAGCAGACGAGCTGCTTCAATGCGCGTGGCCATGTCGGCGAGCATCCATTGTATGGCCTGGAACGTGCAGATGAGCTTCCCAAACTGCATACGCTCCTTGCTGTACTTCAGTGCAGCGTCATAGGCGGCCTGTGCGATACCAACCGCCTGCGCCGCCACACCGACACGGCCTGCGTCCAGCGCAATCATGGCAATCTTGAAGCCTTGGCCTTCGTCGCCCAAGCGGTTGGCAGCGGGAAGACGCACGTCATCAAAGATCAACTCACTGGTATTGGTGCCACGGATGCCCATCTTGTTCTCTTCTTTGCCCACGGAAAAGCCTTTGCTTCCTTTCTCAAGGATAAAGGCGCTGATACCCCGATGCCGCTGGGCCTTGTCGGTCATGGCGAAGAGAATAACAATATCGGCAAACCCGCCATTGGTAATGAAGCGCTTGCTGCCGTAGATGACGTAGGCATCGCCATCGCGCACAGCGACGGTTTGCAGCACTGACACGTCACAGCCTGCTCCCGGCTCGGTGAGCGCAAAGGCGCCGAGCTTGTCACCACGCGCCAGGGGCTTGAGGAACTTTTCTTTCTGCTCCTCCGTGCCGAACTTTTCAATGCCGCCGCAAACGAGCGAGTTCTGCACAGCCATGAAAATTGCTGTTGAGGCACAGGCCTTCGCCAGTTCTTCAATGGCAATCACGTAGCTGATGGCATCCGCTCCACCGCCGCCGTACTTCTCAGAGACAGTAAGCCCCAGCAGGCCTAGCTGACCCATCTTCTTGATGTTGTCAAACGGCACCTCGCCCTTTTCGTCTATCTCTGCCGCGATAGGAGCCACTTCCTTTTGCGCAAAGTCCCGCACCATCTTGCGCATCATCTCCTGCTCTTCCGTGAAGGTGAGATCCATTTTCCCAGCTCCTTTTGGCTAGATCAAATCTACGTACCTTGGGTTTTCGCAGCGTTCTCTGCGAAGCGTCCCCCGTCAAGCGGGGCGAACGGCCGGCGTCTGTTAGACGGGGCTGCAAAGCGTCCCCCATCGTGGCGGTCGCCCGTCGCCCGTCGCCCGCAGGGCATGCACGGCGAGGGCATGCAAAGCGAGGGCATGCAGAGCACGAACGGCCGGCATCTCTTTGACGGCGCGGCTCTCTCTGCGGTGATAAGGCATATCAAGGCAATTGGGGGAGACTCCCCCTGTCTACATCATCTCAATGATCATCGCCACGGCCTCACCACCACCAAGGCAAAGCGCGGCCAGCCCCGTCTTAAGACCCCTGTCTTGCATGGCGTAAATCAACGTAACCAGGACGCGTGCACCACTGGCCCCGATGGGATGCCCCAGAGCAATTGCGCCACCGTTCACGTTGACCTTATCCCAGTCCAGGCCCAACGCCCTCCCGTCTGCCAGCATCTGCGCAGCGAAGGCTTCATTTATCTCAAACAGGTCAATGTCTTCTAATTTGTAGCCCGTTTTGTGCAAAACCTTGCGCACGGCAAAGATGGGCGCAGTAAATATCTTCAGCGGTTCCACGGCAGCCTGATCATAGCCCGTGATCCGCGCCAGGGGCTCAATGCCAACTTCGGAAGCGGTATCCTCGCCCATGACGACGACAGCCGCCGCGCCATCAGTGATGCCAGGGGAATTGCCAGCCGTGACCATACCCCCCTTCTGAAATGCAGGCCGCAGCCGTGCAAGCGCCTCCATTGACGTGTCAGCCCGTGGGCATTCGTCCGTGTCAAAGACGAGCGGCTGGCCCTTCCGCTGTGGCACCTCAAAGGGCTCAATCTCCGCCTTGAACCTGCCCTCCTGAATGGCAGCGATGGCCTTACGGTGGCTGCCAAGCGCATACTCATCGAGTTCCTGACGCGTCAGGCCATACTCGCCGGCTATCCATTCGGCAGCGTTGCCCATGTGCTGATCCTGAAAGGGGCACCACAAGCCATCGCGCACAGTGGCGTCCACAATAACGCCGTTGCCAAGCCGATAACCCTGTCGCGCTTTTGGCAAGAGATAAGGCCCCAGGGTCATATTCTCCATGCCACCGGCAACGATGATGTCGGCGTCGCCTACCATGATGGCCTGCGCAGCAAACATCACGGTCTTAAGACCGGAGCCACATATCTTGTTGACGGTCGTAGCGCCAACCGTTGGCGGCAACCCGGCCTTGATAGCTGCCTGGCGAGCCGGGGCCTGTCCTTGCCCAGCCTGCACCACGTTCCCCATCAACACTTCGTCAATTCGCTGCGGGTCAACGCCTGCGCGCTGTATCGCCGCTCGAATGACCACCGCTCCCAGTTCAGAAGCAGTTACGTTGCTCAACGCTCCCCGGAACCGGCCAACCGCGGTCCGCACCGCACTGACGATGACAACCCCTCGAGCGTTCGGTCTGAGGCCCTTTCGGGCTAGAGCACTCGAGGGCGAAGCTTGCCGCTTCGTTTCCATGTTATGCTTCCTCCTTGAAGTATGTGATTGGTATGACTGCCGCAGGCGTATTCCATTTCCGCCCAGGGCATTGTACTCAAAAAGCAGCGATTTGACTACTTCTGCCTATTTGAAGATGCCGACAGCGCTGCTCTCAGGTCAAAAGACCCAGACACCAGGCGAAGGTAGGCCAGGAACCCCGCCAGACGCATGGCCCCACCAATCATGAGTGCTGTGCGAATGCCCAGCCATCCCGCCAATGTAGTACCCAGCAAGGGACTGATGAACGCAGCAACATTCATTAACGTATTGAACAGCGCCAGATACATAGCCCGGCGATCCGCTGGCGTGACTTCCAACAGACTGTTCAAAAGGCCAAGATTGAATGCTGGCGACACAATGCCACCGATGGCTGACACGATCAGCAGAGGCCCCATGTGGGTGCTCAGTGCAGTGCCAATGGGATAGGCGCAAAGACCCAGGGTACCGAGGAGCAGCACAAAGCGCGAGCCGCGCCTTTGGGCCAATCGGCCCCAGGCGTAGTAGGCAACCATGGTGATTCCCGAGCTGAGCATCGCAAGAGCACCAACCCAACCTTCAGATATCTGAAGCGTGCGGACCCAATAGATGGCATAGAGAGGAATGGGCAGAGAAAGTCCCCACTGGCACAAAAAAGACGCCAGGGCAAAGCGCGCAAAGTCACGCTGCGCCAGAATCATTTGCAGCGAGCGACGTAGACCCAGCCGCTCGCCCTGACGGCCTACTCGTCGAGGAAGTTCGTGCTCGGGAATGACAATGCAGCCGAGATAGTGCAAACTCAAGAGAGACGCAGCAAAAGCCAGGGCAAAGATCAGTTGATAGCTGGTAGGAAATCGCAGGATGTCCAGCGTCTTGCCCGCCACGATAACAACAACTGTAGTCACCGCTGAGAACAAGACGCGGCGCACACTAATCACGTGTGCGCGATGTCGCGGCTCCACGACATCGGCCAGCATCACTGTGAAGGCAACACTAGAGACCGCACTGGGGATGGTTCCAAGAGCTGTGATACAGACAACAGCCGCTGCCTGAAAACGTCTGAGGAAAACAGGCACCAGTGCAAGCAGGAGAGCGGGAAGGCGTTGGAAGAAGCCAGAGACGAGGATGGTTTTCCTCATGTTCCGTTGGCGTTCTATCAAACGCGCAGCAGGGATCTGCCAGACGATGTTGATGAGGGCCGGCAAAGATGTGAGCAGTCCTACCAGAACGTCTGAACCACCAAGCCGAAGCGTGAAAACGCCGGTGAATGTACTGCATACACCCGCAAATGCGCCAAACCAGGCAATCTCTCGGTAGAGATTCCATATATTCCATTCTACGGATACCTCGCCAGGCGCGAACCAACGCAATGCAATTTCGCGCCCTTTTCGCAGACCTCGAGCAAGCTTGTTCACAGGTGACCTACGAGTCTCCTTCCACGTTGCGCAGTGCAGCCAACAGCTTGCTGTAGGTATCATCAAGTGACTCTGCGATGACGCGCACGTCGCCCAGAACGGGCATAAAGTTTGTGTCGTTCTCCCAGCGGGGCACAATGTGAATGTGCACGTGATCCTGAATACCTGCACCAGCAGCCTGGCCGAGGTTCAGGCCTATGTTGAAACCGTGTGGATTCACCGCCCTGCGCAGCAATTGCACGCCCTTCCTGGTCAAGAACATCATATCGGCCAAGGTCTCATCATCTAAGTCCACCAGGTCACCCACATGAAGGTAGGGCACGACCAACATATGCCCATTGATGTATGGATACAGATTGAGCATCAAGGCCGTCCTTTTATCCCGATATATGACATAGTTTGCCGCGTCATCATCTGATTGCAGCGCCTTGCAAAAGACACAATTGCGCGGCTTGTCACCCAATATGTACCCCATGCGCCAGGGAGCCCATATGCGCTTCACAACCAAAACCTCCTACTCTGAATAATGGCATTCTTCGCTGTTCCCTTGCACTTGCCGTTTACACCTTCCATCTGCGGCTCTAGGCGTAAAGGCTAGAGGTGGCGTAAAGACAAAGGCAGTCCAGCACTGGCTCATGTTCAGCGGCTCTCGCTGAAATCGGCGCCTGCGTCCGCTCCCGTGGAGGTCTCGCGTCTTGTTGTAGAGACGTTGCCCCACAAAACACATGGCGGCCGTTCGCCTCGCTTGACGAGGGACTTCGCATGCAACCTCTCGCGTCTTGTTGTAGAGACGTTGCATACGCGCCTTGTTGTAGAGACGTTGCATGCAACGTCTCTACGGTACGGAGAGACAACCACAGGCAAATGATAGGGCAGGAATAGCTCCTGCCCACGCATTACCGTGGTGATTCTACCCCGAATGGCAAAGCCTGGCAAACAAAGATGTTTGTAGTGACGACTTTGGTCGTTACTACGAACGGCAAAAGAGCCGCACCCTTTCGATGCTGCGCACTGCCCCACTCATGCCCAGCGCAGCCATCACCTCATCAGGACGACCTGTTCCCCGCTTATCGGCCTGCAAGCGCATACCAATAACATGCACGTCTCCGCGCCGTCCAATCATCCACAGTTCGTTGATAAGGGGACGCAAATCGTAGACCCGCACTCTACCCGGGCGCTCACGACGTCTGGGTATGCTTTCGGCGGCCAGCAAGCTGCTCAACCGTGCCTGTATCTCGTCAGAGGCATCCTGGCTTTGGACGAGAACCTCGTACTCTGCAGCAACAACCTGGGTCGGCAGTGGCGGCAGCGCGCTGGAAACCTCAGCAACACTCACCAGATGCAGGCCAGACGGCAACTCATTCTTGACACGGGACGCAAAATCGCGCAGCTCAACGTGCCGCTGAAGAGTGATGTCCACCATCTCCGCACGGCCAGTAAACCCAACGGGCAGTGCCGAGGCAAAGACCAGTTTCGGGCGCGGATTGAAACCATGGGAGTAGGCCAAACCCACGTCGGCACGCCGCAGCGCCCGCTCCCAGGCGCGCACCAGGTCAAGGTGAGAGATGTACTTCACCTCAGAACACTTGGCAAAGACGATTCTGAGCCGCTGCGGGATCTTCATACTTCACTCACAGCTATCCTTCGCCACAAGCGGGCAGCATCGCAAGTCAAAAGCTGTGCGCACGCCGCAGTCCACACATCCTTCTCGACAGTCAATGGTGCTCTCGCCGCACAGACTGCGCTGATACTCCTCCCACAGAAATGTGCTGCTGACTCCAGTATCAATGTGGCTCCAGGGCAGCAGCTCTTCAAACGGGCGCTGACGCGAAGCGTAGAAATCGGGATCAAGGCCCGCCTCTGAGAAGGCCTGTCTCCAGAACTGCGGCTTGAAAGCCTCATTCCAGGCATCAAAGCGGGCCCCCA
Source organism: uncultured Anaerolineales bacterium (assembly GCA_964478075.1). GTDB lineage: Bacteria > Chloroflexota > Anaerolineae > UBA2200 > UBA2200 > DAOUEX01. The sequence goes on along the minus strand of CAYZGO010000011.1, from coordinate 53,206 downwards.
GTTGCCAGGCGCGAATGATGACCTGCCCAAGCCGGCGGTCGCCCCTCGAAAGGGCTGCTTCCAGCCAGGTGGTAGCTTCGTCAGACCAACTCAAATGCACACCACGAAGGCGCAACTCCCGACGGAGAGCATCCTGCCTGGCTGCGATTTGTGCCCTGTCCTCCAGAGGTAACCACTGGAAAGGAGTGTGCGACTTGGGGACAAAAGTACCTACACTGACGTTGACCTGGGCACGCTTTCCACGTAAACGACGCCCTACGTCTCGCACGGCCTTTACCAGGCCAGCGATGGCGAGCACATCCTCCATCGTCTCCGTAGGCAATCCTATCATAAAGTACAGCTTGATGCGCAGCCACCCACTGGCATAAGCGGCTTCAGCCGTCCGCAGGAGGTCATCCGCAGTGACACTCTTGTTAATCACCTTGCGCAGGCGCTCACTGCCCACCTCAGGAGCAAAGGTCAGGCCCGTCTTGCGTATGCGCTGGATGACCTGTGCCAGTTCAACGGAGAAGGAATCCGTACGCAGAGAGGGCAGTGAAATAGAAAGGTGCCGCTCTCCGTAGCGTGTGCTCAATTCCCGCACAAGGGGCTCGATGCAGGTATAGTCACTGCTGCTCAGCGACACCAGTGCGACCTCTTCGTATCCGGTGTTGGCAAGCAGTTGATCCACTGCTTCCAGAATCTCGCCCATGGGCCGCTCACGCAGCGGACGATAGATCATTCCTGCCTGACAGAACCGACAACCCTGCGTGCAGCCGCGCATGATCTCGACCATGGCCCGATCGTGCACCGCTCTGACCAAGGGCACCACTGGCTTCGTCGGCGGCGGAGGCAATATGGAGACAATACGCTTGCGAATGCTCTCTGCAACCCTTGCCTTCACAGGCACTATGGCACATACAGTGCCATCAGAATTGTACCTGACTTTGTACAGACTGGGGACATAGACGCCAGCAATGCTTGCCGCTTGATACAGGAACTCCTCTTTCAAGTGGCCCCCTGCACTGAGGCTGTCCTTCAACTCCCCGTACAGACCGAGCAACTCCAGGAGAACTTGCTCGCCCTCCCCGATGACGAACAAATCAAAAAAGTCAGCCAGCGGCTCGGCGTTGTATGTACAGCTACCCCCGCCGATAATCAGGGGCCACGTCTCGTCCGTACGCTGCGAAGCTAACAGGGGGATAGCGGCCAGGTCGAGCATATTCAGCACATTGGAGTAGTTCAACTCGTACTGAAGGCTGAACCCGATAAAGTCGAACTCACGGAGAGGGTGGCGCGATTCGAGTGAGAACAAGGGCAGTGCAGCCTCGCGCATTGCGCGTTCCATATCAAGCCAAGGCGCGTAGACGCGCTCGGCCAACACGTCATGCTCCTGGTTCAAGATTTCATAGAGGATGGCCAGCCCCAGATTGGACATGCCCACTTCGTACACATCAGGATAGGCCAGAGCGATCTTGACCCTGGCCTGTGACCAATCTTTGCTGACGCTGTTCCATTCGTGCCCTGTGTAGCGGGCTGGCTTGCTCACAGCAGGCAGGATCGAATCCAGAAGCGCTGCGGAGATCATTCGTCCTCTACATCGGGGATGACCCGTATCAGGACCCGCCGACGACGTGGGCCGTCAAACTCGGCCAGGAAGATGCCCTGCCAAGTACCTAGCACCAGCTTCCCTGCTTCCACAAACAAGGTCCCTGATGACCCAACCAGACTGGCCTTGATGTGCGCTGCCGCATTGCCCTCAGTGTGGGCATAGTTCGCTTCCCAGGGCACCAACCTATCCAGCACCGCAAGGAGATCGGCCCTTACGGATGGATCCCAATTCTCATTGACAACCAAGCCAGCCGTCGTGTGGGGCACAAAGATGCAGCATACCCCTTTCTCGACCCCACTCTTGCGAACGGTGTCCTGCACATCGGAGGTGATGTCAACTAGGTCGCTTCTCTTTGTGCTACTGACTGCAATCTCGTATTTCATTGCTCGGCTCCCCATGTTCGTTGCCTACAGGCCACCCAGTCAAGGTGGCTCCTCGTGTTTCCTCTCGTGCGTGACGAAACAGCAACACCGCATAGTATAGCACACTCACAGGGCTTTGACAACCATAGATTGGGGGCAAAGACACCCTCCCGGAGGTTGCCGGCAACGCTTTCCATCATCCGGAAGGGGCATTCAGCGTCTTATCACAACCTCCGGGAGGGTTCGCCCTGTTGACAGCGACACTGACCTAGGGTACACTGTGCACAAGCACGACGCCTGGCAGCCCAGTCAGACAGATCTCTGTCCGATAGGGGATAGCGAAGATGAATCACCCGCGCCTGATAGCCTGCTTGACTCTGGTCTTTCTCGTCGGCCTGGTCCTGGCATGTGGCATCTGCCTACCCGTTACCTCACCACTGGCCATCACCGAAGCTGCGGCTACGGACGAAACCAAAGGACTGACTGCCACTGGTACTCATCCACACACCGAGTCCTTTTATGACAAGTGGAGCCTGTCGGTAGGCGGCACCCACCTGCGGGGCGCCAACGTATACCAGCGCCGCCTCTACCCCGAGCTGGACGGCCCCACGTTGATGGGACCCGGCCCCGTCGGGCCGCCTTACACCCAGGAGGACTTGAACCGGTTGGCAGCGCTGGGTGCCAATTATGTCAATGTCTCGCATCCCGGCCTGTTCACCGAAACCCCGCCCTACATCCTGGACCAGGGTATCCAGCACAACCTGGATAACTTGCTCGACATGATTGCCAATGCCGACATGTTCGCTGTGATCAGCTTCCGCACTGGGCCAGGCCGTAGTGAGTTCACTTTCGTGATTGAGGATGTTGGAGACTGGTTCGATGAGAGTTATCTGAATGATTCCGTGTGGCAGGAGCAGGCAGCGCAGGATGCATGGGCAGCGATGTGGCGCTACACGGCGGAGCGCTACCGCAGCAACTCCATTGTTGTCGGCTACGATCTGATGGTCGAGCCAAACTCGAACGACGCGTGGCTGGACATCTGGGACCCAGAAGTGTTCTACGCGACTTATGCTGGCACCTTGTACGATTGGAACTAGTTCTACCCGCACATCAGCACTGCCATCCGCGAGGTGGACGCGGCGCCGATCCTGGTGGGCGGCATGGCCTACAGCGCCGTCGCGTGGCTGCCCGTAGGGCAGCCAACCGCCGACACACGCACGGTCTACACCGTGCACCAGTATGAGCCGTTTCGCTACACGCACCAGGGGTGGGATAACCTACGGTTCACCTATCCAGGCGCGTTCGATACAGATTGGGACGGCATTGACGACGAGTTCCACCGAGCCTGGTTGGATGATCTGCTCTGCACGCTCGATGCCTTTGCGGCAGCGCACGGCGTGCCGCTTGCAGTGAACGAGTTCGGCGTCATGCGCTGGGAGCCTGGCGCGGCTGAGTTCATGGACGACCAGATGGACCTGTTTGAGCAGCGCGGCATGAACTATGCGCTGTGGCTGTGGGAACTATCCTGGACAGAAGACGCGGAGGAGGTTGACGCCTTCAACTTTCGTCACGGGCCGGCCCCCCACAACCACTCCGACGTTGCATCGAGCGATTTGATTGACGTCATCGTTGAACACTGGGCACGCAACACCATACGGCCATCGTCAATGCCTGCGGCGATGATCTGTCTCCCGATAGTGTTGAACGCTGGCCCACTTTTACACCGCCGAGAATGCTGAGAAACCTCAAGAAACTCTGCGCACTCCGCGTCTCTTGGCCACCGAAGGTGCCAAGAGGCTGCGTGCTCTGCGGTGAAGAAAAGGTATCAACACTAAAGAGGGAGACCACCAAACGGGAAGACTACCCGAAAAAGGAGCATCTGCGATGAAACCATTACGTCTACTCGTGACAGTAGTCCTGGCGCTATGCTCTTGCGCCTCCACCGCACCAACCCCGTCCAGCACGGCGCAGACTCTGCCGATCCCCGCCGCCTCGCCCAGAGCCAGTGCTGCTGGCACTATCTACTACGTGGCAACTGACGGTGACAACGCCAACCCCGGCACACGAGATGCCCCCTGGGCTACACCGGGGTACGGCTCACGACAGTTGCAGCCAGGGGATACCCTGATCATTCTCGGCGGACGCTACATCTTGAGCCAGTACGACGATGACATCGTCACCCCTCCCTCCGGCACCGCCGATGCCTGGATCAGCATCAAGGGTGAAGAGGGCAGCCGTCCCCTTCTGGCCGGACGTGATGATCTGGCTTTCGGTATCGACCTGTCCGGCGCGAGTTATGTAAAGATAGAGAATCTGGAGCTCACTCACGATGACCAGGCCAGCGGCGCTGCAGTCGGCTTCCGGGATGGCATTGCAATCCTCTGGCAGCCCTCCAGTCACATCGTACTGCAGGATCTGTACGTCCACCACATTGACGAGTTCGGCCTGAACGTGCAGGACGTGGACGACCTGCAGGTGCTCAACTGCCGCTTCGAGTACTGCGGCTTCGGGGCGATAGGTGGGCCGCAGGCGGAACACGGCGGCTGGCGGAACGTGCGCATTCAAGGCTGCCAGCTCTCCTACGGCGGGCATTACTACCAGGGAGGTGACGGCTCCGACCGGCCCTACGACCGGCCTGACGGCTTTGGCATAGAGCCGTCGGCGGGGCCGATTGAGATCGTGGACACAGTCGCCGAGCACAACTATGGCGACGGCCTGGATTCCAAAGCAGCCAACACAACCTTCCGCCGCTGCATCGTGGCCAACAACTCCTGTGATGGAGTCAAGCTCTGGGGTGACAACAGCAGAGTGGAGAACACCCTCATCTACGGACGCGGTGACGGGGATTCCGACGTAACTCCCTGGGCCGCCATCGTAATTGGCACCGAGACGGTCAACGCCCGCTTTGATATCATTAACGTCACGGTGGATGATACGTTGGGCCACAACTATATCATGTACGTGCAGTACGATGCCCCTGACCTTCCCATCAACCTCACAGTGAAAAACACCGTCTTCCGCAGCGTTGGGCCAAGCTCTCACATCTTTATCGGGCGAGCGACCCATCTGACGGCTGAGCACAACCTGTTCTACTTCCCGCAGTGCGAGTTGGTTCTTGAGCACGGTGACAACGACTACACCGCTGCCAACATCGGCACGCTGGGAAGCGGCAACCTGTACGGCGATCCGCTCTTTGTCGCACCGGCCTGGGGAGAGGATGGGGATTACCACCTGCGGGAGGGCAGCCCGGCCATAGACGCCGGCTCCGCCGACGGTGCACCCTCGGATGACCTCGAAGGCCGCCCGCGTGACGCCGCGCCTGACATCGGGGCTTATGAGCGCTGGGCACCGGTCTCGTGGCTCTACCTGCCGATGTGTGCTCAAGACGTATGAGGCGCAGCGAGCGTTGAGCGCACCTGTTCGAACCGCAGAGCAATTGGAAGTATCTCTGCGGCCTCCCTCGCCTTGGCGGCCTTGTCTCGGCGACAAGACGAGGCGAGACAAGGTGCGCTCTCTGGGGTGAATTCTGCTGGGCGCCACAAGTGCAGTTGACAGCCCCGCTGACCTGGGCTATAGTGTGCATGACTGCAGAGGATGCCGCCAGTGAGTGACATACTCGGTGCTGCGTATACCAGTGGCTTAGGCGTAATGCCCCAGGTTGAGGTTCTATGAAAAGCAAAGCGATGCTAACAGACTATTTCAGAGCTATCACCGGCGTCGCCGCTCGGGGGGACGCCCGGGAGGAGAGCTTTTACTCGTGTTTGGAGACGCTGGAGCAGCAGTTTAGGGCGACAACCCAGTGGCTCGGACCCAAAGTCAGGGCTTGCGCTACGAACCCAAAGAAGAGCGCATCTACATCAACGAGACCCAGTGTTTCGAGCCGATTCCCCTGGAGCTGTGGGAGTACCAGATCGGCGGCTATCAGGTGCTGGCCAAGTGGCTCAAGGACCGCCGGGAACGACGGCTCACGTTGGAAGAGATCAAACCCTACTGCCGCGTCGTGACAGCAATTCAGCGCACTGCCGCCTTGCAGGAAGAAGTGGATGCCCTGTATCCATAAGCCGAGACGCGAATCGTCGAGATAGTGGATGGCACGTGACACGTCAAGGGCACCACGGCTACCAAAGCATTTAGGGTTGACTTCGTTACGGGGCTCCGTCCACGTCGCGCCTTCACAATTTGTAAGCCGCAAAAACTTAGTCCCGATCTCTAATCCCCCGAAAGGGGAGAAGGAGATCAGGGAAGGAGGAAAGGAAATGTTTGAGCAAACAAGAGCGAGGATGCCAAGAATCTCCATTTCTCGACTACTGCTGGTGCCCGTCGTGCTTGTGGTAATCATGGGCTTTTTCGGCTCGACTACTACCATCGACGCTGGCACTGTCGGGGTAGTGAAGAGGTTGGGTAGAGTGACCGGTCAGGTACTGGATCCGGGCTTTCACGTCATCCTCCCCTTCATTGACCGGGTGGTGATCTACAACACCAAGGACATCATCTACGAGACCACCCCCGTCGACAAGCAGGCTGCTTCGAAGGCCAACTACATTGACTATCCGGTGGACACCACCACTGAGGACGGGCAACAGGTTAACATCTGTTACTCCATCCGCTTCAGGGTAAAGAGATCTGAGGCGCCCCGGATTGCTCAGGAACTTGGCGACGAGGCAGCGGTTGTGGAGAAGGTCGTGAAATTCCACTCCCGAGTTCTTTGTCGTCAAATCCCAAGGAAATACAAAGCCTCGGAGCTGTACACAGGGGACATCACTGTTGTACAAGACGAAATTCTTCAACAGATGCGTCCTCTTTTCGAAGCCAAGGGCTTAGTGCTTGACTCTCTCGGCATCCGTGAGATCACCTTCTCCTCTGACTATATCGACGCCATCGAACAAAAGCAGATCGAAAAGGAGCAGGTCATCACGGAGCAGTACCGAGCCGAACAAGCCAAGTACCGCAAGGAAGCCACTATCACCGAGGCGGAAGGTGAAGCCGAGTCCATCAGGATCATGGGTGCAGCCCTCAGAGAAAGCCCAGACATGGTTCAGTTGGAGTTCGTCAGGTCCCTGCGCGACCCAGAATCCAAGGTCAAGGTCATGGTAGTTCCTGGTGAAGGAGTTCTTCCCCTTCTGTACCTTGGAACTACTGTAGAGGGTGAGTAGCCCCATTTGCCCGCCGCAGAGTTGAAAGGCAGGTAAGACTACGCTGCCTGGCAGGCGGGTTACGGTATCCGCGCGCGACGGACGTCGTAACCCGCCAAGACGCTAGACTCGATGCCGGGCCAAAAAGAGGCAGAGGAGAAGATGCCTGAATACATCCTCGTTCACGATGTGCGCAGCGGTGGAAATAAGGCAGTTCTGGTGCACCTAAAGGGGGGGCGTGGAAGAACCTTCGAGCCCTATGAGACTCACTATCCAGAGTCCGGCTGGGCGGAGCAGGAGCCCGAGGATTGGTGGCGGGCCATCGCCCTCACCACGAGGCGCCTCCTCGAGAAGACAGCCGTGCAACCGAACAGGCGCGTTCCGTGATGCGGAAATCTGCAAGTGCGCGCAGCCTCGCCAAAAAGAGGGCGACCGTTCGTGCTCTGCATGCCCTGCTGGCGACCGCCACGACGGGGGACGCTTCGCACGAGAGGAGTTACGCCGTTGCCTTTGCCAAGGGCGGATTTCACCGCAGAGCACGCCGAGAACGCAGAGGAACTACAAGTATCTCTGCGGCCTCTGCGTCTCTGCGGTGAGTTCTGTTAGGCGCCATAAGTGCAGTTGACAGCCCCGCTGACCTGGGCTATAGTGTGCATAACTGCAAAGGATGCCCCTAGCGAGTGATGTACGTGGTGCTACGCATACTTACAAGTCAGCCGCAATGCCAAAGCAGCAAGGAGGCACAATGACTGACCAGTCCCCTCCCGGTAAGATAGACGCGCCTATCGAGGCGGAGATCAGCGGGCAGGTTGCTGTCGGGAATAGCATCATGCAGATCGAGCACCTCCACGGCAATGTGGTCAACGTAGCCACGCCCGAGCAGCAGCCCCAGGTTCGCCCCCGCCCCACCCCCATCTCTCTGCGCCCGCGTCCCTTTCCCGGCCTGCTGGACCGGGAAGCAGAGGTTGGCGCTGCAAGCGCTGCCCTCCAGTCCGCCCTGCCGGTGCAGTTCTACGCTCAGGCGGGGTTCGGCAAGGCGGTCCTCCCGCGCGACCTGGAGGCAGCACTGCTGAGCTAGGTCTGGCATAAGGAAGGCGGCATCAGGTATCTCGGCGAGACAATGTTACGCCCACCTTATCAACTCAAGGCGGGCCCCGTCGACCGTTGGTTTACATCGTTGGAACTGCTATCGCTCTTTCCGAGCTGGCCAGGCTTCGCGAAGGATGCGATCCAATGGCTCTGGAATCAGCGCAGTCCCGAAGGATTCTGGGACTTTGGCCCAAGGCCGACCTCCTCTGTCGCTCTTCGCCTATCCGAGAGCTGGCGGAGGAAAGCGGCACGACGATTTGACTGGACTACACGAGTTCTTGTGCTCCTGTGGCGCTTCCACGCCAACAGTCGCTCACAAGCGGCGAACGAATCAAGATGGCTGAGATCCAGCCAGGCTTCAGCGCCGGTGGTCTAGCAAGTCGCCGCAGAGCGCCCTGTACTTGGCCGTACAGCCCTGGCCCAAAGGGGACAGTCGCCTACCGCTCCTTCTGTCGCGGTGGCTCATCTCTTCGTGGAGCTGCGTTGAAACCCAAATGGGGGTGGAAGGTTTGAAGATGCAAGCAAAAGATGAAACCGAAAAGGGATTCACGTCACGAAGCAGAGGCTGGCCTGCTCACGGTTGGCTCGGACTAGGGTTGGTAGTCGTTTTCTGGATTCTGAACTGGTCACTGTCCGGTCCACGCACGCACTGGGGCTTTTTCCCAATGTGGTTAGGGTACTGTCTCACAGTTGACGCGCTGGTTTTTACTCGCAAGGGCAACTCACTGTTAACACGTAACCCTGCCGGCTACGTGGGGCTCTTTATCGTCTCAGTCCCGGCTTGGTGGCTCTTTGAGCTCATTAACTGGCGCACGCAAAATTGGTACTACGAGGGTAGGCAATGCCTCACCGATCTTCAATACCTTGTGCTGTCTTCTCTGAGCTTTTCGACGGTTATGCCAGCCGTATTTGGCACAGCAGAGTTGGTCAGCACTTTCGACTGGCTTAAACGAATCAAGCGTGGCCCGCTGATTGTCCCGAAGCCAGCCACGTTGCTTGCTCTCTTTGCCACCGGTTGTCTGATGTTGGCCTTGCTACTACTCTGGCCACTTTATTTCTTCCCTTTTGTCTGGATATCAGTCTATTTCATGCTGGACACGCTCAATGTTTGGCTGGGGAATCGCTCGCTGATCCAGTACACTGCCGAGGGCGATTGGCGACCAGTGTTGGCCTTGTGGGTTGGTTGCCTGATTTGTGGCTTCTTCTGGGAGATGTGGAACTTTAATTCTTATCCCAAGTGGGTGTATCAAGTGCCATTCGTTGATTTTCTGCACGTTTTTGAAATGCCCCTACTAGGTTATGGCGGCTACTTACCATTCTCATTGGAACTATTCGCTCTATATCATTTGATTATGGGGTTGCTCAAGCCGGGCAAGATGCAGGGTTTTCTCCAAGTTTCGCCTGATGCGCCGTAATTAATCTCTTGTGCAGGTTTTGCCTAATCCCGCGATCCGCATCAAGCGGCGCAGAGGGGGCGAACAGCCGCCCTGTCGCGCAGGGTTCCAACGGCTCTTTTCATTCGCACGTTGTTTCTTGTTGCGGCTGGCGTCGCAGACTCTGCACGGCTGAGCCCGCGGCTGTTGAGAGGCACTTGCGGTAGTACGACAGTAGCTCACAAAAAGAGGAGCAACCTTAATGACCAATATGCAACGCGACTGGGGAGAGTTCTCTCTGCTCTTGATCGATGTGCAGCAGGATTTCTGGCCGGAGCAACTGGCCGAGAGCTTCCCCCGCTTTCCCGCGAACATTGCCCGGCTCTTGACCTTGTGCCGGACCGAAGGCATAGACATTGTCCATCTTCGTGCCAGCTTTGAGCCAGACATGTCTGATTGGATGCTGAAGTACAAACTGCGCGGGCGCATTCCCTGCGTGCGGGGGACGGCAGGAGTAGAGACGTTGCCTTTCGCGCTTGACAATCCTGGCGAAACCGTCATTATTAAGCAAACATTCGACGGCTTCCACAGCCCACAGCTTCTGCCGTATCTGCGGCAAAAACAGAAGCGATTTGTGCTGACTGCTGGGTTGATCACTTCGGTCTGCGTGCTCTTTACCACCGTCTCGGCTGCCCAGAATGGCTTTCTGGCCGCCGTTGTTGAGGATTGCTGCGCTGACCAGCCAGACGCGCACGAGCAAACGCTGGACAGGTACAGATTCATCTTCGACCGGACAACTGTAGACCTGATTCCTGACCAATATCCCGAATGGCTGGCCGCCCTGAACAAGCTGGACGAGTTAGAATCGGTCGCATCCTGACCAGGCCGAACTCTGCACGCTTGCGTGGACGACGCGCCGAGGAGCAGCCATGAGAGATGCAACACTGTGTTTTCTGCTACGGGGGAATCGGCCTGATGAGATCCTCTTGGGGTTCAAGAAGGTCGGCTTGGGCGCAGGAAAGTACGGCGGCTTTGGTGGAAAGGTTGAAGCACACGAAACGGTAGCAGCGGCCGCCGTCAGAGAACTGGAAGAAGAAACAGGGCTCAAGGTCTTTGAAAAGGACCTCCAGTGGATAGGCCACTTGACCTTTCTGTTTCCCGCCAACCCTGCGTGGAGTCAAGTGGTGGACGTGTTTCTGGTTACAAGGTGGGATGGCATTCCGGTGGAAAGCAGAGAGATGACGCCGGCCTGGTTTGCGATGGACGACATCCCGTTTGAGCGCATGTGGCAAGACGTCCCCCATTGGCTCCCGCACGTCCTCGCCGGGAAGCGTGTGCGGGCCAGCTTTACGTTCAAAGAGGACAACGAAACTGTTGATCAACTGCAGATGGAAGCGTGGGGTGGCAATGATCAGGAGAGAACTGAAAAGAGACAGAATAGCAATAAAGTAAATGGATAAAGAGGACGTCAATAGGGTTGGAGAGATAGGGTCTACGTCAGATTGGGGACAAGTTTTCGGTGCATGAGTGCCTATGGCTCGTTCCACCGCCGCCCAGGCAACTCAGTCCACAGGAAGAGTACAACCTGACCACCTTCGTGGCGGCGCCAAAGATGCGATAGTCCCCGTCTCCCAGCCAGTAGAGACGTTGCATGCGAAGTCCCGCGATCTGTTTTGCGGGGCAACGTCTCTACATTAGCCACGTGCCTGCCATACGACGCGGAGTGTCGTCCGCTTGGAGCGTGTGTCAGCAGCCTGGGATTGAGTTGGGTTTGTGTACATATCTCTGAAAGGGAGGAACTCGGTCGCCATGAGAATAGTACTCTGCGGTTCAAGAAGGTTCCACGACGAGATTCGCGAAGCCGCACAGAGACTTCGCGATAGTGGCCATATCGTTCTAGAACCTATACTGAATAGAAATCGGGACATCGACAACCTGCCTGCAGACTTGAAGAGATACGCTTTCCTAGGATTGACTCATCATCAGTTTGACCTGATTCGCAAAGCTGACATCTGCCTAGTATTCAACAAAGATGGCTATATGGGAAACAGCACAACAATGGAATTGGGTTTCGCAGTCGCTTGTGGATTGCCCATTTACGCATTACAAGAGGACAAAGAAGAGCCTTGCAGAAACGTCTTGTTCGACTTCGTGATTGGAAACATTGACGAGTTCATACAGGCCGTTTCGTGACTTTCCAAGGACGGGAAGGGCCAACCGCGCGTGAGCGAGGTCGTGGCGAGAGGCCCCTCAACAAGTCGCTGCGAAGCGTCTCGCCCTCTTTCGGGCGAGGCTGGGAATCGTCCCCCTGCATAGCGCCGTTCGTTGCTCGCGACGAACGGCGCTTGACGGGACGGGGGTGAATCAGGTCTAAGTGCGTAACTCCTGTCACTAAAACAATCTCAGCATTCAGTGATTGCAGTGTCTCAGTGAACTCGGTGGTTCAAGGTTCACTACCGCCGGATGGAAACCAGAGTGCCAATCTGGGCCCAGTTGTACAGTAGTTCCGCTTCCTGTGTGCCCAGCACGATGCAGCCGTAGGAGACGGGCTGGCCCAGGTAACCCGCCCACAGGGTCTGGCCGCTGGACAAGATCGGAAGGGCGTGAATGCCGTTCTCGGTCGAACCAGCCCAGTAGATGCCGAGCCAGTGGGGCATCCAGATGTCCCACGACGCGCCGTAGGCGTTAGGGATTTTGCTCTGCACGCGAAACTCGCCGCTGCGGGTATAGGAAGGCGCCTTTCCAGTGGAGGCTATGAAGGAGTAGACTAGCTGGTTCCCTTCGTACCCGTAGAGATGCTGCTCTGACAGATCAATCACAATGCGCTTGCTGCCGCGTGGTGGAGCTGGCGTAGGAACAGGCGGCGCGGCTGGAGCCGCGCCCGACAGATGCAGTACCTGCCCCACGCAGATGGCCGGTGGCTTGGCGATGCAGTTTAAGCGGGCCAGCGTGAAGGTCGAGGTGTCGAATCGCTGTGCTATCTGGCTCAAGGTGTCGCCAGGGAGCACGACGTAGGTGTCACCTGCTACCTGCGCTGGCTCCGTGCCAGGGATGAACAGCCGCTGGCCTGCGAAGATCATGCTCGGGCTTGGCAGGCCATTCGCTTGCGCAAGCGCCCATACAGTAACCCCGTGACGCAGGGCGATGCCGCTCAGCGTGTCCCCCTGCTGTACGACGTACTTGCCGCCGGTAGTGGTTGCCGGGAGTGCTGTCGTGGAGCCACTGGAATCGCACGGGATAACGAGCTGTTGACCGGCATAGATGGCGTCCGCGTTAGGCAGGCCGTTGGCCGCCACGATGGCGTCCACTGTCGTGCCGTAGCGCAGGGCGAGACGAAACAGGTTGTCGCCGGGCTGCACCAGGTGCAGGATTTGATCCTGCGCCTGAGCCTGGACCAGCGGCGCCCCAGACAACATCGCCATCAGCAAAGTGGCTATGAGGCACCAATGCAAATGTTTCATCTATCTCAGCACTCCCCAGTTACGCGCAAGGCCAGCGCACGGTTGTAGACCTGGCTTGCCGCTTCGCTGAAATCCTCCGCTGTCCATCCGGTGTATCGGCAGATTCACAGCGACCTCTCGAGCAACTTGTGCACTTCGCAGACGGCATGCGCGGTCGCCACTTGTCCCCTTTGTGCTGGGCCAAAGGGCCCAGGGCCGTACGGTCAAGTACGAGACACTTCACAGCGACTTAACGGGCAGGCTTGCCTCTCTTGTCACATCTCTTCCACTTCGCCAAGAACCGCCTCGAACCAAGCCTTGTGTTGGTCTGCGGGAAAGAACGTGATGGCGCTTCCGATGGCGCCTGCCACCATGTCGTTCTTTACCTCCTCGACGTCAATCTCCAGGATGGCAGATCCCTCGCTTGCGTTCATCTGCTCCCTTAACACTCTGGCCCGCCCTTGGATGCCCACGGCGATGTTCGGCGGGGCCACCAGGGCCACCATCACACGCCCATCGCGGCAGATGTTCTTGTAGGTGTCGTGGTAGTGCAAGGAGATCATGCGCAGCAGTTGGGGGGTGACCGCACGCACACTGCCAAAGGGTGCAGTGCGGGGACTCCCATCCGGGTCCACAGTCGCCACGATGGTAACAGGGTTGATGCCTCTGTTGGGCTTGCGCAGTGCCGTGAACACCTCTTCGGGCAGCTCAGGCATTCTGCGCCACCGAGTTTTCTTTTGCGACTCCTGACTGTCTTTCACAGTCCTGACCCCCTTTAGGCTTTGGTCTGAATAGCGCACTGCCCTTGCACAGCTTGTCGTCTTTCCCAGGCTGTGTCTTCTCTGTTTCTTCGCCCATGGTTAGCCTGCTTGACGGCTCGCAACTCAGCCACCGCGCGGTTCTCGCAGTGAAAGCTCTTGGCCCGAGACTCTGACGGAGTTGGCCCTTGTCCCCTTTGTCCTGGGCCAAAGGGCCCAGGGCTGTGTTAGCCAAGTACAGGGCTGCAGCGCGGCCCCCCGTCTCCGCTTCGCGCCGTTCGTCCCGCAGGGCCGAAGGTCCCTGACGGGAGGACGAACGGTGCGCTTCGCCGTTCGTGCTCTGCATACCCTCGCTCCGCATGCCCTCGCTCTGCATGCCCTGTGGGCGATGGGCGACGGGCGACCGCCTGACAGGGTGGGCTGCGGCCGGGTGTTAGGCAGCGCTCTGCCCCAATTGTGATTCCCTTCCGAGACGATGTCGCAGCAACCACACAAGAGCGAGCCCAGTGAATGCGCTGGGCACCGCTGCGATGACAGCAAGAAACACAGCGTATCCCACAGTCTGGGATGATACCAGCATGGCCACGACCCTGTCCACTGCGCTGGCCGCAGGCCAGCCGATGGCCCAGCCCATGCTGCTTGCCAGCACCCAGCAACCAGCCAAGGCAACGTGGCGTCGCAGAACAAGCCATTGCAGTACCCCAACCATGGCGCCGGCTACGGCAGGGCCCACAGGTCTATCTACAACATGAGCAAGTGCTCCGAACGCGGTCCATCCCACAGTGCTTACTAACATCCACCAACCAGCCCTGGGTATATGCGGCCGTAGGACGAGCCACTGCGTGATCCCGACCGCAGTGCCGAACACGGCACAGAATATGATCTCGAAGGGAGTCTTTCCCATGGCATGGGGCGCGACCCCGGTCACGGCAAGGCCCAAAGCGAAGCCCACGCCCCCGCCTATAGCGCTCATCAGAATCCACCAGAGCCAAACAATCCATCTAACCGATAGCTTTGCCTGATTACACATCACTTGAACTTTCCCCCTTTCGCCCACATCACTTCCTGATTGAGCGAGGCGCTGCCCAACTACTGATTATGCACAATCCTTCCAGCACGGTCCCCCTACCCGGGACTCATGGAGAATGCATGTCGTAGAAACACCACCTTAACAGATTATAGAGTAAATGTCCCTACAAGTCAACCCTGAACCGGCGCACAAAGTGGAAAGCGCCAACCCCTATTCGAACCGCTCAATAGGTGGAATTCCCAGCTGCGCGCAGAATTGCTGCGCATCAGCAAGATGGGTTGTGAGCCCGTCCACCTGTCTTGCGATAGGCAAGGCGAATGGGGACTCGCATACACGAATAGTGTTGCAGAGTATTCGTTTATTCGTGCAAGATTCGTGGACGGCAACCACACATCAAATCGCCAACTCACTCCCCTATCGTTTACTCACACTTAGGGTCTGAGACGAAACTCGCTTAACCTTTCACCTCGCGAATCTTCTGTTCACTGGTCACGGGCGGCCCAACGACCTCGAGTTGAGCGGTCTGGAGCGAGGTGCCCATAGACGGCTGGCGTGCGGCGCGCGACCCAGAACGGCGCAAGCCGCTGATCGGCTACAGCCACTCGTTTGGCGGTGGCTTTGCTGCGAATTCACAGTTAGCATGTTGCCGGGCCACCCGTCACCGCCTATTGACATCGCGTTGTAGCCAGTTCAATAGTGTCAAGTGTGAACCAAAGAGCGTCGCCAGGAGTTGCAGGAACGGCGATACGCCGATCATCAGTATCAGCCAACCAATAAAGCTTGCTCGGGGATCATAAAGGATCAGCGGAATCCCAAAGTCCGCAAAATCAGTACTGGGATCGAACAGCATGGGAATGCATCTCCCCCAGATTACAGTCATTACGACAAAAGTGAAGGCTGAGGTGAGTGCCGCATGCAGAAGGAGCTTCCTCAGGACCTCCCTGATCTGTCCTGTGGTAGCGATGACCATCCTCGCGATATACCATCCGACCAAGAAGCCGAGAAGTATGCAAAAGATTGGGACCCCCATTCCCATCCCAACGCAGATCGTATCAAGAACTATAAAGACCGCCAGAGCCCATCTGGGTTTCAGTGTGAAGAGTCTGTTCATCTTTCGTGTCCTCCAGCTATTTGAAGGCGTGATATGCAGTCCCCAAATCGTTGGGCACTATACCGCCTAAAGCACCGAGCTCAGCGGCTCGGGCGCGGCATTCTCTGCAGCGGGAGGCTGGGCCGCCTCTGCCGTAAGTGTGACGGTTGCGTCCGTAGACAATGTGCCAATCAATTAGAAAACCAGTGGTATCAACCGCCACTTCGTTTTCTGCATATAGGTCTGGTATTCCCCACCGAACTCAGCCAATAGCATTTCTTCCTCTTGTTGCATGCGCCATAGAAAGAGTGGTACGACCAGAATTGTCATCCCCAGAGTAACAAGGCTGCTCAGTGCAAGTCCAATGCCCGCCATACACATGATCTGGCTCAGGTAGCCTGGGTGACGCACCAAGCGCTATGGGCCGCTGGTTACCACCCGATGCCCTGATTGCATACCCAGACGCGTCGTGTACAGTCCGTGTAGTGCCCAGATGGCCGCTGCTTGCAAAGCAATGCCTGCCGCAAGGAGAAACAGCCCTGCCCAGGCCAGCGGGCCGTCGCGGGGAATGGGCCCGGCATAGCGAGCATATTCCCATGGTGGCGCAACGATGAGCATGGGTATGACGATTGCGGCCGAAAGGACGACCATCAAACGCTGTCTCTGGTCGTAAGGCGAGCGCACCCCCCGTTGCATTCCCAGAAATCTCACCAGCCACCATATCACCCACAACACCAGATGAGTCATTCCCACACGCCGCTGAATAAAGGACACTCCCCCGCCAACTACGGCGATAGTCACACAGGAAACCGCTATAAAGACGAAGCGTCCGAATAGCTGCTTGGCCACCTTCGACGTCCTTTAGCTGAACAACGGCTCGTATCTCACTCCGCGACTGGCACAAGGACATTGCGCCGCCCAACGGTCTCCGGCTCAGTGGCAGGCGGCGGAACAGACTGTCAGCCTGTCTGCCGATAGGCGGGCTCCCGCGAGGGGCTAGGCGCGCCTCTTACGACTACCTCTGCCTAAACCTCTGGACCGGTGTCCGATGGCGACGGGACACCAAACTTGGGGAGAAACCTTCCGGTACGACGCATATATGAGACATACCTTTCGCCGAAGGTCTCAATCATTGTCTGTTCCTCGTCCCCGACCCTCAACGCTATCATCGCCCCATAAAAGAGAGCCGGAACTAACGTCAAGACAAGATTAGCGCTCAGCAACCCTCCCCCGATGTAGTTCACAAAGTACGCCGTGTAAATCGGATGTCTGATCCATCGGTAAGGACCGCTCTCTGCCAAGGTGTGTCCTTCTCTCACACGGACCAACGAGTTAAAGTTCTTCCCTAGGTGGTGGTGGGAAAGTGCCAACAACACTTCACCGCCGGTCAGTAGAACCACACCCGCCCACCTTAACGAATCCGGGTACCGAACCGCATAAGCCCAACCAAAGCTCCCAGGGGAAAACATGTACTCTATCCCAAAAACGAGTGTTACGATAGCAGCCACCCCGCCTAATATCAACCGCGGTCCGCCGTGTCTCGTCACCGTGTGTTCTCTCTCTATCTTGACCATTGCCTGGTAATAGATCCTGATCGCGATCATACCCAGAGCTAGGCCGATGAAAACCGCCCTGAACAAGGTGTCTGTGTCCATGACCGATGGTTCCTCCTCATGAGTCTACATAGATACAGTCCTGTCTAGGATCTAACCTAACAAGGAACTTGTCCTATGCACCTAACTACGACTATGGGACTCTCTGTGACGCCCCCTGTGGGGGCCTTATGCGGGATTCCTCCCCTTCGGCAAGCTAGCCGCATTTGTTCGTGAATCCTGCTCCCTTTTACCAGACGGTCGCGGCCAATTCGGCACCCAGCGTCGCCAATTGACTCCCATCCTCCTCGGAGAGCTGAACACGGTCGCCCAGGCCATACAACCAAACCTGCATCCCATCGGCTGTGTTGTATGTAACCGAGCTGTACCGCTGCACGAACGAGCGCAAGGTCTCCAGGGTTTCGGCGTCCAGTAGCAAATGAGACGCATAAGTACGGTCAAAGTCCGCGCCGGAGAGATGCCACGTATCGTCGGGGTAACGATCCACTCGCAAGAACCGTTCGTCCTGCGTGCCGTACAGGTAGAGCAGTTGTCGGCTGGCTAATCCATCAGGCAGCTCGACAGCCACAAATCGGTAATCCTGTGAGACGCGGTACGTCGCAACCAAGTCCTGGTACTGCACCTGCACGTCCCAACCGTCGCGTGCGCCGCTGCAGCCATCACGTGGGAAGGCCTGGCAGTCGTCAAACGTGACTGTCTCCATCGAAATCATCGGCGTGTAGGCATAGAAGCGTTGCACCAAACCGAGACGTATCGAGAGATCGCCACACGTCAGTTGCTCCAGAGGGCTGGGCGGATGACCGGTCCACGAGAACGCCGTCGGCAGTGGCGTAGGTGTGACGACAACGTGTTCCGGCGAACGATAGACGAACCGAAACGCATCGGCCACGACGTTGCCGTCTAGATAGCCACTGACGCTCAGGGAGCCGTTTCGTTCCAGGTAGTACGTGCCCAGGCTATTCCACTGACCCGCATTTTCCTGCAGATTCACGTAGACCTGGTGCGGGGCGACTCGCCCCACAGTTGGATGAATCTGGATGAGCGCACGCTGGGACTGGTCATGGTTGGGGTCGCCACACCACCAGGCGAAAACCTCGTACGCGCCAGCCCTCGGCAGTTCTGGCTGCACGTAGGCAATGTTCTGGATACCGCGCGGCGCCCAGGCACAATCGCCGTTGTAGCTCTGTCCACCGTCCCCGATGAACCACGTGCCTGTTGTCGAGAAGGGCGGATCTCGGTTATCAACAATGATCTCGATGCTTGGCACGACCGCTGCAGTGGGCGTAGCTAGCGTTTCCGCATCTGGCGTGGGCCTTGTCGTGGGTAGCGGCATTGGACTCGCTTTAACTTCCGTGGGCGCTGTTGTTGCCACAGCCGCCGTCGTCGGCGTGCGTGCTGCGATTGCCGGTGACATCGTGGCGGATGATGGTTCCCCGGCTCTTGCGCATCCTGCGAGCACGATGATGACCAGAAACCAACGGAGAGAAGCCAGCCTGTGTAGACTCAACATGTGCTCATCCTTCACTCTTTGATGGTTCTGAGAAAGCGACGTTGCAGGAGTTTGACCCAGCACGGAAAGCATACGGCAAAAGCCGTTGGCGATTGATTCTATTCCTCTACTGCTTGGCCGCCCTCTTGAGCACCGCCCACACCGGGTCTTCCGCGAAGTAGTCGAACACTCCGCAAAAGTACTCAGTGTGAGTGCCCATATCCACGCCGCCATAGGCGTACTGCCATAACAGATAGCCGTCAACGCCAGCTTCCAGGCTGCTTTCTATCCCCCTGGCTATGGCCTGCGCGCGCTCTTTCAGCACTTCCTCAGACAGTGGCTGGCAGTTCTCCCTGTGGCCGCGCATGGTGACCTCGCCGAAGTAGATGGGCTTGCCCAATTCGTGCGCGATGGCCAGTTCCTTCTTCGGTAGCCCGGCCACCCCACGGTGCACGCTGACGACGTCAATCGTATCCAGGGCGTGCATGCGGCGGAAAGTGTCAATGGCAGCTTGGTCAAACCCTGCGCGATGCGTGCCAAGCGACACCAAGTGGTTGGGATCCAAGCGCTTCACTTCCTGCGACGTCACCTGCGCCCACTCGTAGAGCGCATCCAGACAGGACTGGTTTGCATCCTCTGCCGGGCAGGCGGGTTCGTTCATCAGCTCCCACATCAGCACTTCGGCGCGATCGGCGAAGCGCGGCACGATGTTGCGGATGTGAGGCAGATCCACAGTCTTGTACTCGCTTTTGAACCACCAGCCATCTTTGTTCCCGTAAAAGTCCTGCAAAGTGAGGACAAAACGTACGTTGTACTTGCGTCCCAGATCGAGCATGCGCTCAACGCGATGCAGATCGCACCACGGCTGCACCCAGACGCGAATCACCTGCACACCAGCCGATGCTAGGTGGGAGATGATTTCCTCAGCCTTTTCTTCGGGAAAGAATGGCCCGGCCAGATACGAGACGTTGATTCCTATGAAAGTGTATGGCTGCCCGTCGAGTTGCAGGCCCTCGCCGACGCGCGTCACAAAACCCGGGCGCTGGCGCAGAAGAGGCCGAGATGTGTCAGCAAAGGGAAACGGTGGAAAAGCGCCGGACGTCCCAGCCACGTAAAGCGGCAGGAAGATGCGGAAAAGCGGGCGCTGTTGCCTCAGCGCAGGGATATACACCCTGTACTGCCCCGCGGATGGCGTGGGCAGCGGCTGCTGGGCGTTTGCAGTTGGCCAGGCCATGGTGGCCGCGAACAAACAGGCCAGAGCCAGCAGCGTAGCCACAAAGATTCCTTTGTCAGGAGCCCCTACTTTGGGAAGTATCATGCTTTGCTTTCAAAGATCCCAGTTGCGGGAGGAGAAAGGGATGGAACATGAGACCTCAGCGGTGGTTCTCCCGCACTCCATTGTTCTCTCGCACTCACAGTGCGAGGCACGGTCTTTGCTCACCCGCAGTTGCACTGCGGGTGAGCAAAGCACGGCGCTGCGCTAGCCGTAGCCAACCCGCGGCAGTTGCCGGTGAACGTTAGTGTGGCAAAGCCCAAACACCATGTTAGCTGAAGTGGTTGTTTTGAACAAGATTGTACCTGTCAACCCATACGTTCACTGGCAGATAAAGCATGGATGGTTCGGACTTTACGATGTAATACTCAGGCGTCTTTACGGCATCTGCGTTGAAGATAATCAGCCTATAATCAGCCTCTTCTTGAGACCGGAGCTTTTTGATCATTGACGATTTCTTCCGTTGAAAGAATGATGGAGCGACGTTGAATGCCTCACCCACCAGACGGGAACCGCCAACAACAGCCACTAAATCATTACCCCCTTCTACACCGAGAGAGACTTCGTACTCAGTGAAAGGGAGCCGAACACTCCCAACTGATGGATTGGTGAGAAGCCGTTGTACGCCAAACAGGATAATTATATCTGAGAGAATACGATTTGATGCTTCAAACAGGCTCACGTCAGGGTATGGCCCAGAACCAAGCGCCTTGCGTTTGAGGGAATGCAAGAAAGCTAAGACATCGTTCCGCGGTGCAGGGAGTTCTATTGAATCAACCGATCTTAGGTAATCGTTGAGCTCTTTGTCGATATTGGTCCGGTTTAGCTTCACATCAATCCACCATTTCGGCTAACTCGTTAGTACGCGCACCGCGGATATCACGCCAATCCTGTCCGTTACGCGCTACAACCGTGCGGCTAACCTGACGTACACGGCCATGGGTATGCGCCGTCTATCCACCCTTGAGCAGACACGGCAGAGGTGGCGGTGATAGGCCAACGCTGGCTGAGTCGCGTGGCAGGCTCAGATCACCAGGGACCTGGACAGTTCTTACCCAGGTTGATGCTCACCAGCAGCAGGTCGTGGAGGTCAACACGTCCGTCGTTGTTGATGTCGGTGCCGGCCTCTGCTGATGGGCTCTTGTACAAGTCCGATGCCACGCCGACCAGGTCGAACAGGTCAACGCTGCAGTCGCCGTTCACGTCTCCGCCGCATAGTGTGACGTCAGGCAGAGCGGTCTCTGCCCCGGCCGAAACGGTTACCTCTTCCCGGTATGTCTCAACGTAACCACGCATGCGCACCATGACTGTGTAAGAGCCAGAGGGTACGTCGCTCAGCACATAGCTGCCATCCTCGGCCGTGGTGGTGGAGATGACGCCGGCGATGCTCACATTGGCAGCGTCGTGTTGTCCGCGTCCCTGCAGGATCACTCGGCCGCTGATCGAGCCCGGCCCAGGCGTAGCCACTGGCGTGATCGTGGCCGTAGGTGTTGGCGTAGCGAAGTGATACACCGGGCTCCGTGCCAGGTTGTCGGCGCGGTCCGCAATGCGGAAGCGCATGCTGGTAGCCCCATTTGCTGGCGCGCCGAGGGCCACGGTAGCTGTAGTGCCCTCCGTGGCAGTAATCGTCGCCGCCCGCCAGTCTCCCCAGGTCAGGCCACCATCTGTCGAAGTGGCAAACTGCGCACTGCCTACGTGCAGGCCGGACAGGTCGTCGTGTACCCACGCGCAGGTGCCGTCCCAGTCGAGCCACTGCGGCGGCGTGCCATCCAACACGACGGTGATCGAGTACACGGCAGAGGCATTGCCCGCCGCGTCAATGTAGCGCGCTTCGACCTCTTTGCTCCCATCGCCTGCGGGCAGCACCCAGTCCGCGCTCGTGGCATAGGAGCGTGGTGTGCGGAAGACGTATATGCGGTCCACGTACAGGTCGCTGCGGCCTGTGTAGAAGGTGCGGAATTCCAGACCGTAGACATCGTGCCGAGAGTAGTAGAAATCAAGGTAGGGTTCCTGATAGGTTAGGCTGCCCGCAAAGTCCCGTCCCGTCAGTGCCTGGCTGACATAGGTATTGGTACCAAAGTCGTCGGTCAGGTCTATGGTGGCCACGTGATCGCTGGTGACGTTGTCCTCCGTCTTGAGCCGGAAGTAGACGCGATAGCTACTGCCAGTAGGCAAGTCATGGAAGTATGGGCCGTACCACCACCCTGGCGGGTCGCTTCCGGCGCGGCCCAGCCAGGCCCAGCCGTTCAGTGCCGCCGTGTCGCTGACCTTATGTCCAGTCTGGTGGCGCAGGTGCTCGCCCTCCCATCGCCAACCATTGCTGAATTGCATCCATTGGGCATTGTCGGCCCAAGTCGTCAGGGTAACCGTGGGCGCGTTAGTAAAGATTGGCCCGCTGAGGCTGCCGTTGGGCGGCGTGTTGTCTACAGTGACCGTCACCACGTCCTCTGCCAGCAGGCCGATGGCCGTGCGGGCCTCCACCCGCAGGACGTGCTGCCCGGCTGTTGCAGTGACCGTGTTCCATTTCCAAGAGAACGGTGCTGAGGTGCCGCTGGCGTGCTCGACGTCGTCCACGTACAAGATCACTTCAGCCACAGCAGGGCTGGCTGTAGCCAATACGTCTACTACACCTCTCACCTGCTCCTCGTGCAGCGGTGCATCGGTGCGCACGTTGGGCGGCAGGTCGCCCATGCGCGTCAACGCTGCCTGACGCAGATACGGCAGCCGAGCGTAAGCGTATCTACCCGGGCAAGCGGTATTCCCCACATCCCGGTGGCCGATGATGTTAGGCAGGTATCTGTCAATGAAAAAGCCGTGGCCGGTCGGATGGATAAAGTGCAGATTGCCCTTCCAGGCCAGCAACTCGATCAGTGAATTCTCGGCGTTGGCAGGCACCTCGATTTCGGCATAATTGCCGATGAGTGCGACGCCGATGGAGCCCCAGTTGTAGATCTTGGCATGTCCACCGACCACACCCTCTCCACCCCAGCGTCCCTCGTAGATGCGCCCTTGGGGGTCCACCAGGTAGTTGTAGCCTATGTCGCCCCAACCGCGGGTGATACCGTGGTAGTAGTAGATGGCGCGCACCATGGCGGCGGGGTCCAGGTCGGCGTTTGGCGTGGCCGTGTGATGAATGACAAACTTGCGCGGAGTGCGGTACTCCGGCGGCCAGGTCATCAGGCTTTCATCCGCACCCCAGGCCGCGCGCGGAATAACCACGGGCCCTTCAGGGGCGACTGTGGCAATGGCCAGTGCCTGCGCCTCCTGCGCTGTGGGGCCAGGCTGTGAGTCAATAAAGATCAAGGTGAGCGAATGCAAAGTGGGACTGGCCGAAGGTTGGTGGCTCGAAAAGGTGAGGCGGTATTGCAGGTAGGGCCCACGCAGGAAAACCAGTCCCCCGTAGGACAGGCGAGCCGCCTCACGCTCAGCGTCCATCGGCAGGATCGGCATCCAGGCCGACCAACTGCTATTGTCGGGGCTGCTGCGCACGGCGATAGCGATCTCTGTTTGTGCTGGTGTCGTGGCCTGCCATTTGGAACCGACGGCCACGAAGTCGATGGGGGCAAACGTGACAGTCGAAGTGTACAGGCCAAGGGTGCTGTAGGGCGCCAGCGCCACTTCGCCGTTGTCCTCGCTGGTCAACACGGTGTTGCAGCGCGTGCCGTCGGCGAAATCGGTAAGCGTAGTCTGACTCCACTGGCTGGCTTGTGTGCCCTGAGGAGTGGGCAGCGGTGTAGGCGTTGGCAGGTCGTTGCCACGTACGCCCACGTCTGGCCCGCTCAGCACGCCCGATGTGGGCAAGTTGACTGGCGGATTGTAGCCGTTCTCAAAGTGGAAGACGTAGGTGTGCTCACCGGCTGGTAACAGCGTACTGTAGCGATACAGCGTATCGCCGTCCGCCGCGTTTGTGACTGCGCTCATGTTGTAAGAATAGCCGTCAATGTACAGATTGGTGGCAATGGGAGGATCGCTGCTGCTGTATAGTACTTCGTAGGTAAAGATAGTGGCTGTGTCGCCCTCCTCTGGCGTGACACGTCCCTCCCTCAAAGCGGGGGCGGGGGGGGCAGCAACTCGCACGCCAGTGTAATAGTGCGTCAGGATCTCCCGGTAGTCGGCACCCTGATTGGCCATCGCCTCCGCGCCGCGCTGGCACATGCCCACGCTATGCCCCAGAAGAAAGCTATAGCCACAGGGGCAGGACACACTGCGGCAGTAAGGCAGAGGCACCAGCCACACGTCCTCGGAGTTGCGGGTGTGACCATCGCAATGAGCGAAGTAGAAGGCGCTGATGATATTTCCACCGTAAGTGGCAGCCACGTTGTGCGTGCTCGCCACCGCCAGGTCGGTAGTCTCGTAGTGTGTGGGCCGCCAGACCTGACAGTGCTGGGTGGTGCACACATTAGCACCGACGCCGGTGTGCCGTCGCGCGGTGGCTGCGTAACAGCGTGCAGCCACAGCCTGGGCTTTCAGGGCCTCCGGCGGCCAATAGGGGGCCATCTCGTTGGGCACTACGCCCCTCACGTACTCGTCCAGGGGCATGACCACGACGGTGCCATCTTCCATTAGCACGCGGATGGTGGCTGGCAACTGCGTCATGCCTGACGCGATGAAGCCCCTAGCGTCTGCCGCCTCCAGTGCTTCGGCCGTAAGCCCGGCGCCGGCTTGCTGGCGAAAGATGGCGTCGAGAGCCCCACGCTGTTCTGGGGAAGGGTCGGCAACCACCATGCCGAAATCAACGGTAGTGAGCCTATCCTCGCTGGCGATCTGGCGGCTCCGGGACATGCCGATGTACCCCGCCGCGCGCACGCGGATTTCGTACACCCCGGGAGCAACGCGCAGCCTATAGGACCCGCCGGGATCTGTGGCAGCCTGCATGTCCCCAGCGCTGACTTGTGCGCCGACGATGGGCTGTCCTGTGAGGAGGTCCGTCACCTGCCCGCTGAAGCCACCCGCATCTGCAAGAGTGACCTGCCTTGCGGTGGGCATGGCGAGCCAGCCCACAAGTGTTACGAGCGTGACGAAGGACAGTATACTGATCAGGAGCAATGCACTGCGCGACGTTTTGTCCATGACTAATCTATCCCCTTGAGCGCCTTGACTCCGGCTGCTATCTGCGGCAGGACGACAGCGACGTCTTCGTGCATCACGACGGTGGCGCGTGCGTCCATTTGTGTGGGCTCGTAATTGACCAGGATTAGTTTCGCCCCGTGCTGTACGGCCAGCGTGGGCAGGTCTGCAACTGGATAGACCTCCAGTGAGCAGCCAGCGACCAGCATGACGTCGCAACGCTCTGCCTCATGCTGAGCTTCCAAGAGCACGTCCATCGGCAGTAGCTCTCCGAAGAGCACTATGTCAGGCTTGAGCAGGCCGCTGCAGGCTGGGCAACGTGGCACCTCACCACTGGCTACGAATGCGGGCCACAACTCGGCGCTGGGCACCCGTCGCCCACAGCTTGTGCACGTTGCCTGGCGCACGCTGCCGTGCAATTCCAACACGCGCTTTGAGCCTGCCTTGTGGTGCAACTCGTCTATGTTCTGCGTAAGCACTGCCTTGATCACGCCGGCCTGCTCCAGTGTGGCGAGGGCGATGTGCGCAGCGTTGGGCTGTGCCTCCATCATCTGCTTGGCCAGAGGGCGAATCCAGTCGTAGAAAGCCTGTGGATTCCGCTGGAAGCCGTAGATTGAAGCCACGGCCATAGGATCTACCTTCGTCCACAGTCCGGATCCTGGACTGCGAAAGTCGGGGATGCCGGAGGGCGTACTGTGGCCCGCGCCCGTGAGCGCCACGGCGTGTCTGCTGACGGCCAGAATTTCCGCGGCTTTCTGTATCTGGTCCTCAAGGGACATTCCTCTGTTCCTCATTGTGGTTCAGGTAGGGGCGATCGATTCCCTGGCCTGGTTTCCTCCAGTCCAAGGTCAGCCAGGTATGCGTCAGTTGCATTGGGTATTTGTCGGATGAAATGCCTCGTTCTTACGCTATGTTTGTCAAAGAAGCGTGCCTTGCTCTGCGCGCAGGCCGGGCAGCTTTGCACCACCAGCAACCTTGTCTGCCCAGCGTGTGGGCTCTGGCAGGCGGTAGCCCTTGCCACAGCGCAGCACGTAGGAGATGGCCGTCGTTAGGTCAACCTTATGGCCTACAGAGATATAGACGGGTTTGACCCGCTCGCGTGTGCGCAGCACTGCCCCAATGACTTCCCCCTGGTGCCAGAGTTCGCTATAGTCGCCCACGTTTGGACCCACTTCACCGTGCTGACCGCACAGTCGCGACTTGGCGCAGCCAATGCTCGGCTTGTCTATGATAACACCGACGTGGCAGGCAATTCCCATGCGTCGTGGATGCGCCAGCCCTTGGCCGTCCAGTATGAATAGGTCGGGCTCGATCTGCAGGCGCTCGATTGCCGCCAGGATGGCCGGCGCTTCGCGAAAGGAGAGCAGGCCAGGGATGTAGGGGTAAGTCAGAGGCAGGTCTGCCTGCGCCGCCTCCAACGGCTGCAGGTCGGGAAAGCTGAACACTACAACAGCGGCGTGCGCACGCTGGCCGGCTGTACTCATGTCTATTCCAGCCACAGTGCGCACCGGGCCCAGCTCATTGCGCGTCACCACCCTTGCGCGCAGGCTCTGCTGCACGGCTATCGCCTCTGAGGGGGATAGGTCCCATTTGTGCAGATGGGTGACTTTCATGGCGCTCCCTGTGAGATGTGCTCTTGCCCATAGTATAACCCATCTCAGGGCAAACCGTCAACCACGTTGAGACGCTCCAATCTGATATATGAGCCTCCCAGAAAACCTGCCAATCACGCCTCCTCGCTGTCGCGCTTGCTGACGTAGTGAATCCCATCCGGCAGCTCTACGTAGCCTATCTTCCGAAACAAGGCCAGGGAGGTGTCGTTGCCGGGCTCGATCAGCGCGGCGATGACGATCATGCCCTGCGCACGCAGCACACCCTCGGCCTCGGCCATCAGGCGGGCAGCGTAGCCCCGCCGGCGGTGTTCGGGCAGCACCGCCAGGCGGTTGATCCAGCCTTTGCGTCCATCGTGGGTAGCCAGGACGACGCCGACCAGTTCTCCAGAGAGCTCCAGGCCGATCATGCTATGCGTGCCGCTGGCGAACTGGCGCGCAAAAGCCGAGCGACTGTCACGCCCTTTGGGCTTCATGGAGCTCAAGCCGGCACGCTGCCACACGGACATCCAACGGTCGTAATCCTCTAGGTTCAGAGTGCGGATCACGATTTCATCGGTCATGGGCATTTCTCCAGTAGTAGGGGCCGGGCATTCCGAGTATGCTCTTGTCTCTGGGCGGGCCTTTCATCTGACCGGGGCCAGCTCTGGGCAAAGAGCCTGTGGGGAATGCCTTGCCCCTACAGCAGCTCTTCCAAGGGCACCCCGCGCGAAGCAGCCCGTTCGGCCATCCACTGCTGGTGATCCACGGGTGGCGCGGCCTGCTCTTCCGGCGTTCTGCGGCGCAGGCTGAGCGCGTCAGTGGGGCAGGCACTGGCACACAGGCCGCACCCCATGCAGTGCATCAAGTCCACGACGCATACGTCATCCGACACGGAGAGCGCCCCAAAGTGGCAGCGCTCCAGGCAGGCTTCGCAGCCTGTGCACGCCTCGGTGTCCACCACAGCCTGGAAATCGGAATGGGCCAAGGCGTGAGCGTGGCCGAACTCTACTATGCCGCGCATGATGCCACAGCAGCAGGGGCAGCAGTTGCAGATGTAGTAGGTGCCCTTCTGCTGATTGTAGACCGAGTGCACCAGCCCGGCTTCCTCGGCTTCACGCAGGATGCGAAAAGCCTCTTCTTTGCCAATGGAGCGCCCAAAAGGCGCGTTGGCGAAGGCTCCTTCCACAGGCGCAAAGGTGATGCAGTTCATGCGCGGGTACTCGCAACCCTCACCGATGAGCGCTTTCTGTTTGCGGCAGATGCATTCCCGCACGGCGAACGAGCGGGCCTTGTCCAACAGCTCCGAGGCACGTTCGTAGGGCAGCACCTCTATATCGGCGTCTATGCTCTGCTCCACAGGGATGACGCGCTGCAGGGCCGGACCGGGCACGAGCAGGCCTATGCCGCGCGTCTCCTGCATCAGTTCCTCGAAGAGCTGCGCCATCTCCTCATCCATGTAGGGCAGCGATTCCTCGTAAAAGCCCACGGCGAAGGGCAGCAGGGCAAAGGCCAGCCCTCCCTCGCCTCGTCCGGCGCGGATCAGCCCCTTGCGCGCCATGCCCTTCAAAGTGGCGTGGGCAGCCTTTGCCTCCACGCCAGCGCGGGCAGCGATGTCTTCCACGCTCTCACGCTGCAGGTGCATCACAGCAGCCAGAGCAGCCTGCTCAGGGGTGAACAGCTTCGCCAGCAGCTTGAGTTCTGTGCCGCTCTTGCTGCGCGGGAAACCATTGGGCGTCCTGCTCAGGCGGTCAGCCAGGCCTTCGTAGACGGATAATTGATTGGTCATGTTATGTCTCCTTTCTTGAATCGCAGAGCCCACTGAGACCGATGAGAAGCTCAAGAGAACTCGGCGTTCCGGGCCGTGTAAAGGCAGGGTGACACCCCTGCTGGTTCCCGCACTTACTAGTATACTGTGAAAAAGCTCCCCTGTCCAGTGGAAAGCCGCAACCAGCTGTGTGACGGATTAGGGGCAGGTTTTTCAGGTGGATGAACTCCCATGGCTCGTTCCACCACCACCCAGGCAGCTCAGTTCACAGCAAGAGAATAACCTGAGCACCTTCCTGGCGGCGTCAAAGATGTTCAAAGGGGACGATAGTCCCCGTCTCCAGTCAGGCGCTTCGTTTGCCACGTGCCTGGCATACGACGCCGACTGTCGTCCGCCTAGAGCGTATGCCCGTAGCTTGGGACTGGGATGGATTTGTGCACGCATCTCTAACCCTGGCTCCGATACTTGATAAGACTCAAACCGATTTGGCCCCCAAATCTGGCCTACACCCCTAACCTCCCCGTGGGCTGCCAACCTGCGCGAGGGCAGATTTTGCCAGCGCTATCGTTGGGTGTAAAATGGCCGTGCAGCAAACGGCGGCAGAAGGGAGAGAGCAAGAATGCACCTCGGTGAGGTCAATGCTGCTCTAGATGAGGTCACAGCGCGGGATATGGTGCGCCGTATCTGGGCGCGTGATCATACTTTGTGGCGGCCCGAGCCGACGGAGATCAGCAACCGGCTGGGCTGGCTGACAGTGCCCGAAGCGATGAGGGACAAAGTGCCTGCCTTGTGCGCTTTCACCGACCAGATCCGCGCCGCAGGGTACGAGCACGTGGTGCTGCTGGGCATGGGCGGCAGCAGCCTGGCCGCGCAGGTGATGCGCCAGATGACGGGCCTCGTGCCTGGCTATCCCCAACTCAATGTGCTCGATTCGACCGTGCCCGAGGCGGTCCAGGCGCTGAGCAGGGCCATCGAACCCGGGCGTACCCTGTTCATAGTGGCCAGCAAGTCAGGCCGCACGATCGAAGTGCTGTCCTTTTTCAAGTACTTCCGCGCACTGGTGCAGGAGGTCAAGGGCGAGCGCGCGGGTGAGGATTTCATTGCCGTCACTGATGCAGGGACCCCTCTGCAGCATCTAGCCGACGAGCTCAAGTTCCGCGCCAAGTTCCTCAATCCACCCGACATCGGCGGGCGCTACTCGGCGCTTTCGTACTTTGGCCTGCTGCCAGCTTCGCTGAGCGGCCTTGACGTGAGGCTACTCCTGCAGCGCGGACAAGCCATGGCCGCGCTGTGTGGGCCGCAGACACGCCTGCAGGACAATCCCGGAGCCATGTTGGGGGCCACACTGGCCGGCATGTGGCGTCAGGGACGCGACAAGGTGACCTTGATCACGTCACCAGGCGTAGCCAGCTTCGGCCTATGGGCGGAGCAATTGCTTGCCGAGAGCCTGGGCAAAGACAGCAAAGGCATTCTGCCCATTGTTGGCGAGCCACTGCTCGAACCCAAAGTGTACGCCGACGATCGCCTCTTCGTTTACCTGAGGCTGAAGGACGACGAGACACACGATGCCGCCGTGCAGGCTTTGGAGCAGGCCGGGCAGCCGCTGCTGCGCTTTGACCTGACAGACGTTTACGACCTAGGCAGCCAGTTCTTCCGCTGGGAGTTCGCCGTGGCCCTGGCGGGCGCGTTGTTGGGCGTGCAGCCCTTTGACCAGCCGAACGTCAAGGAGAGCAAGAACAACACGGCGCGCGTGCTGCGCGAATTGGAGCAGAGCGGCAAGCAGCCTGACGTGTTACCCACAGGCTCTTTGCCCGAGTTGCTGGCCACGGCCAGGCCCGCTGACTACTTGGCGCTGATGGCTTACGTGCGGGAGACGGCAGAGACTGAGGCAATCCTGAGCGGGTTGCGGCGCAGGCTTCTTGCAGAGCGCCACCTGCCGACGACATTGGGCTACGGCCCGCGCTTTCTGCATTCCACGGGCCAACTGCACAAGGGCGGCCCCAATAACGGGCTCTTTGTGCAGATCACCGCCGACGCAGTGCAGGACGTGCCTGTTCCCGGTGAGCCCTACTCTTTCGGCGTGTTGGTGGCGAGCCAGGCGGCTGGCGATCTGCAGTCGCTACAGGCTCACGGCAGGCGCGTGATGCGCGCGCACCTGGGGACGGACGTGCTCCGCGGGCTGCGGGCACTGGCAGCCACACTGCAGTGACGAACTGGATGGAGCCGGCCCTTGTACGGAGAGCCTCAACTAGTTAGCGGTTGGTTGGGCCATTTGCAAGACTTGCACTCTGGCGGGGAATGTGCTAATATGTGGGGAGTTAGTTAGAATTGCCATGTCGGAGTTGTACGCGAACTGCAAAGGAGGTGAGACCGGGGAAAAACCGGCAATGAATCAGTGACTGACTGCAGCTTAATGAACATCTAATCCAGGAGGAACTGAAATGTCAAGAAAAACCAACCGTATCTTGCTGGGATTGCTCGTCCTCACTCTGCTCTTGCCTTTCGGGCTGGCAGGGTGCGCAAAGGCCCCGGCAGCACTGGGTACCAAGGACAATCCCATCATTCTGTCCTTTGTGCCCTCCGGCGACACGCCGGATATCATCGAGACCGCAGACGAGATTTGTGAGCTCCTATCGGACAAGACGGGCTACGTGATCGAAGGCAATGTGGCTACCAGCTACGTGGCAGTCATCGAGGCGATGTGCACCGGCAAGGCACACATCGGCACCCTGGCCACCTTCGCCTACATCCTGGCCAACCAGAAGTGCGGCGTGCAGTGCGCCCTGGTCAGCGCCCGCTACGGGACAGCCTTCTACAACGGTGAGATCATCGCCGGAGTGGACACCGGCATCGAGACCCTGGCCGACCTGAAGGGTAAGACCATGTGCTGGGTGGATGCAGCCTCAGCCTCCGGCTACATTGTCCCCAGAATAATGGTCATGGCTGCAGGGGTGGATCCAGAGACTGACCTGGCCCAACAGACAGAAGCCGGCGGCCACGACGCCGTCGCCCTGGCGGTCTACAAAGGCGACTGCGATGCCGGAGCGTGCTACATTGATGCCCGCGACAAGATCGCCGACGAGTACCCAGACGTCTACGACAAGACGTTTGTCGTCGCCGAATCGCCGGAGATTCCCAACGACGGCCTGCAGTTCATCAAGGACTTTCCGGCCGAGATGAGGGCGGACATCGTCAACGCCTTCCTGGACATCATGGAAACCGAGGAAGGCGTAGCAGCCATGGGCAAGGCCTACGGCTGGGAGGCAGTGATGATCAAGGGCGATGCCTTCTATGACGACTTCCGGGCTGTCCTCGATGCCTCCGGTATTGACGTCGAAGAGCTGGCCAAGTAGCAAGCAGAAAGTGCCATTGCTCAGGAATTGAGGAGTCAGGTGACCGGCACCTCGGAGGTGCCGGTCACCTTTGATAGGAGGGGAAATTGCTGAAGATAGAGCATTTGACCAAGGTCTATGATGATGGCACCGTGGCCTTGCGCGATGTGACCTTTGAGGTGCCGGATGGCGAGTTCCTGATAGTCCTGGGCCTCAGCGGGGCAGGCAAGTCCACCCTGCTGCGGTGCATCAACCGCCTCATCGAGCCCACCGAGGGAAGAATCACCTGGGATGGCACCGACATCACGGCCGCCTCGGGCGAGGGGCTGCGACTGATCCGGCGTCAGATTGGCATGGTCTTCCAAGAATTCAACCTGGTAGAGCGATCCTCGGTCCTGACCAACGTCCTCTCGGGTCGCTTGGGCTATGTGAGCGCCTGGCAAAGCATCATCCGCTTCCCGAAGCAGGAGGTAGCCAGAGCTATGCGCAACCTGGAGCGCGTGGGCATCGCTGATTTGGCCGACAAGCGGGCCGACGACTTGAGCGGCGGGCAGCGGCAACGGGTGGGCATCGCCCGCGCCCTGATGCAGGAGCCCGGGCTCATGCTGGCCGACGAACCGGTGGCCAGCTTGGACCCCGTGCTGGCCCACTCCATTTTGAGATACCTGGAGCAACTCAATCAGGAAGACGGGATAACGGTCATCTGCAGCCTGCATTTCCTGGACCTGGTGCGCCGCTATGGCACGCACGTGGTGGGTCTGAGAGACGGACAAGTGGTGTTCCAAGGGCTTCCCGACGAGATCACTGACGAGCGCTTCAAGGAGATCTACGGTCAGGAAGCCGAACGCATAACGGTCATGTAGGAGGTCAAGGTGGATCGCAAGAAATCGCCCATTCTCAGTTCAGTCCTATCCCTTCTGGTCCCCGGCCTCGGCCAGGTATACCTTGGGCAGCGTACCAGGGGAGCAGCTCTCTTCATCGGCATAGTGATCACGTCGCTCCTGGTACGCTGGCGAGGGGACACGTTTCTTTGGGGCGGCATTGTCATCGCATGGCTGTGCAACGCCTGGGATGCCTACAGCCTGGCACGGGAGAGGCGGATGTCACCCATTCTGCCTTTCCTTGCCATAGCCGTCACACTGTACGTCATCGGGTGGGGCGTCACGCAGATCAAGCTCACGCGGCTAATAACCGACATAGCGGACATCAAGCCCCTGATGAGCGACCTCCTGCAGCCCGCCGTCTTGGAACGCGACATTGAGGAGCAGCTAGGTGAGATTGTGTTCGAGGTCCCCTGCTCCGACAACCCGCCACCAAGGGGCACCCCTGTGGAGGGCGAACCCTATATCGTCTTCCTGGACAAGACCTGCGGAGAGATCGGGGATACATTCACCATCGAAGGCGGGAACTTTTGGCCGTCCTCACGGGGGCAAATATGGTGGATGAATATGGCCGGCGAAATGAAGCGCCGCATTCGGCAGGAGGGCGAGTACCTGACCTTCTACACCGACGAACAAGGCAGGTTCGGGCCCCTCACCGTTGTCGCGCCCACGCCATTTGGTGAGGCCAGGGGCAAGGGACCCCAGCTCAATCGCGTCCAGGCGCTGCTGAAGCGTGAGGTGGGACCCCTCCACCTCAGTCACACTTTTTTCGTAGTGGTAGAGAAGATGCTGGAGACCATATTCCTGGCTTTGATGGCTACCACCGTCGCCATCGTCTTAGCCATCCCGCTGAGCTTCCTGGCCGCCCGCAACCTGATGGGCGGCAGTCCCATCACCATGACAGTCTACTATGTAGTGCGCACGATCCTCAACATCCTGCGTTCTATCGAGCCCCTGATCATGGCCATCATCTTCGTCGTCTGGGTGGGGTTGGGGCCCTTTGCTGGCGTGCTTGCTCTGGCTGTGCACTCCGTTGCTGCTCTGGGCAAACTCTATTCCGAAGCCGTGGAGTCCATTGACCCCGGCCCTATCGAGGCCGTCACCGCCACGGGTGCCAACCGCCTGCAGACCGTCTTCTACGCGGTGATCCCGCAGATTGTGCCTCCCTATCTGGCCTTCACTATATACCGCTGGGACATCAACGTCCGCATGTCCACCATCATCGGTTTCGTAGGGGGAGGCGGTATCGGCTACCTCTTGCAGCAGTGGATTCGCCTCATGATGTACGAGGAAGCTGGTGCAGCAGTGTGGGCCATCGCCATCGTCGTGGCAGTGATGGACTATGCCAGCGCCAAGGTGCGAGAGGAGATTCTGTAGCTCCCTCTCCGCGAGGACTAGCTATCCGCCCACAGGCTACTTGAGCGTTGTATTGACAGCGGCCGGTGCTGGTGACAGAGCACTGGCCGCTTGCTGTGCCACAGATAGAGGCTGGCCTTGCACGAGAGGCGAATTGCCCTCGTTTTCACCGTGCTGCTCGCGCGCGGTCTTGCACTGACCGCACGTGGCAGCAGGACCACCGGTGCCCCCCGCGTGCTGTCACGTATTGTGTCTGGTAATCTCCTGCAGGATATGCCTCAATCGCTCCTCGACATCATCGAATACTGCGATCTCTTTCAAGCTGCTGCCTGCTTCCAATTCCTTCACCACTTCGTGCCCCAGGAAATAGCCGCATTGCTTCCGCCCAGCAATGTCAAACCACGAACCAAAGAATGGACGGACCGATTCCCCTGCATCTACCAGTCTCAGGAATTCGGCAGCCAACCAACCCCTGTGATCCTGGCACCAATCAAGCCAGTCATCATCATTGAGGCCGACTGACTGGTGCCAAGTATCTGTGCCGAGAATGACGTGCTCGCACCGCTGCGCGAATCCTTCACTGTAGAGCTGCCACCAGGGACCGGAACCTGTAGCCTTTCCATGCTGCGCACGCCAGTGATCGTGCACGAGATGCCCAATCTCGTGAGCGACCAGACCTCTGATTGACAGGGGCTGAGTCCAGCCGCACTCGGCAATGTTCTCCAATCCAAACAGAATGGCCGGTGAATTGCGAAACTGCGTTACCCATCCTGCCCCACAGCCGATGCCAACGTAGATTACAAATACCACATCGCTCTCAAAGCCCAGTGCTTTTTGAGATGTGCAGTACACTGGCGCACAGGATTCCAGCAGATTCTGATGGGCTATCCGCATTGACGGAAGCCTGTCCTCCAGAAACGGCAATACCTTCTCCTGCGCAATCTGCCGCCAGTCCACGTTCTGACTGGCATAGTCTTGCAGTTGTTTATTCAGGAGTTCTGGCCACTGTGACATGTACTGTGCTGCCCAACTCTCTATTTGCACATCCATGGGCTTCCGTTTCGCCTTTGCCCAAAAGGTTAAGAAGCCTGGGAATGTATCAATGATATCCCATTTGCACATGGTGTCTCCTCAGTCGGGCACGGCACACAGTGGGGATTATGTGAAGAGCTTCTGTACTATCTGGATTCTGCAGACAGCCGAACTTCACATCAAGGCAGCGACCTGCACGCGGCCCCAGCTTTGGCCTGCAGCTCTTTAAGCAGCACGGCCAGTTGCTCCGCGCCACTGCAGCTCAGGTACACGACCTCGCGACCCTTCTTCGCTCGGGAAAGCACCCGCACCGCAGGGCGAACGCGAAAGCCAAAGCACAATTCGCCGGGCACCACTTCGATCACACGCCGTGACTCGATAAACGCGTACCACCAGCCACGCTCTTCACGGGGCACGCCTGCCAGACCAAAGATATTGAAGGCACGCACCTTGGCAGCAAGGATGTGCTCGGCTAGCTGCGTGGTCCAGAAGACGACTGGCACCTCTACAAAGTAGCGCCGCATGTCGCTGACTTCGAAGAAGCCGCTGCCACGCAGAAAGAGCTTCTCCTCCGCCGACAGGTCAGGCACCGCCTCTGACCCAGAGGCAGGCCGGCAGCGGAAGATCACATAGCGTCGCATGTCAGCCCACAGCAACAAGGCAATGAACATCAGGTACAGGGCCACGAGCGCGCCACGGCCCAGCGTGAAGCCCTCTTGCCAGCCGTGATAGGCGACGTACGCAGCCCCAGCCAGGCAGAGCAGCATGGCCCCCACGTGCAAGCGCAGGAAGCCGATCTTGCTGCGCTGTAGGGCATAGGCCAGTGCTGAAATCAGACCTAGAAAACGATCCAGGATGGGCATTGATTCCTCCGCCGCCTTCTCCCCCCTGCCTCCTCTCCCTACTTCAGGAGAGGGCGAGGCGATGTCACTGTACGCACAGCCCTCTCCCCCCTGCCCCCTCTCCCAACTTCAGGAGAGGGGGAGGCGATGTCACTGTACGCACCCCCCTCTCCCATGGCTCTTGGGAGAGGGGTTGGGGGTGAGGGCCCCTCAGCCCCTGGGCCGAACAACACCCTGCACGATCAACCGCTCACGCGCTCTCACCCCGTGCCCCCTCTCCCCATCGCCTGCGGCGACATCTTCGACGACTTCAGGAGAGGAGGAGGCAATCTCACTGTACGCACGCCCCTCTCCCATCGGGCCTGAGAGAGGGGGATTGTGCACACCACTCACCTCACACAGCACGCACCACTTGCTATCTTCTCCTCCGCAGCCGTCGCACCAACCCCAGCATGCCCAGCAGCCCGGCGAGCAGCAAGCACGGGTGGGCAGTTGTCCACAGGGCTGCCCGCAGCGCTCTCCGAAAGCCCTCCACGTGCGCTGCTATCGCCAGCGGCGGGGTGACCGGCTGCCCCCAGTCAAAAGCCTGCAGCAGCGGCAGAAAGCCCTGTCGCACGCACCCTTCCAGGCTGAACACGTGGATGTCGTCCGTGCAGCGCCGGGCCAAGAGCAGATCACGGGAGAACTCTGCCCAGTCCAGCGGGCGGGTGTCGGCGACGCCCTCCAGTTCGACGCCGCCGCCAGTGCTGCCCAAACCAACCGACCCCGCTTCCGCCGCGTAGCTCCACAGCAGTCCAGGCCCACGCGGCCGAAAGAAGCTGGTGTACAGCATCAGCACTTCACGGTCGACGGTTATGTCCACTATCCCGCCAATGCGCTGCAGCAGCGTAGAGCCAGCCTTGCGCTCGTCCACGATGAAGGGCATTTGGTAGCTGTCCACGCGATAGCCGTCCGCGCGGATTTGCGCCACCAGCGCGCTGTACTGAGTTTGTGCACGGCGCAGCCGCTCCTGATTCAAAGCCCGCTTCAGCAGTGTGGGCAGCAACGGCCACTTGCCCACCGCCAGTTGCTGCATCTCGCGGATGTCCGGCTCGATGTCCAGGCCTACGCCAGCCCAGTGCAGGCTGTGCCTCGCTGTCCAGCGTTTGAACTCCGCGTAGCGCGCGGCTGCCTGCGGCGCGTTGCCCACGTTGAACCAGTATCCCTGCTCCTCGGGTAGTAATTGCCAGGCAATCACCGGTATGCCGGTTTCGTTCAGGTGACGCACCACCGCCGCACGCTCGGCACTCAGGTCGAGGATGCCCAGACTGATACCGGCCCCCAGTGCAATCAGGCTGTCCGTCACAGTTGGGTCGGCAAACAGCGCCTGCAGCGCATCTGCGTCCAGTTCGCAGAAGAAGGTCAATCGGGGTTGCGCCACGTGTCTTTCTCCCTTTTGTAGACAGAGGCGGCACAGTGCAGAGCGCAGAGAGCCGCCTCTTCGGATTCTGCGGATGGATTCCTACTGCTGCTGGTTGCTGGCTTTACGCGCTACCCACATAATGCGGCGCGCCTTCTCGCTCAGCGGAGCAAAACTGAAGCATTCGTAGGCTGCTTCGACATGCAGACCCGCCGCCTCCAGCGCAGCACGTACCTCGTCGTCCTCGTAGGCGACCTCTGTGTGATGCTCATCAAAGCGCGAGTAGAGTCCATTCTCCTGCCGCACAAAGCCCACGATGTGCACAGTGGACAGGCGCGTCTCCGGTTCATAGCCGCTGCGCAGGACAACTGCCATATCCTGGCTCTCGACGAAGAAGGTATTGTTGCCCCACACGTGTTCCAGCGTCTCCTGGGTGTTCATGTCACCCATCAACAAGCCGCCGGGCACCAAGGCTGCAGCCACGCGCCGGAGAACCTGCTGCAACTCGGACAGCGTGAGCACGTAATTGAGGCTGTCGTACAGGCAGGTGACCAGAGCCACGGGGTGCGGCAAGAGGAAACGGCGCATGTCCTGCTGGCTGAGCGTGACGTTGTGCCCTGTCTGCTCCACCTTGTGCCTGGACTGGGCCAACATGCCGGAGGAAGCATCCACGCCATAGACCTCCCAGCCCTGCTGCGCGAAGCTCAGCGCCACCGTGCCCGTGCCGCAGGCCAGGTCGAGCATGGAGCGACCCGGCGCGGGATGGCGCTGCAGCAGGTCGTCAAGGTAGGGGATCATCTTGATGCTGAAGGCAATCTGCCCAGAGTCATCGTACACCTGGGCGTAGTAGTCGTAGATGGACATGCAGTGATTATACTGCCCTCTGCACAAGCGGCCAAACTTGAGCAACCGCTGGAGAACGTAGGGTGCGGCCTACTCACAAGAAAACTGCCGGGCCGTTTGCCCGGCGACTGCAGCGCACGCTTCAATATGAGTTCTACTCCGTAGCGGCCCACTCAGGATGGGCACATCCTTCCGACAGCACGTTGAGTAGCTGTGTTATGCCAGGTCATTGCCTGGTCGTGTCACTGACTCCTAGAAGAGCATATGTCTTCTTCAGCAGAGTTTGGATGTCTATCGGCTTCAGCGCAACGTCATCGGCGCCTGTCTCCCGAACGCGCCGGACATAGTCCGGTGCAGCGCGGTCCACAATCGCCAACACCTTAATGTGTCTGGATGTCGGGTCGCTCTTGATCCGTTCGCAGACCTCAAGGCCGTTGATATCCGGCGTAGTAAAGTCCAATATGATCAGGTCAGGACGGAAGGACGTGACCTGACATCCAGCCTCGTACTCATCGCTGGCAGACGCGACTTGTATGGCAAGGCTGTCTGCATACAAGCCGCGTATCATGGACTGGAGTGCTTCAACCTTACCGTCCACTACTAGAACCCTCTTGCGATTCGTCCCGCCATTGGTAAAAAAGGCGTCGTCAATGGGCATTCCGTAGCGATTGAGGAAGGCACGAAACTTGTCCAACGTGATGCGGTAATGACCGCCCGGGGTCACGTAAGCACTGAGCTTGCCTTGCCTGATCCATTTAGATACCGTGAATTGACTGACGTGGCAATAGCGAGCAACGTCGCCAGTGGTAAGAGGTTTGGTGATCATACTTTCCTTCCTTTGGATTCTGGGCAGTTCCCGGGATGGTGTCCCTCGTATCGCAGGCTCACCATGCCAGGCCTAAGACTGGACATCTGAGGGTTGCAGCTATTGTGACTAGACAGAGTATTGGGACCAGCTGCTTCTATTGCATTATAGCAGAAGGTGCAGTTGGCGACGTGAAGCTACCATAAACAGGGGGTAAAGATTGCGTTGAAAAACGTGGGAATTCGGGGAAATGGAGACCACGCCAGGTGCCTGACTCGTATGGCGCACGCTGGTCACCAGTGAGGAGTTGGAATGCAACTCACCAGGTAATCCGCACGGAGGCGGTAGCGTTATCTACCCGCCAAGAATGGCTAGCACTGGGCTATCATTCTGGTCCAATACTGGCCGCAGCCAATCCTGTCGTTACTCGTCACCTGCTACCGGCGCGCGGCCAGTCCTCGGTCCGCATCCCGCAGGTGCTTTGCCGCACGCACGCTGTACACTACGCCGGTCAGCAGGGCATGTAGAGACATCAGGCACAGCGCGTAGCAGGGCCGCCGTGTGATGACGCCCAGCAGCATATACAGCGTGTAGATGTTGCGGCGGCCATCGAAGCGGCGGAAGGCGCGGTCAAAGGGGGCACAGTCCGCGAGGGAGACGCCCAGCACCTGGCGGAACTGCATCGACACGTGACGGGTAAAGCTGTCCCACAGCAGCATCACGAAGCCCACAACCAGAACCCACAACTCCCTGCGCTGCATGTAGCTTGCCCAGGTGAAAGCGATGTACCACGACTGCTCGTACAACAGGTCAAGCGAGTGCTCGAGCTGCCCCAGCCTCGAGGACAGCGCCTTGACCCGTGCCAGCTTGCCGTCGACGCCATCTAGCACATTGACTACAAACGTCAACAGCGATGCAGGCAGCCAACAACCCATCAGGAACAGCGCCGTGACGACGTAGGCCAGCGCCGAGGTGAACACGGTCACCTGGTTGGGAGTGATGGGCCAGTCGGCGATGCGCAGTGTCAGTGCGTTCTCCAGGGGACGATTGACGTACCAGGCCAGCACGTCCAGGGTGTGCTTCTGCGCACCTGTCACCAGAGCGAGCTTGCAGCGCTCGGCGTCGGCAGGCGTCTCCACTGCCTGCCACAAGGGTTCCACCCGGCGGCGCACCTCAGCCACGTACAGCTCGGAGCGGCGCACGTCCACCGCGTTCAGCGCGGCCAGGTGAGACAGGGACGGCGGCCAGGAGCAGTCCCCACCTGCAGCAGCGAGTTGCTCCAGGGCCGCGCGGGAGAGCAGGACAGCACCGGCGTAAGCGTGCGTGGGCCGGGTCGCCTGCTCGCCATCCTGCACCTGGACGTCCACGTGTCGGCGCTCTTCTGGCTGGCTGTCGCACAGCACGGCGTCCGCCCCACCCGCTCTCAGCGCCTCCAGCAACGCGCCCTCGATGACATAGTGTCCTTCGAGCACCAAGAGCGACGCTGCGTCCAGGTGGAGCAGCGCATGCGCAGGGAGTGTGCCCTCGTCAGCCTCTATATAGCTCACGTGCACACCTAGCGCCACAGGATCAGCGACAGCCTCGTGCACGGCCTGCCGCCCAGCGGGAGGCACGACGATGACGACCTGGCGCCACTCGTGGGCGCGCACGACCTGCAAGTGACGCCGCACAAGTGGTACGCCACACACACGCCGCACGGCCAGAGGCAGGCCTCGCCTGCCGCCAGACCCGGTAGGGTGGAAGTAACGGTTGGCCAGGATGACAACGGTAAGCTGTGCATTGTGGATAGATATCATCCAACCAACTCCAGTTGCTCCAGTCCCAGCCCCAAGCCCAGCAGCTTCCGCGCGTAGACAAGGTCGTCCCAGGTATCCACGTCCAGCCAGAAGGCCCCAGAGACGTCGCAGGTATAGAGATCATCACCGTGTGCAATCATACGCCGTGCCAGGTCGGTGATCGAACACTGCCCATCAGAATCGTGCTGCAAATCGTAGATGTGGTCAAAGACGCGCGACTGGAAAAGGAACACGCCCATGTCCACAGCGTGCCAGCGTTTCAAGTGCTTGCCAATGCGCCGCACGCGCCCGTGCTCGTCCAGCCACACTTTGGTCGCATCATCCAACGGTGCACTGGCCCTCACCTCGCGGTCTACGCACAACACGTGAGTCGCCCAGGGACGCGAGAGCAGCGTGGACAGGATGCGCGGCGAGATCAAGTGATCGGCCATGGAAAGGACAAATGGCTCATCCGCCACGAAGGCCCTCGCAGCGTAGACAGAAGTAGCATTGCCCCGTGGGTACCGATCGTTGCGCAGGCAGTGAATGGCGATCTCATAGCGCACGCCGTCCTCCAGATAGTGACGCAGCATTGCCCCGTTGTAGCCCACCACAACGCCAAGCTCCCTAAACCCGCTTCGGACGAATGCTTCGATGGTATAGTCTATCAGCGGCCGCCCCAGGACAGACAGCAGCGGCTTGGGACAGTGCCAGGTCAAAGGTGACAAGCGGCGACCAAGACCAGCAGCCACAATGACTCCCTTCATCTGCTTCTCCTTTCCGAGTTGGCTGCCGGCTGTCAGGGTGATGGTGTGTGGAAACACAAAACCGGGCCAAAAGCCCGGCTTGTCACTTCCACCGAAGAATGGCTGCGCTCAATCAATGGACGTTGATGTGTGCGACATCACTCTCAAGCACGCATCTGACTGGTTACAGCACAGCTCTGTCTTCCAGAGGCTACGAGGTTAGCTGACGGGTTTGAGAGGGAAGACTCTCCTACTCGCTTGCACGAGATTCACCCCAACAGACCGGTTCCCCCGTTCCCCAATGGGGACTCGCCAGAGCCAGATTAGTACTGTACTATTGTGATTACATTATAGGCAGAAATCAGGAGTTGTCAAAAGGCCGCTGCCCTCTCCCCCCGGCCCCCTCTCCCCAACTTCAGGAGAGGGGGAGATGGCGTCACTCTACGCACGCCCCTCTCCCAGCGGTTTTGGGAGAGGGGTCGGGGGTGAGGGCCTCACAACCTTCATAGCCCAACAACACCACCTACAGTGACCATTACGCCCTCTCCCCCCGGCCCCCTCTCCCCAACTTCAGGAGAGGGGGAGATGGCGTCA
>CAYZGO010000011.1:0-10837 GCA_964478075.1 uncultured Anaerolineales bacterium | reverse complement strand
CTCTACGCACGCCCCTCTCCCAGCGGTTTTGGGAGAGGGGTCGGGGGTGAGGGCCATAACCAAAAACCCCGACTTGTCCACAGTCGGGGTTCTTATCTATCTCGCCACAAAATGCTGACCTGCCAAGACCGCGAAGGTCTAGATGAACGCCTGCGTTACGCCTTGCCCAGGTATG
The DNA here is from genome assembly GCA_964478075.1 of uncultured Anaerolineales bacterium. Lineage (GTDB taxonomy): Bacteria > Chloroflexota > Anaerolineae > UBA2200 > UBA2200 > DAOUEX01. Next base: position 10,662 of record CAYZGO010000011.1, on the reverse strand, counting down.
CTGCCTTCACTTGCGGGTTCTCGAGAAGGTCAGCCGCTGGCCCCTCAAGCACGACGCTGCCTGTCTCCAAGACGTAGGCGCGGTCAGCGATGGAAAGGGCCATGGCAGCGTTCTGCTCTACCAGCAGGATGCTGGTGCCTCGGGCGTTGATCTCCTCGATGATGCGGAATATCTCTTCCACCAGGAACGGAGCCAGTCCCATGGATGGCTCGTCGAGCAGCAGCAGCTTGGGATCGGCCATCAGACCGCGGCCCATGGCCAACATCTGCTGCTCTCCGCCGGAGAGTGTGCCCCCCGTCTGATTCAGGCGCTCCTTCAAGCGTGGAAAGCTGGCGAACACCTGCTCCATGGAGGCCTGAATCTCCTTGGAGCCTTTGCGCGTGTAGGCACCCATCTCCAGGTTCTCGCGCACCGTCAGCGGAGCAAAGATCTTGCGCCCTTCGGGAACCTGAGAGATGCCCTGCGACACAATCCGCGGCGCCGACACCTTGGTCAGGTCCCGGCCTTGGAAAGAGATGCTGCCCTGCCTGGGACGCAGCAAACCGGAAATGGTCTTCAGCGTAGTGCTCTTGCCGGCACCATTGGCGCCGATAAGGGTCACGATCTCGCCTTCATCCAGATGGAAGGAAATGCCCTGCAGAGCATGGATGGCTCCGTAGAAAACATGCAGGTCTTGGACTTCCAGCATTGCGACCATGTTCAGCTATGCCCTCCCCCCTGCTTCCCCAGGTAGGCTTCAATCACCTTGGGGTTGTTGGAGACCTCGTCGGCGGTGCCGCGTGCAATCACCTCGCCAAAGTCCATCACCGTAATCCATTCGCAGATGCCCATCACCACACGCATCTGGTGTTCGATCAACACGATAGTGAGTTTGAACTGTTCGCGGATGAAATGGATCAGGTCCATCAAAGTGTGTACCTCGCGCGGGTTCATCCCCGCAGCCGGCTCGTCCAGCAAGAGCAGCCTGGGCTCCCCAGCCAAGGCACGAGCGATCTCGAGCCGACGCTGCTCCCCGTAGGGCAAGTTGCTGCCGATTTCATCCTGACGATCCTGCAAGTCAAAGATCGCCAGGATGTCCTGGGCTTTCTCCGTTAGCTCGCGCTCCTTCTCCAAGAAGCCGCCGCCTTGCCAGATGGAACTGAGCAATCCATATCCGGCATGGGGATGGTAGGCAATGCGCACGTTGTCCAGCACACTCAACTGTGGAAAGAGGCGAATGTTCTGAAAAGTGCGGCCGATGCCGGACTGGGTGATGGCATGGGCTCGCGCGCCAACGAGGCTCTGGCCGTGGTACTTGATGCCTCCGGCAGTCACGCTGAGCAAGCCGTTGATCATGTTGAATACCGTAGTCTTGCCTGCTCCGTTGGGGCCGATCAGGCCCACCAGCTCTCCTTCTTTGACGGCCAAATCAAAGTCACGCACCGCCCAAAGCCCGCCCTCGGAGCCAGATGCAGTTTCTCGTCCGCCAAAGTTCTTGCTCAGGCCGTTGATTTCCAGGACCAGAGGCCGCCCACTAGGGTTTGTACTCATCATGACTCCACCTCCCCTGGCTGAGGACTACCTGCCGACGCCTGTGCTGTCTCGGGCGCGCCTCTGGCCGCGCGCAGTGGCCATTTGGGCGCCCGCAGGAAACCGAGCTCCAGTTTGCCCATCAGCCCCTGGGGCCGCAGCAACATGACCAACAGCAGCACAATGGGATAGACCACAAAACGCCAGGCCTCAAAGCCCTGCGGCAGCCAGATGCGCATGCCTTCGAGCGTGATAGCCCAGAGGAATGTCGACAGGACAGTGCCTGTCATGTTGCCCAGACCTCCCAGCACGACAATGATCAATGGGTCAAAGGACTTGACAAAGCCAAAGTACGTGGGTGACAGAAAGGCGTACAGATGGGCATAGAGCGCTCCGGCCAGCCCGGCGAAAAAGCTGCCCACAGCAAAGGCGACAGTCTTGTATTTCAGCGTGTCGATGCCCATCGCCTTGGCGGCCAGTTCATCTTCGCGCACAGAAACAACAGCCCGGCCTACGCTGGAATGCAGAATGTTGCGTATGATGACAATGGTCAGTATCAAGCACAGGAACGCCCAAAAGAAAGAGGTCATGTGTGGAATGCCGACCATTCCGCGTGCCCCCTTGGTTTCGGGGATCACCTTATCGGAGTTGACAAGCAGGACCTGCACAATGACGGTGAACCCCAGCGTGGCAATGCCAAAATAGTCCGAGCCTAGCCGCAGCAGCACAACGTAGCCAAAGGCAAGGCTGATGAGCGCTGCCAACAAGGCGCCAAATAGCAGCGCAACCAGCAGTAGCCCTGACTTGCCCGCATCGAAGCGGAACAGGTCGATTTCTGTCAGCGGGATGAGCTTCTGCAGCAGACGCGGAATCTGGACCACCATTCCCTGGATCGGGTAGCTGATCTTCTCCCCGAAGCGATACGTGAGGATGGCCGAGGCATAGGCTCCGATGGCGTAGAATCCCCACTGGCCAAGGGAGAACTGCCCGTTGAAGCCATAGATCAGGTTCAAACCAAGGCAAATGATGGCCATGATGCAGGGGAACATTACCCATACGGTGCGGCGAAACTCGGTCAAACGTGGTATCAGCACCCACTGTGCAACCAAGAAGAGGAGAACTACTGCCAGCCAGAACAGCCAGCTCTGGCCCAGAAAACGAAGCCTGCTGTTGCTCATGCTTGCTCCTGTCTAGTGTTGTGTCGAGCCTCAATTGATGGTTTGTAGCAGCGCCTAAAGTCGCCACTACGAACCCACTACTCTAGCATTGACAGAGTACTAGTGTCATTGGACGATGTTCGAGAACACGGATTAGCCCTAGGCCTTTTCCTTTGCCGCTTCGCCGAAGAGGCCTGTCGGCCTGTACAGCAAGACGATGATCAGAACGGAGAAGACAATGGCATCGCGCATCGGCGAGGACAGATAGCCTTGGCTGAGCATCTCCACCATGCCTATGACAAGTGAGCCAACCAACGCACCGGGGATGCTGCCGATGCCCCCGAATACGGCCGCAATAAAGGCTTTCAAGCCAGGCATCACGCCCAGGAACGTGCGAATCTGCGGGTACGTAATGACGTATAGCATTCCCCCTATGCCGGCCAAGGCCGAACCAATGGCAAAAGTGGAGGAGATCACAAGGTCTGCGTCGATGCCCATCAAGCGGGCGGTATCCTTGTCCCAAGCTACAGCCCGCATTGCCTTGCCCAGCTTGGTGCGATAGACGATATACCACAAGACCACAAGACAGACCATAGTCACCGCAATAATGATCAGCATGATATTGGAGAAAGTAACACCCCCAATGTCCCACATCCTGATCTTTATGGGGAGCGGTGTGTAGTTGATGAAATTGGGCGTGAACACAAAGTCCAACGCGGTAAAGTACTCCAGAAAGAAGGAGACACCGATTGCTGTGATCAGTGCAGCAATACGAGGCGCATCACGCAGAGGCTTGTAGGCTACTCTTTCGATAATTACCCCTAGGAAGGCACACACTAACACAGCCAGCGCCATCGCGGGAAGAAATCCCCAGTGATAGCGCGTCGTGGCGAAAAAGGCCGTGTAGGCGCCTACCATAAAGACGTCGCCATGGGCAAAGTTGATCAGGCGTACAATGCCATAGACCATGGTGTAGCCGAGGGCGATCAGTGCGTATACAAAGCCTAGACGGATCCCATCCACCGTGAACTGTACAAACAACAGTGGGCTCTCGCGGAAACGCGCGGCCAGCCAGACCAGGATCAGCAAGCCGATGATTGCCAGGTACCAGCGTCTGCGCAAGAAGACGACTATACGGCTAAGGAAATTTCGCATCTTCGGATACCGACTCTCCTTTCCAGTTCAAAGGAAGGGGGCGCGCTATTGCGCCCCCTTCCTCAAGAACGATTTACGGGCTCACTGACGTCTCAAAGATCACTTTGCCATCCTTGATATGCAGGATCGCGGCGTTCTTGACCGGGTTGTGGAACTCGTCAAAGGTGATCAGCCCCGACACAGCCTCGTACTCTAAGGCCGCCAGCGCATCCTTCACCTTCGCCGGATCATCCACTCCCGCGTTCGCAATCGCCTGTATCAGCATGTTCGCTGCGTCGTACGCCAGCGCCGCCAGAGCGTCAGGCACCGCGCCGAACTTTGCCTCATAGCGCGACACAAACTCCTGCACGATAGCACGCGAGTCCTCTGGTGAATAGTGGTTGCTGTGGTACCCACCGTCCGCAGCCGCACGATCCAGGTCCGGCGAATCCCAACCATCGCCACCCAACAGCACCGATGTGATGCCCTTCTGCTTCGCCTGCAAGGCGATCAGGTTCATTTTCTCATAGTACGTGGGAATGAAGAACACGTCAGGATTGGCTGCTTTCACCTTCGCCAGAATCGCGGAAAAGTCGGTGTCCTCCTTCACGAAGGCCTCCCACACAACCACCTCTCCGCCCATCTCTTCAAAGGCAGACTTGAAGTACTCCGCCAATCCCTTGATGTAGTCATTGCCCACATCAAGCACCACCGCTGCTGTCTTCGCACCCAGGTTCTCCACGGCAAACTTGGCCATCACCAACCCCTGGAACGGGTCAATGAAGCATGCCCGGAAGATGTACGGCTTCGTGTTCCCGTCCTTGTCCACCGTCACCTGCGGGTTCGTGGACGTTGCGCTCATCTGCAGTACGCCCTTCCCATTCGCATACTCGCTGATGGGAATGGTCGCACTCGAGCACACCGCACCAAGGATGTACTTCACCTTGTCTTCGTCGATAGCCTTCTTGCCTGCGTCCGCTGCCGCCTTCGGGTCGCACTGCGTGTCACCCAGCACCCACTCGATCGGGCGGCCAAGCACACCACCTTTGGCGTTCCATTCCTCAAAGGCCATGATCGCGCCATCGCGGTTGGAAGCGCCAAACGTCGCCACGTCGCCAGTCAACGGACCAAGGATCGCAATCTTGATCGGCTCACCAGATACCGGCGGAGCCGCAGGGCTCACCGACGTCTCGAATATGACCTTGCCTTCCTTGATGTGCAGGATTGCTGCACTCTTGGTCGGGTTGTGGAACTCGTCAAAGCTGACCAGACCCGACACAGCCTCGTACTCCAAGGCTTCCATCGCATCCCTCGCCTTGACCGGATCATCCACTCCCGCGTTCGTTATCGCCTGCACCAGCAGGTTCGCCGCATCGTAGGCCAACGTTCCAAAGGCATCCGGCACCGAGCCATACTTTGCCTCATAGCGCGCCACAAAGTCCTGCACGATAGCACGCGAGTCCTCCGGTGAGTAGTGGTTGCTGTAGTAGCCACCATCCGCAGCCTCCAGGTCCGTATCCGGCGAGTCCCAACCATCACCACCCAGCAACGCCGACGTGATGCCTTTCTGCTTGGCTTGCGCAGCGATCAGATTCAGCTTGTCATAGTACGTGGGAATGAAGAACACGTCAGGATTGGCCGCCTTCACTTTGGCCAGAATCGCCGAAAAGTCGGTGTCCTCCTTCACGAAGGACTCCCACACGACTACCTGTCCGCCTCCGGCTTCAAAGGCCGCCTTGAAGTACTCCGCCAATCCCTTGATGTAGTCATTGCCCACATCAAGCACCACCGCTGCTGTCTTCGCACCCAGGTTCGTCAGGGCAAACTGGGCCATCACTGTCCCCTGGAAGGGGTCAATGAAGCACCCCCGGAAGATGTACGGCTTCGTGTTCCCATCCTTGTCCACCGTCACCTGCGGGTTCGTGGACGGGCCACTGATCTGCAGCACGCCCTTCTCGTTCGCATACTCGCTGATCGGAATGGTCGCACTGGAACAAAGCGCACCGACGATGTACTTCACTTCGTCTTCGTCAATCACTTTCTTCCCCGCGTCCGCTGCCGCCTTCGGGTCGCACTGCGTGTCACCCAGCACCCACTCGATCTGACGCCCAAGCACACCACCTCTGGCGTTCCACTCCTCAAAGGCCATGATCGCGCCATCGCGGTTGGAAGCACCAAACGTCGCCACGTCTCCCGTCAACGGACCAAGGATCGCAATCTTGATCGGCTCAGCAGACACTGGCGGCGCAGTAGGCTTGACCGCAGTTGGCTTGGGCTTCGGCGTCGGTGTGGGAGTCGCTGCCGGTGCGCAAGCGCTCAACACCATACTGAACACCAACAGCAGACTAAACAAAACCCAAAACTTGCTCTTCATCACTAGGACCTCCTCCTATGATCATCTAGGGTCACAACACGTATGGCGTTCCACGAGAGGGGAGGCCAACCCCAAACCATACGCCATGAAACACAACGTTGGAATCGATTGGAGATGTCATGGCGCTTCTCAGAAACCGCCATCTCCGCCAAACATCGTAAGCCGTATCACCCCCCTTCTTGAGGCCTGGGCAACCTTCTCAAGCGTAACCACTATGACCTGGCTACCGTTGGATCGCCCGCATGTGCACACACAAAGGCCCATGACTATGATTCGAACAGTAGCTGCGTGTCGGATTTGTCCACATAATACAGGATCAACGTGGAAAGAGCAATAGACACCAGCGAAGTGACCAAAAGCGGCACATCCGCCGGAGTGTCCGCGGCCTTGGACGGGATGACTCTCGCCAGCGTCACTGGCAGGCGCACTATGATGTTGAAGCCCTGCAGGAAAATGGTCAGATTCCTTCCCGCGGGACGCAGAGTCAGCAATGCCCAACAAAGCACAGCAAAGACAGCTACAGGGAATATGAATAATATCCGGTTGACCGATAGAAACAGCTTGGGGGGCAAAAGGAGAACAGGAACGATCTGCAGGACAGCGATAATCGTGATGAGTACAGGCCGCTTTTTTTGCACTGCTATTCTCTCCTCATCAAGTATGAGCGCACAGGCTCGGAATGCTATCTCTTCGGTGAGGTGTCCCGGTGGGGAACAGCACGGCACAGTACTTGCCACACCTTTGGAGCAAGTTACGCAGAAGTATTATACGGAGAATCGAAATCCTGTCAAGAACACGTGACGCTTGTATCTTGACGCTCCGCGGCAGTTGCCGTCCAATCTTCAGCGGCACTCGCCCCCCTGCGTTCAGCGGCAGCTCCCCCCCAGCGTTCAGCGGCAGTTGCCGTTTACGCCTCCCGTTTACGCCTCTGGCGTAAAGACCAGAGGTGGCGTAAAGACAAAGGTACTGCCGCGGGTTGGCGATGCCCAGTGGCGAACGCAGCCGGCGCGTCACCACCAGCGTCCAGCACCGCCGTCAAACAGACCGTGCTGGAGCGCCCTGCTGCGAATTCTGACCAGCACCACTCGTGCCGTGCTGGTATCTCCGCCCAGTTGGGCATGCTCCAAGCGGACGACAGTCCACGTGTATTGGCCACACTGGAGACAAGCAAAAAGGGGACTCAAACGAGGTATGAAGGGCAGAAAAGGAGGGTGACCCTCTTCACAGAGGCCACCACACTGACGGAGACACACCCGCTCCCGGCCGCTTGGACTCGCGTGCGGAGCAGGCAGAGGCGCCAATCACAGAAAATAGGATAAGCACATTCTCTAGAGAAAACGGGATGGTGAGGGCCTCACCGTTCTCTTACACATCCGCCTCTTGCACAGGGAAGTAGACTTCAAACCTCGTCCCTTCACCCAGCTGGCTGTGGACGTCAATCAATCCATCGTGCTGTTTCACAATCCCGTACACCATCGCAAGGCCCAGCCCCGTCCCTTTGCCAGGCTCCTTGGTAGTAAAGAACGGCTCGAAGAGGCGCTCCTGCGTGGCTTCATCCATCCCGACTCCCGTGTCGACCACCGTCACTCGTACATAGTCCCCCGCCTTGACATCCGGATGGCTGCGGCGGTATTCTCCATCCAGCGTCACCTGTGCAGTCTTTAGGGTCAGCGTTCCCCCCTCGGGCATGGCATCCCGCGCGTTCAACGCCAGGTTCATCAACACCTGCTCCACGGCATTCGCATCGGCAAACACAGTCCTCAACTCCGGTGCCACCTTGACCTGCACCTCAATATCCTCTCCAATGATGAGGCCCAACATCTCGGAAAAGTCGGTGACCAGCCTGTTGAGGTCGAGAATCTGCGGCTCCAAGACTTGACGCCGGCTGAAGGCCAGCAGTTGCCGCGTCAGTTTCGCAGCCCGCTTGGCTGTTCTTTGGATAACTGACAGCTCTTTGTGCAGCGCATGGCCTGGCTCCACCTGGGCCAGCCCCAGCTCGGCGTTGCCCTGCATCACCGTCAACAGGTTGTTGAACTCGTGCGCGACGCCCCCGGTAAGAAGCCCCACTGCTTCCATCTTCTGCGCCTGGCGCAACTGCGCTTCCAGCTGCCTCCTCTCTTCTTCCGCCCGCTTGCGCTCGGTGATATCGGTGAACGCAGAGAGAACGCCAGTGAAGGCCCCTTCTTCAAATAGTGCGCGGGCACTGACCAGCACCGGTATCTCGCGGCCACCTTTGCTCAGCAGCCGAGTTTCGTACCGATCGCTGACGCCAGCTGATCGCTCAGCGGTCTTCGCCTGCACTAGTCTGATTTCCCTTTGGGGCACAATCTTCTGCCAGGGGCAGCCGACCAATTCGTCGCCAGTGTAGCCGAGCAGATCCTCCAGCGCTGGGTTGACGAAGGTGATGGTGCCCGCCGCGTCTTCGATGAGCAGCGGTTCGGCCACAGCGCGGACAATGCCTTCGTTGAACATCTTGATGTGGTGAAGCTCCTCCTCAGCCCGCTCGCGCTCGCCGATGTCACTACCAATGTAAACGACACCTAGCAACCCACTCCCCGTACCGCGTACTGCGGACGCGGATAGAGAGACAGGGATGCTCCTACCACCCTTTGTTCTGAGTGCAGTCTCAAGATCACTGACACTACTTGTTCTTGTGAGTACTTCTCGCCCTGCCCCAGCATATGCTTTATCTGCAAAGACCATTTCTACATCCTCTCCGACCAGTTCCCCGTCGTCATAGCCGACAAGCTCCGACAGCGCCCGATTCACCCTCAGTATCTCTCCGTCCCGGCTGACCAGAAGCAGAGCATCTGACATAGTGGATGTGATACTTCCTGCGGCAGTGACCGGGGTCAGAGTAGACAGCTCATACTTCCAGATTGCGTAGACAACGATGGCGATCCCAGGAAGGAACGACCAGACACTCAACTCTGGAATCCTGATTCCCGCCAGGTAGGGAAACAGCCCCTCGGAGATAGCACCCGCAACTACGGGGATAGAGAGTCCGAGGACTACGTACTTGGCCTGCTGCCTCCTTCTGTCATCGGTCACCCCCAAGTAATAGCGCCAGCACAGGAATGCGGCCAGGATTGACACACCGACGGCCCAAGCAGTGCTGACCACAACCGCCAACGTGTTCTCTGGCACATCGGATGCCCAACCCCAATACGTCTTCACTGGGTCTCTCAAGAGCAGGGGCGCAGTCAAGCCCAAAAGAGCAAAGGCTGCCGCAGGCACATACAGCAGTAGATAGGCGAACTCACCCCTAAGCAGTTTCCATTTCTCTGTAAAGATGAGGACAAGATGCAGCAAGAGAGGTATTGTAAATTGCCACAAAAGGCCAAGCTTGAGCCAGAAACGGGCTGTCTCCAGGCTCCCTGCCTGATGATATCCGAATTGTGTAAACGCCCACCACGCTGCCGACACGCAGAACAATGCGCCTACGCGGTTCAATGCCTTGCCGCTGCCTTGGTGGAAGACAAACCAGCCAAGAGATAAGCAAACCAAGGCAGACAGCAGCGAGAACAAGGCGAAGATGTTCACAACAATCGTCTCCTGATCCCTATTAGGCCAAGACGAAACGCACAGTGTACAGGATGAAGAAAACGGACCCCTCTACTGCTCGCCACAGATGCAACGCCTCCGTATTCTGCTCCGCTTCCGACCTCTCCGCGGCTCCCCGTAAACAACGTACGCTGCTGAGGTAGATCGTGGTGAGTTCTAAACGGTTATCGGCCTGTACCGGTTGCCTGTCCTGTTTGCGCAAGGCAGGGCACCAACGTCCCGCCACCAGTCAGGCAGCGTTGGTTAGCTGTGAGCGCACTCGAACTCCGGGAAAGGCAGTTCGTAGCCTAGTTTGTGGAGCTCTGCGCCGATCGTGCCCCAATGTCCAGGGCAGTCACGGAACCACGCTGCAAGCCGGTCGTTTGTTTTGCTGTGCTTGATATAGATGCGTTTACGCTCGGCTGTGGGTAAGATGGCCAACCAGATGGCGTCGGGCCATTGATCGTTCCAGTCCAGGGTGATACGCTGGCCAAAGCCAAGGCGGGTTTTGCCAAATCTGGTGGGCTTCTTGGTGATTTCGAGCGCCTTGGCCACAGGTCGCGTGGTCATTCTGCTCCTTTCTGACAAGGTGTGACGGCGGGTGCGGTACCTTGTCTTCGTGACGACAACTTGGTGTACCATTCCCCCGAACTCGTAATAAGAGTCATATGCAATGGAACCTGAGAAGCAGTTTTGTGACAGGCTCAGTTGCCCTGATTACGGCAGGGTTGGAGCAGGGAACATAAGAATCCATAGTCGCAAGGAAAAGCTCTACTGATGCTTCACCTGTAGAACGACCTTCTCTGAGAGAGTGTCTGAGAACTCCTTCGCGCGTGTCATTGCGAGGTTTGCCATGATGCGTCCGCGCCACTCATTAAGAACATCCGATCTGTCATTGCCTTTGGTCCTGGGCCACCTTTGTCCCTGGGGCCACCTTTGTCCCTG
>CAYZGO010000010.1:0-101436 GCA_964478075.1 uncultured Anaerolineales bacterium | reverse complement strand
AGAGCAACTCTGGCGTCTGGCCAACAGTTAGATTTCATATTGAGGCAACGATACGTCTTCGGTTAGGTTTTACGATGAGGCAACGCGATCGCTGCTATGTGATTCCGCAGGGAGCCCCGCGTGGCGGCGGGACACGGGCAGCTCAAGGCGACAAGCAGCGGTACGGCGGGTGCAGCAGTCAGGCACCCGGTTGCGCGGAAGCGGAGTGCCGTTTCTTCCACAGCGACCATCCGACGTGGGCAACTGCGGACAGCCACACAGCGGCAAAGATGAACAGCAACAGTGGATTCTCTGAACTCTCCTGTCCGGCTGCTTTGGTAGGGGGCGGGGTGCTCGACGGTGTGCTCATTGCGGGTGCCGAGGTCTGCGTGGGAGGCAAGGTCTCCGTAGGACGCAACGGCGGCGTTTCTGTTGGCAGCGGAGTGTCTGTAGGCGATAATGTCTGCGCAGGCGTCAAGGTAGCCTTGGGCGTGGGCGTGTAGGTTGGCGTTTGCGTGGCTACTGGCGTGCGTGTGAACTGCGGCGTAGCGGTCGGCACGGGCATCGGTGGGACAAAGGTCAGGCAGGCGTCGTCCCAGTAGGATACATTGTGTCTCACCGGGAATTCGGGTTGCCCCTTGGTGAAGATGGTGACGTGATCAGACTGGGCCTTCGTCGTTACTTCGATACGCACCCAGGCATCGTAAGTCATGCCCGGGCTATCAGACTGGCGGGTATCACGATCTATGACGGGCTCGGACCACGCGGTTCGTTCTGAAGGCGGCGAGCCGAAGCCGGGCGGTTCGTCACCGTTGGGGTCAATGCCAACGTAGACGCGATAGTTTCCCGGTTTCTCCAGGTCAGAAATGAATTCCTCACGCGATGTCAGTACTTCCTCACCGGTGTATGTCTGTACCCAGATGGAGAAAGTCACTTCGCTGCCCCTTGGTATAGCGATGCGTTGATACACTCCGGCTTGGTGCGTGGCCCAAACGGTGGAGAATTTTCGCGAGTGGTTCCCCGAGTGTACGCGATAGGTGGAATAACGGCCCAGGCGCGTGATATTCTCAAGGTCAAACTCCGCCTGGCGGCTATTTTGGGAGTAACCCCACAGGCTCCAGGGGGTCCAGCCGTTGGCTACGATAGAAGACGGCAGGGCACCCACGTCACCAGCGCTGTGTGAGCCCTCTTCGAAACTGGCGTTGGCCACACAGTTGTCTGGACACGGCTCGTCCGCAGCCACGGTGACTGGGGCAGATACGATCACTGCGAAAGTGGGTGCGATGTTCACTATGTGCCGCCAAGACATCGGTGAGTACCTCCTTGAAGGAATGAATTGGAGGTAATTATGGCCAGTTTGCTCATATCCGACAAACAAGGTGTGTTTTCACCGGCGAGGTCGCAGAGAGCGCTGAGATGTGGAAGAGTTGACCACCAAGGGACGAAGACACCAAGGGGGAAACAAGGTCTTTTTGTCTTGGTGTCTTTGTGGTGAGTACACATAGCTAGTTGGGTTCGGAGAAGACCTGGGCAGTGAACCTGTAGAGCATGCCCCCCCGTGGCCAGGCGTCAGATGGCAGGCCTGCTTTGGCGCACACCTGGTGGAGAAAGTCGTCACGGTCCCAACCCTGGTCCGTCGCAACTTGGGGCAGCAGCACGCCGGAGTAAGGACCCAGGACGATATATAGGCCGTCCCTGCCGACCTCTATTTCATCCACTTCACGGACCCACTGTAGTGGAGACAGCACTGAGATCTCGATTCTAATCTGTGCCAGCTCATCCTGGGTAACGGCCGGGAACCTTGAATCCTTCGTTGCGGCAGAGATGGCCATTTGCTGTGCTGTGCGGTAAAGTTCCTGGCTGCCCAGCATGTGGCCGATGCAGCCGCGCAGTTGTCCGTTTTTCTTGAGTGTCACGAAGGCAGCACTTGGCTGTAGAAGAGCAGGCTCACTGACCTCATATTGCGGCATAGTCCCGTCCTGCAGGTACTGGCTGAGCGTTTCGCGGGCCATGCGCAACAGCGTTGCCTTTTCCTCAGCGCTCAACGTGGCTGTCTCGTCTCTCCAAAACATGACGGCGCCATATCCCACCACGCGGCTCTTGTCGCCGTAGGGGACGTCGCCGGAGTTGGCATATTGGATCACTGTGGCGCGGTTGGCCCCCAGCTTGCGCGCAGCCATCATCGCCGTCAAGACAGGGCCCTCTCCACACAGAGTGCACACCAAGCTATCCACGCCGAGGCTCATCCAGCTGCGACTGTGCTCTCGCACGGCCTGAGGATCCGTCGAGCTGATAGCCAGCAGCGTTGCCATGTCTACCTGCACCGCGTGATCGTAACTGGGATAGTGGGACATGTCTGTGCTAGCGATGAGCAGCGCCTTCTTCGCCTGCAGAGCCTCGACCAGCGCCGTGCTCAGTGGTTCGCAGTTCTCCCAGGATGGTTCGCCGACCATGATGGGCACAAAGGGCTGTGGCCCGCAGACTTGGAACAGGAAGGGGAGTTCGACTTCGATAGAGTGCTCAGCCAACTGCACCCGCTGGTCAGGGACGATGTGCTCCGGGTCTGCAGCCAGGATGCTTTTAGCCAGATCGCTGTCCACCGGCATCAGACCCAACGGTGTGGAATAGGCTCCGCTGGCCCAAACGGAAACCTGGCGAAAACCTGGGGCGACGTGGTTGGTGCCCAGCACGACGATGGCGTCGTATTCGCGGCCCTCCAGCTGCTTGAAGGCGGCAGCCGCTACTGCACCGCTGTAGACGTAGCCAGCGTGGGGTACGATGAGGGCGATAGGTTCCTGAGGCAGTTTGCGGGCCTGGCTCAGCAGGCTGTTCACCATGGCTTGTAGCTGCGCCGGGTCAGCAGGATAGAATGCTCCGGCCACGGCTGGAGGGCGGACGTCAATTGTAGCGACAGCAGGTGTGCTGCTTGCTTCTGGTGTGACGGAGGTTGGTGTGCGGGTGGGTTCTGCCTGCGGGGTGCCCTGCGTGGCACATGACGCCAGCAGGCGCATGGCCAGCAAGAGAAGAACACATGGAAGAAGGCGTTTCACAGCTTCGTGTTGGGCCATTAGCATGCTCCTATCGTCCTTGGGGTATTGATCACCAGGGAGCGTGGCGCTCGTTGGCGGCGATCGTGACCCCGCGGATGTGTGATGTTTGTTATTGATCGCGCAACAGCAGCGGCAGGTAGACCTGGTATCTGCGGGCCCGTGCCTGGCCGGAGTCGGGGTCCACCATCAGCGATGACTGGTCTACTGCCTGAAAATCCGAGCCGTGGACCCGGTGCAACTCGTGGAGTACATCGTTGTCCCAATGCTCGTCCGGGACACCAGAGATGAACCAGGGCGCGCCGTTGTCTGCGAGGATCATGCTGTATGTCTTCAGAGCACGAAGGATGACCTGCACCTCGGGCGAAAAGTCCGAAATGTCAAAGTCAGCCCGGAGGCGAAAGCGCTGGCCCATGGGCGGGTATTGCGCAGCAGTGAGGCTCGACGCATAGTGGCGCGCTGGCCAGATGTACTCTCTGCGGGTGCGTGGAGCGGTACAGCGCACCGCGTGTCGGATCTCGCCCTCAGCCACTTCTTCGTAGCGCACCAGTCCTGGCAGTATGGGCAGGCCGGCCGCGTCAGCCGAGGTCCAGCCCGCTGGCCGCAGCGCGTTGGAGTTGAGGTCAAAGATCGCACCAGACCCGGCGTGCCAACTGCCGTCATCCTGGGGGAAGGCGTAGAACAACTCGTATAGAATGCAGTTGTCACGGTCCAGCACAAGGACATGACGGTCGCCCTCGCTATCGCTACCGCCCTCAATGGGCACGTCGGTGGGGATGGGGTAGGGGCCTGGGTCGCTTTCGTCAGCCCAGTCGAAAGTGAGAGGCACCTTCTGCTGGGTGCCCGGTACGTCTGCGTAGGGGATGCCGATAGGCTCGCCCTCCCAGGTGCCAGAACCAAAATCAGCATGGACGTGCTCGTCGGCACCGATGGAGGCGATGTAGGCGGAAGAGTTGGCGTCTACGGGCAGCGTGTCCACCGGCACGTTCCACACATTATCCGCAGGGAAAACCGCACACCCCGCCACGTTGGGAGGTGCCTGGAAGGGAGGGGGCGCGGCTCCTTCAATGGGAGCGGGGGGAGATGCGCCGCGCGTGAGCAGGGTTGAGGGCACGACGAGGCTCAACAGAGTTACCAGGGTTGCGATTATCAGGATGGCGAACCGGCGCGCTTTCATTGTTTTGCTCCTATCCGCTGCAGGTGACCTGGCTCACTGTGGCCCTGGGCTGCACGTAGCCCTCGCGTTTTCCTTCCACGATGGTGAAGCCCAATGCTCGGCCGATCTCTGCATCGGTGCAAGGCATTCAGACAGCTAGTCAGGCGAGGTTGAGCACGATGGGCAGATATAGTTGCCACATTGTTGTGGGTGTGGCTGTGTGTGTCGGCGTGTGAGTGTGCACGGGAGTGAACGTGTGCGTAGGTGTGTGGGTCAGCGTTGGAGTGCGCGTTGACGTGGGCGTAGCGGTCGGCGTGGGCGTTGGTGTCGATGTGGGCGTCGGTCCCTCACCAGTGAAGTACAGGATGGTCAGTCCCCCATTCCTATCAGCGACGTAGGCGTAGCCTTCGGCCGTCAGCGCCACGTCCCCGGCGTCCCCCGGCGTGTCGTAGAAGCCGCTCTCCGTGGGGTTCGCGGGGTCCGAGACGTTGATGATGCGCAAGCCAGACGGCCCGTCAGCGACGTAAGCGTAGCCTTCGGCTGCCAGGGCCACCCGCTCGGCATTCCCCGGCGTGTCCCAGAAGCCCACCTCGGCCGGGTGCGCTGGGTCTGAGACGTTGATGATGAGGAGCCCCGAATACCCAGCGGGGACGTAGACATAGTCACCGGCTACTGGCACGCCATAGGCCCACCCCGGCGTATCGCAGTAGCCGGCCTCAGTGGGGTGCGCCGGGTCGGAGACGTTGATGATGCGCAGGCCCTCAGCCTCATCGGCGATGTAGGCGTAATCTCCCGCCACAGCCACGCCACCGGCATACCCTGGCGTGTCGTAAAAGCCGGTCTCGGTGGGGTGCGCCCGGTCAGAGACGTTAATGACGCGCAGGCCGGCAGAGCCATCGGCGACATAGGCATAGTCTGCTGCGAGCGCCACGCCCACGGCAAACCCTGGCGTGTCGTAGGAACCGGTCTCTGTGGGATGCGCCCGGTCAAAGACGTTGATGATGCACAGGCCCGCACTCCCATCTGCAACGTAGGCGTAGCCTTCGGCCGCCAACGCTACCTCCAGGGCGTACCCTGGCGTGTCGCAGAAGCCGGTGTCGGCGGGGTGCGCCGGGTCGGAGACGTTGATGATGCGCAGGCCCGCGGGGCAATCAGCGACGTACGCATAGCCCCCGGCTACCGCCACGCCTGAGGGAGACCCCGCTGCATCGTAGAAGGCGGTCTCCGTCGGGTTTGCCGGGTCGAAGACATTGATGATGCGCAGGCCCGCGCTTTTATCGGCGACGTAGCCGTAGCCTTCGGGGGCCAGCGCCACGCCCGTGGCCCGCCCTGGCGTGGCGCAGAAGCCAATCTCTGTGGGGTGCGCCGGGTCCGAGACGTCAATGATACGGAGGCCCGAGTACTCGTCGGCGATGTAGGCGTACTCCCCGGCTACCGCTACGTCATAGGCATACCCCGGCGTATCGTAGAAGCCGATCTCGGTCGGGGCTGCGGGGTCGGAGACGTTGATGATGCCCAGGCCGCTGTTCCCAGCTGCGACGTACGCGTAATTGCCTGCGAGCGTCACGCTCCGTACAGCGTTGGGCAGCCCCCCTGTCGTACCGAGGACAGCAGGATAGGCCGGATCGGAGACGTTGAGGATCACCAGGCGTGGTCCGAGGCCGATGTAGGCATAGTTCCCCTGGAGGGCTACAGCGTCTACCGTGCCTCCGATCTGAGCAATCAATTCGACGTTCTGCCCTTGTTGGGCCCTCACCCCCCGCCCCTCTCGCGATTGCGGGAGAGGGGAGTCTGGCGGCGCTGGCCGCCGGGCAGCCACGGCCCAGGTCAGGGAGAGGGCCAGGCTGGCGACGAGAACGAGTGCGATACAGCGTCGTGCTGTCACGGTTCCATTCCTTTCTGTTGTGGGTAAATCGGCGACTAGCTTGCGCGCATCGCAGTCTTGGTCTACTTCCACACGCCGGGGATGGGCTGCCCGCAGTACTCGCATTTTCCGCCGACCAGGTGGTTCTCGACGACGGTGAAACCCAGGCGGCGGATTATCATCTCACTGCAGTGATGGCAGTAGGTGTTGTCTCCAGGGTGGCCGGGCACATTGCCCACGTAGGCGTAGTGGATTCCTTCCTCCAGGGCGATGGCTCGTGCCTGTTCCAGCGTTTCCACGGGTGTGGGTGGCAAGGCCGTCAACTTGAACAGGGGATGAAAGCGGCTGAAGTGTGCAGGCACATCGGGCCCCAATTCATCCACAATCCAGCGGCACATGGCGCGTATTTCCTCCGGGTCGTCGTTCAGCGTGGGGACTACCAGGGTCACGATTTCCAGGTGCACACCTTGCTGGCGGATGAGTTTCATGGTGTCCAGTACAGGCTGCAGACTGCCGTCGCAGATGCGCTCGTAAAAGTCCTGGCTAAAGCCCTTGAAGTCTATCTTGACGGCATCCACGGCACGGCACAGTTCGCGCAGCGGTGCAGGGTTGATGTAGCCAGCACTGATGACCACGCTGCGCACGTTCTGAGCACGCGCCAGCCGTGCCGTGTCCAGCATGTACTCGTAAAAGATGGTGGGTTCGGAGTAGGTATAAGCTATGAGCGGGCACTCGTAGCGTTGCGCGTAAGCGACGGCCTGTGCCGGCGGAATGTTGTTGCTCTGCACCTCCTCCGGTCGCCGCTGCGAAATCTGCCAGTTCTGACAGTAGAGGCAGTGCAGGTTGCAGCCAGGCGTGGCTATGGAGAAGGCCATGCTGCCGGGCAGAAAGTGGTAGAGGGGCTTTTTCTCGATGGGGTCGGCGTGCTCAGCACAAACTCTACCGTAGACTAGCGTGTAGAGCACACCACCCCGGTTCTCCCGCACGCCGCAGTCTCCACGGTGGCCATCAGCAATGAGGCATCCTTTTGGGCACAACTGGCACTTTACGTAACCGCCCGCATGTGGGACGTGGCAATACTGCGTGCGCGACTGCTGGACGGTGCCGTGACAGGACTCGCAGTGCAGCTTCTCGTCAGAGGTGCTGTAGTAGAGCGCCTCCCGTGTGAAACGGCGAGGAACAGCAGCGCTCGCCGGCTTCTCCTGTGAAAGCGCCGAGATCAGGGCGCCGCCACCCAGCGCGCACAGTCCCGAGCACGCTAGCCCCGTCAGAAATTGTCGTCTGGTGATACGAGACATGACTGTAGCTCCTGAAACGTGACGAGTGATGCGCAAGCCGTGTTTGCTGTTGCGTACCACTGCTCAGTCACCGTTCACTGCCAACCGTCAACTGTAAACCGTCAATAGATTCGCCATTGCTGTAGCCGGGTCCACTGCAGCAGGGTGGGGGTCAGGAAAAAGCTGACCCATACGGTGACAGTGGTCAGAACGGCGATGCACATCGCACGTCGCCCGCGCCAGCCACGACGATGGCGCACGTGATAGTAGAAGGTGCATGCCAGCCACGTGGCGAGCGTCCAGGCTTCCTTGGTACTCCAGGTCCAATACTCTCCCCAGGCCAGTTCACCCCAGATTCCACCGCTGATCATGCCCAGGCTCAGCGCGATGTAGCCAATGGCCATAGCGCGATCCACGAAAGCCGTGACCCGCAGGCCGGAGCTGACGCCGCTCCCTTCGGCTTCGCTCCGTTCAGTTTCGCTCCGTTCGGCTTCGCTCAGGGCTCGCAGGGCAGGCAGCGCCACGCCGCCGGCGACGGTCAGCGCGCCGTAAGCAAGGGCTGTCAGGAGAGTGTGCAGGATGAACCACGGGCCGCGCATAACAGGTGGCAGGAGTTGAATGCTGCGCGCCGTCTCTGGCTGAACGAAGAGGGCGTGCAGCACCAGCAGCAAGGCTAGCAGGGTCGCTGTCGCTCCCGCCAGAGGCGTTTGGGCAGTCTTTCTCAGAAGAAGGTAGAGCAGAACGACGGATGCAGCGAAAGCCAGGGTGAATTCCAAGGTAGTGCCCAGGGGCCAGCGGCCGGCCAAGATGGCGCGCGTGACCAGGCCCGTCAGCAGCGCCAACAGCGCCCCTACAGCCGTCCAGGTGCCCAGGCGCTCAGACAGGGCTTGGCGAGAGCGCTGCCCATCTCGTGAAGCGAAGCCATGTGCGACGCAGGAAGCTGCGAGGGCCATGCTAGCTATGGCGTAGGCCGTTGTCTGTGTGCCATTCATTTGTCACGCTCGTTTGCTGAGAAAAGCGAAAGGGTGATGCCCACTACCAGAGCCAGTGCTGAAAGCAGGGCTGGTATGGCTCCTGGATCGCTTTTCAGACGATAGATCACGTACCGGTCGGCATGCAGGATCACACTGACGCCAGCGATCAGGATTTCCTGACCTGCCTGTACTCTCTCGGCCAGGAGTGGCGTTGCCGTGCCGCTGCGCAGCACTTGCAGGTAAAAGGCCTGGTCTGTCTCGCTCCCCGTTACCCTCGAAAAGTGCAATTCCAGGCTCATGGACGGCACGCGCAGGAGTGCCTGTCCACTGTTCAGGCTGAGCGTGGCCTGACCGCTGCTCCGCCTGCCTGTATCACTTTCTAGGGTGAGCGCCTGGCCTTCCTGGCTGCGCACTTGGACACGTACGGCAGGCTCGTACGAGACCAGCCACACGCCAACGCCACCGACGCGCAGTGGCGCGTTCAGCTTTACGCTGGAGCTGCGGATTGGGCGAGCGCCTTTGATCACAGTCACTTGCGCCACGTAGTCAATGGGCTGGCCGTGGGCGTCACACTTGATGTTGAAGCCATCGCTGCGTATGATGACGTCCCTGCCGTGGCCCAGCGTGTGCATCTGGCCCGCAGCCAGGGCCACTGAGCTTTCCTGCCAGGCGTAGCCGTGGGAAACCGCCAGGCTCAGCAGCAAGGCAATGGAGGCGATGTGTGTTATCAGTGAACCCAATGCTGTGATGCGCCTCTTGCGGATCATGCGGCCCAGGGCGCGCAGGCGGTTAATGGTGCACAAGGTTGCGTTGACCAGCAGCGCTGCGAGCAGGGCCAGCAGGGCTGGAGAGCGAAATAGTTCAAAGAGGCCAAGGGAGCGCAGGAGGCCGTAGGAGGAGCCGTACTTGTGTCTGGCCAACTCAAACCAGACGGCTCGTGCGGCCTGGTCCATAGCCGCAGGCAGTTGCGGAAGCAGCGTACCCACGAGCGTGAGCAGCCCCAGGGCGGCGAGGAGCCAGATGGCGAGGCGCATGGAGGCCAGCACTCGCCAGATCGTACGCCACAGCTTCTTTTTGCGTTTGTCAGTAAAGCCTGTCATAGGGAGCACTCCGTTGCCTGGTCACCAGTGCAACGTGGTTCGCGTGTGCTCATAGTTTGGCGCACTTTTAGGCTGTTGGCAAGGTGAACTTGCAGTTGCCAGCTTTCGCGTGAAGAACCCGGCCCGCGGAATCGAATTTGGTGTCCGAAGCCTTCGACCCTTCGGGCCCGAGCCGTCAAGGGCGAAGCCTGAGAAGACCCACAGGATCTTAGTGTGGCGCATGGATCCAGTGCCTGAAGCCACTCTTAGCCTCTGCGCAGGGCTTCAAATCGTTGGTCACGGCTCAGATTCTTTCTTGTCAGGAGTGTTCGAAGTGCATTTTGCGTTTGCCATACGTCTTATCAGTGCAGGTCCAACGGCGGCCAGTCGGCGACGTAAGACCCCAGGAGCAGTCCTAAAAGGTGGGTCACAAGGCCCAGTCGCGGCTTGGGGCCCAGAATCGCTTCAGGGACTAACGGAGCCAGTGCACTCACGCCGACAAAAACGAGAACCTGTGTCTTCGCGTTGATCAGACTGCGCATGTGCTGGGTGAGGAATTCCACGGTTAGCAGATGACGGAGTGGGGTCCCCATGAACACGGGCGCAATGATGAGCACCAAGGTGGCGCCCACAACGTGAGCGAAGAAGCGGCTCACTGCCTCTTTTCCCAGTATTGCCTCAACAATGGAACTCACAAGGGTGCCAATACCGAGCAGAACAAGCAACTGTATGTCGGGCATACTCTAGTCCTCCCCTGGAGTTTCAGTTCCTCCACGCTATCCCTCTGGCAAGCTCAGTGAGCGGAAAAGGTGGCCGTTTACCCACAGGCGGGCGCGAGCCAGACGTCAACTGTCCAGGGAGCATGTCCCGTGACCTGCAAATCCTAATCTCGCGGACGTAGAGTTGAGTGTGTCCCCGGCCGAAATCGATATGGCCTCAGCGTCCAATTTCCACTTGCGGATTCCGATGTAATCGGTGGCCTGCCCTCAAATGCGAAACGCCGCCTCCGTCGTGCCCAGGGAGCGGCGTTGATGTGCAGGGTGTTTGTTCTCTCCTGCGCATGAGGATTTCACACCAGGATTGCTGAATGGCGCTGGCCATGCTGTTTCTTGCTTCACTGACATTATACTTCACCCTGGTTGATTCGTCAAGCGGCGTCGCGGCAGGGTTGTAGGAATTTTCTGACTTGCGAGGATGAGGGGGCTGAATTGTTCAAATGGTATTATTGTGAGGGAGAAGCATTGAGATAAGCCACGAGAGATTCAGGCTGGGTACCTGCAACGCTACGTCGTTTCAGGGCTGATGGTGGGTGGGGGCGAAGGACAAGGAGGCCGTGCCCGGCTCAAACGAACGATGATGCGTTGAATAGCCTTCTCGACGCTCACTTCTTGTATAGAAAGGATTGTCAATGCACGTTCCAATGAGCGAACGAAGGTGGACTAGCAAATGCGAGTTGTTGGCATAGTTGTGGGTTTATGATATAATCACTGTGAAACGTCGTTCGTCGGTTCACTGTCGTGGTTTGGTTAGGGCACAATCGAAAGGAGCCCAAGAGATGAAAAGCCGAGTCATCTTGATGGCTGCTGCGATCGTGGGTCTTGTCCTCCTGGGCACGCTTGCGGGGCCGGCACAATACAAAGCCGCTGCAAATGCGACCTACAAGTCATATTCTCCTGTCGTTTTCAGGGCTTCTGGTCCGTGCTCTACCATTCCCACACTCATCTTCCCCGGGAACGGCGCCACTCTCAACACCCTGATCCCAGTGTTCCGATGGGACGCCGGCGATTGTGCTTACGCGACGCTATTACAGATTGAACTATGTAGGGATCCTGGATTCACGCGCCCAGTATTCTGGTTGCACTACCCTCCTGCGCAAGGCGAAGGGGAATTCCGATTTGGGGTGAATCTGGAGCCCGCCACCACCTACTACTGGCGAGCATGGTTGGAGTGCGGTGACACAACCCAGGGGCCTTTCTCGGATGTATGGAGCTTCACCTCTGGTTCTGGCGGCACTATTCTGCCTCCACCTACGCTGGTGACGCCCATCAACGGGAGTACGCTCGCATCGCTGCCAGTGACCTTCCAGTGGTTGCCCGTTGTTGGAGCCATAGAATACATGGTATCCTGGGCAAGAGCTGACGAGCCGCTTGTGGAGTATTATAGCTGGGTAACTGGCACGCAGAACACAACCGAGTGGCAGATTGACTCTGCTACCACTTACGAGTGGTATGTCAATGCGCGGAATGACTATGCCATGGGGGAGCCGTCGGATACCTGGCAGTTTACGACGCCAGCGGGGTCTTCGTCTACTGGCTCTGGCGCTGGATTGCCACACTGGGTCCGGATTGACGAAGACAATAAGGTGCTTTTCTTTGCGGGAGCTAGTGCGAAGTAGTCCTTCATCTGTATGAAGGGGAAAACAGAAAGCTCGACGGGGGCGGCCATCTCTTCCTGGTGAATGCTTCTTCCAGGGGGACGAACTGCCCCCTCACTCTGCCAACTTGAGGCAGCACAACGCTACTCGCCTGGGGCAAGCGGACTGGCAAAGTTGCGGTGGGTTGGCCGGCCTGCCTGATGCACAGATCATGCGACTCTTGAACTGTGTGCAAGAGGAAATCGCACAACCAAGCCGTGTGGCGGATGGGCCTTAGCAGGCAGGCGTTTCGTCGTTGAGGGCATTGACGGCTCTGGCAAGAGCACCCACTTGGATGTGCTCCGCAAGTGGCCTGTCGGTCAGGACTCCTGGGTGGCCTTCACCGAATGGAGGTCTTTGCCCATTGTGGGAACCACTACCCAGCGCGACAAGAAGAAGGGCGGGGTAAGAAGAAAGTGTATCTTGTCTTGCTTGGCCCGCCGGGGGCCGGCAAAGGAACCCAGGCGGAGCGATTGGAGAGAGAACTAGAGCTGCCCCACGTGGCGAGCGGCGACCTGTTCCGGGAGAATCTGAAGAACGAGACCGAACTTGGTCTGCTGGCCAAGGAATACATCGACAAGGGTCATCTGGTGCCCGACGACGTGACCGTCGCCATGGTGCGCGAGCGGCTGCAACAGCCCGACTGTGAGCAGGGCGCCATCCTCGACGGCTTCCCCCGTACTCAGGCTCAGGCCGAAGGGCTGGACACCATGGTCGCCGACATGGGGCAGGAGTTGGACGGGGTACTCTACATCGCAGTCCCCGACGAGGAACTGGTCCGCCGACTGTCAGGCCGGTGGATCTGTCGCCAGTGCCAGACGCCCTATCATACCGTTTTCAGTCCGCCAGCCCGGAAAGGAGTGTGCGACGCCTGCGGTGGAGTGCTGTACCAACGCGATGACGACAAGCCGGATACGGTGCGGGCACGCCTCAAGGTCTATCACCAGCACACGGCGCCTCTTATTGATTACTATCGTGAGGCGGGCTTGCTGGTGGAGATAGACGGGACGGGGGATATCGCAACCGTCAGCGCGGCTCTGCTGGAGGCAGCCCAGAGTCTGGCAAAGTAGGAACCTGTGGTGAGCGTGGTGGAATCACTCAACGTCATTTGCCTCGTGTGGTGGATGGGGAGCCTGCCCTGCCTGCCCTGAGTGGAACCGAAGGGAGCGAAGCCCAAGGGAGGTGACACAGAATGAGACCCAGAATCGAGGTCGCGACCTTTGGCTCGATTACCATCGAAGGTCGGGAAATCGAAAACGATGTCATAGTAAGGTTGGACGGCTCGGTCAAGAAACGCAAGAAGAAGCTGTCCAAAAGGGTCTAGGGCGCCTCGCACACCATTTCGCTAGACGAGGCCAAGTACGTCTGCGAAAAAGGGGCAGAGTTGCTGATCATTGGCAGTGGTCAATATGACCTTGTGCGGTTGTCAGGTGAGGCCGAGAAGTACCTCAAGAAGCGTACTTGTCGGGTGAAGCTAATGGCTGCTCCCAAAGCAACTAGGGCCTGGAACAAGGCTGAAGATAAGGTTATCGTTCCATTCCACGTGACTTGCTGAGGTCTCTTGCTCGGTAACCCGCGGCAGTGCCCCGCTCCGCTGTGCTGCGGCGACTGCGCAACTGCCGCTGAACACTAGAGGCCTATCTGTGCCTGCCTCTCCCCAAGATTCCCACGAACGAACTTTCCATTTGACAAGAAGGCGAATCTGTGGTATCCGCTGTAGTCAGGTGTAGTTAAGGAGACCTAACTGCGCAAACACGCCCTCGCCGATTGGTTGTGGTATCCTCCCGCAGGTTGAGCTTGTAGCAGAGAAGCCGCAGTCCGGCGCTGGGGCGCTTCTGCGGGTTTGAACCTGTGGGAGGATTTCATTCGATGGGTTGCAGGAAGATTCATGGGGGATGGGCGTTGACCTAGCCTCGCGGATGGGCTATAATGCGTTCCGGCTCACGCCGTACATGTTTGCCGGGGTTTGACAGTGGCGTTATGCAATCCGTTGTGGAGTGAATGAGGTGGAAGAGAGCGAGGCAGTGTATCAAGGCATGCTGGATGCCATACGTGAAAACCAGCCGGCCTGCGTGCTGACCATTGTCGAAGTGGGAGGCTCCACGCCACGCAGCGTAGGGGCCAAGATGCTGCTGCGCGCCGACGGGTCGACGGTGGGCACCATTGGGGGCGGGGCTCTGGAGGCAGCAGCGACGTCTGACGCCCAGAAGGCTCTACGCAGCGGAACGTCACGAGTGGTGGAGTACTCGGTGCATGGGGAAGATGAGAAGGATTTGGGCATTTGTGGTGGTGATGTGCGGGTGTTCATCGAAGTGCTGCGCCTCAAACCCACGCTGCTCATCGCCGGGGCGGGACACGTGGCGCAGCCGCTGGCAGAGTTCGGACACATGCTGGGCTTCCACACGGTGGTAGTTGATGAGCGCGCCGAGTTTGCGGCCGAGGCCCGCTTTCCGCACGCTGACGAGCTCGTGGTTACGCCTTTCGAAAGTCTCTTGGACAAGGTCCCAATCACTGCTCACACTTTTGTGGTCATTGTGACACATGGCCACCAGTACGACGACGTGGTGCTTCGCCAGGTCTTGTCTACACCAGCGGCATACATTGGCATGATCGGCAGCCGCAAAAAAGTAGAGACAGTGTTCGAGCGTTTGCTCAGTGATGGTGTGCCGGAAGAGAGACTGATGCAGGTGCATGCACCGGTGGGATTACACACCGGTGGACAGAACCCGGCAGAGATTGCACTCAGCATCATGGCCGAGATCGTTCTGGTGCAGCATGGCGGCACTGGCGGGCCGCTCAGTTGGCGGGACAATCCGCTGCGGGCTGTAGGCCAGGGAGACTGACGTGAGACAGCCTGTCTTGGTAGTTGCCTGCGTTGATGGCAACGTCCAACGATTTCGCGAAGAGTGGTAGGCACTGGATACAATGACAAAACGGAGGAAGGCACAAGGTATGGATTTCCAACACAAGGTGGCACAGCTTCTGAGGCGATACCCCAGCGTCCTGGACAACCTAACGAGAAAAGACCTGATCAAAGAGTCTGTTGAGCGCAAGGAGGCACTAGTTGCCGCCAATGGTGCGCTGGCTACGTGGACGCCACCAGAGTCCACTGGTCGCAGCCCCAAGGACACCTACATCGTCCGGCGCAAGGAAAGCGAGGGGAGCATTGACTGGGATTCGCCCAATAGCATCCCGATGGAGCCTGAGACTTTCGATATGGTGATGGGAGACGCACTCAAGGTGCTCTCTGAAAAGGAGAGGGTGTACGTCACCGATCGGGTTCTCGTTGCTGATACGTCGCACGCAATGCCGGTGAAGACAGTCACGGATCAGGCGCTCAGCGCGCTGTTTACCGACAACATGTTCCGGCCGGTGCCCAACGACATAGAGCGGAGCGTTCTCGCAAAGCGCGGCTTCACACTGATCGCGGTGCCTTACGACAAACTGGAGCGAAAAAAGTACGAGGGACGCCTGCGCAAACTGCCCGACGGCCAGACTTCCAACATGGCAGTGGCGATGGACTTTGACCGTCGCTTAGGGGTCGTTTTCGGCTCTGCCTATGGAGGGAGTGTGAAGAAGCTCATGTTCACGGTGATGAATTACGTTTTGCCGAGCGTGGGGGTTCTGCCGCTGCACTGCTCGGCCAACGAAGGCCCCGATGGCGATACTGCGCTGCTGCTGGGTCTCTCCGGAACCGGCAAGACGACCCTTTCGGCTGATCCACGCCGGGCCTTGTTGGGCGATGACGAGCACGGCTGGGGCGACAACGGCATTGCCAACTTTGAGAGCGGCTGCTACGCCAAGCTAATTCATCTGCGTGCGGACAAGGAGCCGGAGATATGGAATGCTGTTCTCCACGAGGCGCACTACCTGGAGCACGGCGCTATCCTTGAGAACACCATGATGTATCCTGACGGGCATTTTGATCTGGATGACGACCGGCTAACGCCCAACTCACGGGCATCCTACCCGCTGCGGTTCTTGAGCAATGTCAAGGAGCCCCCCGTGGGCGGCCACCCTAGAACTATCCTATTTCTGACCGCCGATGCCAATGGGGTGATACCACCGATAGCCAAATTGACAGCAGAACAGGCCATGCTCTGGTTCCTGATGGGCTACACGAGCAAGCTGGCGGGCACCGAGACAGGTATCGTTGATCCGGTGAGTACTTTTTCCCGGTTCTTTGGTGAACCGTTCATGCCCCGCAACCCTGACGTCTATGCCTCAATGCTGGGTGAGCGTATGCGGCGTCATGGGACTCAGGTGTACCTGGTCAATACGGGGTGGAGCGGGGGAGCGTTTGGCGTGGGGGCGCGTATGGATATTGATATCACCCGCGCTCTGGTCCATGCAGCGCTCAGCGCGGAGCTGGACGGCGTCGAATACGAAGAGGATCCGCTGTTCCATATCCTAACCCCCAAGACTTGCCCAGGTGTTAACGGTGAGATTCTCAACCCGCGCAATACCTGGGATGACAAAGCGGCCTTTGACGTTCGCGCGCGAAGGCTCGCCGACCATTTCAGCGCCCATTTCGACAAGGCCTATGGCAACAAGGGAATTGACCGCGATGTGGTCAGCCAGTGCCCTGGGAAGTAGCGTATACATGATGGAATGCTCTACTGGACAACAGAGACGAGAGTTTCTGGCAGCGTTCTGTCTGGAAATTGCAGCCGATTTGCGATAGAATAGGATGCGGTGGCGTTCTAGCGACCGGGTTTGTCCCGAGAGTCATCAGCATGACCAAGTTGCGCACAAGCCCGACTGTCTTGAACTGTTGGCGCAAAGGGAATTGACCCCGTTGTGCTCAAGCGGCGTCCTGAGAAGTAGGCTGTACATTGCGCCGGGCGCAACCGTAGGTGAAGGAGGATGACGTGAAACGCTCGATTGTTGTGTTGGTGCTGTTCTTGATGGCGCGGTCAGTGAGGACGTGTGCAAGCCAGGCTGTCGAGCCAACGCGCGCCGCACAGGAACAGCCTGACATTAGTGCAGTGGTCCCAGTTTCAGGTGAGGTGGTGTCTGTGCGTTGGGCAGCGCTGAGCTTCAGCTGCAGTGGGTTGTTGACCAAGCTGCAGGTGCAGGAAAGGCAAGGGGTACAGGCAGGACAGGAGCTTGCAGTGCTGGATAGCGCCGAACTGGAATTGGCTGTCGGTGCCGCATCGGAAGCGTTGGCCGCTCAACAAGCACAATTGGCGCAGGCTCTGCTATTACCCCTGAGGGGCAAGGGAGTCTTTGCGTTTTGATGAAACCCTCCACTCTATCTGAAGAGCAACTACGGCTGAATTTCATCCTCGGCGTTGCCAATGGGACGGTGTTGCGGTTGTTCGCCACGCTTACTCACCCTTCACTCGTTCTGACGTGGTTTGTGAGCCAGTTGGGGGCCTCTTCATTGGTTGTCGGCCTGCTATTGCCGATTTCCACGGGCGGTTGGCTGCTGCCACAGCTACTCGTCTCTCGCTATGTCCAACGTCAACCGCGGAAGATTGTCGTGTACCGCGCTGCAGCGGTGGTACGCACACTGTGCTGGAGTCTGTTGACTATCTTGGTGTTGATTCTCGGACCACAGAACAAACCGCTGCTGCTGGTTGTCTTTGTCCTGCTGTTCAGTACTTACTCGTTTGCTGCTGGTGTAGGTGCCTTGCCTTTCATGGATGTCGTGGGCAAGGCGATACCGGCGGATCGGCGGGGGGCCTTCTTTGGCTGGCGCGACTTCACCGGCGGGTTGCTTGCTCTAGGGGGCAGTGCCCTGACACGCTATGTGCTCGACGAGGCGCACGGCCCAGCCTTTCCAGCGAACTTTGGTCTGGTGTTTGCCATAGCTGGCGTGGCTGCGGTTGGGGGCTTTTGCTGTTTTGCCCAGGTGAGTGAACCCGTAGAAGAGGTGAGCGCGACGCGCGAGGCACGAGGTCTGCAGCTTCCCAGGATAGGGAGCCTGTTGCGGCGGGATTCGAATCATGGGTTGTTCATAGCAGCGAGGGCTGCGCTGCTTGTCAGTACGGTTGCCCTTCCGTTCTATAGTGTGTTTGCCAAAGAGAGGCTGGGTGCGCCAGTCGGCATGGTAGGGACCTACTTGGGAGCCTTTACCGCTGCGGTTGTTGCCTCCACATTGGTTTGGGGATGGCTGAGCGACCGGTACGGCAATCGAATGGCGATGCTGCTTGTCAGCGTGTCGAGCATTCCCTTTCCCCTAATGCCTATCCTCTTCAGCGATGGCATCCCGTATGCAGTGTTCACGCTCGTCTTCCTTGGGCTTGGAATCATCCAAGGCGGCATCCAAATCGTGTCGCTGAGTTTCGTGCTGGACATGGCCCCACCATCGGAACGGGTGCTCTACATAGGCCTTGTGAACACTGTGTTGGGCGTCGTGAGTTTCATGCTTGTGGTAGGGGGCTTTATCGCTGAGCGATGGGGGCTGGGTGCCTTGTTCAGCCTGAGCGCAGCTAGCGCACTGGTTTCGTCGTTGCTCACTCTGATCTTGCACGAGCCAAGGGCAGCCAAGCGGTGATGGGTAAGCTGCTTTCAGGCGTTCGTGCGGCGCGCCAAGTGCTACACCGGCGGCAGTGCAACTGCTGCCTGAACTTTGAGATACAGCTTTGCTTTGGAAGAGCATGGCAGGTCCGCATCTGTGGGAGGATCCTCGAGCTTGGCAAGCCGTGGCAAGGCCTTCGGTGCTAGTATTGAGGGCTTGTCACTCCCACTGGAAGAAGGGCACGCTGAGGATCAAGCAGAGCACTAGCCAACCGCCGCGCACCACTGCGTCCAGCCACAGGGGATGCAGAGGCGGTGCACCGACCATCGCGTGGCGCATGGCGTCTCCCAGGTGGGTCAGCGGCATCAGCTGCGCGCTCGGCCTGAGCGAAGCTGAAGGGCTAACTCGCCGCATTGTTTCGCGGATATGCGAAGTGTCAGCCTTAGCAAGCATTATAGTCGCTGGTTGCAGCTATATTTTGTGGGCGACGGCCTCGCAATGTCCCATCAGCCCCAGCAGCATACGTTGGCCGCGCTCGTAGTGCTCCAGGTGCAGGCCATTTTGGGCGAGGCAAGCATGCAGCGCCATCTCCTCCAGTGGGTCCAACCGGTGTAGCAGGCGTCTTATCACACGACCAGCGCGGGGGGGCAGAACCATGTCGGTAAAGATGAACCACCCGGCCGGTCTGAGCACGCGAGCCGCCTCGGCCACCACTTGCCGCCAGCCAGCAGGAATGTGGTGCATCACCTGGAAAGCAACGACGCCGTCGAACTGTTCGTTGTCGAAGGGCATCGTCCTTGCATCTACGACGCGGAACCCAACCCGTTCCTCGAGATCGGCCAGCCGCTCCTCCGCGAGCGCCAGCTGCGCCGGGTCGTAGTCGGTGGCGACCACCCAAGCGCCGTAGCGTTCCACCAGCAGCCGGGTCCCCGCCCCCTGCCCGCACCCAATCTCCAGGCACTGCGGCTCCGGCGGTAACGTCACGCGGTTGAGCAGCGATCCGGCGATGTGAGCCACCCGTTCCGCGTTGGCAGGGTCGTTGACAAATCGCCTCTCCCCATGGGTCAGCCGCATCATACGCCTAGCGAGCCAACTGTCCGAAGCCATTTTCTTCATCGCCACGCTCTTTCTCCAGCTTTGCTTTTCAAGGAACGCTTTCACCTACTCGTCAGAGAATATGCTCAGCCAAAAGAAGTAATCCTTTACCTTCCAATTCTGCAACTTTGATTGGCTCAGTAAATCTTCCGCCTCTTTTGCCGAATATGAAGCCCTGACGTGTACTGAGAAAACTCCCAACCAAGATCTCCTAATATCACTGATGAGGAACCTACCTTGAGGCTCTAGAACTCGATGGATTTCACTAAACATCTTTGTTGGATTGTTTACCAAATGGAGTGTATCGCTGCTGATCACGAAATCGAATCTATCGTCCTCAAAGGGTATATCTTCAGCATCCCCTTCTTCAAAGGAAACTCTCAAAGACACTTCACTCTTTTGGGCATTATCTCTAGCCAACTCCAATATCACATCAGAAAGATCCAAACCTACAACGTGAACACCGGGGACCCCTTTGGCAAATCCAATGGCAAGTGAACCAGTTCCGGTTCCCACGTCCAGGACTTCGCCGTCCGTTACTCCCCATTCTCTAGCCACGGAGACGAAACTCTTCGACACGAGGCGCATATATCCCCCGACCTCTTTATTGTATCTTTTCGCAGTTTCCATATCTTCAAAGACTCCGCTCTCCAATGGTTTCCTCTTTATCATGAACATATCCTCCTTACCCCATCCTGAAACGGCGAGGGCAGAATCTCATACAACAGTTTGCGCATTTGCGAAGTACCGGAGGCATTTGGGTGAGCGCAGTGAACCGCAAATACGCTGTTGGGCGATAGCGCGAGTGAAGGAACACTCATTCTTTCACAACCAAGTTGGGAAAGACATAATGTGCAGTCTCCCCTACGACTAACGAAATGGCTCCGAGAATTAGGACAGGAATCTTGGGCACCCGAGGATAGGAGAGCCAAGCAATGGCCACGCCAACAGGCAAGCCCAGATGCATGCCAATAGATTCAAGATGTCCCGGAGCTTCTGCTATTGAAATCACGTAACGTATAATGACAGCTACCACTACAACAATAGCCCCGAGAACCAAAGCGACCTTCTTGGGCATCCAAAGAGCAATGAGCCAGCCAGAACCCAAGCCCGTAAAGACATGAACAACGAAATTGAGTCTAGGATGCTCTGAAAGATATCCTGTGGCCGCCTCACAGTATGTGTTTGAGAAAAGCCAACCGCTAAACACAACAACTGATACCAGCAAAAGGACAGTCAAACCCATTATCTCTATCATTTTTGCCTCCTTCCCCAAAGGATTCTGTTTCTCTGTCTTGGGGTATTTGCCCCACGGTTCGCATTTCGCCTCAACTGGGGGACAATTTGCCAAATTGTCCTACTATTCCCAGCGGAAAATCTTGGTGGCGACCATCCAGCCGCCGACTGTCCAGGCCAGCAGGATCAACAGGTGGCGGCCGATGGCTGCCAGACCCACGCCCTCCACCATGATGCTGCGGAAGGGGCCAACGAAGTAGGTGAGCGGGAAGGCCCTGGCCACGACCCGCAACGCTTTCGGCATAGCCTCCAAGGGAACAAAACCCCCGCAGAGAAAGAGCATGGGGATGTAGATGCCATGCACGGCCATGACCACCGCGCCCTCGGTCGACTACAAGCGGGGATTAGGCGCCCATCCTTGTAGAGGCCCCGGTATCTAAAATGGCAGAACCCTGAGAACATAAATGTTGTCTCCTACGGTGCTGAGATAGCGTTCAAGGAAAGCGTACTGGTCGGGACTTAGAGAGTCATTTAGAGATTTCACTTCTACGAAAGCGAAATCAGGACCTCTGGCAATGAACAAATCAGGGGCTCCTTTTGTCGTGTATGCTAGTGCTCTGTAGAACTTGAGAAGCCTCAGCAGAATTCCTGGATCAAATCGCTTGCTCAGCCTCGCTAGAGCAGAATGTACTCCACGCTTTGGTCTATAGGCAGAGTAATACCGTGTGAGTATAAGCTGCGCATGCTCGATCAACTCCTCACTTACCTCAGAGCGATCAAGACAGGTTACAACCAGAGCTTCCAACTCATCGAGTAGCTTGTTGGCACCTTGGCCGACGTAGTTCTTGCAGACGGCATAAAAGAAGGACTCCCGGAAATTCGAAGAGAGAACACTGAAGAACAGGTGCGCATCATCTCCCTTATGAACTTGGTAGGAGTTTTTCTCGAAGAATCTCTGAGCAAGCTCTTCTACTTTGACCGGTTCGTCGTCAACTAGGAAAAGTGGCTGCTTCTTTTTGTTGCTCTGGGATGCTTTGAGGCTTACGTGCGGGATCGCGTAATGCTGAATATCACTTGTAAACCGCGTTCTTTTCAGGTCATCCAGCAGCATCAAGTTCCTCCTTCGTAGTGATTGCCAATCTATTGCCGCATCACGGCCCAGAGCTCGGCCGCCGCGCTACGCCCGCTCGGTTGGAGAAGGACGGTAGGCGGTTTC
This sequence comes from uncultured Anaerolineales bacterium, assembly GCA_964478075.1. Lineage (GTDB taxonomy): Bacteria > Chloroflexota > Anaerolineae > UBA2200 > UBA2200 > DAOUEX01. The sequence continues at coordinate 79,634 of CAYZGO010000010.1, read as the reverse complement.
TCATTTGGATTCGTCTGATTTGGCATCACTGAACGCCACCCGCAGACAAATAAGCAAATCTGCTCCTGGCCGTGGCAAATTCTTGAACTGCTCTGTCAATTCTTGCTCCGCGCTCCTCGCCAGCAATTGGACCGCTTTCATGACGTCACTTAAGCATACGGAGTGTCCACTGGCCTTGAGCGTTATGAGATCAATGGGAACAAGAATGTTTTTCCCAGCAGGATTGACGAGCGGATGACCTTTGCTCGGAAACAATGTCCCTGGTATGAGAGAGCAACAACACCCAGTTCCACCATGTGGATCTATGGCGACCCAGCTTAGCAGTCCCCAGACAGGCAGCCTCTGGTTAACCATAGCATCGATTTGTCTGTTGAGATGTTGGACAGAGTTCCGTAGGTCTTTAATGTGTGCTGTGCGACGCAGGAATATCCGCAGTCCGGACGATTTTTGTTTGATACCCGGAGCTTGCCTAAGCAGTGCGCGTAACCGGTGTACTGAATCAACTATCGACCAAGCGTCTAGGACAGACGATATAAAGTCCAAATGGTGATTTTCACTACTATCACGGTCGAAGGTTAGAGCACAAAGAGTTCTTTGCAGCCTAGAATGCGCTAGATCAGCCATCTCAATGGAGTATCGAATGCCGTCGAGAAAGAGAGTCTGTTTATGATTCAGTTGTGAAGGAAGCCGCCGTAATGGCGAATCATTACTAACGATCATGTTCGCCCTCCAGACTCATCTAACGTTTCGTCAAACGAGAATCTCCATTTGAAAACGTGCGGAATCTGCGATTATTCTTACTAAAGCCTTACCTGAACGAGAGTGCCTAACGGCCCGGGGTTGAGCGGTAACGCGGGCACGTATTGCTACAGGGCTGGCGCATCTTGCCCCCGGGCGGCGGAGACGTATTGGGCGACCTTTGGCTTGAAACACAGCATCCGTGCGCCCTACTTCTAGCCGATAAGAAGAATATGGCTAGTCCAGCTCGAGATCGAACTCTGTTGTTTCGCGGAGCTCCTCTGAGTAATCAGACAACGTCGTGCCTTCCAAGTGCAGCAAATAAGCCAGGTCAGCGGCACGATAACAGACTTGTGTGACCAGCCTTTCAATATCTGCTTTGTCTGTCAGGGCTCGCCCAACAGCACATTCAACCGAATATCGTACACCACGACGGAAAGCCTGCGCCGCATTGGGAGCATCTATGATGTCCTTGGCTTGCTGCTAGCAGGCTACCCAATCGGCCACTTCTTCTTCTGGTATATCGAGCGTCTGACCCAAGCGCGGGCGAGTCCATCTTTCCTGTTCTGCTGGCCCCAATGTATCCACATCATCTCGCATCAATTTGTCGAACCGGATATTCCCAATGCCCAAATGATCTGCGTAGTTGGCGTAACTGTAGTCATACAATTCGGCGGCCAAGAGTAGTCTTCTGTTCATGGTATTGCCCTATGTCAAAGCTGGTAATGGGTATCAACGCTTCGTGTTACAGCTTCTTTTATCCTGCCTGGTAGATATTGTAAAGCAGATGTCGCTGCGTGTCAATGTTTGCCGTTATGGGGTCTACGGCAGATTGGGGGCAAACAGACCCTCCCGTAGGTTACCATCAACGCTTTCCCTTTTCTTCTGATCTGTCGAGCGTCACGGAAGGGCATCCAACAGGTCGTGAGAACCTATGGGAGGGTTTGGCGCGGCAAACTTGGCCCCAACGTGACGTAGACCCTTTGCTTGGCGCGTTATTGCACGAATCGACAGCATGTGATAAAATTACGGTAGGCGAAAGTTCTGGTTCACAAGTGAAGCTGGTCGAGAGTCGCTCCCAGGAGAGGGGATAGGCAACCAACTTTCCACAACCAAAGTCCACGTTTCGGCCGCCCGGATGGCCTGATGCCACCCCCACAGACATATTTGTATCAGGAGGTATGAATCATGTCTCAAGAACCCATTGAAGAACTTGCTGCGGAAATCAGAAAGCTCGAGAGGAGCATTGACTCGCTGCAGTCTGACGTTCGGCTCACACGTCTGCGTGATAAGGCGGAAGACCTGGGCACCACGGCCAGCGGGCTGGTGGAACGGGTGAAGGAGAGCCGCGCTCGTGGCTATCCCTTTGAGAGGACGCTGGAGGACAAGGCGAAAGATCTGGAACAGCAATGGGTGATCATGCGCCGTAGAGTGTTCGAGCGAATTGAGCGAGAGAGTGAATCGCTCGAGCGAGAACTGCCCTCTGTTGAGCGTCAGGTGAGGCAAGTGGCTGCTCGCGCGAATGACCCGACCGCAGCGCAGCCCTTCCTTGAGCGGGCTGAGAGGGCGGTGGAGGCACTGGAGAGGAAGGTGGAGTCTGCCCAGGACAGCGTCGAGGGGATGTACGACACGCTCAAGGAGAAGGTGCAAGAGCTGGTCCAGCACCTGGAGCGGGTGGAGTGGATGCTGGTTCAACTGGCCGAGGCGACGTTCCAACTGCTGCCGACAGAGGCCGGCATTATGGCCGTCAAAGCCAAATGGGACAAGGAGGGCAAAGACGATCCTGAGGGCGTCTTGTTCCTTACTGACCAGCGCCTGATCTTTGAACAGAAGCAAGAGGTCGCGACCAAGAAGGTTCTGTTTATCACCACTAAGAAGGAAAAGGTACAGCAGTTGCTGCTGGAGGTGCCCGTGGGGCAGATTGAGAAGGCGCAAGCCAGCAGGAAGGGTCTACTTAAGCACCAAGACCACATTGACGTTACCTTTGCTCGCCGCGCGCCGGTGTCCGCGGCCCACTTTCACCTTGAGGGTCAGAACTGCAAGACGTGGCAAGCGCTGATAGGCCAGGCGAAGGCGGGCGACTTTGACCGGGATCGTGCCATTGAGCTGGACCAAGAGGTCGTGGAGAAGGTGAAATCGGCGCCGACGCGCTGCCCTAAGTGCAATGCCCCGATTACCCAGCGAGTGTTGCGCGGGATGGATACTATTGCGTGCGAGTACTGTGGTCACGTGATCCGGCTGTAGCAGCGGTGACACCAAAGGCGTGGGCATGGATAGGCAACCCAGCGCTCTGCTCTCCCTACTCGACGTTTGCCAACCGGCGGCAGTGCAAGTGCCGCTGAGCACCAGGCGGTGGGTGAGCCCAGTTTGGCCCCTGTCCAAGGGCGCTGCTCTGCAGCCCGCCGACAAGGTTAGCGGGCTCTCCGCCTTTTAGGTTCAGATAATCCGCTCTTCTACGGCAAACAATGGCGCACAACATCGGTTTGACAGGATGATGGTCTTGCGCTATACTATCATGCAAGCGAAGAGCGCAAAGACTGTGAGCAAGACTAGTAGGCGTTCGAACGTAGGTGCAGAGAGCCGGGGCGAGGTGCGAGCCTGGTACCGAGGCGAACGCTGAATGGACTTGGGAGTCGCAGGGCGAAAGGGTTGTGCAAGCAACAAGCGCAGTTCGAGTAGCCTGAGCCGGAGTCGCCACCGTTATCACGGCTGAGGGTATTGGATGGGCACTGTCAGAGTCCTGTACCTGCATTGAGTGAGGCTGGCCTCAGGGAATCCACCCGCCGTCACAGGCGGGTTTTCTGTTTCATACGCCTGGGGCATCAGCCTAATGAGGGTGGCACCACGGGAGAAGGCCTCTCGTCCCTGTTGGGGATGGGAGGCTTTTTGACGTTAGGAGTTAGGTAGTTGTCTTTCGTAGGGGTGGGTTCTACCGCGGAGACGCTGAGAACGCAGAGATTTGGTAGGTTTTCTCTGCGCCCTCCGCGAAGCGTCTCGCCGGCGTTGTTGGCGAGGCAGCGTTCTCAGCGGTGAGATGTGCGCCTCTACTATGAAATCGTATGTTGAGGAGGATGGCTATGAAAAAGGGACGTGTCTTCTCAGGCATTCAACCGACTGCCGACAGCCTGCACCTGGGGAACTACCTGGGGGCGATAGTGGGCATGCTGGACTTGCAGCAGAGGCACGAGTGCGTCTTCGCCATCGTGGACTATCATGCTATCACTGTGCCCTACGATGCACAGCAATTGCAGCACCGTGTGCTCAGCGTGGCTATGGACTACTTGGCTGCCGGCATAGACCCCCAGCGCTCCATACTCATGGTGCAGTCGGATGTGCACGAGCACGTGGAACTGTCCTGGATTCTGGGCTGCCTGACCACCGTGAACAGGTTGTCGCGGATACCCACGTACAAGGACAAGGCGGCTCGCCAGGGCGTCGCCGGGCTGGGCCTGCTCTCCTACGCCGTGCTCATGGCCGCAGACATCCTGCTCTACAAGGCAGAGTTGGTGCCGGTGGGCAAGGATCAATTGCCACACCTCGAATTCACACGTGAGGTGACACGAGCTTTCAACCGCACTTTCGCCCCAGTCTTTCCAGAGCCACAGGCGCATCTCACGGCTGGAGCCATGGTGCCCAGCTTGCTGGGCCAGGGGGCAATGGCCAAGAGTGTCCCTGGCAGCTACATCGCCTTGAGCGATGAGCCACAGGTCATCGCCAGCAAGCTAGCGCGTGCGGTCACTGACCCTGCGCGGCAGCGTCGCAGTGACCCTGGTGAGCCGACACACTGCAACATCTATACCTTACATGGCCTGTACACGCCGCCAGAGCAGATGTCCGAAATCGCGGAGGGATGCCGGCAGGCTGCGATAGGATGCCTGGAGTGCAAAGCTATCCTGGCGCGGGAGATGAGTGAGAGCCTGGCAGCGTTCAGGGAGCGCCGGCATCAGTTGGCAGCAGATCCTGACTATGTGCGGGACGTGCTCTGTGATGGAGCGCAGCGTGCCCGGCCTATTGCGGAGGGGACCATGTTGGAAGTAAAGCAGTGTATGGGCCTGTTGCGTGAATAGGGGGCCTTACCGCAGAGATCGCAGAGTCCGCAGAGTTACCTGTGGTTGCTCTGCGGTTCAGGGCCGTGGGTCGAGTGGAGGCAGAGGCAGGTTGTGCAGGCGCAGCCAGGCCTCGCGTGCTTCGCCGGAAGTAGTAAGGGAACCAGTTGCAACCACGAGCCCATCGTGCCCCACCTGCTCGAGAGCGCGCCTGGTGGCGTGTCCGACGTCTTCGATCACGGCAGTGGGAATAGCGAAATGCGCTGCTGCTTCTTGCAGTTGCCTGGGATCCGTGGCACGAGGGTGATGTGAGCGAGCAAAGAATGCTCCCCGGGCTCGTGGGAGCAACTGTCGCAGGATGGCCGGAATGTCTTTATCATTGAGGATGGCCACGACGAACCACGGCTGCAGGTCGGGGAAGTATTGCTGCAATGTGGCGGCGAGGGCCTTGGCCGAATCGGTATTGTGTGCGCAGTCTATGATTACGTATGGCTGGTGCCCCAGCACCTCGAAGCGGGCAGGCCAGACCACGTCACGCAGCCCCTGGCGCACCGCTGAGTCGCTCACCTCAATGCCCTGTTGACGCAAGGCCTCGACGGTAGCCAGGACGACGGCCGCATTGCGCAGTTGATGCTTCCCCAACAAGGGCATGTATAGCCGCTTGTAGGATGCGTGGGAGGTAATAGAACGGCCTCGCAGCTTGCCCGTAGCTGTGAACTCTTGCCCCTCCAGGCTGCGGCGCGTTGCTCTCCACCTCCAGTCCCGGCCAACTGCGTAGAGAGGTGCGTTTTTCTTGGCGCACGTGCGCTCAATGACTGCCAGGGCCGCGTGCTCTTGCGGCGCAGTGACGACTGGTGTCCCCTCTTTGATGATACCTGCCTTCTCGGCGGCGATCTCGGCCAATGAGTTGCCGAGAATGTGCATGTGGTCGTGGCCAACGGTGGTGATGATAGACACGAGAGGATGAAGGACATTGGTGGCGTCCAGTCTCCCACCCAGACCTACCTCCACCACAGCCATCTCCACACCAACCTGGGCAAAGTAGGTGAATGCCAGCGCTGTGGCCACTTCAAAAGTGGTGAGTTCTTTGTCTCTCTCGGCCACGGGCCGCAGTCGCTCGCTCAAGGAGGCAAAGTCGGCTTCGGAAATGAGGCCATTGTCAACCTGGATTCGTTCGCGAAAGGTGTGTAGATGGGGGGAGGTGTACATGCCGGTGCGATAGCCCGCCGTCTTCAGAATCGAGGCCAGCATGGCTGACGTGGAGCCTTTTCCCTTTGTCCCGGCGATGTGGATGCTCTTGAATTCGCGATGGGGGTTTCCAAGCGCGTCGAGCAGGCGTTCCACACGCGCCAAGTCAAAGAGCTGCGGCGCATAGGCGAACCTGGACTTGATCTCATAGTTAGTGAGGCTGTACAGGTACCCGAGGGCCTGTTTGTAGGTGATGGGCACTGTCCGTTCTCCTTCTGCAGATAGCGCATTTTACAGCCGGAGGTCGCAGAATGGCAAATCAGGCCTGGGCAGTTGCCGGTTACCGGTTACCAGTTATCGGTGATCGGTTCTCGGTTGGCAGTGGGCAGCCAGGTTTGAAGGTGAGGTGCGCTCGCAGCCGACCGTGCATAGGAAGCAGTGAGGATTACTGACCGCGCTGGAGGACACTGAGGGCACTGAGCGGGATACTTCGGTGGGCTTGTCTGTCTCAGTGCTTCAATGATGGTGTTCCCCTTCCGTGGGGTTGGCAATACCCGCGCCACTGTGACTGAAGGCGCAGTTCCTCGTCAAGCAAGGCGAACGGCCGCGATCATTTCGGGGGGCAGCTCCCGAAGCACCGTCAAGCCATTGCCTATGGCAAGACAGTCAGTCACCTGGCGGGCATGCAGAGCACGCACAGGGAACGGGAGTGGGGCAACTGCCGCCGAACAGTAGTCTCAGACTGGGTGCAAAACACAGCCCACATTTGCAATGGATCGAAGGCGACAATCCGCAGAGTCAGCCGCACACCGCAACTGTTCTGCCTCGCTGAGCAACGTACTCATCGAGTGGGTCAATAGGACTTCCGTCAGTGGGCCACCCTTGCAATCAGACATTCGGCACGTTTCTGGGGGTCCTGGCTAGCCTCCGCGCGGTGCGGTCAACCAGCGCAGCAGTGCCCGCATGAAAGGCGTGTTGTTGCGCCACTCGTAGCCGTCATCTTGGAACGGGCTGCCACAGACAAAGACCAGTCGTGCACTGCCAGACTCATAGGCTGCGGCGATATCGAACGGCCCGGTCGGTTCTCCAGCATCGTACGCAAAGTTGTCGTTGAGGTCGCGGAAGATGTTGCCCGGCGTGGTCGCCAGCGGCACTGCAGGCCAGTTCGCCTGCAGACTGCCCCCCCAGTTGGTGACCATGCGCGTCACGCCAGCGACGGGCGGGTGTGCGGCAAAGTTGGTGACCTCAAAGTCTCCATCTCCGTCGATCTCAAAGAGAACGCGCCCGTCATAGTGGATGCCCTTGCCGCTGATGAACTGCTCGGCCACCCATTGCGAACCGCCGAGCCACAGCACGCCACCGCCGTCGCGCATGAATTGCTCGAGGGCTTGCCGCTCAGCCGGCGTGACCTCTGCTTGCGGGGACGCAAAGATCACGGCGTCGTATCCAGCCAGCAGTTGGGGAGTCAGCGAGGCATCGGGGTTGCGCACCAGCGTGAATTCATCAGCCAGATCCGCCTGCATTCGCCCGCAGTAAATCCACTCCGGATGCTCGGGCAGGAGCACCTGCGCGCGTTCCCAGGACAGCGTCTTGTCTTCGTCGTGCGCCTCATCGAACAGGATGAGCCTTGCGCCCAGCCTCTGACGCTTCAGGATGATGGGCAGGTAGGTCTTCGTTCCACCGGTCGGCGTCGGGACAGTTGTTCGCGTCTGGGTCGGCCTTCTCGTGCCTGTAGGCGTCAGTGTGGATGTGCGCGTCGGCGTGCTCGTGCGAGTGGCTGTGCTGGTGGGCGTCGGCGTATGGGTGGGAGCTGTGCAGGGCATGGTCGTAGCACTGTCGGTATTGGAGTACTCGGAGAACTGGCCATCGGTCTCCCGGTAGGCCCGCACACGGTAGTAATAGGTAGTATCGCAGTCCAGGCCGAAGTCGCTATAGACGCTGATATTAGCGCCTACCGTGTCGATCTGCGTCCAGTTGGCGCTCCCGTGGCGTCGGCGTTCGATGTGGAAGGCGGACTCATCCGAACTACTGTCGGCCCACGTTAGGTTGATCTGGGTCTGGGTGGTGGCGTGCGCCCCCAGATTGCTCGGTGCTGTAGGAGGGGAAACAGAGTCAATGCTGAACTGAAGGTCTCCCCCCGGACTGGAGCCGTAGCTCATCACTTCGATACAGTAGACGGTATGTGCGTTGAGCGCCAGGGTGAGCTGCGAGGTTGTGCCAGAGCCGATGTCGTCGTTACAGCCGCGACTCGTCAGCGATCCGCGGGTGCCTGTCCAGACAGCCACTACAGTATCATAATTGCTGCCTGCCGTGGAGACGCTGTAGTCGCCGCTAAGCGAGGGGGTGAATCGGTACCAGACGCTGTGAGATTGGCGCGAGTTGTTACTCACACAAGCACTAGGGACTATTGGGTCATCAACGGCAGTTGTGGCGCGAGACGTGTTTTGCCACCGGGCTCCTATATTGGGCATTACAGACGCACTGCCGAAATCATCGTTGAATGGAGTGTTGGGCGGAGCATCGCGCTCCCGGCCATACCACAGAAACTGTGGCTGCGCATTGCCGTTGGCACTTCCGCCTTGTAGGGTAAAGCCTGTACTGATCCAGGTATTGAGATAGCTACCGTGGCGACGGGAGGTAAGATAATCACCCCAGCGGTTTCGACTAGGACTATTCGTACCCCCCCGCACACCATAGAGGACCCAGGAACCAGATGTAAGGTCATCCCAGATCATGAGGTCCAACGTCGGGTAGTGGCCATTGCCGACCTCGAAAAACGGACCAGCGATGTGTCCGCGGCCATTAGTGGCAATTGCGGGGTAGATAAAGGCAATGTTAGGGTTCCAAATCACCGGTTGGTTTATGAGAGCCAGTGTGCTCTGATTATATCTGACGACTGCAATGTAGGGAAAGTTGAATGTTGTGGTGCCCACTGTGCCCTGGGCAGCGGTCCACATGAAGCCGATGACGTTGTTGGCCACCCACCCACCGAGGATGCGGTCATCCAGAAAGGCGCAGGTATCATATGTAGGGCCACTGCCTGGCTCTTGAACCGGACAGGTAGCATCTCCTCGACGGGAGCGAGGATACTCACCGTGGGACAGATCGGCCGTCGCGTATGTTGTGGAGTCGGCAGCCCACGTGAACAGACGCAAGGTGTTCGTATTGACGTGAGCTCCCAAGTACATCGTGTTTGTCGCTCCTGAGACAGGCATCAGCGGGCCTACGTCTGTTCGGGTAAACGATCTGGAGTTGATCTGTCCACCAGCAGCTAGCTCGTCCAGCGGGATGCGCCACACAACCGAATTGGTCCAGTTCCCATCCGGGGTGGACATGTCATAGACGTTGCTCGTGATCCACAAGTGATTGAAGGTCAAGGCCATGCGAGGGTAATCGAGCCAGCGCTGGTTCGGCAGGCCAAGATCCTGGGCGCTATAGTCCCAGTAGTCCCAGTCCGTCCAGCGCAGGTCCGGATCCAGCTCTGAAGCGTGTGCCACAGCTATCCGCTGGGTATTGCTGCTTCCGTCGTGGCTGTATTGCAGCAACCAGATTATGGTATCATGATTCTGATCGTGGATTACCACCTGATCACAACAGAAGCCGCCGTTTACAGAGGGGAAATCTAGAGGATCTACGAAGGCAAATGATTGGCCCTGGTCGGTGGATAGGGCCGCGTACCAGTTGCCAGTGTAGAAAACGGCGTCGCCTGTCGCATCTGCACTCGGTTCGTTCACCAGGGACACCTGGAGAAGATTGGCCGTGTCTCTTAAGTTGGTGTTGCGGAAGAACGTGAAATCGTTGGGAGCCAGCGAGCCAGTATCCGTCTGGCCTGTGAAAGGCTGGACTGTACTGGCCGGCCATAGCGGGCCGGCATGGCCCGTTCCGGCGACTGGCACTTCAGGACCAGGCGGGCGTTGGCGGGTCTGCAGAGCCTCGAGGCGATGTCGGCTTTCCTGGCTCACAACTGGGGGCTCAGAATGCAATGCAATCCGTGCATGGTGAGCAGCCTGAGGTACCTGGAGAATGGTTATGCCGAGCTCCTGTTGCTGAGGCGATGTAGGCTGGGCTGAGGCTAGTGGTGTGGGCACTGATAAGCCAAGTAGAAGTTGGATGACGAAGATAAGGAGCGCAACTTGCCTGAGGCGCGAAGCGTGCGGGATTGTCATTTCTATTCCTCCTGATGCGAGTGTGAGAGCAGAGGGGGAAGTCTGCTGAGGTTGCCGCCAATGCCGCCGTCCGGCGGAGCGCATTGACCGGCGCGCCTGTGCAGCTCTCTTCTCCAAATAGACAGGCGGTGTGGTTCTGTCTCGCATGTGCTGAACCACGATTTGCTTCTGTGTAACGTACCAATAATATACCACAGCTATGCACTAGGTGCAAAGTGTGGTTGTGCAGTCTCCAGGACACCCGATACACTTCAGTTTGGGGCGAGTTGTGGGCGTCAGGCTGGACCACAGTTGTTGAGCGGCAGTTGCCGTTTATGCCTTCCGTTTACCTTGTCTGCTGTTTACGCCTCCCGTTTACGCCACCTCTGGCGCAAAGACCAGAGGTGGCGTAAAGACCGGAGGTACGCGCCAAGGCGTAGACGGCGCCTCTGGCGTAAGGATCAGAGGTGGCCTAAAGACAAAGGTACTGCCGCGTATTCCCACATGCCCAACGAGCACCGTCGAGGCGACCAGCGGTTGCACTGCTGCTGAACGTGGTCAAAGCTGATATCCCCCGGCAAATTGAAGTGCACCTATCGTGGGTGCGGGGTCTTGGGCAGGTGCGATATACACTTCTGAAGGATGGGTGTAATGAGCACACCAGCGGTTTGCGGCACGATCAAGCTGCAATGGGCACACGTATGCCGGAGCGGCTTATTTCTCTCGTGAGGTCAGCGATGTGGCCAGGCTCCGCAGCTGCTCGGCGGCAGGCCCGCGTGGTCCGGCCGCATCCAGTGCCGCCAGGGCCTCTGCCTCGTACTCTGCAGCGAGCCTCTGCACGTACTGGCGAGCGCCTACACGCTCCAGGATGGCTACTGCTCGCGTTACGTCCGTATCGCTTAGGCGTTCCTGGCTGTAGAGGTCAGCCAGCTCTTTGCCCCCTTCTCCTGCACGCAGAGCGAAAACAATAGGCAAGGTCATCTTGTGGCTGCGGATGTCGCTGGCAGCCGGCTTACCTGTCATGGCCGGATCACCCCAGATGCCAAGAATGTCATCTACCATTTGGAACGCCAGGCCAAGTTGCCAGCCAAACTGGCGGTAGTGCTGCGTCTTGTCTTTGCCCTCTGCGATGAGGGCACCCAGTTGTGTGCTGGCGGCGATAAGAGCTGCAGTCTTGGCGCCGATCATCTGCACGTAGGAGTCTTCTTTCACATCCAGACGACCTTCGTAGGCCATGTCCAGGTACTGGCCTTGACATAAAGCAAGGCAAGTTTGATCCAGGATGTCCATTGCCGCCACGACTGTGTCTGTATCCGTTCCGCGGTCGCTGAGGCGTGCCAGCGCCAGGCGCGCCAGCACGAGCATGGCATCGCCGACGTTGACGCCGTGAGGCAAGCCCCACACTTTCCACACGGCAGGGCGCCCGCGACGAGTCGGGCTGTTGTCTTCGATGTCATCGTGGATCAGCGAGAAGTTGTGCACTAGTTCGAGTGCGGCGGCAGCTGGCAGCGCCTTGTGCCAGTCCCCGCCTGCCGCTTCACAGCTCAACAAGGAAAGCAGCGGACGCAGCCGCTTCCCGCTGTAGGCTTGGACCGGGCGAAACTGCTGGTCGAGCCAACCAAGGTGGTAGGCCATCATGTTGTAGAACGGAGCAAAGTCGTCGCTCGGCGCAGAGACTGTGCGGCGTAACTCTGCTTCTAGTGCTGTCAGGTACGGAGCAAAGTCAGTGCTCACGGTGCAGCTTCTCCCAGCGACAGGCTGGGCGCAGGGGGCATTCGCGGCATTTTCTCCAGGGGCGCGGCCTTGAGCGAAGGAATGTCTGGTATGCCAGCGGCGAACATGGCTATGCGGAGGCCCTCAATCAGCACCCGCAGCTCATCCTGCACTGCCTCGGCGGAGACGGTGGCGGGCGCTAGCAGCGGGCGCGCCAGGCCGACGAGGTCCGCGCCAAGGGCCAGGGCGACCGCAGTGGCAGGGCCACTCTGGATGCCGCCACTGGCGATGATGGGCAATTGGGGCGCAGCACGACGAGCCTGCTGTATGGCTTCCGCAGTAGGGATGCCCCAGTCTGCGAAATCGGCTGCGACTCGTCGCTGCAAGTGATCGTGGGCGCGGTGTTCTTCCACCTTGCTCCACGAAGTGCCTCCAGCGCCGGCGACGTCCAGCGCGGCGACGCCAGCCTGGGCAAGTTGACGGGCTACGGATTCAGATATGCCCCAGCCCACCTCCTTGACTATCACTGGCACTTCCAGCTCGCGACAAATGGCTGCAATCTTGGGCAGCAGCCCTGCAAAGTTGGTGTTTCCATGCGGCTGTAGGGCCTCTTGCAAGGGGTTCAGGTGCAGGATGAGCGCATCTGCTGCGATCATTTGCACGGCCTGGCGGCATTCTGCCAGTCCATAGCCATAGTTCAATTGCACGGCACCCAGGTTTGCAAACAGCAACACCTCGGGTGCTGCGCTGCGCACCTGGTAGGTCGAGACCTGACGCGGGTCCTCGATTGCTGCCCGTTGTGACCCTAGGGCCATGGCTATGCCCAGGGCCTGGGCGGCCTCTGCCAGGTTCAGGTTGATCTGGCGGGCTTTGGCCGTGCCGCCAGTCATTGCTGATATGAGCAACGGGGCTCTCAGTGCCTTGCCCAGGAAGCCGGTCCTGAGATCAACGTCGCGCAGGTCGAGTTCCGGCAGTGCGCAGTGTCGCAGCCGATAGCGTGCCAGGCCAGTAGTCGCGCCTCGTACGCTGAGGTCTTTTTCCATACAGATGAGCAGATGGTCAAGCTTGCGTTTGGCATGCGAAGTGGTCATTTTCACTCCGTAACCTTTCAACAGAAACAGTGTTGGGGTTTAGGGATGGACAGGGACATATTACGACGCCTGGCGAGGATTGTCAAACGCAGTTGACTATCGGGAGGAATGTGGGTATACTGTTGACGTCATACTACCAACGAAAGGGGTGGAGAGAGTGGCTGTCTTTGAGCGCGTCAAGAAGATCATTGTCGAACAGTTGGGCGTGGACGAGTCCAAGGTGGTGACCAAGTCCCGTTTCCGGGAGGATCTGGGAGCCGACTCCTTGGATCTCGTCGAGTTGATTATGGCCTTCGAGGAGGAGTTCGGAGGGGAGATCTCTGACGAGGAGGCCCAGGGCATCAGGACGGTGGGCGAGGCCGTAGCTTATCTCGAAGCGCACGGCATGCAGTAGAACGACTGCAGGATTCTTCACTTTGAGTTGGTTGGGTGCAGAATGGGGGATTCGGGATAGCGACGCGAGCGCATCCTGAATCTCGCATTCTTTTTGGCCTTCCTGCACGTTTCCGAGGCAGCGTACGGAGGCACCTGTGATCTCTGTTGATGCACTGCGCTGTACCTATTGTGGCTCCTGTGTCAGCGTGTGTCCGGTGGGCGCATTGGATTTGCAGGAGACACGGCTGGTTGTCTCAGAGGAATGCACTGAGTGCAATCTGTGTCTGGCTGCCTGTCCGATGGGAGCACTGTTGGCCTCGGGAGAGAAGGCTCGGCCGCTGGCCGAAGTCAAGGACAGCTACGATGTGGTCGTGGTTGGCGCTGGGCCTGCGGGTTCGGTTGCAGCACGAGAAGCAGCCGCGCAGGGCCTGTCTGTCCTTCTTCTGGAGAAGCGTCAGGAAATCGGCTCACCGGTGCGCTGTGCCGAAGGCATTAAGCATGACGTTCTGGCCGACTTTATTGAGCCGGACTCATGTTGGATCTCGGCGCGCATTCGCAAAGCAGAGATAACGGTCGTTAAAGACGGGCAGGAACGGGTTTGGGAGCCGAAAACCAGCGAGACTCAAGGCGTGGGGTACGTCTTGGAGCGCCGCGTCTTTGATCGAGTGTTGGCTGAGAGGGCGAGTCAGGCAGGAGCACGCGTGCTCGTGAAGACGGCGGCTGTGGGATTGCTCCGTGCGGGGAAGGCGATAGCAGGCGTGCGTGCGGAGGGGCCGTGGGGCAAGAAGGAGATTGCTGCACGTGTGGTGATCGGCGCCGATGGTGTGGAATCGCGCGTCGGGCCGTGGGCTGGCTTGGACACCACGTTGCCTCAACGTGACCTGATGACCTGTGTACAGTTCTTGCTGGCGGGCATAGACATTGACCCGCAGTGCACGCATTACTATCTCGATCCCGTACTGGCCCCTGGCGGTTACATCTGGATTTTTCCCAAGGGCGACAGGCGTGCCAATGTTGGCCTGGGGATACAGACCGACCTTGTAGTAGCTACGCCCGTTGATTCGTTGACGCGTTTTGTGGAAAACCGTCCCTTTCTGTCACAGGGCAGTGCCGTGACCCTGATTGCAGGTGGAGTGCCAGTTGGCCTGCCTCCTCGGCGGATGGTAACAGACGGCTGTATGCTGATTGGTGATGCTGCACGTCAGGTGGACCCACTGACCGGCGGTGGTATCGCTAATGCTATGGCTGCAGGGCGACTGGCAGCCAAAGTGGCAGCAGTGGCTATCGCCGCTGGCGACGTTTCGCAGGCCTCCTTGAGTCGCTACGAACGGGAATGGGCGGCGGGGGTTGGACGGCGGATGGCTCGTAATTACCGTCTCCGTACAAAGTTCTCCCCAGAGCAGTGGCAGAGTGAGCGTTTTCTACGTGTTTTTGCTATGGCAGTTGGCGGATAAAAGCAAGAGCCTTGCTTACAGTAAAGGAGTGAAAGATGTCACAGGTTGCGGTAATCACAGATAGCTGTACCAGCCTTCCGGATGACTTTTACGAGAAGTACAACATTACGATGATCCCCTACTTTGTCAACATCGGCAAGGAGTCTTTGCGGGACTTGTTGGACATCACACGGGAGGAGTTCCTGGAGTATCTTCGTCAGGCGAAGGAATTGCCGAAGACGGCCAACCCGGGTGCCGGTGACTATCTCGAAGCATTCAAGTCGGCAGCTAGCCGGACGAAGGAGATCATCTCCATCCAGATGACGTCAATTGGCAGCGGGGCCCACCAAGCTGCACTTGTGGCCAAGGAGATGGCCTCGAAGGTCTTGTCGGATGTGCGCATTGAGGTAGTGGATACGCTGAACGTGTCCATGGGCCACGGCTGGATGGCGCTGGAGGCGGCGAGGGCAGCGTTGGCAGGGGCATCATTGGATGACATCCTGGCACTCATTCGGCGGATGATGCCGGTGACGCGCATGCTGCAGACCGCGGATACCCTGCGATACCTGTACATGGGCGGACGCATTGGGAAGGCGAAACACCTGGTGGCGTCGCTTTTGAACATCAAGCCTCTCATCAGTATGGAAGACGGCGTAATTGTGGCGCTGGGACAGGAACGCAGTCGCCCGGCTGCCTACCGGCGTATGATGGAGCTGATGGCAGAGAAGGTCGGCAAAGGGGGCAAGATCAAGGCGGCCATCGTTCACGCTGCGGATGAGGAGGCCGCCCATACCCTGCGTGGCATGGTCGAGGAGAGCTTTGACTGCGTGGAGATGCTGGTGACAAACCTGTCATCTGCTCTCGCCGTGCACACTGGGCCTGGTACCGTTGGCGTGTGCTACTTTCCGGTGAAGGTGCTTGAGGGGTAAGAGCCTGATTTCGAGGTGAACGACGAAGCCACAAAGGTACCAACAAAACATGTACAATACTGGTCTTTGTGTCTTGGTGTCCTGGTGGTTGTTAATTGCTTGTGGCTCGGGAGTTAACCACGAAGCCGAGAAGACACCAAGGGAACAAGCAAAAGAGCAGTCTTCGTGCCTTAGTGCCTTGGTGGTTATGAATACTGTCAGGGTGGTGTAGCCAGTCCGGGGAGGTGTTGTGCCAGAGGTCAGCGCTATAGTCCTGGCTGGTGGCCAGAGCCAGCGCCTGGGAATGGACAAGGCGCTGCTCAAGTTGGATGGCGAGTTGCTGCTGGAGCGGATCCTTAGCATCATGACCACTTTGAGCGATGACCTCCTTGTGGTGGCAAACGAAAAACGGGAATTCGCTCGGTTGGCAGCTCGCGTCGTCCCGGACGCCCGTCCGGGTATGGGTGTCCTGGGGGGTATCTATACTGGTTTGAAGGCCATGCACCATGATCGTGGACTGGTGGTAGGCTGTGACATGCCCTTGTTAAACCTCAATCTCTTGCGCTACATGATACTGCTGTCCGCTGATTTCGACGTAGTGATCCCCAGCATCGCCGGCAAGACAGAACCGCTGCACGCTGTTTACAGCAAAGCCTGTGTGCGCCCTATGGCGGATTCGTTGGACCGTAGTGAACTGCGCGTCATTAGCTTCTTCCGTCAGGTGCGAGTTCGCTACGTTGAGCAGAACGAAGTGGACATCTTTGATCCTGAGCACCTGTCTTTTTTCAACATCAACACACAGGATGATCTAGAGCTCTCGCAGAAGATAATCAAGCACAGGAAGCGCTGAACGACAGCACCCTACAACGCAGTCGCTGTCAGCCTCTCCAGCTTAACCAGGGTCTCGGCCCAGGTGATGTGCGAGAGCCCCAGTTTGCGACGCAGGGCGTCCTCGCCCATGCCAGCTTTGTAATCACGCACAGCACAGGTCCAACGCAGAACCTCGAATGACAATCTCCGTTGTGGCAGTCCCGCCCTCTTGGCGCACTCATCCAGCACGTACTCGAGATTGCGCGCTGTGCATTCGAAGAGCTTTATCTTTGGTTTGTGCTGGGCCAGATACTCACGCAGGATAGCAGGGAACTGTGGGGGCAGGCGGAGCTTGCGTTCCTTGTGCCGCTGCCTGATGCTCTCGTAGCGTATGAAGACACTTGGTGGGCTTTGGTCAGTAGCGTCAATGTCAGCGAGGGCGATGTTCGTGCACTCGCCTTTCTTGATGCCCGTGCTCAGCAACAGCGTCAGCAGAAGGTGGGGGCGCGCATCTGGTTTCTCAGCGTCTCGGCGCCATTTGTCGGTGGCTGCGAGGAGTTGAGCGATTTCCGGCTCGGAGAGGACCCGGGGTAGGGGCGTTGTGACCCTGTGGTGTATCAGCGGAGCGGCCGGGTCTGCTGGAATCGCACCTTCATCTGCCAGCCAGGAGAAAAAGACTTTTAGAGTGGTCAGACGTCGCGCCAGGGACTTGGGCTTGCAAGGCACACCGCGTTCGTGACGCAAGTACTTGAGAAAAGCCTCCAATTGGCTGGCGCTAATGCTGCCGATGGGCGTCCTGCGTCCCAGGAAGCGTGCCAACAGACGCAAATCGCTGTCGAACGCCTTGATGGTGTGTATGCTAAAGTCTTTGTCGAGCATGTGAGCGTCGAAAGCAGCGAGTGCCTTGTGCAGCGAGGAATGCGCTGTCAATGCAGGAGCTCTTTTGTCTTTGCTTTCAGGTTCTGTGAGGGGGAAGAGTGGCGGTTGCTCAGGTGGCACGACACACCTCCTTCGTATAGTACATTCGCACGACATAATTCTAGCAGGATTATGTTGGATTGTCAAGTTGGAACTCCTTGAGGGCTATGCGAAGGTCTGGCTATATCCATCACGTTCAGCGGCAGTGCCTCCAAGCGATGGTATGCTGCCGGCCGTAGGTGCAAAGCTGCAGAGGCCGCACAGGCAACCCCGCAGTTGCACTGCGGGGGAACGTGGGGAGGTCGGTTGACTCTTGTTCTACCGCGGAAAAACCCTGGGAACTCCTTGCCTTGTTTGCCCCCAAACTGAACCGCACCTTGGGAAGTGTTGGGGGTTTGCTCCTTGTGCCACGATAGGTTATAATGGCCGTAAACGACGTAGGTGTGTTGTAGAATTCTTGCGCCAGGCTACTGCGTCTAGATCAATGGAGGTGGTGGATGAACTCCCGGTTGCCGCGTGACCTGTCACAATACAAGATAGCACTAGAGAGCTACTTCGCCTCACTCGACAGCGTGATGTTAGCCTATCTGTTCGGCTCGCGGGCACGTGGGACCAGCGGGCCGCTTTCGGATGTGGACGTGGCAGTGCTGCTGCGCGGTGCGCCTGACGAGGACTTGATGTTTGACATGCGGTTGGAGATCATCGGTGGGCTGATGGGCATCCTGCACATCAATGACGTGGACGTAGTCATTCTCAACCAGATGCCGCTGGCCCTGCGCTTTCGTGTCCTGCGCGACGGCGTGTTGCTTTACTGCCGTGATCGGCAGGCGATGATCGAGTTCACGGCACGTACAGTGAGCGAGTATCTGGACTTTAAGCCAGTGCTCGAGCGACATGAACGCGCAATTCTGGAAAAAGCCCGGAAGGGAGAGTTGCTCAGTGGATACAACCCCTATCGTGGCACGCTTAAGCGTTATCGCCAACTGCGTGAACGCCTTAAAGGAGCTGCAGAGCCTGACGTATGACGAGTTCGCGCGTGACCACGTTCTACATGCTTCTGCCGAACGTGATATGAACACAGTTGAACGGTAATCGGTAGCTCGCCATGATAAGCCCGCTGGGCAGCGATGCAGTGGGAACCTTGAATCACTGAGCGCACTTGGGCACTGAAACAGTCCCAATACTCAGTGATTCACGTTCGTGGCCCAGGCGGAAGCAAGAATCCTGGCAATCTGGCAGCTTTGGGGTAAGGTGTGGTGCAAGCGAAGACATACACTGCCTAAGGAGGTAAATTCGGATGTTTCCCCCTATCTTTCCAGTTTACGTCTCGGGACTCGAACCTTTCTATGAATATGCACCGCTGATCTGGCTGAGTGGGATAGGCTGCTTGTGGCTCACCCGCTACACGCATCAACTAGGTGAGCGCTGGGGCACTGCCTACTACGTCTTCTCCGCTCTCCTGCGTCCCCTCGGCATGCTTCTGATCGCTACGGGCTGGTTGGTGCTCTATGCTACACCTGAGGCTCGCTGGGCTCCAGAGCACTACAGAATCGGCTGGCTGCCTGTGGGAGATTGGCTAGATGTGCTCTGCTGGCTGGGAGTCGGAGTATCAACGGCCTTAGGCGTGTGGGCGATTGCCGTGCTGGGCGTGCGGCGTTCGTTTCTGTTTCGCCGCGTGGATGACGGCCTGGTCACGGAGGGGCCGTATGGCTTGGTGCGTCATCCACAGTTCCTATCGGCCATCGGTATCACGCTCTTCACGACGCTACTGTTTGATCCCGCCAAGTTCTTCTATGTTGGCGATGCGTACCCGCTTTCCCTCAGTGCTAATTGGGTATTCCTCACGGTTGCGTTCTGGGTGCTGTCTATTCTCGAAGACCAAGAACTAGCTGCGCACTTTGGGAAGGAATACGAGGAGTATGGGCAGCGTGTGCCACGCCTGTTTCCGAACTAAGGGACGTGGGCGAGGCCCAGTGTGAAATGGTTTCAATGCCCAAGTCATCCAGGAGTATCATACATGGACACAATGGCCAACGAGAGATTTCGTGACCTGGTTGAAGACGCGTTAAGGAACTTGCCCAGTTATCCCTATCTGGGGGAGCATCCATTGGCCGGTTTGGGAATAGTAGATTCGTACATGGTGCACAATGGCTCCCCTGTCACTTACCTTGATAAGGGAAGAGCTTTAAGAGAAGCAATACTCACGGCGCTGAATGAGCTCAAGCCGGCGGGGGAGCGAAGCGTCGTGAAAGAATGGCACCCTTATATCATCCTTTATGATGAGTACGTAGAGGGCAAGAAAACCGCCGAAATCATGAGCGAGTTGTTTATGAGCGAAGGAACCGTTTACCGTGCACGTAGAGAATCCATTGAGGCGGTGGCCAGGGTCTTGATGGAGATGGAAGTTGAGGCCAGGGAGGGCAACAGTTCAGAATAAAGAAAGATGAAAGTTTTTGGCAGTGTTTTGTCTGGAAATTGCAGTCGATTTGTGATAAGATTGTGCCATAGATTGGCGAGCGAAACGTCAATCTGAACAGGAAGGCCATTGAAGTGGCCCGGGAGATTGAGAGAATAGACTCGAAAAGTGTGAAGTGGATTGCTTCTGACGGACTGCCAGAACTGACGAGCGAAGCCGTTCAGGAAAGGCTGATGCGCAAGAGAACGTGAGGGAGATACGATGAGCGACATTGTGATCGATGTGCAGGACCTGACCAAATCCTACGGCCGAGTCCGGGCGGTGCGAGACATAGACTTGAAAGTGCGGCGCGGCGAGATCTTTGGCTATCTCGGCCCGAACGGGGCGGGCAAGACGACGACCATGCGCTGCCTGCTGGACCTGATCCGCCCCGACGGCGGCACCGTCCGCGTGCTGGGCCTGGACCCCCAGGCCGACCCAGTGGCGGTGCAGGCGCGCGCTGGCTACTTGCCGGGCGAACTGCGACTGGATCCCAATATGACGGTCGAAGGCGCGCTGCGGTACTTCAATGCCCTGCGCGGCAACAAGGTAGACTGGGGCTTTGTGCGGCAGCTTGCCGAGCGCCTCGATCTCGATCTTAAGCCCATTATCAAGAACCTCTCGCATGGCAACAAGCAGAAGGTCGGTGTGGTGCAGGCGCTGATGCACCGCCCTGAACTGCTTCTGTTGGATGAGCCGACGCTTGGTCTGGACCCGCTGATGCAGCGTGAAGTGCTGCGGCTGCTGGCCGAAGCGCAGGCCGAGGGCGCGACCGTCTTCTTCGCCTCGCACATTCTGAGCGAGGTGCAGGCTGCGGCGGAGCGCGTGGCAATCATCCGCGAGGGTGTGATTGTGGAGGTGGCGGAGACCGCCTCACTGATTAACCGTGCTATGCGCCGTGCTACAATCCGCTTCAAGCAGGCAGTGGATATCGGCCCACTGGCCAACGTGCCTGGCGTGACCGTGCTATCGCAGGACGATGGAACGAGCGTGCTGCTGCAGGTGGAAGGGGAGATGGACGGCCTCATCAAGGCGCTGGCTGCCTTCCCGGTGAGCGATTTTGAGACCGAGCGGCCCTCGCTGGAGGAGATTTTCCTGGCCTACTACGAGGCCGGTGACGAGGAGGGAAACTGACATGTTCGCAGAATTCAAACACACTCTACGCCGCATGCGCGGTCAGATGATTGGCTGGGGGATTGGTCTGGCCCTGTATGGCTTGATGATGGTGTCTTTCTTCGATACTATCGCTGACATAGCAGGCTTTGAGGAACTCATAGCAAGTTACCCGCAGGAGTTGCTGGCCTTCTTCGGCGACATGATGGCCATCACCACTCCCGCAGGTTACATTGACATTTACTACTGCACCTATATGCAGATCATCATCGGCATCTTTGCCGTCGGCGTGGGCGCCAGCCTGCTGGTTGGTGACGAAGAGAAAGGCATCCTGGACCTGGTGCTGGCCCATCCGGTGAGTCGCACGGCGCTCTTCTGGGGCCGGTGGCTGGGCTTCGTGGCCGCCACAGCGGTGATCCTGCTCGTGAGCTGGTTAAGCTGGGTCATTCCCTCCGGGCGCTCGGGTATGGAACTCACCTGGATCGAATTCCTGCGGCCCTTCCTGCCCCTGTTTGCAGAGTTGCTCGTGTTTGGCACGCTGGCGCTGCTGTTCAGCATGCTGCTGCCCTCGGTGCGCATGGCTGGCATGGCCAGCGGAGGTCTTCTGGTAGCCAACTACCTGCTGATCGGGTTGGCCAACATCAACAAAGACCTCGAATCGGCCATCAAGTTCACCCCGCTGCACTACTACCAAGGTGGCGATGCCGTCACGGAGCTGAACTGGGGGTGGCTGGCTGGCCTGCTGGCGGTGTCGGCCGTGTTCGCGTTGCTGGCCTGGTGGCGCTTCCAGCGACGAGACATCCGCGTGGGTGGGGAGGGAGGCTGGCGACTACCTTCTCTGTGGCTGCCTTTCCGCCGCCGCGCTGGGACTAAGCGTGAGGCGTAGCTAAAGCGCTGATTGGCGGCCTGGTCAGGGAAGGCACGCCTCAATTGCCTGCTGGGCCGCGTGTGCTCCTATCGGTAGTGATGGATTCACACCGCGCTCCAAGAGCGTACGCTGCGCGAGGAACTCCCCGGCTACGCCGAGTAGGCCCAGCGGGCGCGCTGCCGTCTGCTGCCGGGCATGTGGTAGTCGCTAGTGTGCGCAACAACTAAGTATCATCCAGGAGAGATGAAATGAATGCCAAGACACCCGTTAACCCACCAAAAGAGAACTCTGACATGACAGACAGGGTTCGGAAGCGGATGCGCCAGGTTATCGGGCAGTTCCTCTTCATATTTGCCATCTTGTTCATTACGTCGGGCCGCCTGGATTGGGTCTGGCTGTGGGCCTATCTTGGCGTGGGCGCCGGCATTCTGGTCATCAACTTGGTTGTCGTATCCCCTGAGTTGATGGCAGAGCGCAGCGAAATCAAGGAGAACGTCAAAGACTGGGATAGAGTACTTGCCGGTCTCATCGCGATCCCTTCGCTGGGCATGTTCATCGTCGCCGGGTTGGATGTGCGCTTTGGGTGGTCGCCACAGGTAGCTTTGGTGATTCATCTCATTGGGCTGGCTCTCATGGTGCTGGGGCAGGGCCTGTTCAGCTGGGCGATGGCGTCGAACGTGTTCTTCTCCGGCGCTGTTCGCATCCAGATGGACCGGGGCCAGACCGTAGCCACCGGTGGACCTTACTGCTACGTGCGCCATCCGGGCTACGTTGGATACATTGCGTTCACTCTCGCGACACCGCTGATCTTCGGCTCGCTGTGGGCGCTTATGCTGGCAGGGCTAGCGGCGTGCCTCCTCGTCGTCCGCACGGCGCTTGAGGATAAGATGCTACAGGATGAACTCGACGGCTACAAGGAGTACGCCGGGCAGGTGCGCTACCGCCTGCTGCCGGGTGCCTGGTAGTCGCAGTATGCAGAACAAGTAAGCAAGAGCAAGAGGAGAGGTTATCAAATGGAGGATAAGCAAGATTTCTTCGATTTTGCAGCTTATGTGGGCCTCACAAAACACCTAGGAGGTCTCGAGGCCACAGAAGAGCTCATTGAGTTGTGCCACATAAGCGAAGCCAAATACGTCTTGGATGTTGGCTGCGGCGCCGGGGTGACGCCTTGCTTCATCGCACAAAGGTATGGCTGCAAAGTGGTCGGTGTAGACATTTCTGAAGCGATGATCGAGAGGTCCGAGGAAAGGGCGAAGAGAGAGGGGGTAGGGGACTTGGTTGATTTCAGGGTAGCAGATGCACAAGACCTCCCTTTCGAGGATGACCTTTTCGATGCAGTCATTACCGAGTCCGTAACCTCCTTTCCAGAAGACAAACAGAGAGCGGTCAACGAGTATGTGCGGGTGACAAAGCCGGGAGGATACGTCGGGCTTAACGAGTCAATCTGGCTAAAGGTTCCGCCTCCGCCGGAATTGGTCGCATGGGCATCCCAGGAGGTGGGTGCTAACGTGAAACCTCTGACTTCTGATGGTTGGGCGGGATTGTTGGCGGGCGCTGGGTTGAGAGAGATAATCGCAAGAACCTACGAAATCGACACCCGAAGCGAGGCTAGAGGGATACTGCGGCGGTATGGTTATGGAGGAATGCTGCGCGTTCTGTGCAGAATGCTGTCACTCTATGCCAGAAGTCCAGCCTACAGGAGATTCGTGAAGGGAGTACGAGAGGGTGGTGGGGTCACGCCTGAGAATCTTGATGAGTATTTCGGATACGGAGTATACGTCGGGAGAAAGTGAATAGGGGCACGAACGACCATCTCGTCCAATTCCAAGGTTCTTGCGCATAGTGCAGGAAAGCGGCAGCTAGCGAAAGCTGCCCTACAGGTTGGAGCGTTTGTGGGCCGGGTTTTCTACCAGGTGCTTTGCTGCTCCGGAATCGTCAAATGAGGATAAAATGAATGCCAACACACCTGTCAACCGACCCAATGGGAAACCCGACATAAGCGGCGTGATTTCGAAATGGCTGCTACAGGCCGGTATCTTTGTACTGATCGCGGCAGCGAGCTTGTTCGGGTCTTCAGGCCGCCTGGACTGGGTGATGGCGTGGGTCTATATCGGCGTGTACTTGGCTAGTATGGGTGTCAACGCGCTTGTCCTGATCCCAACCAACGCGGAGCTGGTGGTAGAACGGACCCAGTTCAGGGGAAAAAGGGACCTGGATAGAGCGCTCGCCGGGATAATGGCCTTGTGGGGCCCGACGGGCACATGTATCGTGGCTGGGCTGGATGTGCGCTTTGGGTGGTCGCCAGGGATTCCGCTCGCACTGCTGATCGTCGCGTTGGCTATCGCGGTGCTGGGGTCCCTTCTGACTACCTGGGCCATGGCGTCGAACAGGTTCTTCTACGGCGTCCTGCGCATCGCAAAGGACCGGGGCCATACCGTCGCGACCAGCGGGCCCTATCAGGTTGTGCGCCATCCGGGCTATGTCGGGGCAATCGCGTTCGATCTCGCAACGCCGCTGATACTCGGCTCGGTGTGGGCGTTCATCCCGGCGGCGCTTACGGTGTGCCTTGTCATCGTCCGCACGGCACTTGAGGACAGGACACTGCTGGAGCAACTCGAGGGCTACGAAGAGTATGCCGCACGCGTGCGGTACCGCCTGCTGCCTGGTGTGTGGTAGGGGAATTCACCGCGGGAGTGAAGAATGGAGAACAAGAAACCAAAGATGGCGAACCCAGAACTTTCCTACTTTGAATTGCAGGCTTACGTGGGCACCACAAAACACATGGGAGGGTTCGAGACGACAAAAGAGCTCATCGAATTATGCCACATCGGCAAGGATACATACGTCTTGGAGGTCGGTTGCGGCGTCGGCGCAACGGCTTGCTACCTTGCCAAAAAGCATGGCTGCCGCGTGGTCGGCGTAGACCTTCTTGAAGGCATGATTGACAGGTCGAATAAACGGGCACAAAAGGAAGGAGTAACGAACCGCGTTGAATTCAGGGTCGCCGATGCGCAAAACCTCCCCTTCGAGGACGCCTTTTTCGATGTGGTCATCGGCGAGTCCATACTCACATTTATAAGAGACAAACAGCGCGCGGTCAGCGAATGTGCTCGCGTGGCCAGGCCGGGCGGATATGTGGGGTTGAACGAGGAACTCTGGCTCGAGACACCAGCCGAGTCGCTGGTCAAACAGGTAAGGCACGTTTGGGACATCAAGCCGGACATTCCGACTCTTGAAGGTTGGATGGGTTTGTTGGAAGGAGCTGGGCTGGGCGACATCGTCGTGCAGACCTACAGATTTGATACGCGACGGGAGTCCACTCAAGTTCAGCGGTATGGTTTCCAGGATATGTGGAGAATGTTTTATCGAACGCTGTTCCTGTACATCAAGAATCCGGCTTTCAGAAAGTATATGGCAGAAAGGCGTCATCTCCCGAAGCATCTTTTCAAATACCTGGGATACGCGATGTTCGTTGGAAAAAGATAGAAATGAGCACCAACACCTCCGTCAAGAGGTATTTGCTAAGGGAAGCAATGGGCCTGCTGATGCTGGCAGTGATGCTGTTCCTCCCCGCCGGTCGTCTGGACTGGGGGATGGGGTGGGCTCTGGTCGGCATAATGCTGGCTTGGAGTACGGCCACCGCGCTAGTCGTGATCCCCCGAAACCCGGAATTACTCGCAGAACGCACCGGACCCAAGAAGGGCGCCAAAACCTGGGACATGGCGATCCTCAGCATCATCGGTCTGGCGACGATAGCCAGATGCATCGTGGCCGGGCTGGATGAGCGCTTTGGGTGGACGACAGGGATTTCGCTCCCGCTCCAGATCGCCGCGCTGGCGGTTGCCGCGCTGGCGTACGCGTTGGTCGTCTGGGCCACTGCCGTGAACCCGTTCTTTTCACAGGTCGTGCGCATCCAGAAAGAGCGGGGCCATACCGTCGCTGCCGGCGGGCCTTACCGCTTTGTGCGCCATCCGGGTTACGTTGGGACGATCCTGTTTGAGCTTGCCACGCCGGTCATGCTTGGCTCGTGGTGGGCGCTGATCCCGGGCGGCTTATCGGCGTTGCTCTCCGTTGTACGGACGGTACTGGAAGATAAGACGCTGCTGGCCGAGCTGGACGGCTACCAGGAATATGCTGAACGCACGCGCTATCGCTTGCTGCCGGGTGTGTGGTAGTGTGGGAACATTCGGCGGTTACCCGCCGGGCTCCTACGCTCGCTTGTGTGACAGGATCTCTTGTCGCAAACCGATCAGTTCTGTTGTTAGCTGTAGGCCTGATCGCGTTTGAGCGCCGTGATGTGGCGGTGTGAGTGAAAACTTCCGAAGTTCTCCAAACTTCGGAAGTTTTGGTGGGAGGGTCAAAATGCTAACCGGAATCCACTTTCTCCTGACCTATACCTGCAACCTGGAATGTGACCATTGCTTTGTGTACAGCAGTCCGAACGCAGAAGGGACCTTTGCCCTGGAGCAGATCAGGAGAGTTCTTGATGAGTCGGTCAGGATTGGAACGATAGAACGGGTTTACTTCGAGGGTGGTGAGCCGTTTCTATTCTATCCGCTGATGCTTGAGGGCATCCGAATTGCTCGTGATAAGGGCTTTGAAACCGGTGTGGTAACCAATGCCTATTGGGCAACGTCTGAGGAAGATGCTGAGCTTTGGCTGGCGCCTCTTTGCGAATTGCTAGTTTCGGACGTCAGTGTGAGTGATGACTCGTTTCACTATGAAGAGGGGAAAGACAATCCCGCCAAGCGGGCTTTGGCCGCAGCGCAAAGACTGGGCATGCCCGCAGGCTCGATTTGCATTGAGAAACCTACGGTGGAAGTCGGCATAGACAAAGAGCAGGATAAGGGAGCGCCAGTTATCGGCGGTGGCGCGATGTTCAGAGGAAGAGCAGTAGAGACACTCACGGAAGGGCTCCCCAGAGGACGGTGGGAAGAGTTCACCACATGCCCTTATGAAGATCTGAGAAACCCTGGGCGGGTTCATGTTGACTCCTATGGGCACGTCCATCTCTGTCAAGGGCTGAGTATGGGAAATATGTGGGAAACTCCTCTGTCAGAGCTTGTGAAGAACTATGACGCTGATTTGCACCCTATTTGTGGGCCTTTGCTTAGGGGAGGGCCTGCGCTTCTGGCCAAAGAATACAGTGTCAAACACGATGCTGAGTACATTGATGCGTGTCACTTCTGCTACCTCGTTCGTTTGGCTCTCATCAATAGGTTTCCCCAATTCCTTGCACCGACACAGGTTTACGGGTTGGAGTAGTTTTCATGAAAGCGAGCCACGGAGTGCACCCCCTTTCAGATCCGCTGGCAAGTGTTCGCGGGAGTGTTAGTCTTGCTTCAGCCTACGTCAACTCCACGCCGCGCTCGTGCAGCAAGCGGCGCAGGCTCTCCAAATCGTCGGTGCGCACCTGCAGCAGCCTGCCTCGCGTGTCGGCTTTGAAGCGGGACAGCAGCGGCGCTAGTTCCGCATCAGCCAGCAGCTCGTCCGCAGTAGCCGCGTCTTTCACTTCCAGTAGAGCCAGTTTGCGCAGGGATGCCTTGCCGTAATAGTGCCCCCAGGCTTTGATGCGCGACTGCAACGCGGGGGGCAAGGGCCCGCGATGCAGCGTTGCCAACTGTTGAAGGTACTGTGGCACGCTCATGCCCGTGGCAAGGGCTTTGTTCACTGCCCCTTCCGTGATGTGGAACTCGCCCTCTCGCTCCTCGGCCAGGCGGCGCAAGCGAGCCTCGAGGCGCAGACTAGGCCCCTTATGCACAGGGCACAACTCTCGCTGCGGGGTGGCTTGCACACGCCCGGCACAGGTGTCATCCCTGGGGGAGAAGGCGGGCAGCATACCCCGCTGCAAGAGGGCCTCCTGTAATGCGGCAGCGTGCCCTCTTTTCATCAGGGCCACTGTGGAGGTGAGCCTCCGCTCCAGATGCGTTTGCAGCGCTGTGTCGTCCCACAATTGCTCCAGCAGCTCTGGTCCGGCTGTCTGGCACAAGGTCACACCACGATGGAAGACGACGCGCTCGTGCTGCTCTCCCCATTCCTGCAGTGTGCGCAACACATTCTGTGGCACCCCCATGCTGCACGTTTGCTCTAAGAATGCGACTATCTCTGGCACAGAGAAGCCGTCCTTCTGCCCACGGTAGACAGCCTCACGACACAGCAGGTATTCGAAAGCGCTGCGATCTGCTTTCATCCGGTCGGCGAACATTTCCAGCTTGGCCAGTGTTGCCTCTGGGACTGGCCCCAGTGCAAGGATCTGGAAATTGGGCTGTACAATTACCTTGGCCTCGCTGCCAGACTCGTCCTCCGAGGCTGGTTCTATACCCAAGGCGCGCGCTCCGCTGGTATTAAGGCGAAAAGCCAACAGGCGGCCCTCATCGGCTGATATGTCCAGTATACCCAGCCAATGCAGGGGGCCGCTCAATGCGCCTCCCACAAACGCCCCTTCTACCTCGGCAAACCAGGGGCTTTGTCGTGCCGCATAGCTTGTCTCGTGGTAGTAGGACGTTGCAGAGTGCATGGTGTCCCTGCTGGGCGATTCCCTGGTCTGGAAAAGCAGCCGCGGCGCGACGACGCCCAGACGGTTCAGGAAGCGGTCCGACGAGACCCACAGGCCAGGCTGAAGCAGGCGCAGTTGCTGTAGCAGCACGCCTCGCGCCCCAGGCAGGTCAAAGTCGAGAGTGGACACTTTCAAGCTGGCAAGTTCGCTCCAATCGCTTATGCGCAGCCAGGCGCTGAGACACGCCTCTGTGCGCTCTTCTACTGATTGCTCCCAGAACTCTGGCACCCGACCAGGCTGGCCAGCAATGCGCAAGTGGCCATCACCACTGATCAGGAGGCCCAGTTCTTCTAGCAGCAGGCGCATGAAGTAGAGCCGTGGCGACTTGGTTTCATCGGCAGCATTGGCCACAAAGTGGTCTGGAGACAGCAATTGCTCATTGATAGTGCACAGCACGCGCTTTTGCACCAGGCCAACCTGCGTCAACGGCACTTGCTGAGCGCGCACGTGGCTCCAATAGATGAACAGGTCGCGCTGCGCCACGGCCGTGTTTGCCTGCTCTGCAGGGGCGGGTAGATTGCCTGGTCCCCACTCCACTGGTGGCAGTGTTGGTTGGGGCAGGTAGCTGCGCAGCGTTTGTGGCACGGTCAGCAGCAGGCCAGGGCTAAAGCCCATCTTGGTGTTCATCGGCCAGTGCGATGGAATGCCAGTGCTGAAAACCAGCCCGTGCAGAGTGAGACGCGCCATCACGTCCTCAAAGTAGTTCGCTTGGGGATTGAAGGGGTCGCCTTCGTAAGGCTCAGTTGATATCCTGTCGCGCGGTGCGGACTGGACAACGTCGTGGCGTTGTAGCTCGTCACGGAATGCATTCGTCGGGATCTCGCCGTGGTGCAGCAGCAAGCGATCCAGGACTGTGCGCTCCAGAGCACTGAGGCGCGAAAGTGCCTGTGCAGCCCGTTGCTGGGTGAAAAGCTGGTCGTGCAGCACCTCAATCAGGGCCCTCTTGCGCAGCCTGGGCCCATTGGTGGCCGTAGTTGCTATTCCACTGAACTCTGCTATGCCCAGCAGAGTCTGGTATCTGTAGCTATCCAGAAGCGTACGCAGTGGATTAGCCATGGAGTCCTCTCAGTTCGCTTCCTTAGGCGTGTAGCCCTTGGCCGTGAACTCGCGCAGCAGGGCATCAACAGCCTCGTCAGATACCAGCACCAGGCATGGCGATAGCCTGGCGGTGATGTATTGACTCAGCGACGTGCTCGCCTCCAGCTCACGCAGTGTGAGATCATCAGTCAGTTGGAGCAGAGCAAGCCCTTCGTACAAGCGCACTTGACCGTAACGCGCCCACCAGAAGCTCAGTGTCTGGCGCACTGCTTCAGGAACGGGTAGGGGCATGATCTCTGCCCAGGCTGCAAGCAGTTCAGGTAGTGTCTCTCCACGCTTGAATGCGGCATGTGTCGCGCGCATGTCCAGACGATAGACGAAACGGCCAGGGGCCGACTCCTCCAGGCGCGCAATACGTCCTAACAGCGTATGAGCCTGTGGGGGGACGGCACCGGGGTGCACGGTGAGGATGAGGGTCTGTTCGTCCACCACGACTGCTTCGCTAGGCGGCTGCTCCTGTTCCACAGCTGCAGGCCGATCCCAGACCAGGTCAGCCAGGCCCCGCAAACGAAAGGCTACTAATTCGCCATCCTGGCGGCATAGCTCTGCGAACCCCAGCCAACGTAGGGGCCCCTCCAGCATGATGCGCAAGAAACTGCCCTGGGCCAGTCGCCAGCCCTGAGTGTCGTCCGGGCTCAATTCACGTTGACCTTTGCGCCAGGCCAGCCACCAGGTATTGGTGACCCATTGCTGATCATCAACGGCCAACGCGTCGGAGAAACGCGGCCACAAGGCGCGCAGCGCAACCTCGACATCTGCCAGTGCACACCAGCCTTCCTCACCAGCAGTAGCCAGGAAGCGCAGCAGCATGTGGCGTAGATGAGCCAGTTGCGAGCGGAGCTGGTGGTACTCAAAGAAGGCCTTCATGGTGCGCCGCAGTATCAGGCGGGTGTCAGCCCGAAGCAGCGTATCCAGTTCGCTCCAGTCCCGCAGGGACATATAAGCCTGAGCAAGTACAGCGCACTGCCCGGCTGTGGATCTGCACAAGAAGCGAGTCATTGTCTCAGGCCGGGCCAGCAGATAACCCTTCTCGGCGGTGACTAGATCGAGGTCACAGAGCAAGCGGCATACGAACTCCAGTTGCTCCACATCGCCATCAGTGAACGGTGCCACCGCCGATAGCCCGGCATCGTCTAGGAGAAATGCAGGTGGCAGTAAGGAAAGCGTCGTCAATGCTGTGTCAGTGCGCCTGCGACTGCTTGCCAGCCAGGCCTTGCGCTCTTGTGGGTCATACCTCCAGCCCCGCGAGCCAGTCACGAAGCGCTCCTCTGGCAGTGGTTCAGGTGATGGGCGCAGAGCTAGCGGTTCCTGCAAAATGCGTTCCCACACCGAGTACAAAAGCTGCACAAAGTCGTGTCCATCTGTGGACGGCACTTGAGCGGACGGCGGTTGTGGCAACTGACGGCACCAACCGGGCAAAGGGGGTGCGTGTCTTTGCACTTCCCAAAGGAACAGGTAACGCAGGTGCCCGTCTCGAAAATCGCGCCAGGGGATAACCAGCCCCCAGCGAGCCAGGTCGAGCAGCAGGCCAGCCGCTTCCACAGGCTTGAGTGGCGAGGCTGCCTCTCCGCCCAGCGCGGTCATGACGTGTGCCAGAGCTACGGGTGTGATACCGCCGCCATCCTCAGCTACAGAGACAGCTCGCAGGGCTTCGCGCAAACCGTCGGGCAAGGAGGTCACTGCGCGGGCCACTTCACCAGGATTGCCTAAGAGAGGAGCGAGCGCCGCAATGTAATCAGCCTTGTTACTACCCTGTACCCGCCAATCTCGTTGCCGCGCAATGTCGCGTAACTGGGAGAGTTTGAGGCGTTCCAGCAGGGCCTGCAGACCGAGCCCAGCTTCAGAACTTTCTGCACTGCTGGAAGGGACTGCCGTGAGCTGTTCATACCACCAGGTGGGGCTGCTCAGCGGAGAGGGTTTCTGAGGTGGGGAGGGCCCAGCAACCTGCATGGCGACTGTAGGCTGTTCTTCGCCTTCGGCAGAGGCAAAGCCTGCAACTTTTTTTCCAGAGAGAAAGGATTCTGGCTCGCGAATCCATTGTAGCAATACCGCACCGACGTGCTTGCAGGTGCTTAGCTCAGCATAAGGACAGGTACACCAAGGCAAGATGTCGCCATCCAGCACCTCAACACGCACGTCGTATAGTTGAGTACCGTGCACGTGTGCTTCCAGTGCTGCGCCGACGCGCCGCGGATTTCGCACACGCCGACCGCGATAATAGCCTTTGGCGCGCTTGTAGACCCTGCCAGAAAGCAGGTGCCGGACATCGTCCTCCGTGAGCGCACGCAGGATGTCCAGATCAGACTTGGTCAAAACTCTCTCCTACTATCTAACCACAAAGACATGCCACGAATGGAACACGAATACACGAATGCCTTGCAGACTGTTTGTTTGCTCGTGCATGATTGGCCTTGCTGTTGCAGGGCAGGTGGATGGCCTCGCAACGCGTCTTGGTGTGGTGCATCCTTTTCTGACCAGGCAGCCTTGGCGGCTTCTCGTGGCCAGCGCGGTGCTAGATTGGGCCAGACTCACACATGGTATCTTTGTGTCTTGCGGTCTTAGTGGTGAATCGCGTCAGTGGCGTGGAGTCAAGGCCTTTGGCTGTGCAGGGTGGGCTTTGAGGGCCAGCGTCGTTGGCTGCCATTCTGGTACTTCGCCTTCGTAGATGATTTCGTAGCGATAGCCCTGCTCAGTCAGGAACAGTTGCCGGTTGGCAGCGTAATCCTGGTCGCGCGTGTCGCGGGTGACCAGAGCGTAAAAGTGGGCCAGCAGGCCGTGACGCTTCGGGCGCAGGATACGGCCTAGGCGCTGCGCTTCCTCCTGGCGCGAGCCGAAAGTGCCTGAAATCTGAATCGCAACGTTGGCGTCTGGTAGGTCTATGGCAAAGTTGGCTACCTTGGAAACAATCAGGTGCTTGATTTCCCCGTGGCGGAATTGCTCGTACAGCTTCT
This sequence comes from uncultured Anaerolineales bacterium, assembly GCA_964478075.1. GTDB lineage: Bacteria > Chloroflexota > Anaerolineae > UBA2200 > UBA2200 > DAOUEX01. Next base: position 47,228 of record CAYZGO010000010.1, on the reverse strand, counting down.
CTCGCTCGTGCACAGCGGTCTTGCCCGTGATCAGTGGATAGTCGTAGCGCCCGGCCACTTCCTTCAACTGGCTCAAGTACATACCGATGATCAATACGCTGTCACTGGGGTGCTTGGATAGTAACTGGTCTAGCACTTCCAGCTTGCGTGGGTTCTCGGCCGCCACGCGGTACTTGCGGCGCTCATCGGTCAGCGCGTACATCAGGCGCAGCTCATCAGGCAGCGGAATGCGGATTTCATGGCATTCAGCAGTCGCAATCCACCCCTGTCGTTCCAGGTCCTTCCAAGGCGCGTCGTACTTCTTGGGGCCAATCAACGAGAAGACGTCCTTCTCGCGACCATCCTCGCGTACCAGGGTTGCCGTCAGGCCCAAGCGTCGGCGTGCCTGAATCTCGGCCGTGATGCGGAACACGGGTGCAGGCAGCAGATGCACTTCGTCGTAGATGATCAGTCCCCAATCCAGCTGGTTGAACAGGGCAAAGTGTGGATGCTCATTTTCCGACTTTGTCTTTTTGTCCTGACGATGTGGGCGATAGATCATGATTTGATAGGTGCTGATCGTCACCGGTCGCACTTGCTTGCGCAGTCCGCTGTACTCGCCGATGGCCTGTTCAGGCAGGTCTGTCTTATCCAGCAACTCGGCGATCCACTGCCGTGCGGCGACCGTGTTAGTCGCCAGGATCAGGGTGGCACATTGCAGCTTCTCCATGACGGCCATGCCCACCATAGTCTTGCCTGCGCCGCAGGGCAAAACGATGACTCCACTACCCCCGTGCAGTGCACCGCCAGCGTAGAAAGCAGCAGCTGCATCCTGCTGGTAGCGACGTAGCGCAAAAGAGTCGCCACTCCGCGTCGTCTGGCGTAGGTTAAGACGCAGCGGTGCGCCTTGCACATACCCAGCCAGATCCTCGACCGGGTAGCCGATCAGCATCAAGGCCTGCTTGATATGACCTCGTCTGAGAGGATCAACCCGCAGGCGCAACGGCCCCACCTGCTTTGTGATGTACGGCTTGAGCCGCTTGTCACGGGCCAATTCGGTCATCAGAGCGGCGTCGTCGGATACCAGGAACAGATGTGCACCATCTCGAATCAACTTCACTCGACCGTAGCGCGAGATGTAGTCAATGATGTCCACACGCACATTGTCGGGCAGGGCATACTTGCAGTACGTTTCCAGAGCGTCAACGATAGTCTCTGCGCTCAGACCGGCTGCGGCCGCGTTCCACAGTGACAACGGCGTGATGCGATAGGTGTGGATGTACTCGGGGCTTTTCTCTAGTTCAGCAAAACGGGCGAGTTGATCGCGTGCAGCCTCGTAGAGAGGGCTATCCACCTCCAGCAGCACGGTCTTGTCGCTCTGCACGATTATAGGATTGCCCGACGCACTACTCATGATTGGCCTCATCCGAGTCTCTTTGGTAGACGAACAGCAGTATATTCTAGCGAGAGTGGCAGGGTAAGTCAAATCGAAACGCACTTGACAACGCCAAGTTGACAATGCTTGGTTTTGCTGTACAATTAAGCGGCCTCCCATTGACAGGTCAGGAGATGAGTTATGCCAGAGATTGCTGTACCAAGGGCTCGCAAGTCCCTCCGTGGTCTCTTTGTCGGCCAGCGAGGGCGTCGTCTAAAAGAGAACCTCCTTGCTTACCTCTACATTTCGCCAGCCACAGTGATCCTGCTCGCTTTTCATCTCCTACCCGTTCTTTACGCTTTCTACATAAGTCTGCACAAGTGGAAGATTGTGAAAGGGTCATTCCTGGGTTTGGCCAACTACTCCAAGGCGCTGCACGACCCTGCTTTTTGGAGTTCGCTGAAAGTCACGGTTTTCTACGTGGTCGGTACGGTGCCGCTCACACTGGCTATCTCTCTCCTTCTCGCTTACCTGTTGTTCCAAAAAGTGCGTGGGCTTTCTAGCTACCGCACCATCTTCTTCCTGCCCTACATCACCTCGACTGTCGCTTCGTCGGCAGTGTGGGTGTGGATCTTTAATCCAAGGCACGGTCCCTTGAACCAGATACTGGAAGCGATTGGCGTGGCGCCGCAGAAGTGGATGCTCGAACCACGCGGTATTTTTCAGATCCTGGGCGAGGCTCTTGGTCTGAATGTTCCCTCCTGGGCAGCCGGGCCTAGCCAGGCGCTGGTGGCCATCATGGTGTTTGTTGTCTGGTTCTACGTGGGCTGGGATATAGTGATCTTCCTGGCTGGGCTAGGCAACATTCCTGGAGAGCTGTACGACGCGGCGAAGATTGATGGCGCTGGACGCTGGGCGCTGTTTCGGCACATCACGCTACCGCTGCTCTCACCGACGATCTTTTTCCTGACCTTGATGTCGATGATTGGCTCCTTCAGGGCTTTCAGCCATATCTACGTCATGAGCAGGGCTGCAGGAGGCCAATTGGGTGGCCCGCTGCGCACCACGACGACAACCGCGATTCTGATGTTCGATCACTTCTACTCGCGAGTCCGCTTTGGCTATGCGTCAGCCATTGCCTTTGTGTTGTTCATCATCATTCTGCTGTTTACCGTACTACAGCAGCGTTTCGGTCGCGGTCGAGTCTTTTACCAGTGATGAGGTGCACATGACCATTTCCGATTCTCGCAAAGCCAGAGTGAGTCACATGTTTACACGGATGCTCATCTACTTTGTGCTCAGTGTTGGCGCTCTCATTGCCGTTGCGCCCTTTGGGTGGATGATTCTAACATCCCTAAAGAGCTATAGGGAAGTAGCTACGCGCGTGGTACTGCCGGCCACGTTGCGCTTCTCCAACTATGTTGCAGCTTGGAATGCTGCTCCATTCGCGCGCTACTTTGCCAACAGCCTTATCGTCTCTATCTGCACGGTTGCTGGCGTGCTGGCTACCTCCATTTTGTCAGCGTATGCTTTCTCCTGGCTGAACTTCCGTGGCAAGGATTTGGTTTTCACCATATTCCTGGCGACCATGATGATCCCTGGGCAGATTCTGCTCATCCCCAATTTCTTGACTATTACACGTTTGGGGTGGGTGGACACGTACATGGCGCAGACTATACCCTGGATAGCCAGCGTGTTCAATATCTTCCTGCTGCGGCAGTTCTTTTCCACGATACCCAAAGATCTTTACGATGCGGCCGTCCTGGATGGCTGCGGGCACTTTCGCTACCTGACGCAGATCATACTGCCTTTGTGCAAAGCGGCGCTGATCACTGTGGGGCTTAATACTTTCCTGGGCAGTTGGAACGCCTTGCAGTGGCCGTTGATTGTAACCAGGAGCGAGTCAATGCGCCCCATTCAGGTTGGCCTTACCTACTTCCTGACCGAATCAGGCACAGACACGCAGGAAATGATGGCTGCAGCCACGGTGACTATCCTGCCCATCGTCATTATCTACTTTTTTGCGCAAAAGCAGTTTATGGAGGGCATCTCTACCACGGGCCTGAAGGGCTGAAAAGGAAAGGAGGTGATCTGGCGAATCTGTAAGGGTAACAGAACTTTGGCCTTTCTGATGACAAGTATCTCAAAATAAAAGGAGGAAACAGAAGATGAAAAGGAATAAGGTTTGGGCTTTGCTCAGTCTGGCGCTGGTGTTTGGCATGCTGTTAGGCGCTTGCAAACCAGCGGCGACTCCTACGCCAACACCCACGCCCAAGCCAAAGCCGACGGCGACGCCCATCCCACCGACACCTACTCCGGAGCTGGACGCTATCAGTCAGATTGATCCCGGCGGGCAGGAAGTCCTTTACTGGCACGTGTCCACGAAGATCCACGAGGAAGTGCTGCTGGAGCTGATTGAAGAGTTCAACTCCACCAATGAGTGGGGCATTACTGTCAAGCCGGAATACGGCGGCTACTATGGCGACATCCGCGAGAAGATCCTGGCGGCTATCGCTGCAGGTTCACCGCCCGATTTGTCCATCGCCTATGCCAACCAAGTGGCCGAATACGCCGAGGCTGGCCAAATCGAGGCCCTGGACGACTATATCGCCAGCCAGAAGTATGGCCTGACCGAGGACGACCTAGAGGACATCTTCCCGGCCTTCCTGGAGACAGACCGCAACCCGGCTTTGGGCGGCGCGATGACCAGCTTCCCGCCCAGCCGCAGCATGGAGGTCATGTACTACAACAGCGACTGGCTAATGAGACTGGGCTACGAGAAGCCGCCTGAGACTTGGGAAGAGTTCAAGGAGATGTGCATGGCGGCGACGGACACCGAGGCTGGTACGTCTGGTTATGCTCTGTCCGTGAGTGCTTCTACCTTCGCTGGCTGGGTCTGGACCCGTGGTGGCGATATCATCGCCCCGGACGGCAAGACGGCCGTTTTCAATAGCCCCGAGGCCGTTGACACTCTGACCTTCCTCAAGGAGCTCATTGACGGCGGGTATGCCTACCAGATCGCCGAGAGCTATGGTGACCAGACTGACTTTGCCAACGAGAAGGCGCTGTTGGTCTTTGGCTCAACGGCAGGACTGCCCTACTATGCCCAGGCTGTCGCGGACGAGGCTACTGGCGAGCCCAGGTTCGAGTGGTCCGTTGCGCCTTTCCCGCACAGCACAGCAGAGCCCGTCGTGGACATCTACGGCCCCAGCATCTGCGTGTTCAAGACCACGTCGGAGAAGCAACTGGCGTCCTGGCTGTTCATCCGCTGGTTCACGCAGAAGGAGAACACTGTGAGGTGGGCGAAGGTGGCCAACTACTTCCCCATCCGCAAGTCGGCCGTCGAGAGCGCCGAGATGCAGGCCTACATCGAGGAGAATCCGCAGTATAAGAAGGCCTTTGGCTTCCTGGCTTGGGGTAAGGGCGAGCCAACCATAGCTGGGTGGGAAACGGTGCGTGGCTTGATCGGTGATGCAATCACGGCTGTGGTTACTGGTCAGAGCACGCCTCAAGAAGCACTTGACTACGCGGTGGCAGAGGCCAACGCGGCTCTAGCCGAATAGCGTCGTCAGCTTCGTCGGAATAGCAACTCCAACCCTTGCGAAGGTTCGCACTTCGCAAGGGTTGGTTCTATTCACGTTGCAAGGAGACGAGCAACCAGCCTGGGTTCCTGTTACCGTAGAGTGAAGCCGATTAGGAGGGAAGATCCTTGCGTATCACTAAGAGAATTGCACTGTTTCTATGTGTCATTGTGCTTGCCTGCCTGCCGGCCTGTGGAGGGACACCCAGCCCGTCTCCGCAGCCTCTGCCTACTGCAACGAGCGTGCCAGCAGGTGAGCCACACGTGCTCATTTTATGTCTGGATGGCGCACGTGACGACTGGGTCGACGGCTTCCTGGCCGATGGTACCATGCCTAACCTGGCCTCGCTGGCCCAACGTGGCGTTAGAGTCGAGTATGCGCAGACCATTGACCCTTCCTTGACCGCTGCGGCGCACGTGTCAATTGCCACCGGTGCTTACCCCGATAAGACCGGCCAGGTGTCCAACAAGTTCCATCTCTCCAAGAACGCGTTTTACTGGTACACCAGTGGCTTCGACGAGCCGGAGATGCGCGTAGAGCCTCTGTGGCGCATGGCAATGCGCAGCGGCCTGACCACGGCAACCGTATTCTGGCCTGGTACCACTACAGCTATCAGGGATCGCTTGGCGAACTATACTGTTGCCTATGGGGAGCGTGAGGTCTATTCTGCATTGCACGTGGTCACGACAACACAGGCCACCGATTGGGAAGATGTGCCTCCGTCGTACAGTCCGCTGCTGGAGGCGACGCTGCGCATCACGGGGAAAGATGATGCGTTAGTGACCAATCTGTACCTGCTGGCCGTGGACAGCACGGACGATGAACAGTCCGACTACGATGCGTTCTTCCTCTGCAGGGAGAAATGCGTGGATGCCGAGAGCGCGGCTCTGCGCGTCGGCGAGTGGGCACCTCTGCTTGTGCGACCCCGTTTGCAGAGCGGCGCCTACTTCAAGCTGCTCAGCGCCACGCCAGAGTGCATCGAAGTATTCCAGAGTGCCTTGAACTACAATCAGGCTCATCCATCTGAGCTGGTGCGCAGTATCAACGCCGAATTCGGTTTCTTTCCGCCATCGCCGGACTACTACGCACTCGAACACGGTTGGATTACGGCACAGGACTACTGGGAGATGGCTGAGTGTCAGACGCGCTGGATAGCCAAAGTGGCAACCTACGTCTTTGCCACGTACCAGCCCGATCTGACTTTCGCCTGGCTCGGCGTAACGGACGAATGCGGGCACCAGTTTCTGATGGTGGATGAGAGGCAGACGGACTACAGCGAGGAGAAGGCCCAGGCCTATGCGCGGTATGTGCGGAATGCCTATGCCCTGGCCGATGAATGCCTGGGGGAGCTGCTGGGCACGATGCGACTCGATGAGGATGTCATATTTGTCCTCTCAGACCACGGCATGGCCCCCATTCACTCGTTGGTCTACGTCAATACCATACTGCAACAAGCTGGTCTGCTGCAATATGGCGAGGGCAGCAGTTTCCCTGTGGACACGGCACACAGCAGAGCGGTGGCGTTTGCTTCGGGCGGTGCGGTCAACCTGTATATCAATCTCCAAGGCCGTGAGCAGCCGGGCATTGTGTCGCCCGAGGATTATGCACAAGTGCAGGACGAGATCGTGGACGCTTTGCAAAGCGCCATCAATGGCAATGGGGAGCCTCTCTTCGCCCGCGTGCTAAGACGGGAAGAATTATCCACACTGCGCTTGGATTCGCCCAACTCGGGCGACGTCTTCGCCCAGGCAGAGCTGGGCTACGCGCTCACTGACTGGCGCGGCAACCCGCGTGTAGTGGAGCCAGCTCCCTACTATGGCCAGCACGGCTATGACTCTACCTGGCCGGAGATGCACGCTATCCTGATCGCTGCTGGCCGCGGCATCAAATCCGGTGTCACGCTCCCAGCGGTGCACCTGCTGGACGTGGCACCCACGGCAGCGCACCTGCTGGATCTGTTACCAGCCGAGACCGTGGATGGCCGCGTACTGCAAGAGGTGCTGCGCTAGCGCCAATGACCAAGCCCGAAACCCGGAATCTCAAACGAGTTGATCCGTCGCAATTCGACTGGCGGCGCAATCTGCACGCTGTCTGGTTGGCCGAAGTTCTGGCTATGGTGGGATTCAGCTCGGCGCTGTCCTTTCTGCCCTACTACGTGCAAGAGTTGGGTATTACGGCTCCTGGGCAGGTGGAGTTGTGGTCAGGCTTACTCACTTCTGCGCAGGCACTGACCATGGGCATCATGGGGGCAGTATGGGGCTCACTCGCGGACCGCCTGGGACGCAAGTTGATGCTAGAACGAGCCATGTTCGGCGGGGCGCTGCTCGTGGGGGCGATGGGCTTTGTGACCAATGTGCACCAGTTGTTGATGCTGCGCATACTGCAGGGGGCGGTGAGCGGGACTGTCGCCGCTTCTTACACGTTGGTGGCTGCAGGTACGCCTGAGAATCGGCGTGCTTTCGCACTGGGCACACTGCAGGTGGGCATCTATCTGGGAGCCTCTTTCGGCCCGGTGTTGGGCGGGTTTGTGGCCGATATCTGGGGTTACCGTGTTCCTTTTCTGATGACGGGGGCGCTGCTGGCGGTGGGCGGCGTGCTGGTGGCAACGACGGTGCGCGAGGTGCTTGCAGGCCCGGAGCGGAAGGAGAAGGGTTCGCTTGTAGAAGGCTTGCGTCTGGTGCTGCGTTCACGTGGTGTCCTTTCCGTCTTTGGCGTGCGTTTGCTTGTGCGCTCAGCGTTGCGCACGGTCAGGCCTACGCTGCCCCTCTTCGTACAGATGCTGGTGCCTGTGCAGGCCAAGGTGGCCTCACTGGTGGGGCTCGTGACCGGCGCCAATATGGCTGCCAGCGCAGTAGGTTCGGTGGTTGTAAGTCGCGTCGGAGAGCGTTTGGGGCTGCGCAAGGTGTTGATGGCCTTGATGGGCGTCTCTATGGTGTGTTACTTGCTGCAGTCTGTGGTGAGTAACGTTGCGCAGTTGCTCTTTTTGCAGGGATTGGCAGGGTTGGCTATGGGGGGCATTCTGATATCACTAAGCGCTGCGTTGGCCCAGTCCGCGCCGGAGGGGCGGCAGGGCGCAGTTTTCGGCCTGGATACCAGTGTGATATCGCTGGCTAACGCTATTGGGCCCATGCTTGGCGGGGCTATGGCTGCCTCCTGGGGCTTGCGCGTGCCCTTCCTGGCGGCCAGCTTTGGCTTTGCCTTGGCTGTGGCTGCGCTGATCGCGCAGGGCTCAAGTCAACGTCGTGTGACAGTCGGCCGAAAGCCCAGCTCTGACTCTTAGGCGTTCTCCTGTCGGCAGAACGGTACGAGCACGCAGGAAGCCGATGCCTTGAATGACGGCGGCTACGATACGCAATGGATCCGAGTGCTGGGCAGCACGGGTGTCTGGATGTCCATTGACCTTCTTCTCTATGCTCAGTTTGACTCACACGCCGCGTATTAGTAGAATGTGTTTGCAGTTGCCGGTTGAATCCTGGACCGGTACGAACCCGACAGGGAATCTCCCCTTCAGAGATAGAAGAGGAGCAGTAGCACGTGTGCAAATGCGCGTTTTCTTGCTTCACTGTAGAAAAGGCTGCTATTCACTGCCGAGGTGGCTGTTGCCGTTCTCCACCTTTCCCCATCGGTCCCAAGTCTTGACCCTAGTATTTGTATAGCACAACACGAAGGAGGAATGCTGTGGCCAGAATACTGATTGCTGACGATGATCCTGATTTTGTGCAGGTCATGAGCGTTATCTTGAGGTCAGAAGGCTACCAAGTCGTCAGTGCAAGGGATGGAGATGAAGCGCTGCGGATTATGCGTGGTGACAAGATGGACCTGGTTTTGTTGGACATCATGATGGCTAGTGTCCTAGATGGTGTGGGTGTGGCCCACGAAATGCAAAAGGACCCCCAACTGAAGGAGATCCCGATTATCATGATCTCGTCCATTATCAGCAGCCCTCACGCTGCCATGTTCCCCACAGATGAGTACATCCCTATGGATATCTGGATCACAAAACCTGTGCAGCCAGATGATTTGTTGCAGAAAGTCGCCAAGCTCATTCAGGCGAAGAAGTAGCTGAGAGGGAGATAGTACAAGGCTAGCAAACGTACTGACATATCATCGCCAGCGAAAGGAGCGATTGTGATGGAAAAGTCCGAGGTAGTAGTGGTTGGTGGTAGTGCTGCAGGTTTGGTGGCGGCGATCACCAGCCGCCGACACTATCCTGAGAAGAGTGTCCTATTGATCAGAAAAGAAGAGCAAGTGCTGATACCGTGCGGCATACCGTATATCTTTGGTACTCTGGGCAGTTGTTCCAAGAATCTGATCCCAGACGCCGTGTTGGAGAAGAACGGTATTGACCTGGTGGTTGATGAGGTCACGGCCATACATCGTGACAAGAAATCAGTCAGTACTGCCGGAGGTAGGGAATTCGGCTACAGCAGGCTGGTGCTTGGCACCGGGTCGGTGCCAGTAACACCACCTATCCCTGGTCTGAACAAGGAGAACATATTTGCCATCAGGAAAGACATCCCTTACCTTGAGAGGATGCTCCAAGCTCTGGACAAAGCCTCAAGCCTACTGATCGTGGGCTGTGGCTTCATCGGCGTCGAGCTTGCCGAGGAATGCAAGAAGACGCGAGACATCAGTGTCAAGATCGTGGAGATGCTGCGTCATTGTCTGCAGTTGACCTACGATCAGGAGTTCAGCATCAAGGCTGAGGATGTTCTGAGGGCGGCTGAGATCGAGATCCTGACTGGAGAAAGAGTGGAGGCTTTCCTGGGTGACAAAGCAGTCAAGAAAGTCAAGCTCTCCAGTGGTGCGGAGGTGGATGTGGATATGGTCATCCTGGGCATCGGCGCTAGGGCAAACACCTTGCTGGCGGAGAAGGCTGGCCTGGAGATTGGCCCCACGAAGGGTATGCAGGTGAACCGCTACATGCAGACCAGTGATCCTGACATCTTTGCCTGCGGTGACTGCGCAGAGAAGGTATCCTTCTTTGACGGCAAGCCCTCGCCTCTGAAGCTGGCCTCGATCGCTACCATGGAGGCGCGCATCGCTGGCACCAACCTGTTCGGGCCGCGACGCGCGAATATGGGCGTCATCGGCGTTTATTCCACCATACTGGGCGATATTGCATTCAGCGCTGCTGGTTTGACAGAACATGGGGCCAGAGAGAGGGGCTACAGTATCATCGTTGGGGAGGCGGAGGCTGTCAACCGACATCCTGGCAGTATGGAAGGCGGGGCGCCGCTGAAAGTGAAACTGATCTTTGAGGCCGGGACACGTGTGCTCCTCGGCGGCCAGGTCTCGGGGGCGAAAAGCGCTGGCGAGTTGATCAATGGCATCAGTGCCTGTATCCACCAGCGCATGACCGCTGATGACATCGCTACTTTCCAGACAGGTACTCACCCTGGATTGACCGCTTCACCTATCGCCTACCAATTGGTCAATGCGGCGGAGATGGCCATAGCCAGTTCCTGGAAAATGTCCACACGTTGGGAGAGGCCTGCGTAGGCAGCATAGTCCTTGCTTTTGTCTCAGAAGGGCGAGGATAGAAAGAGCAGGGTTTCAGCAAGCCATTGGCTGGTTGGAGCCCCGCTGTTTTGTAGCCAGGGCGATGGATGTCCTTGGGTGTCTTGTCGCGATTTGACAAATGCCGCGATTGTGCTTATAATGTAGGTGCATAATGCATATAGATACATTTAGTATTTACGAGCAGCGCAACTTGGCATCGCGAATTGCCCTTTGTGCTGACATGAGCACTGACTGAGAGGCGGTGAGAGATATGCCAGGTGGAGATCGCACAGGTCCACTGGGCCAGGGGCCCATGACCGGCCGGCGAGCAGGGTATTGCGCTGGCTATGATGCGCCCGGCTACGTGAATCCAATGCCTGGGCGTGGTTTTGGGCTGGGCTTTGGCGGTGGCCGGGGTAGAGGCTGGCGTCGGCGCAACTGGTACTATGCCACAGGGCTCCCGGGCTGGGAGCGTTTTGGCTACGCACCTGCCTGGGGTGGGAGTGTGCCGCCCATGACCGCGGAACAAGAGGTCAATGCGCTTAAGGGACAGGCCAAGGCTCTACAGGAGCAGCTCGATGGCATCAGCAAGCGCATCGGGGAGCTTGGACAGGAGGGCTGACAGCAGAGTCGGAGCGGGCCAATCGTGGTCCTCTCGTGTCGTGCTGCTGCGTGCTCTGCTGTTGCCATTGGTACGGTAGGGGCTGTCTGAGGAGTTACTGCACCGCAGCCAGCTCGCCCGCTGCACTGCAAATACGTTTATGAGGGAAGCGGAAGATGAAGATTGTCGTCACAGCCAGTGGAAATGACCTTGATGCTCAGGTGAGCCCAATCTTTGGGCGCTGTCCCACGTTTGTTTTCGTGGATACGGAAACGATGGCCTTCGATGCCGTCGTCAATCCGGCTCTATCTGCTGCAGGGGGCGCGGGGATTCAGGCCGCGCAGTTCGTCGTGGAGCGTAGCGTGGAGGCCGTACTAAGCGGCAACGTAGGTCCAAATGCGTATAATGTGTTGAGTGCTGCCAACGTGCCTCTCTACTTGGTCGGCGAGGGCACGGTGAAGCAGGTTGTGGAGGCTTACAAAGCGGGGGGCCTGAAGCCCGTCGGGCAGGCGAATGTGCAGACCCATGCGGGTATGAGTGGGTGGGGGCCTCGCGGCGCGCAAGGTGGTGGCCGTCGGGGCGGGGGGCGTGCCTGAGGTTTTGCGTTTGTGTGTAGGAGGTGAGCATTTTGCTGCGCGTAGATAGCGACCGTTGTACGGGCTGCGGAGCATGCCTGGAGGCTTGTCCCACTGACTCGATACGACTGGTAGACGAGACAGCGGTCATTAATATGGATTTATGCCAGGAGTGCCAGGCCTGCGTTGATGCGTGTCCAGAGGGTGCGATTCAGTCGGTAGGAGAGCTGCTGCCCGTGGTTGAAGGCGAGGTTGTCACTCTACCGGAGCGTCAGCTAGTGGTGCAGCGGCCAGTGGGCGTAGTCACCCGCTCTGTGAGGAGGCCGTGGTTATCCAGCGTGGCCGCGGCGCTGGTCTTTGTGGGCCGGGAGATTGTCCCGCGGGTGACCGTCTCCTTGCTGGAGGCCTGGGACCGCAGGCAGGCAGCGACTTCTTCACGTGCACAGCCTACGGCAGATGACTCGTTGTCAGGCGCCGCGCAGGGCGCCGGGGGTCGCAGACGGCGTGAGCGGCAAGGCCGTGGACGCTGAACTTGGTATGGTATAACAGGAGTGCAGATGCCCATATACGAGTTTCGCTGCCAGAATTGCGGTACGCTGTTTGAGGTTTTGGTACGTAGCAGTGGGGACGATGTCGCCTGCCCAAGTTGTGGTGCTACGCTGCTGGAGAAGCAGGTCTCGGCGCCTGCACTGGTGAGCATGGGTACCCAACGGGAGGCAGGCCGCACATGCTGTGGCCGTGAGGAACGCTGCGAACGGCCTCCCTGTTCCGATGGAGGCTCGTGCCGTAGGGGTTAGAGGGAAGGAGGTAACAACATGGGACGTGGTCGTGAATCTGGTGCTGGCCGGGGCGGTGGTCGTGGGCGCATGGGTGGTGCAAAGGCCGCGGGGCCAGGCGGATACTGTGTATGTCCGCAGTGTGGGCATAAGCAGTCACACGTGGTTGGGAAGCCTTGCGTGGAGCTGACCTGCGCCAAGTGCGGCACCAGGATGGTACGTGAGTAGTCCCCACAAACATATTCCAGGAGAACCAACAGCATGATCCTCGCCGTAGCGAGCGGCAAGGGCGGCACAGGCAAAACGACCGTGGCTGTCAATCTGGCCCTTGCTGTCTCATCCCAGAGGACTAACCAGAGCGACGCGGAGGTCATCTTCCTCGACTGTGACGTGGAAGCGCCCAATGGGGCGCTCTTTCTGCATCCAACGATTGAACGTCGTCAGGAAGTCGGGCTGTTGATCCCCGAGGTTGATTTCGCCAAGTGCACTTACTGTGGTCGTTGCGCTGAGGTTTGCCAGTATAGTGCTATCGCTGTGGTGCAGCGTAAGGTGCTCATCTTCGCGGAGCTATGCCACGGTTGCGGGAGCTGCACGCTCAACTGCCCGGAGGGTGCAATTCACGAGAAGCTGCGCGTGAGTGGGGTCATCGAGCAGGGCCTCGCTAGGGGGCCAATGCGCTTTGCGCAGGGCGTGTTGAACGTTGGCGAAGCCATGTCCGTCCCTGTCATCCGCCAGTTGAAGCAGCGTGCCATCCCGCATGATGCACATCGCTGCCTGGTAATTCTGGATGCGCCGCCTGGAACTTCCTGTCCCGTGGTGGAAACCATGCGCGGCGCTGATTTGGTGTTGATGGTCACTGAGCCCACGCCTTTCGGGCTGCACGACCTGCGACTGGCGGTGGAGGTAGCGCGTGAGGAGCTGGGGTTGCCTGTGGCTGTAGTGATCAACCAGGACGGCGTAGGCGACGAGGGCGTTGACAGGTATTGCCAGTCTGAGGGCCTACGCGTTCTGATGCGCATCCCGATGGACAGGCGCATTGCCGAAGCTTACGCCGAAGGCCGGCCCATGGTGGAGGTGCTGCCCGAATATCGCCAGCGCTTCGTTGACCTTTACCGGCGCATCATGGAGGCAGCAGGCCGATGAAGCAACTGGTGATCCTCAGCGGTAAGGGCGGCACGGGCAAGACCAGTGTGGCAGCAGCGTTGGCTCATCTGGCTTCACAGGAAGCTGCGACAGTCATGGCCGACGCTGACGTGGATGCGGCTAATCTAGAGCTGGTCCTGGCCCCGACGAGGTTGGAAGAACACGTATTCATGGGCGGCCAGGTGGCTATTGTTGATGCGCAGGCGTGCACTGCCTGCGACAGGTGTGCCGAGGTCTGTCGTTTTGATGCTGTAATCCCCGGCGATGAGAGCTATGCCGTAGATACGTCGGCATGCGAAGGTTGTGCCTCCTGCTTCTACCGGTGTCCGGCAGATGCCATACGCATGGAGGAGCAGCAGGCAGGCCAGTGGTACCGCTCCAGGACGCGCTTTGGTCCGTTGTTCCACGCGCACCTATTCGCCGGACAGGAGAACTCGGGCAAGCTGGTGACGCTGGTCAAGCAGCAAGCGCGGCTCTTGGCACTTGATACAAGTGCACGCTTGCTGATTGTGGACGGGCCACCTGGCATTGGCTGCCCTGTCATTTCAGCCAGTGCGGGGGCAGACGTGGCGCTGTTGGTGGTGGAACCGACGGTCTCCGGCGTGCACGACCTGGAGCGCATACTAGGCACGACGGAGCATTTTGGCGTGCCCGCTTTGGTGCTAATCAATAAGGCGGATCTCAACACAAGACAGGCGCAGGAGATCGAGGCTTTCTGTGCTTCGCGTGGTGTCACAGTGGTAGGCCACGTTCCTTTCGACATCGTGGTAACTGAGGCCATGGTGCACGGCCAGCCGGTGACTGTTCATACCAATGGTGCAGTAAGCAGCGAACTGCGGCTTACCTGGCAGAGGATCAGGGGGCTGTTGTGGGAATGATGAGCGGCGGGACACTGCGAGAGCGTGTGTTAGCGAAGCTGCGCACAGTGATAGATCCTGAGACGGGTGTGGATGTGGTGCGCATGCGTCTCATTGAGGATCTGGAGGTGGACGAGGGCAGTGGCGTGGCGCGCTACACATTTCGTCCCTCCTCGCCGTTCTGTCCCCTGGCGGTGACGCTTGGCCTGGCGATCAAGGAAGCAGTAGCTCAGGTGGAAGGCGTTGCCACACAGGAAATCGAGGTGGTGGGCTACGTCGGGGCACAGGAACTGGGTGACCTGCTGCGGGAGGGCGATGCGGCTTTGTAAGCCTGGCTCTGACGAAGGGTCGGATCCCCATTCGGGCCGGGAGTGAACGTCGCGCGAGTTTCCTTGGATCGTGAATCAGGTAACCTGGAGTTGCGATCGCTCAGTAAGCTGAGCTTGTGAGTCTGTAACGGAGATCAAGAAGCCTGGCTTCTCGGCTTGTAGAGAATCCGGGCTTTGTTATTTGGTTGCATAGGGTAGGTTGGGGTTGTTCATGAACTCAAGTTTGCCCCTTGGCTCTCTTGACGAATAGCAGCTTATAGTGTACATTAGCATGGAAACTCTTGTACTGTGAGGAAATGTGAATCCCTCATCCATTGGGGACTCGATCCGGGGCTTTGACGCTGACTCCTATCTGCCGCGACGACTGGTACTGAGCTTGCTGGTGCTCGGCGTGGCCTGGCTGCTGGTTGGGTGCGGCCTGTGGCAGCCTGCTTCGCACGACGGGACCTCCGGAGCAACTCAAACCATCACAAACAAGGGTTCTGACACGCTGGTTAATGTGGCGCTGGCGTGGGCCGAAGCGTACATGGGCCTGTGTCCCGACGTAGGCATCTCCGTTACCGGCGGAGGGTCGGGCACGGGCATCGCTGCTATGGTCAATGGCACCGTGGATATCGCCAATGCATCACGGGAGATGAAACCAGAGGAGATTGGTGCCGCCAAGGCCAACGGCATTTCGCCGGTGGAGTTTGTAGTTGCCGGCGACGCGATTGCTGTCGTCGTCCACCCATCCAACCCGGTGGATGGGCTCACTTTGCAGCAAGTCTCTGATATCTATACGGGGCGAATCACGAATTGGCGCCAGGTAGGTGGCGAGAACCGCCCCATCGTCCTACTGTCTCGTGAATCGAACTCGGGGACGTACGTCTACTTCCTGGAAAACGTGATCCGACTGGGAGAGAAGGAGAGCGAGCTGCTCTTCTCGCCCGACACGCTCTTGATGCCCTCATCCGAAGGCATCAGCGCCGAGGTGCGCCAGAATCCCAACGCTATCGGCTATGACGGCCTGGGATACGTGACACCTGACCAAAAGGTGGTGGCTGTGGCCCGCGATGGCAGCAGCCCTTACGTATTGCCCTGTGTTGAGACCGTCAACGACAGTTCGTATCCTATCGCGCGTCCGCTCTATATGTACACGGCTGGCGAACCGACGGGTCAGGTAAAGGCCTACGTGGCTTGGGTGCTGAGCGATGGGCAATCGCTGGTGGCGGAGCTGGGCTTTGTACCGCTGGGGTCAGCACATTAGTCAGCGGATTGAGCAGATTAGGGGGATTGAGGGGATAAAGGAGAGGTACTGGTGCAAGGCAACGGTATTGCTAGTCGAGTCCAGCGTGAGTATGGCAATCTGCCCTATCGCATTATTGGTGCAGGAATGGCCGTGCAAAAGGGTCTTGGGCCTGGCTTTCCCGAGGAACTCTACCAAAGAGCATGGGCTATCGCGTTGAGGCGACGAGGCATAGAATTCGAGCGGGAGAAGCCTATCCAGGTTTTCTATGATGATGTCAAACTGGGTAGCTTCTATTTGGACTTTCTGGTCAAGAATTGCGTTATTGTGGAACTCAACGCTGTTGAGCTGCTTTCATCGCATCATCAGCAGCAAGTCATCTCCTAGCTCGCCGCCAGTGGCCGTGAGGTGGCTCTCTTGATTGACTCTGGCACAACTAGCCTTGAACACAAACGCATGCTGCCACCCCGCGCAGTTCAGCGTGGGCCGGCGTACCAGTCCCGACTCAGAACGTGGCGCCAGCAAGCAAAGACTGAACTCATCGAGTTCGCCAAATCTGCTGAATCCGCTGACTATGAATAACTCACAACACATTGGTTGGACTGAATTTGTCATCGAGGCACTTATCCGAGTGCTGGGTTTCTCAGCCATTGGCTTTGTGCTACTTATTTTCTTCTTTCTGCTGCGGGAGGGCTTGCCCACCTTTTTCGAGGTGCCGCCGGGCAATCTATTCGGCACGCGCTGGTATCCCACCTTTGACCTGTTCGGCACAATGCCGCTGATCCTGGGCTCAGCGTTGGCCACGGTGACGGCTATCGCCATCTCTCTGCCGCTGGGGGTGGCGACCGCTGTCTTCGTGCGTGAGGTCGCGCCGGGTTGGGCGCGCGAGATTCTGAAGCCGATGATTGAGGTGCTGGCCGGCATTCCATCAGTGGTACTAGGGTTCTTGGGGATGACGCTGGTTGCCCCTCTCCTCCGCAAGACCTTGGATGCACCGACCGGGCTGACTGCCCTTACTGGTGCGCTCATCCTGGCCTACATGGCGCTGCCCACCATCATCAGCGTGGCTGAAGACGCTCTTGACGCGGTGCCCAAGAGCTACCGCGACGCCGGCCTGGCGATGGGGGCTACCCAATGGCAGACCATCTGGCGGGTAGTGGTGCCAGCCGCCCGCTCGGGCATTGTCACCGCGCTGATGCTGGGCATGGGACGCGCGATCGGTGAAACGATGGCGGTGATGATGGTCACGGGCAACGCCGCCCGAATGCCCCTCAGCCTGGACTCCCTCTTCCGACCTGTACGCACCATGACAGCCACCATCGCTGCTGAGATGGGCGAGGTGGCCCAAGGGAGCACCCACTACCACGCTCTCTTCGGCATCGGAGTCATCCTTTTTCTGTTGACCTTCATCATCAACCTGGCAGCCGCCTCAGCAATCTTGAAGAAACGGCGGCGGGGAGGACTGCGTTGATGAATCGCCACGTGGTGCAACGCCTTGGCTTTGTCCTCTTGAGCTTGGCCGCCCTGGTAGTGGTGGTTCCTATTCTGCTCGTCATCGGCACTGTTGTGGTGCGAGGCGTTGGCGCTATTCAGTGGGAGTTTCTCAGCGCTATGCCCCGTGACGGGATGAAGGCAGGAGGCATCTTCCCTGCCATCGTTGGCACGCTGCTGCTCACGCTCGGCACGGCGCTAGCGGCCATCCCAGTGGGGGTGGGAGGCGCCATCTACCTGGCCGAATACGCCCGCGATACATGGCTCACTCGTGCGATCCGACTGGCTATTATCAATCTGGCAGGCATCCCGTCGGTTGTGTATGGGCTGTTTGGGTTTGGGTTGTTTGTGCTCTTCCTGCAATTCGGCACATCCATCCTGGCTGGTTCGCTGACGCTGGCCATTATGACACTGCCCATCATTATCAGTACTGCCGAGGAGGCGCTGCGTGCCGTGCCGACCGAGTTCCGTACCGTCAGCGCGAGCCTGGGGGGGACTCGTTGGCAGGGTATCCGCTACATCGTGCTGCCGCAGGCACTGCCTGGCATCATTACTGGCGTCATCCTGGGCTTGCTGCGAGCAGCCGGCGAGACGGCGCCCATCCTGTTTACCGTAGCCGCTTTCTACTTGCCGCGTCTGCCCCAGTCTCTCTTCGATCAGACAATGGCCCTGCCTTATCATCTGTACGTGATTAGTACCCAGGTGCCGGGCATGCCGCTGCAAGTCCAGTACGGAACGGCGCTGGTGCTGCTGGCGTTGGTGCTCTCGATGAATGTGATGGCAACAACCATACGCAGCTACTTCCGGCGACGACGGCAGTGGTGACGACTGCTGCATCGGTGAGGCTCCCGAGAGGGTTGAACCCCAGCTCTGTGGCAGGAGAATAGATCAGCATGGATGAGGGTAACTGGCTGTGACTTTGTCGTCAATAAAGACGAACGCCAAGATCCATATCGAGAACGTAAGCTATGCCTATGGCGGCAAGCCAGCCTTGCGCAACGTAACGCTCGATGTGCAGGCCAATGCCATCTCTGTCTTGTTTGGCCCTGCCGGTGGGGGCAAGACGACGCTGCTGCGCCTCATCAACCGGCTAAATGATCTGGTGGAGGGAACCCAGATGTCGGGACGCATCTTGCTGGATGGGCAAGACATCTACGCTCCTGACGTTGACGTGCCTGGCCTGCGACGGCGGGTGGGCATGGTCTTCGCTCTGCCGCTGCCCTTGCCCGGCACCGTCCGTGAAAACGTACTGTATGGCCTCAAACTGGCGGGCGAACGTGACCAGGCCCGGTTGGAGGAAACCCTTGTGCGCAGTCTCACCCAGGCCGCGTTATGGGATGAGGTGAAAGACCGTCTCGACAAGCCGTCCAGCGAGCTGTCAGGTGGCCAGCAGCAGCGGCTGTGCATTGCTCGCAGCTTGGCCCTGGAACCGGAGGTCGTGCTCCTAGATGAACCTGCGTCAGGGTTGGACCCCATCTCCACCGCCAAGGTCGAACAATCTCTCTTTGTATTGAAGCAGCGCTACACTATTGTTCTTGTTCCTCATAGCATCCAACAAGCTGCTCGTATGGGCGACTATGCAGCTTTCTTTTTGATGGGTGAGTTGATCGAATATGGACATGGCAGTGAAATGTTTACCGCGCCTCAGGAGCGGCGGACTGAAGATTACATTAGCGGCCGGTTTGGCTAGCGAGAATGTGAAGAAATGTGCAAAATCCGAGTAGAGAATCTCCATTTCTACTATGGTGACAAGCTCGCTCTGTCGGATATCTCCATTGACATAAAAGAGCGGGGAATCACGGCAGTGATAGGGCCATCCGGATGTGGCAAATCTACCTTTGTGCGCTGTCTCAATCGCATGAACGACACCATTCCCGGCACGCGAATGGAGGGAAAGGTATTCCTCGATGGTAAGGACATCTACGCTCCCGACACGGACGTAGTTGATTTGCGACGGCGGGTAGGGATGGTGTTTCAACGCCCGAACCCTTTCCCGCAATCCATCTTCGACAATGTGGCTTTTGGTCCGCGCGTGTTAGGATTGCACAACAATCGTAATCTGGTGAATGTCGTAGAGGACAGCTTGCGTGGGGCAGAATTGTGGGATGAAGTCAAGGACAATCTTAGACAAGATGCGCTAAGCCTTTCCCTGGGCCAGCAACAGCGATTGTGTATTGCCCGTGTGATTGCCGTCAAGCCTGAAGTTATCCTGATGGATGAGCCATGCTCGGCCCTAGACCCTATTACAACGCTGCGAATTGAGGAACTGATGCAAACGTTGAAGCAAAAGTACACTATTGTCATCGTGACACACAACATGCAGCAGGCCGCGCGAGCATCGGACTATACGGCTTTTCTCATGATAAACGAGCACCCTGCGGGCACCTTGGTGGAATATGGTCTGACCCGAGAGGTTTTCACGAATCCTCGGCATAAGCGTACTGAGGACTATATCACGGGGAAGTTCGGGTAAAGGGCTGGTCAACTACTGCTCTGTGTATCAACCGCCAACCTTGAGCAGGCAGTTTCGGCCCGAAAATGGGGCTTCTTGGTTCACGTGCTTGCGCAGTACTCCCGAACGCCTACCGGGACCCCTCTCGGTTGGGGTATGCCATCCAGTGCGAGACAGTATCTGACAAGAGAATTTGGCTACTTGCGGCAAGAAGTTCGGCAGAAGGAGGAGATCCATATGCCACGGCAAAGCTTCGAGCGAGACTTGCAATGTCTACAAGACGACGTACTGGCGCTGGGCAGTATGGTGGAGAAAGCCATCGTCGAGTCGGTGGAGATTCTCAAGCGACGGGATAGAGAGGAAGCACGGCGGTTGATGGCCGATGATCGCTTGATCAATGAGAAGCGCTTCGCCATTGAGAACGACGCTTTGGTTCTGATCGCCACCCAGCAGCCGATGGCCGGCGACCTGCGCACTCTCGCCGCCATATTGGTGATTATCACCGAGCTGGAAAGGATTGGGGATTACGCCAAGGGCATTGCCAAAATCAACCTACTGATGGGCGATGCTCCCCTGGTCAAGCCGCTTATAGACATCCCCCGTATGGCCGAGAAAGCGCGGGATATGCTTCACCGGGCGTTGCAGGCCTTTGTGCAACGGAACGTGGATCTGGCGCGGGCTATTCCTGCCGAGGATGACGAAGTGGATGGCCTCTACAATCAGGTGTACCGCGAGCTGCTCACGTATATCATGTCCGACCCACGTACCATTGACCAGGCCACCTATCTGCTGTGGGCGGCCCACAACCTGGAGCGCGCTGCTGACCGGGTGACCAACATCTGCGAGCGGGTGGTGTTCACCGTCACGGGGAAGATGGTGGAGATGGACGCGGAGACCTTGGAGGATTCAGGCATTGAGGGCATTACATAATGTAGTCTGAGCGGGCACTTTGGAACACCGAATGCACCGAACAGGCAGGTTTTCCGCACCTTGTGTCGCCTCGTCCTGGCGCCGAGACAAGGCGGCCAAGGCGAGGGAGCGCGCCGCCGCGCCGAAGGAATCCCGGGACGCTTCGCAGCCTCGCTGAAAACAGCGCGAGACGCTTGGCAGCCTGGGTGAAAACAGCGCGAGACGCTTCGCAGAGAACGCAGAGGTTTCTAGGGTTTTCTCTGCGCGCTCACCGTTCTCAGCGGTGAATAAGCTCCAAGCCCAGTAATCCAGGTTGCCCGTAGTATACGAGCTGGGATTCGGAAAGACAACTTGACGAGGTTGAGCAGCGAAGAGTCTTTGACTTTTGCGCCAAAATGCGTTATGGTATTAGTTGGAATAGAAGGAGCTTCGTAAGCCCTCCGACCCACTGTGTCCTCCTGGGAGGCAATGGGCGCTAGGGTGCGGGGAGCAATCCTTGCGCCTGCCGTGTTTGCAAAGGAGGCGAAGCATTTGATCGTCGATGCCCGATCAAACGCTTTGCCCCTTTTTGTTTAGGGGGGAGGTGATGCCTGAAGGATGAATTCGTCCGTAGTGGTTCAAGAGAGGTTTTGAGCGTTGAAGCTACCGTCCTGAAAAATAGAAGGAGGAATGGAATGGCAGGAAAAGAATTCTGCGGTTGGACGGGCAACGTGCTCGACGTTGACCTGACGGCCGGAACGGTGGAGACGAAAGCACTCGATGAGGTATGCCCCGACTACAAGGACTATGTCGGCGCCAGGGGGTTGGGGGTCAGGATACTCTACGACGCGGTTGGGCCGGATACGGATCCTCTCGGCCCCGAGAACGTCCTCGTGTTCGCCGCCGGCCCGTTGAGCGGGACGAGCGTGTCCAGTTCAGGAGGGTACAACATTGTGTCGAAATCCCCCCTGGCCCGCCCGGCGGCCGGTAAAGACACGCGGGGGTTGATCTTCGACTCTCACTCCGGAGGGGATTGGAGCGAGGTACTGAGGCATTCCGGCTTCGACGCCATAATTCTCAGGGGGAAGGCGGGTAGCCCGGTTTACCTCTGGATTGAGGACGGCAAGGCCGAGATCAGGGATGCAAAGGGCCTGTGGGGCAAAGGCACCTATGCAACCACAGCCGCCATCAAGGAAGAGCTCGGCAAGGACGGGATAAAGGTGGCCTGCATCGGGCCAGGTGGAGAAAAGCTCGTCAGGTTCGCGTGCATAATCAACGACGCGGACGAACTAGGATGTGGCCGGGCCTGCGGAAGGGACGGCGGGGGTGCGATAATGGGGTCGAAGAACCTCAAGGCCATCGCCGTCAGAGGGACGCTGGAGATTTCGATCGCCAAACCGGAAGAGCTGCAAGCCGCCGCCAGAGAGCAGATGGGTAAGCTCCGTGCTGGTCCCCTGTGCGGAACGGCCCTGCCTGCCTACGGCACCCAGGTCCTGTACAACCTGATCAACGGGGTGGGGCTTCTGCCGACGTGCAACTTCCAGTGGGGGATGCTCAAAGAGGCCAACAAAGCGGGCGGGGAGGCGATGGTGGGCGAGGTCGAAGGGGTGCCTAAAACCCTCATCGAGGCTCGGGGGTGCTGCCGCACCTGCCCCATCCACTGTGCCAGGACAACGCGTATCCCAGAGCCGCGCCCGGATTATGTGACCATAGGCAAGGGTGAGGGGCCCGAGTACGAAACGGCCTGGGCGTTGGGGGCTACGTGTGGAGTCCAGGATCTGTTCGCCATAACGGAGGCGAACTACCTCTGCAACGAGCTCGGGATCGACACCATCACGGCCGGGGCGACCATAGCCTGCGCCTTCGAGCTGTGCGAGAAGGGGGCCCTGGACCTATCCGAGATAGGATATGCGAAGGGGGAGAACCCCTTCAGCGATGGGGAGGCTGTGGTCAAGCTCGTCAGCAAGATCGCTTCGAGGGAAGGTGTTGGTGATGAGCTGGCTGAGGGCTCGAAGAGACTGGCACACAAGTACGGCCGTCCTGAGCTCTCCATGTCTGTGAAGGGCCTCGAGTTCCCGGCCTACGACGCCCGTGGCGTCCCGGGGCAAGGGCTTGCCTACGCCACCTCGAACAGGGGGGCGTGCCACGTGCGCGGCTACCTGATAGCGGCGGAGGTGGCCGGCCGCTACTGTGGGGCGAATCCGCCCGATATAGACGAGCCGACGGCGGAATTCAGGCTCTCGAAGGATGGCCACAAGACCGACCTCGTGCTGGTCTTCCAGCATCTCACCGCGGCCTTGGACTGTACAGGCCAGTGTCTTTTCACCGTCTTCGCGCTTGGAGGTGAGGATTACGTCAAAGGACTGTCCGCAGCAACGGGCCTTGATTACTCGGCCGAGGACTTTCTGAAGCTGGGGGAGAGAGTCTGGAACCTGGAGAAGCTCTTCAACATCCGGGAGGGGTTGACGAAGGATGACGACCGCTTGCCGTCTCGCCTGGAGGAGGAGCCGATGCCCAACGAGGTCTACTCGGCGGAGGAGAAAAAGGCTTTGTCAGTGCCGGTGGAGGTTCCGCCCCACGGGACGATAGAGAAGGAGGCCTCGGCTGGCAGCGTTTGCCCTATCCCCGAGATGCTCCCACTCTACTACGAGAAGCGCGGCTGGGACAGCGAAGGCGTGCCAACCGACGCAAAGCTCCAAGAGCTGGGGCTCGGCTGGGCGAAGCCAAAGTAGAGGTGAGGACGAGAAGGGGATAAGTCCAGAGTGTGCTGCAGGCCCCAACCGAGTGAAGACACCTGGTTGGGGCCTCTTGTTTGTAGGGAGAGAATTGACCACCAAGACACAAAGACACCAAGAAAACAGGAATATGAACTGTGTCTTTGTGGCTGGTAAACATGACTATCCTCAACGAAGAGCCGCTTCTCGCTCCGTCTGGGACCTGCACTGGGCTGCGCGGCAGTTGGACGCCTGTACCTACTATTCCAAGCTTGATGAAGCACTACTCTTGCTGACCAAGGGATTTGGTGAAGGTAAGGCTTGTCTTCACTTGTTGGTAGCCAAGGTGACGGTAGAAGACGTGAGCGCCGTGGCGTACGACGTTGGTACGCACGTACATAGTAGAGCAATCCTTCTCTATTGCCCACGCCTCGGCGGCTTTCAGCAGTGCACGGCCAATTGCTTTGCTACGCGATTTCTCGTCCACGACGAGTCCAGCGATCTCAGCAGCGTTACTGACTTGGAGTCTGGAAAGCAGGTTCACATGGACCCACCCGAGGACTTTGTTATCTATTACGGCTACAAAGATGCCACTCCTTTCAGGTGGCAGATCACGCAGGCGACGTGTGATTTCTTCACTCTGTGAAGGGTACCCTAGTTGTGTGGTAAGGCGCGCCAAGGCCTCCGCATCGTTAGCGGTCGCCTGTCGAATGTGTAACATCATGGACTTTTCTCCTGAAGCTGGGGGCAGTTCGCTGTTCAGCAGGCGGGACTCCCGCACCCTGTTGTCCAGCAGCGTGCCCATTCCGTTTCACTCCGTGGATGCTTCGCGAGGAGCTGCCTCTGCTTAGATTGGGAGTGGCTCGCTGTTCAGGAGGCCGGGCTCCTTGCGTGGCATCCTGAGTGTAGCGAGGGGCACGACCGGCTGTGTGTAGACGCCTAGCGAGCTAGTACTTACTCAGCCCATCGCCTATAGCGAGAAAAGAGATCCTGCACGAATTCCTTCCCCTCTCGCTCAAGCCACGCGCCGAGGTCTGAGAACGGATATGGCTCAAGCGCGTCACTGACCAAAGCTTCGCGCCAAGCATTGAACAGGACATAGGCAACCTTTTGCCAGTACGTCTTTTCATCACGGACAACCTCGTCCCACGGGTTTCTCTCCCAGAGTCGAACCTTGGTCTGACGGCCGAGTTGTTGGTTGATGAGCGTGACGATGTATGAGTTTACGGCGTGTAGGATCTGGCTGATGGTCTTTTTCTCGCCCACGTTCAGCACAACATGATAGTGGTTGGGCAGTACGCTGTAGGTGTGCACGTGGAACTGGTAAGCCTTCTCATAGTGTTTCCACTGGTCAACGACAATTTGGGCGAACTGGGGCCTGGCAAACCATCGCTGCCGCTGATAGGTCACGCTGGTGATCAAGTAGGTTGCGTTGGGTATGATTGGCCTGTGGGTTCGGCTCATTTGTGTCGCTCCAGGTTTCGCCCGTCCAATCTGGCAGCGTGGGAGCTGCCTCTGCTGCGGTGTCTCGTCTATTCAGCAGGGCGGGCTCCCACGCCCGGTGATTCGGTTGAACACTTACGCAAGTGCCGCTTCGTGGTGCTCAAGGAGCCATCTCCCCTTCTCCTGGCAAGTCAGACAGAGTGCGCGGAGGACTCGTTGAGCTTCGGCGCACTCTGCGGTTCCTGTGTGTCCCTGCAAAAGGGAATGGATTCCTGGGCTGTGTTTCTTGGCTAGAATCCAGCGGCAATAGCGAAGGCGCTCGCCAGCCAGCAAAGAACTACAAGCACTGCACTGGTGACATAATAGGCTAGGGGGTTTTTCCTTCCCAGAGCAAAGCCGCTGTCCTCGAGTCGCGCTCCCACCCAGTATCCAGCAGGGAAAAGTAGTCCTGAGAAGACGGACCACACCAAGCCCTCTGCAACCATAAATGCCTGCAGACCGCCAGGGCGGTCAAAGGTGAGAAGGTAGCGGCATGGTGCCACGCGCATGCCGACGAAGTAGAACGCGGCCGCCGCAGACAGGGCTGCCAACGCCCCGCCCGCTATGCGGCCCAGAGTGCCCCTGTGCAGTTTGCGCCCGGCAAGGGTCACCGCTCCGGCCAGGACCAGCCCCTCCACCATCACAGCCAGGCAGGAGTTGGCCTTGCACATGACTGAGACGTGGAGGATGGGTACCACGAGTTGCTTGCACAGGATGGCCACAACTGCAATGCCGGGGAGCATGAGGGGCTTCCGGAAAGCGGCTGCTGCGATGGCCATGAGACCCATGCCAACCCCGGTCAGGATTGCAGCGCGGTAGGGAAGCCCTGCTGCCGTGATGACGCCGCTTAGGACCGTCTCCGACAAGCCCCAGAGGGAACCGAGTACCAGGATGGCGATCCAGATGTCAGCGGGCTGTACTCTCTTGATCTCGTCGTTTCTCATTCTCGTTTGCCTCCTTGCTGTTTGTGGTTAGTTGACTGTGTACAGCGTATTCAGTGGGTTAACGTGCCTTAGGCCATTATACAACACAAATCACTTTCTGCGAAGCGGGAACTGTGCCAGGCAATGAGGATCAGGATGCGTGATACAAGGAAGGACAGGCTGTAGGTGGCCGTCCCACGGAGTTTGTTGCTGCTGCCTGCTAGGTACATGGAGGCAAACAGCGCCATGCCTGTAGCAGCCAGCAGTGTCCCGCCGATAGCTGCTCGTCGCCGCGCCTGGCAGCTATGGGATGATCAGTACCTGGCCTACGCGGATGAGACTGGGGTCACTGATGTCGTTTGCGTGCACCAGTGCTTCCACGGTAGTGCCAAACTTGCCCGCAATCTTGGCCAGGGTGTCGCCTGATTGCACCACGTAGGTGCGCTGTTGGGGTTCTTGACCTGGTGTGCCGATGCGCAGGCTGGACAAGGCTGCATCAAAGGCTGGCTCGAAGGGCTCATAATCGTCCACGTGGGCTGAGCAGGTGACAGAGTAGGCGAGGCCTTTCTCTTGTGGGACGATCATCAGGCTGTGTATCCTGGATTGGCGGCTGGCGCCGATGTGGACAATCTCCACCGCAGGCAAGGCGCTCACGGTCGTTTGGCGGATGGAGATGAGCCGTGAGCCCATGGTTTCCTCATAGCTGGCCTTGACGTTGGCATAGTCATTGTCCGTCAACGTGCCCTGCAAGCTGGGGTCCTTGAGCACGACCAGAACGATGCTGGCGCAGCCCTTACGCGTGTCCAGGGCGCCCGTGTAGACGCCGCCGATGTAGCTGTAGCCTTCGCGGGTCAGGCCCTTGAGGCTGGTGCGCAGCAGTGTTCGCACACCGCTGTCGTCTACTACTTCCCAATCGCCCGGGTACTCGAAGGAGAAGACGTTGTCCTGGAAAGTCTGTGGCCCTGCTGCGGAGGTGACTGGTGAAGGGGTGACTGGCTCAGGTTGGCGCTTGGAGGTAGAGGAGAGCAGGGCTGCGATACAGCAGACTAACAGCGGGACCAGCACTAACGCCCCTACGATGAGCAGTGTTTTTCGTTTCCTGGCAGTTTGCGTGCCCTGGCGTCTTATCCGTTCAGAGGCCGCATCTCGGGCGGCTGGTGGCAGATACTCGACATTGGACACGGGTTTGCCGCAGCGCGGGCACTTGCCATCAGGCGTAGGTTCTACCGCATCACGGCAGCGGCGGCAGTAGCCGACAGCGACAAGCTCTCCCTCCGCGACTGCCTGACGTCGCAGCTTTTCGATTTCGCCCTTGGTGCGTTTGACGCCTGTGGCCTTGTAGGCTTCCGCGCTGCCACCCAGGAGTTGGACAAACTCTTGGCCGCCTTCTTCAGCTCCTGGTGCTTGGAGATAGGATTCGAGTTGGGCCGCAGCCTCAGCGAAACGCCCTTGCTGCTCTAGTATCTCTCCACGCTTCTTGAGCAACTTGGCGTGTTCTTGGCCCTTGGTGGCTGGCAGAGTACGATCTATATGGTCAATGTAGCTCTGCAGGTCGGCTCTTGCTTCCTCTGTGCGACCCAGTTCCTGATAGACCTTTGCCCGCTGCTCCCAGTACGGGACGCGCAGCTTCTCCGTAGGAGACAGCTCGAGGGCCCTTGCATAGTCCGCCAACGCCTGCTCAGGCTCGTCCCGTACGTGGCGTGCGGCGCGCATGGCATGCTTCTCATACTCTGGCGTACGCCGGAATGCCTGGTAGAGGCCAAACGTGAGGCCGCCGAGTGCGTACAGACCTACGACAATGAGCAACCCCGTAGTTTTGAGGCCGAGGTCCAGTATACTGCTCAAGCCGCCTTCCTGCATAGCCTTGACAAATGCGATTGCAATGCCAATGAAGACCACGCCGCAGAGCAGTCCGCCAACCAAGCAGCCCATGCGGCTGCCGAGAGTCTCTCCCGGCAATAGGTTTGAGCCACAGGCGTGGCAGGTGGTGCGCTGAGGCTCATTCTTGGCTTTGCACTTGGGACAGATGATCATGATGCCTCCTTGTCGTGTGCCGACAACCCGCTCCCATAGTGGTCATGGGTGGGTCAGCGTTGGAGTTGGAACGAGACGATGAGCTCGTTGCGCTTTCGCAAGGCAACGGTGCGTGTCCAACGGCGCTGATGTGACGAATGTATCAAGCGGCGTGACGTCCTAGATGGATTATAGATGCTATTCAGAAAGTGGTCAAGCGTTGTGTGTGGAGGGTCTCATTCAGTTCTAGGCCAGGCAGACACTGAAGTGAAATGCCCGACTGAAGTCTGGTCAGACCGTCAGTGGTGATTCAATCGGCACACGAATCTCACAAGAGCAGTTGAATTGCAGGATCCTCTCTTCGAAATGGTGCACTTCTCAATCCCAAGTGGCGGCTCGGGTTTCTTGGGTTGACAATCCTCGTGTGGTGCATTACAATCCCTCTGGACGTGGAAAGGGGAGAGTAGTCGAGATGCCTGACTGGGACGAGATTGGCGATCGGTTGTGGAAGGCGTTGAGGGAACTCGATGCCGGGCCTGTTCAGATGGAGGCTGAGAAGAGCTTTCAACTGGCCCTCATTGGTGCTCCCGGCAGTGGCAAAACCGCTTTGACCTGCGCTCTGGCTGGCAGCTTGCTTGGGGTGGAGGTGCCTTCCGAGCTGGAAGAGTACCTGCCGGAGTACCGTTTGCCACTATCTGTGGAGGACATAAGTGACCTGGATTCGGCTACGCTGCTCGTCCTGCTGCTCGACGCCACAAAGGGCAGCTACGTTGAGGAAGTGGCAGCAGCGGACTATCTCTCTTACCTGGGGAAGCCTATACTGGTGTGCTACACCAAGATGGATATCCTGCAGGCAGAGATGCGCTTGATCCGTGGTCAGGCCCGTTGGCGCGGCGCCGAGATCCTGCCTCTCAGCACGAGCCAGGCGGATACAGTACAGGAGTTGCTCGTGCCTGCCATCCTGGAGGTGCTGCCTGAGCATGCTCTTGTGTTGGCGCGATACCTGCCGCTCTTTCGTAGCAGGGTTGCAGGCGAACTTGTCGAGCGCACAGCCCTGGTTAACGCGACTTACGCTTCGGCCAGCGGACTGGCTGAGGGCATACCTAAATTGCGTATCCCACTGAGTGCCGGCGATATCGAGGTATTGAGCACGAATCAGGCGATGATGGCCTATCGGCTCGGACTAGCTCACAGGTTCCCTTTAGATTGGCAACAGGACGTCAGCGCACTGAGTTCGGCCGTCGAAGTAGGAGAGCTGTGGCGCCAGTTGGCCCGCCGACTCTTGGGCTTGATCCCGGTCTGGGGACTCGAATCCAAGGTTGGCGTCGCTTACGGTGGCACCGTGGTCACAGGCGAAGCGATTCAGGCATGGTGTGACAGTGGGCAGGCGTTATCGTCTCAGGTTCTCGGTGAGATGTACCGCGAAACTGCAGCTCAGGCCCGCCACCTGAGCCGCGATCTAGTGGCCAGGGCACGCGGTGCACTGCCAGCGCCTTCCGCCAGGCGCGCGCCGGGCAGCAGGTTCAAACTGAGCCTGCCTCGCCCGCATGTGCCTAGCCTGCCCAGGCGTCGCCGGAAACCAAGGTGTCCCGCGTGCGGTAAAACCAATCCCTCGGGTGCTGTTTTCTGCGCTTACTGTGGCTCGCCGCTGGCGGAAGAAGGTGGTCGGGCAGTGGACCAGGCTGTTGAGCGGCAGGCGCAGCAGGATGTGAAGGATGAGCAAGGGGCAGAATAGGAGGAGTAGCCCACGGTGACTTTGACAGACATGGATATGATACGAATACAGGCAAGGAGAGCTGACTAAGAATGAGCAGGGTTAAGGAAGCAATTGCCAGGCTGATACAAAACGAGTCGCTTAGTGAACACGATGCTGAGGCGGCTATGGTGGAGATCACCGAAAAGGAGGCTAGCGCAGCGCAGGTGGCCGCCTTTTTGACTGCTTTGCGCATGAAGGGCGAGACTGTAGAGGAGCTGATTGGCTGCGCGCGTGCCATACGCAAAGGCGTCACGCTCGTAAGCCCAGAGCGGCAAGATCTGGTAGACATCTGCGGGACGGGTGACGACCGGGCAGGTACGTTCAATATCTCCACGACCGCAGCGCTGGTAGCGGCCGGTGCGGGACTGGCTATCGCTAAACATGGCAACCGCTCCGTTTCCAGCCAGTGCGGCAGCGCAGACTTGCTGGAGGCTCTGGGCGCTAACCTGGAACTGACCCCGCAGCAAATGGCGCAGTGCATTGATGAGGTGGGCATTGGCTTCCTCTTTGCGCCGCTGCTGCAGCCTGGACTGGAACGGGCACTCGTCGTGGCGCGTGAAGTGGGGATACGGACTATACTGAACGTGCTTGATCCACTCGTCAACCCAGCCGGAGCTTCGGCACAAGTGGTGGGCGTGTATTCTGGGGCTCTCACCGAGCCAGTGGCCTACACCCAGCGCGCGCTGGGCATCCGCCAGGCGTTCGTAGTCTACGGGGCCGATGGCATGGACGAGTTCTCCACGACCGGGGTGAACAAAGTGAGCCGGCTCGACGAAGAGGGCATAGTCTCCACCTTCTTCCTTGACCCTGCGGACCTGGATTTGGCTCGCGCACGGCTTGCCGACGTGGCTGGCGGCACGCCGAAGGTGAACGTGCGCGTTACGAAGAGCGTGCTGGCTGGCAAGAGGGGCGCGGCGCGAGATATTGTCGTGCTTAATGCTGCGGCTACGTTGGTGCTAGGCAAGATGGCGCGCAACCTTCGTGAAGGGGTATCACGGGCTGAGGAAGCTATTGATTCTGGCACAGCGGCGCGCAAGTTGCAGGAGTTGATCGAATTCACACAACGGGTCAACAACGCGTGACGGCTTTCCGCGCCTTTGTCTAGCGAAGGCAACGCGCGACTTGCGCTCTGACTCTCAGCCTGCTGTTGATGACTGGGCGCAGATTGCAGCAGTGTGTTTCGTGGATCGCAGCGACGGATTGGGTGGGCAGGGATCGGACAGCCTGAGGCTGGCGGGTCTGCCGCTGCAGGTCTCGGTCTAGCCTGGGTGTGCGATGCTTCACATAACGGGCAGGCTGGTGAGCAGCGACAACAGGGGGGAGTTCACATAACGGAAAGGTGGACGATGGCCAAGGCGGATTCCTACTCTTCTTTTGAAAGGCGCTTCCTGAAGCCGGCGCGTGATCTTCTGCTGCGCATCTATTCCCCCGTGGTGCGTTTGCTGGCCTACCTCAGGCTGTCACCTAACGTGGTTTCCCTGATGGGGCCTGTGCTGGGTCTGCTCTTTGTCTATGTCGTACCCCGCAATCCTCGGCTCAGCTTCTTCATCTGGCTCCCCTCGATGCTGGTTGATGGTGTGGATGGCGCGCTGGCGCGCTATACTGGGCGGTCATCCGACTTTGGAGCGCTTATGGACAACGTCGCAGACCATACCCGCGAGACGCTGATTGTAGTGGCCCTTGCTTCGGCTGGTGCCCTGTCTCCGTTATGGGGTGGCCTGTATCCCTTTGTGTACACGGCGCTGAACGTGACGCTGTTTCTCGGCAACTACTATGGCGCGCCCGTTCCTGTGGCTTTGAAGAGTTGGCCGATTCTGTATCCAGCCATCGCGCTCTATCTGCTATGGGGCCGCAACTACCTGACCAGGGTGACCAGCCTTTGTGTGCTCTTGATGAGCTTTACCATTGTGCATGGTCTGTTCCTGCTTTGGCGGGGGATGAACCGGGGTTTGGAGGACGAGGACAGATGAAATGTCACTATGATGAGTATGAAGCTTACTATCGCTGCGCGCGGACAGGGGAGTATATCTGCCTGGCGCACGCTCGCCTGGATGTGGTATCCGTGAGCACGCGCGTCAAAACACCGCCTTTGCCTGTGCGTATGGCCCAGGCAAGTGACTATCCCGCCATCAAGAACATGGCCCTGACCTACTGGGGCGAGACCGAGGTAGAGTGCTTTGACCGCACTTATGATGTCCTTACTCTACCCGCTTTGTTGGCTTTCAGCGACGAGCGAGTGGCCGGCGTGCTCTCCTATGCGCTGGAGGAGGATCGGTTGAACATCATCATGCTCAATGTGCGGCCAGAGTACCAGGGGCGCCATACGGCACGCTCCTTGCTGACCATGGCGGAGGAAGAAGCGCGTGCTCATCGGCTCTCACGCCTGGTAGTCGCTGCCAGCAACGATGACTTGCCGGCGTTGTATGTGTATCAGCCTTGGGGGTTTATCATCACTGAGGTCAAGCCTGGTGCTATCCTTGCTCATCATGGCCACGAGGAACCTGGCTTCGCCAATATCCCTGTGCGGGACGAGATTCGATTGGAGAAACGCTTGACTTTCTAATCAGCGACCCTTGACTCGTACCTGAAGGAGCTTACCTTGTCTTCCCCCAAACGAGTTGGACTTGCTTTGAGCGGCGGCGCTGTGCGTGGGGCAGCGCACATTGGCGTGCTTGAGGTGCTCGAAGAGCACGGTATCCGTCCTTCCTGCGTGGCAGGGACGAGCGCTGGCTCGGCAGTCGGGGTGGTCTACTGCGCTGGCATGAGCCTGGCCCAGATCAAGGAGGTGGCCCTGAATCTGCAATGGGGCAAGCTCGGGCGTGTGGTGCGGCCCAGGTTGGGCTTCTTCGATGGGAGCCGCGTGGAGGCGTACCTCATCGAGCTCATTGGCGATCGCACCTTTGACGAGTTGGCTATCCCCTTTGCCGCTGTCGCTGCAGACATCCTGAACGACGAGTTGGTCGTCCTGCGCGAGGGACGGGTAGCGCCAGCAGTACGCGCCAGTTGTGCACTTCCCGGTGTGTTTACGCCTGTCGAGTACGAGGGCCGCCTGCTTGTGGATGGCGGGCTGATTAACAACCTGCCAGTCTCCGCCGTGCGCGAAATGGGTGCGGACTATGTCATCGCCGTGGACCTGCTGCCCTTATCCAGCGTGACCAGGGAGCCGCCGGCTAACCTGCTGGAGGTCTGGTACCTGAGCCTGTTCACGCTGATGCGCAATACGCACCGTGAAGCGTCGCAGGCAAACGTGGTTATCTATCCCAGCTTGGGGCAATTTGGATGGATTGATCTGTCGAATGTGCCAAGCTTCATTGAGCGGGGCCGCAGAGCCACTGAGGCAATGATGCCGCGGATCCTGCGTGATTTGAACGTGGAGGATAAGGTTGGAAGCTGACCTGGTGCTGTTCAACGGACGCATATACACTCTGGACCACGAATTGCCAGTGGCGCAGGCCGTGGCTGTACGCTGTGGCCGCATCATAGCTGTTGGCGACGACGCGGACATTTGCGCACTGGCAGGGCCTGACACGGAGCATCTGGATTTGCATGCTAGCACCGTGTTGCCAGGCTTCACTGATGCGCACATTCACTTTGTCAATTACGGGCTCAGCCTGACGCGCGTGCAGCTCGACGGCGTGACCTCGCTGCAAGAGGCAGTACGTCGTGTGGCCGAGCGCGCACGTAAGGCGCAGCCGGGAGAGTGGATCCGTGGGCGAGGCTGGAACCGCAATCTGTGGCCCGGTGCGCCCTTCCCCAGCAAGCACGATCTGGACCCCGTCACGCCGCACAATCCTGTCTATTTGCCGAGCAAGGATGGGCATGCAGCCTGGGTCAATTCATTGGCTCTGCAGTGTGCTGGGATCACTGCGGACACGGCAGACCCGCCTGGTGGGCGATTCGAACGGGACCCGCGGACACGGGAGCCCACAGGCCTGGCCAAGGAGCCACCGGCCATAGACATCATCGAGGACGCCGCTGGGCCTCCCAGTCTGGTGGAGAGGGAGAAAGCCATTCACGCTGCCACGGAGCGTCTGCACCGCCTGGGGGTTGTCGGTGTGCATGTGCCCGAGGAAGTGCACGAGTTTGCGGCTCTGCAGAGCGTGTGGCTGAAGGGTGAACTTGATCTGCGCGTGAATGTGATGATGGCAGACAAGTACCTTGACGGTGCGCTGAAAGCGGGTTTACGCGCGGGCCTGGGTGATGAGTTCCTGCGCCTGTGCGCAGTCAAGATCTACGCTGACGGCTCCTTGGGCTCGCGCACTGCTGACATGTTCGAGCCCTACGAGGGTGAGCCGGACAATCGCGGCATTGAGGTCACCAGCAGCGAAGCACTGAGCCAACTCATCGGTGCCTGCACTACGGGAGGGTGGAGCGTGGCCATCCACAGCATCGGCGATCGTGCCAATCGCCGTGTGCTTGATGCGCTGGAGGAACACTGGCGGGAGTGGTCGTCTCGGGGCTTGCGTCCGCGCATCGAGCACGTGCAACTGATTGCCCCGCACGATTTGCCACGCCTGGGTGCGATGGGTGTCATCGCTTCTATGCAGCCTGCCCACTGCACATCGGACATGCTGATGGCCGAGCGCTGTTGGGGCGCGCGCTGCTCAGGAGCTTATGCCTGGCGCAGCCTGGTGGACTGCGGCGCGCTGCTAGCCTTTGGCTCTGATGCTCCTGTCGAGGAGCCAGACGTGCTGCGCGGCATCTTTGCCGCCGTGACGCGCCAGCGTGAGGACGGCACACCTTCCGGCGGCTGGTATCCCGAGCAGTGCCTGACCGTGCCCGAAGCCGTCTATGCTTACACTATGGGGGCCGCCTACGCGTCTGGTGAAGAGCGCATCAAGGGCTCGCTGAGCCTGGGCAAACAGGCTGACATGGTTGTGCTGTCACAGGACATCTTTGACTTGCCACCGCATGAGATATCGAGCACGCGCGTGGAGGCAACCATCTTGGCCGGCGAGGTTGTATACAGCGCTTCGTGACAGCAAAACGCATCCTCATCAGGCGGCATTCCTCTCCATGATGTCCAGCACGCACTCCTCGGTGCCCATCATTCCCTCCCGAGCGATCAAAGCGACGGCGTGTGCGGTCTCGAGCAGTGTTCTTCCGATCAGGCCGCTAGCTGGAGGAATGTCCAAGCCACCCAAACTGAGCAGAGCCGTTCTGACAGCGACGTCAGCAGCACCAGCCGTCTTGATCGCACAGCTCTCCTTGGCTCCATCGCACAATATGCCGATCTGGGTGCCAAGTACGGTACATGCTGCCTGTTCGATCTGGGCAGCGTTGCCCCCCATGAGCCACGCGATAGCTGCGCTTGCTGCCGCTGCAGCCTGCACGGCGGTCCCGCAAAGAGCAGTCAGCAGGCCAATCTCCTGTGTCAAGCGCGCCAGCAGCAGATGGCCGAGTGCTACTGACTGAGCGAGACGCTTCTCGTCGAGGCCGAGACATTGCGCAACTGCCAGTGGAGGCATGGTCACTGTGATACCCTGGTTGCCGCTGCCCGAGCTGGTCATGATCTGAACCTGAAGGCCAGCCATGCGTGCATCTACGGCGGCTGCGGCTGTCGTTTGCGCTTGCCAATGCATGCTTTCTGTCGCTCTGTTCTGGCTTGCACTGCGCGCCAGTCGAGCTCCGATCGCGAGGCCTGGCGCCTGGCGGAGGCCTTCTTTTGCTGCCTGTTCGTTCATGCGGATACCTTGAAGAGTGTACTGGAGAGAGGGTGCGTCCATTTCCTTGATACGGGCGATGATCTCTGCTACGGATGCTGACCGCAGCCAGCGGCTTGCTTTGTCCCCAGGTGTGGAATCCTCTGGCCTTTGCGACTGGGAAGTAGACTGCAGGGGCACCCCGTTGGCCTCGACATAAGTAACCTTGGTATGCGACCCTTTCGTGATGGCCCGCGCAGTACCGGTTGGGGTATCCACCCTGACTTCGACATAGAGCTCACGGCGTTGCTTGTCTACGCGCAGCGTGACACGCCCAGCGGCGAGCAGGGCCTGTGCTTTGGCTAAGTGCTGAGGCGTGACTGTGCTGAACACCTCTAGGCCCAGGTCTGGATCGCCACCCACTGCTCCCAATGCGGCGGCCATGAGGTTGCCCTTCGGCTTGCCTGCCACGGGCAGCCCTACGGCCAAGCCGTTGCGGAACACTTTGGGGTCCAGGATGACCTGTATGCGGTCAATCTCCCCGCCAATGGCCTCACGGGCAGTGGCGGCTGTCAGAGCTACCGCCGCTGGCTCCGTACAGCCCAGGGATGGTTTGACGTGCTCTTTCAAGGTGTCAATGAGGCTCATGTGCGACCTCCTCTTCTTTGAGGGGCGACTCATACCTCCAGATACCAAAAGATGGCCACTTCGTGCGCTGTTCGCGGGCTGCCGCAATAGCGGTAGTAGTGGTCATCTATGCCACCAGGCACGAAGCCCATGTGCGCGTAGAAGCGGCAGGCATTGATGTTGTTAGTTTGCGTCTCGGCAACGAGGGCCTGGAGGTGATGCTTTTTGGCCCAGGCAACGGCCCGGTGGATGAATTGCCGTCCCAGACCGCCGCCCCGGTAGCCTTTGTCTATCAGGATGTTCCAAATCCAACCTGTGGCACGCCACGTGCAGGGCTCGACCTCCAGCAGGCCAACGATGCGGCCATCATCCTCGGCGATCAAGTGCAGGCACTTGCGAGCCTCTAAGCGCTTTCTGATCTCGGCCAGGTCATCCTCTTGCAGGTCGTAGCCGTGGCCCTTGTCAAAGGGCGGATTCAGAGGCTGGCAGGTCAGCCGCCAGGTGATCTCCTGCAGATCAGCCTGCACTCTCTCCAGCGCCAGCTCTGCGTCAGAGGTGAAGCTGGGGTTGATCTGTGTCAGGTTGGGGATGTCGGCGGCAGTCAGGGGACGAATGTGCACTACTGCCATTGTCCCGTCAGTCCCACTGTATTCAGGCGGTCATAGACCGGCTTCAGGCGCGCGTACACCTGCTTGAACTGTCTGAACAGAGTATCGTACGTGCCGGCATGGTCAGGCCGCGGCTCGCATCTGTACGTAACCTGAACCACGTTTTTGAGCGCCTCAAAGTCGGGGTAGATGCCCAGGCCCACAGCGGCGATGCAGGCTGCACCCACAGCCCCAGCTTCCTGTGGGTGGGCCACCACTTCAATGCGCTTGCCCGTCACGTCGGACAGGATTTGCATCCAGGGTAGGCTTCTAGCGCCGCCACCTACTACCCGCAGCGTTTGCAACGGGAAGCCGAACTTGCCATCCAGAATCTCGATGATCCAACGCAGGTTGTAAGCTACGCCCTCGTAGACTGCGCGCAGGAAGTGCGCCCTCCGGTGGTGGATGCTCAGGTTGACAAAGGAGGAACGCACGGACACGTCAGCGACCGGCGACCGCTCTCCACATAACCAAGGGGTGAAGATGAGGCCCTCGGCTCCCGGTGGCACGCTTTTCACTTCTTCATCCAGCAGCACGGTGAGTCTGTGCGATTCTTGCTCTGTATTCCCTTTTGGGAAGAAGCAGCACGTAATCCAATCCCGGCACGCACCAGCAGTTTCCGTTTCCGCAACGAGCAGACAGTTTCTGGGGTCAGCCGACTGAATGGCGGCGATGCCTGACTTGCCCGTTGGTGCGCCAGCGCTGATTACGCCCACCCACCCAGAGGTGCCGATGGAGGCGTGCCCCTCACCCACGCCCACAGCGCCGGAGCCGACCGCTGCGGCCGGTACGTCACCCGCGCCAGCAACGACGGGCGTGCCGGCCAGCAGTCCAAGATCAGATGCAGCTTCTCTGGTCAGTGGCCCGACCTGCTCGTCAGGACGGACAAGTGGCGGCATCTTGGCGCGTGGCGCGCTGAATAGACGGAACAGCAAGTCGTCCCACTTTTTGCTCTTCAGGCCGAATAGGCCTGTGCCTGAGGCCGAAGTCCAATCGGAGACCATTCTGCCAGTGCAGCGATTAAGCAGGTAGCCGCCCACGTCGAGGAAGTAGAGCGTCCTGGCATACAACTCTGGTTTGTGTTCCTTCAGCCAGAGCCATTTTGGGAGCACGTCCTTACCGGTGGCCGCACAGCCAGCGACCAGGGCGAACACTTTTGGCCCAAGGAGGCGGCGCATTGTACGTCGTGCCTGTTCCTCGGCACGCGCGTCCAGCCAGATAATGGCAGGATGTAGGAGGGAGCCGTCGTGGCCCACGGGCACGATGCCCAGCATCTGGGTGCAGAAGGTGAGACAAGTGATGTCCTTTGGGGCTACGGCGGTGCTCTCCAGCAGGTGTTTGGTGCTGTGGCCCACAGCATGCCACCAATCCTCGGGATCCTGCTCGGCCCAGTGGGGCTGAGGGTGGTGCACCTCGTAGCCCGCGAAGGCCTTGCCCACGACCTGGGAATCCTTGACGTCAACCAGTACGGCCTTGGTTCCTCCCGTGCCCACATCGCAGGAAACAACGTATGGCATAATAACCTCCAATGATTACTGCTTGTGAAGTCACTGAGACACACCGAAAGGTGCACTCTCTTGTATCAGGATGGTGACGCAGCCGGCGGACGATGCCAGCGACGGCAGCGGTGGATAGCTACTGAGGCCCCCTGCTGCTTTCCGTCAATCGTGAGTGTGCTTTGCCAGCACGCGCTCGTATGCGGCGAGCGTTTCTTTTGCTGCTCGCTGCCAGGAGAAGCGTGCCGCCTGTGCCAGTCCGCGCTCACGCATCTCTGCACGAAGGTCTGCGTTGTCCAGCACAGCGGCAATGGCTGCGGTCATGTCTTGTGTGTCCTGTGGGTCGAAGTAGCGTGCCGCGTCTCCGCCAAGTTCCGGCATGCTGGACGTATTGCTGCAAGCCACCGGTGTGCCACAAGCCATAGCCTCCAGTATTGGCAGACCAAACCCCTCGTAGAAGGAAGCCAAGACGTACACTGTTGCGCCACTGATCACGGCTGGCAGGTCAGCGTCAGGCACATAGCCGGAAAGAAGCACAGCCCTGGGATCATCCAGTTTCTCCAAGTTCTGGAAAAAGTCCTGGTATAGCCATCCGGCGCTGCCCACGATCACCAAGGATAGCACCGGATCCTGCTGCCGGAGCGCGCGTAGGGCGGCCACCAGCCGTATCAAGTTCTTGCGCGGCTCGATAGTGCCCAGGGCGAGGAGATATCGCTCAGGCAGTCCATAACGGGCCTTTACCTTGGCCACGCGCTCTGCTGGGACGGGCTGAAAGTCGGGCGAAGCGGCTTCGTAGATAACGGTGATTTTTTCCTCTGTCACGCCGTAAATGCGCATCAGATCGCGCTTGCTCGATTCGGAGATAGTGATCAAGGCGTCAGCGCGTTGTACGAAAAGCAGCATAGCGGCATTCAGGAACCAGTAGTTCAAGCGCTTGTGGTAGGCGGGAAAGAGGTGGTAGATCAAGTCGTGGACGGTTAGCACAGTTGGGACGCCACGCAGGGGCATTAGGAGGTGCTCAGTGGCGTGAAAAAGCTCCGCGTCTGGAAGCAAGCGATTGAAGCCTGTACCTGCCAGTTGACCCAGCCACACGGCCATGCGCCAGATCTTGTATCCGGCACGTACCGTGCGTGTGAGCACGTTTTCCAGGCCAAGCAATGGCCTGGCCTGGCGGTCACGATTGTAGAACAGGCCAAATTGCCGTTCCTGTCCATAGTCTGTCAGCAGCGTGCGGGCCAGGCTCTCCGCGTAGCGTGCTATACCCGCGCGCTGGTGTACGGCTGCAGAGACGTCAATGTAAATGGTCATAGTCGTATGGTAGGTATTTTGGCATTAGTTGTCAAATTAGTGAAGCTGGGGAGCTATCCCTAAGGTGAGGCAGCCGCGTCGAGCCGTCGCCCGTCGCCGGTCGCCCGTCGCCCGTAGGGCATGCAAAGCGAGGGCATGCAGAGCACGACCGGCCGTTGCCGTTTGCTGTC
Source organism: uncultured Anaerolineales bacterium (assembly GCA_964478075.1). Taxonomy (GTDB): domain Bacteria; phylum Chloroflexota; class Anaerolineae; order UBA2200; family UBA2200; genus DAOUEX01. The sequence goes on along the minus strand of CAYZGO010000010.1, from coordinate 7,676 downwards.
TGCGCAGAACGTGTGGCTCTACGGTAATGTGCCTGCCTTGTCAGGTACATGCTCGCCCCTGGCAACGAGGGGCAAACAGAGCGAGTGGTTGTAGCTGAACCGCTCAAGTACTTGAATGCGGTGATTCTCCGAGTCAGCAATGTAGATGCGCCCGTCAGGCCCCACAGCTATGCCGCGTGGATGCCCAAAGTCGCCGTTAGCCGAGCCCTGTCGGCCCCACGTGCTGAGGAAAGTGCCCTTCGTGCTAAACGCCTGCAAGCGGTGGTTTTCGGTGTCTGACACGTAGATGCAGCCGTCTGAACTGACTGCTATACCTGTAGGGCAGTCGAATGCGCCCCCAATGGAGCCGTGCTTTCCAAAAGAGGCGAGGAAACTGCCGTCGCAATCGAAAAGTTGCACGCGGTGATTGGTGCTGTCCGCTACGTACACGTTGCCACCAGCATCCACAGCGACGTCCGAGGGCCAGCAGAATTGGCTATTTGCGGAGCCTTGAGTGCCCCACTCCAGCAGAGAATTGCCTTCCATGTCAAAGACTTGTATGCGGTGGTTGTTCTTGTCCGCTACGTACACGCGTCCGGATGGTGCGACTGCCACCCCACACGGCGAAGAGAATTCACCTGCGGCATTGCCGTAGCTGCCCCACTGTCCCAGATCATTGCCGTCAGCATCGAATATCTGGATGCGGCCGTTGTTGGTATCAGCGACGTACACGGTGCCGTTGGAAGCAACGTCCAGGCCAGCCGGGAGGTCGAACTGGCCCGCGCTCGACCCATACGAGCCCCATTGTTTGACGTAGCTTCCGGCGCTGTCAAAGACCTGGATACGGTGGTTTGAGGTATCCGCTACGTAGATGCGCCCATTGCTGCTCACTGCGACGTCCGACGGCCACAGTAGTTGGCCGTCCCCTGTGCTGGGGCGGCCCCACTTGGTGACAAAGGCGCATTCGGCGGTGAAAGCCTGGATGCGATCATTGGAACTATCTGCAATGTAGATGCGACCGTCGGCGGTGACAGCAATGCCTGCGGGACTCCTGAACTGCCCGTCAGCAGTGCCGTAGCAACCGAATTTGCGCACGAAATTGCCGTTCGCGTCAAAGATCTGCACACGGTGATTCCAAGTCTCAGTGACGTAGACGTATCTATTGCTGTCCACCGTCACGGCGGTGGGCGCTCCGAATTGGCCACTGCCCGTCCCATAGCGGCCCCATTTGTAGAGAAAGCTGCCGTTGGCACCAAAGATCTGAATGCGGTGGTTCCAGGCATCAGTGGCATAGACACGCCCGTCGGGGCTCACGGCTATCGCGTACAGGGAAGCGAACTGCCCATCCTCGTTCCCTTTTGAACCCCAGCCAGCAACAAAGTTGCCATGTGGATCAAAGACCTGAATTCGGCTATTGTTCCTGTCTGCGACGTATACGCGCTGGTCAGGGCCAACAGCCACGGCGAAGGGGAAAGCGAATTGCCCATCGTCTACCCCGCGCTCCCCCCACTTGGTAAGGAAGTTGCCGTGGGCATCAAAGACCTGAAGGCGACAGTTTCCAGTGTCAGCCACGTATACGCATCCGTCTCGGCTTACGTCCACGCTGGAGGGGGAATTGAGCTGGCCATTGCCAATGCCGTAGGAACCCCATTGCCTCAGAAAAGTGCCGTCGGCGGCAAAGACCTGGATGCGGTGATTGGAGTTGTCCACGACATAGACGTCACCTTTTGAGTCAACGGCGACATCTGATGGCCATTTGAATTGACCAGGGCCGTGAGGGACACCGATGTTCCGCTTCCAGACGTAGCCTTCTAGGACTTCAGCCTTGGACGTGGGAGGCCAGGGCAGGCAGAACAGCAGCATCCACAGAACACAGGTGAAGCGCTTGATCGCGTTCATGGGTTATGCCTCCTGGTGCATCTGTTCTACTAGTAGGACGCAGTTGGTAGGCCTATGGGTTCGTTTTTTGCTTGTGATTCATACTCATTATACACCACCTGCAAAACGTTTTGTAACCAATGGTACCGTTTGGCAACTTTGATTGTCTATAAGAGAGCCAAGGGCTGCAAATCCCTGGCCAAAGTTCAGAAGCGCCCTTACGTGCTCTTATGTTGACGGCTCAATGTGCTACTACAAACGGCGCCCTTAAGCCATCGCCCATTTCGCCAAGCGCTGACTCTTTCAATACGCCAATTACAATTTGCTTTTTGCCTGCATCTTGTGTAGAATGGATTCCGTGCCCAGCATTTGGGGTTAGGGAGCAGGTTTGAGATGCTCGACAGAAGACGGATGCAGCGCAATAGAAAGCGGCTCGAGGACGAGCGCGCTCGCCTGCAGCAAGAAGTAGAGCGCATGGAGGTGCCTAGCGACGAGCGCGAGCGTCCAGGCTATGGCAATCACATGGCTGACAGTGCTAGCGAGGTCTTTGAACAGACCAAGAACTTGGCTGTTTGCCAAAGACTGCGTCGCACTTTGGAACTGGTGAATAAGGCGCTGGACAAGATGGACGAAGGCGTCTACGGGCCGTGTGAGAGCTGTGGAGAGGCTATTGATCCAGCAAGACTCAAAGCACTGCCCTATGCCGCTCTGTGCATATCTTGCCAGACACGCGCAGAGCGAGGAGCTTTTCATTAGATACCGTTGACAGGCAGGGGGAAGACGAGTTGAACCCCAGGCGGTCCAAGGACCTCCGAGTCTTCGGCGCAGCTCTTGTCGTATTGGCCGCCGATCAAATCAGCAAACACCTGGTGCGTTGTTACCTGTTGCCTGGCGTGCCTTGGAACCCCGCATCGTGGTTGCGTCCCATCTTGAGCTTTACCTACGTGACCAACACCGGTGCAGCTTTTGGCCTCTTTCCCGACCTGGGTTGGTTCTACACCTTTGTTGCAATAGCTGTCATTGCACTGATCCTGTTCTTCTACCGACATCTGCCCTTCCACAGTTGGCTGGTTCAGCTCAGTCTGGGGATGCAACTGGGGGGAGCATTTGGCAACCTGGCAGATCGCCTCTGGCACGGGCAGGTGATTGATTTTATTGACCTCAACTTCTGGCCTGTGCAAGAGTGGCCTGTTTTCAATCTGGCAGATAGTTCCGTTGTGGTTAGCGTTTGCATCCTGGCTGTCTATCTGCTACTAGAGAAGGAACCGCTTACTGCTTCCTCAGATTCCCTCACTGGTGAGGACAAAGGTGTACAATAAGCCACGAGCCGCAGTTGCCCCATCGCGGCTTATTTGCATTGTGGCAATGCAGCTACCCTGCTCCTAGAGGCCAGAACCAGCGAAAGGAATTGTACCTATGAAGGACAGGCTATATCGGAGAATCATCAACGCCTGGTGCATGTACGACTGGGCGAATTCGGCTTTTGCCACCACTATCATGGCCGCCGTATTGCCCACATTCTACGCGGCCGTAGCTGGTGCTGGATTGCCCGGGAACACGGCAACGGTCTATTGGGGCTACACCTCTTCTCTTGCCCTATTGATTAATGCGGTGATGGGGCCGATCCTCGGTGCAGTCGCAGACTATTGGGGGGCCAAGAAGCGTTTCCTGGCCCTGTTCGCGGCCTTTGGCATCTTTTTCACGTCGTTGCTGGTCGTGGTCAGCACACGGGACTGGCTCCTGGCCTTGGTGCTGTACGTTCTGGGCTACATCGGCTTCGGTGGGGCGAACGTTTTCTACGACTCGCTGCTGCTGCACATCGCCAAGCCTGAGGATATGGATTACGTTTCGAGCAAGGGATACGCATTGGGCTACCTGGGTGGCGGCATTTTGCTGGCCATCAACATTGCCATGATCCTTTTCTGGGACAAGATCGGCCTGCCCAGTCAGGAGATGGCTTCCAGACTCTCTTTCCTCAGCGTGGGCATCTGGTGGGCCATCTTTTCCATCCCCATGCTGCGCACCGTTCCCGAGCCACCGGTACCCGAACGCATAGAAGAGCGCATCAGTCCCTTCCGGGCCGCGTTTCAGGGGTTGGGCGAGACCTTTCGCGATGTCCGCCAGTATCGCGAGTTGACCAAGTTCATCGTGGCCTTCTGGCTGTACAACGATGGCATCGGCACGATCATCAAGATGGCCACGATCTACGGCACGGAGATAGGCACCGGCCGGCTGATGGAACGCGCAATGACGTGAACGCTCATCCGTAGATCTCCGTGTCGCTAGACTACCTTTGGCATCACCAGAGTGATCGACTACTATGCCTCTGCAGGTTGTACCAGGTCCCAAGGCCTAAAGCACGGGGGAGCCAGAAGGCGATCAGCCGAAAGACCAACGCTGCAGCTATGGCTGCGCGGATGGGGACCCCTCGACTGGCCAGGAGAGCAGGCAGGGAGCTTTCGGTGACCAGCAATCCTCCCGGTGAGGAGGAAAGCCAACCCAAGGCCGCCGACAGGGCGTGGCTGATGACGGTCACGTGCAGCGGCACAACCTGTCCAAAAGCCATGAGCGTCATGTGTAGGCACAGCACCTCTCCCAGGGCACGCGCAAGGCTTGCCAACAGCAGGCGGAACCTGGCAGGCGCGTTCAAGGCGAGCACAGCCTGGCGCAGGTGATCAAGTCGTTGCTCCAGTGCTGATGCTGCTAACGTGGGGCGGCCCCACCTGGCCCGTATCCTGTTTACGGGCCCCAGTAAGGTGTGCAGCCAGCGTGATAACGGGTCGCCACTGCGCGGGGCGTACGCCAGAATAGCCAGCAGTGCGCCTCCTAGCAGCACCGTGCTCAGAAGGAGGGCCAGGGCCCACCATGGTGCCTGTTGTCCAGTCAGAGTCAGCCGCAGAAAGGCTGCAGCCGCAAGTGTGGAGAGGGCTATGCCGAGGCCCACAGACTCAAGGACAAAGCTGCAAAGCGAGGCTTCCACTGTGTAGCCATTCTCGGTCAGGTATCTAGCGCGCAGCGCCAGACCACTAAGCCCAGCAGAAGGGATGAGCAAGGTGGCGAAGGCACCGGCCAGTGCGATCTGCAACACATGCCAGAAGCCTGTACGTGGCCCAAATGCCAGTAGTGCCTTGCGAACAACGTACGCGTGAGACAAGACGCTCGAAGCCTGGAAGGCGATGGCGGCCAGGAGGTATGAGCCATTCGCCTCGCGTACGAGCTGCAGGGCGTTGCCTATACCTGCCAGGCGCGGCAGCAGCAGATATGCGCCGACTGTCAGCAGCAGGATAAGGACGATGCGCCTGAAAAGCGTGCTGCCTGTGAGTCTGACGCTCGAGAGCTTGCGTGGTCCGGTGTCGTCACTGTTCATGAGACGTGCGCTCAAGTGTTTGGGTGGGCCTCACAGCCTGGTGGTCTCCTTGTCAGATCTTCTTCAAAATGACAGGCAAGTAGGACCGATAGCCTGGCTCCATGTTCACAACGACAAGGCCGGCATCCCGCGAGGCTACGAATATGGGATGATGCAGCTCGTGAATGTCAAGGCTTGTAGGTAAGCCGGGAATGGGCATCGAGCGGCGGAGCGCAGGTGACTCGGGCATCTCGACCGAAACGAGGTGTAGGCCCGCTGCCTGGGCAGCCACGTAGGCATAGCTGTTGAGCACGTGAATGTCCAGTGAAACTCCTGGGAGGGGCTGAGTTCCCTCTATCTCGGGCTTCGCGGGATTGGAGATGTTTATCACGTGCATGCCCTCTGCGCCGTCCGCAAGGTAGGCGTATTCTCCCATGAGGGCAATGCTTGAGGCGTTGCCCGGGGTCTCAAAGTGCTCGCCAATCTCATGCGCTGCGTAGGGGTCGGCAATGGAAATGACGCGCAAACCACCGTCGCCGTCCGCCACATAGGCGTACTCCCCAGCTACGGCGACGTTCATTGCGCATCCAGGTGTGTTGACCGTAGTGAGGGTGGATGGATCAGCGGGATCGCGCACGGACACGATCCACAGACCTGCTTCTGCAGCAGCCACGTAAGCGTATCCGTTCTGCACAGCCACGGCGTTCGCTGTGACGGTCTCGGAGATATGGCCAGACGGAATCAGATTGGCTGGATCTGCCACAGAGATGATGCGCAGACCACCCTCACGGTCGGCAACATAGGCGTAGGAATCTGATAGAGCAATACTTACTGCGCTGCCGGGCGTATCGAGTGTATCGACCACAGTGAGCTGCCCAGCCTCGTAGGAGAGCGACTGCACACCCAGCACCCCACAGGCAACAAAAATGAACCCGCCATTCGAGGCTACGTCCCAGGCATCGCTCAGAATGGAATACGAGTTGGTCAAGGTGGGCTGGCTGGGGTCGCTGACGTTGATGGCATGTATCCCGCCTGCTCCGTCCGCTACGTAAACCTGACTATCGTGAATCACCAGGTCAGTGGCCTGACCGGGTGTCGGGCAGGAGCCGACTTCCTCCAGTGCAGTTGGGTTGCTCACCGAGATGACACGCAGTCCGCCTCCCTGCGCAGCAACGTAGGCATGGGTGGCGCCATTTGCACCATCGTGTGAACTGACTGCCACGGCAGTGGCGAAGCCCGGTGTCTCCACAGAGTCAAGGAGAGCGGGGTGCGTTGGATCGCTCAGGGAAAGCACTTGCAGCCCCTCCGCGCCGGTGGCAACGTAGGCGTATTGGCCAGCGACCGCTACACCAAGCACCTGATATGCTCCAGTGTAGGAACCGACCGTGGTTGGATGCGCTGGGTCAACAAGCGACAGGACACGTAGGCCACCCCAATCCTCGGCGGTATACGCATAGGAGCCGGCGATCGTTATGCCGACGGCTTCTCCTGGTGTGCTCAGCGAATCTGTCTCAACGGGGCTGGCAGGGTCGCTGACATCAATCACACGTATGCCGCCCGCAGCGTCAGCAACGTAGGCATACCCCGTAGCAACAGCCACAGCCATGGCCGAGCCCGGTGTGGCTATGGCGCTGACTTCTGACGGCGCTGCTGGATCTGCCAGAGAGATGATGCGGAGCCCCTGCGTACCAGCAGCCACGTATGCATAGCCGCCCTCAACGGCCAGGCCTTGGACGATCTCGGTGAGAGACGTGCTTCCCACCGGCGTCAAGTCCGAGCCGGATGCGGAGAGCAGGACGAGGTTAGGCCCTACGCCAGCGTAGATCGTTGTGCCCAGCGCAGCAACGGCATAGCTCGCGCCGCCCAGTTGGGCCAGGGTCTGAGTTGGAGCCTGGGCAGAAGGAATTGTGCTGGGGAATAGGGCTAACAGCGCTATGACCACAAGCGCGCAGATGGCCCGCTGGGGTCGCAAAACTACTTTCATGGTTTGCACCTCCCGGCATGTGAATGAAGGGATGTTGTGAACGGACTCAGTCGCAAGGGGATTTTAGCCGACCTTTTCGCTATTGTCAATGGAGACCCTTATCCCCCCAGGGCTTTGCCAAAGTCAACCGACGTCCCCGCGTTCCCCCGCAGTTGTACTGCGGGGTTGTCTCCACGGCCTTTGCACCAGCGGCGTAGCAGCGCCAGGAGCCGCGGCAGTGCAACTGCCGCTGAACATGAGTGCGCAGATGGCCCGCTGGGGTCGGAAAACTACTTTCATGGTTTGCACCTCCCGGCATGTGAATCGAGAAATGATGGGTAGGACACCTAGTTGCAGGGAGATTGTAGCCGACCTTTGCGCTCTTGTCAATGGAGGCCTCATCCCCCCAGGGCTTTTCCAAAGTCGTGCGGCCGTCGTGGAACTCAGCCCGCCAGTGTCATTGCCTTTGGTCCTGGGCCACCTTTGTCCCTGGGGCCACCTTTGTCCCTG